>NZ_FPKK01000008.1:0-322960 GCF_900119645.1 Pseudomonas sp. NFACC43
CCGTGGGCGTCGTACATCGTCGGGATGCCGCCGCCACCGGCGCAGATCACGATGCTGCCTTTTTCCAGCAGCCACTTGATCGGACGGATTTCAAAGATGCGCTTGGGTCGTGGGCTGGCCACCACCCGGCGGTACTTGTCGCCGTCCGGGGCGATGGCCCAGCCTTTCTCGGCGGCGAGTCTTTCGGCTTCGGTCTTGTCGTAGACCGGGCCGATGGGCTTGGTGGGGTGCTGGAAGGCCGGGTCGCCGGCGTCCACCTCCACCTGGGTCAGCAACGTGGCGAACGGCACTTCGAAGTCCAGCAGGTTGCCCAGTTCCTGTTCGATGATGTAGCCGATCATGCCCTCGGTTTCGGCCCCCAGCACGTCCAGCGGATAGGGTGTGACCGAGGTGTAGGCCGCCGCCTGCAATGACAGCAGGCCGACCTGCGGGCCGTTGCCGTGGGCGATGACCAGCTGGTTGCCGGCATGGATCTTGGCGATCTGCTCGGTCGCGGTGCGGATGTTGCTGCGTTGGTTGTCTGCGGTCATGGGCTCACCCCGACGCAGGAGGGCGTTACCGCCCAGGGCAACGACGATGCGCATGATGCTGTCCTTCTAAAAATGTGATGAGCAACGTAGCCCCTGTGGGAGCGAGCTTGCTCCCACAGTGATTCGCGTCGGGCATTCAGATATCCGCCAATGCCGACACCAGGATCGCCTTGATGGTGTGCATGCGGTTTTCCGCCTGCTCGAAGGCGATGTTGGCCGGGGACTCGAAGACGTCCTCGGTCACTTCCACGCCGTTGGCCAGGTGCGGGTAGCGGCCGGCGATGTCCTTGCCGACCTTGGTCTCGCTGTTGTGGAACGCGGGCAGGCAGTGCATGAATTTCACCCGGGGATTGCCCGAGGCTTTCATCATCTGGGCGTTGACCTGGTAGGGCAGCAACTGCTCGATGCGCTCGTCCCAGGCTTCCACCGGCTCGCCCATGGAGACCCAGATGTCGGTGTGGATGAAGTCCACGCCCTTGACGGCTTCTTTCGGGTCTTCAGTGATGGTGATGCGTGCGCCACTTTCGGCGGCGAAGGCCTGGCACTGGTCGATGAAATCCTGGTGCGGCCACAGGGCTTTCGGTGCGCCGATGCGCACGTCCATGCCCAGTTTGGCGCCGATCATCAGCAGCGAATTGCCCATGTTGTAGCGCGCGTCGCCCAGGTAGGCGTAGCTGATGTCATGCAGCGGCTTGTCGCTGTGCTCGCGCATGGTCAGGGTGTCGGCGATCATCTGGGTGGGGTGGAATTCGGCGGTCAGGCCGTTGAACACCGGCACGCCGGCGAACTTGGCCAGTTCCTCGACGATCTCTTGTTCGAAGCCGCGGTACTCGATGGCGTCGAACATCCGCCCCAGGACGCGGGCGGTGTCCTTCATGCTTTCCTTGTGGCCGATCTGCGACGACACCGGGTCGATGTAGGTGACGTGGGCGCCCTGGTCATGGGCTGCGACTTCGAAGGCGCAGCGGGTGCGGGTCGAAGTCTTTTCGAAGATCAACGCGATGTTCTTGCCCTTGAGGTGGGGCTGCTCGGTGCCGGTGTACTTGGCGCGTTTGAGGTCGCGGGACAGGTCCAGCAGGTAATGCAGCTCGCGGTTGGTGTGGTGCATCAAACTCAGCAGGCTGCGGTTGCGCATGTTGAAAGCCATGATGGATCTCCTTGGGTTTCGGTTATCCCCTGGGCGGGATCGGGTCGATGCCGCCCAGGCTCGAAGGTCAGTAGTCGATGGGGTCGCGGATGATCGGGCAGGTCATGCAGTGGCCGCCGCCGCGGCCGCGGCCCAGTTCGCTGGCGCTGATGGTGATCACTTCCACGCCGGCCTTGCGCAGCAGCGTGTTGGTGTAGGTGTTGCGGTCATAGCCGATCACCACGCCGGGCTCCACGGCCACCACGTTGTTGCCGTCGTCCCATTGCTCGCGCTCGGCGGCGAAGCTGTTGCCACCGGTTTCCACCACCCGCAGCGCCGGCAGCTTGAGGGCGGCGGCCACGGTGTCGAGGAAGCTGCCTTCCTCGCGGCGCACGTCGATGCCGCCGGGCTTGCTCTCGTCGGGCCGCAGGGAGAAGGCGACGATCTGGCCGACGACTTCGGGGAAGATGGTCACCAGGTCGCGGTCGCAGAAACTGAACACGGTGTCCAGGTGCATGGCGGCACGGGACTTGGGCAGGCCGGCGACGATCACCCGTTCCACGGCCTTGTGCTTGAACAGGTTCAGCGCCAGTTGGCCGATGGCCTGGCGGGACGAGCGCTCGCCCATGCCGATCAGCACCACGCCATTGCCGACGGGCATCACGTCACCGCCTTCGAGGGTGGCGTTGCCATGGTCCTGGTCCGGGTCGCCGTACCAGATCTGGAAGTCGGCGTGGGTGAACTCGGGGTGGAACTTGTAGATGGCGGTGGTCAGCAGGGTCTCCTGGCGACGCGCCGGCCAGTACATCGGGTTCAGGGTCACGCCGCCGTAGATCCAGCAGGTGGTGTCGCGGGTGAACTGGGTGTTGGGCAGCGGCGGCAGGATGAAGCTGGAGTGGCCGAGAAAATCGCGGAACATCTGGATGGTCTTGCCACCGAAGCTGTCCGGCAAGTCGTCGGCCGAGACGCCGCCGATCAGGAATTCGGCGATCTTGCGCGGTTCCAGGCTGCGCAGCCACGAACCGACTTCATTCACCAGGCCCAGGCCCACCGAGTTGGCGGTGATCTTGCGCTGCAGGATCCAGTCCAGGGCGTCGGGCATGGCGACGATGTCGGTCAGCAGGTTGTGCATCTCCAGCACATCGATGCCGCGCTCGCGCATCTTGGTGACGAAATCGAAATGGTCGCGCTTGGCCTGGTTGACCCAGATCACATCGTCGAACAGCAGTTCATCGCAGTTGTTCGGGGTCAAGCGCTGATGAGCCAGGCCTGGGGAGCACACCATGACTTTACGCAGTTTGCCGGCTTCGGAATGAACGCCGTACTTCACTTTTTCCGTGGTCATTACACATCCTCCAGTTGAACAGTCGGCTACAGGGTCAGGAAGCCGTCGTAGAGTCCATAGGCCGCCACCAGGGCGCCTGCGACCACTGCGGCGAAAATCAGCTTCTCGACAGAGGTGAAAACCGGTTTGCCCAGCTCGCGCTTGGCCTTGGCGAACAGGATCGCGCCGGGGGCGTAGAGCAGGGCGGACAGCAGCAGGTACTTGATCCCGCCGGCATACAGCAGCCAGACGGCGTAGACCAGGGCGATGGCGCCGATGGCCAGGTCCTTGCGCCGCTCGGCCGCGAAGCCCTCGTAGGTCTCGCCACGCACCGCCAGCAGCAGCGCGTAGGCCGCCGACCACAGGTACGGCACCAGGATCATCGAGGTGGCGAGGTAGATCAGGGACAGGTAGGTGCTGGCCGAGAACAGGGTGATGATCAAGAACAGCTGGACCATCGCGTTGGTCAGCCACAGGGCGTTGGCCGGTACGTGGTTGGCGTTCTCGCGGCGCAGGAACTCCGGCATGGTGTGGTCCTTGGCGGCGGCGAACATGATCTCGGCGCACAGCAGCACCCAGGACAAGAGGGCGCCCAGCAGCGAGATGATCAGGCCGACGCTGATGAGCACCGCACCCCAGTGGCCCACCACGTGCTCCAGCACCGCGGCCATGGATGGATTCTGCAGCTTGGCCAGTTCCGGCTGGGTCATGATGCCCAGGGACAATACGTTCACCAGCACCAGGAACAGCAGCACGGTGATGAAGCCGATCACGGTGGCCTTGCCCACGTCGGTGCGTTTCTCGGCGCGGGCGGAAAAGATGCTCGCCCCCTCGATGCCGATGAACACCCACACGGTGACCAGCATCATGTTGCGCACCTGGTTCATCACGCTGCCCAGGTCGGGGTTCATCGTGCCCCAGATGTCCCGGGTGAAGATCTCGAGCTTGAAGGCGAACAGCGCGATCAGCACGAACAGCAACAGCGGCACGACCTTGGCGACGGTGGTCACCAGGTTGATGAACGCCGCCTCCCTGATGCCGCGCAGCACCAGCCAATGCACCGCCCACAACAGCACCGAGGCACCGATCACCGCCGCCACGGTGTTGCCCTCGCCGAAAATCGGGAAGAAGTAGCCCAGGGTACTGAACAGCAGGACGAAATAACCGACGTTGCCCAACCAGGCGCTGATCCAGTAGCCCCAGGCCGAAGAGAAGCCCATGTAGTCGCCGAAACCGGCCTTGGCGTAGGCATACACGCCGCCGTCCAGGTCGGGTTTGCGGTTGGCCAGGGTCTGGAAGACGAAGGCCAGGGTCAGCATGCCGACGGCGGTGATGGCCCAACCGATCAGTACCGCTCCGACATCGGCGCTGGCGGCCATGTTCTGCGGCAGGGAAAAGATCCCGCCACCGATCATGGAGCCGACAACCAGTGCAACCAATGCACCAAGGTGCAGTTTTCCAGGCGCTTCAGACATGGCATGACTCCATAGGTGGCAAGCGGTGTTTTAGGCTCTGTACGAAAAGCCTTGATACTCGTTCAGGCAGCGTTGAAAACTGCCTGACCTTGATCTCAAGACTTTTCGTACAGCGCCTGGTTTTTAAATAACAAATTCCATGGTTTTGCCTTTCGCCGGATTGACGTTAGACAAGTTTTTAATGTTGTAAAGGATGCTTGTTTATTCTGTTTGTGCTTTGTATGTTTATTTGCAATTAAAAATAACTGCTGAGCTGTTTTTGTAATAAAGAGGGCAAGACATCGCCTCGATAGCGTGGTTTCTCGCGGAATGCTCGGGCAGGATTTCGTTTTGGGGCGTTCAATAGGGAATATTGAAAGGCAGGGGCAATATCCCAAGCGTTTGAAGGGTGCTTATGGATTTTGGCGATCAGTAAAGAAATTAATGGAATGGAAAGATATAGTTCATCCACGCAGCCATCCGCAACAGTATCTTGCGCATCATGCCTATATGGTGAAAGTGCTGACTATAAACCGCCGCCTGACCGTAGGCGCCACCGGGGACGAAGTCCCGATACTGGGTAAAATCCGGATCATTGATTTCAATGACGACAGGAACTCGACCTGGTGGCGGTGAGCCGGTATAGCTGGTGAGTGTTCCCGAAGGCTGAACCTGCCCCTCTCCGATGACGCTCAAGACACTCGCAACCTTGCCTTTGAATACTTTTCCCGGGATTCCGTCGAATGCCACTTCCGCTTCATCGCCAACGACCAGACGCAATAAACTGTTCTGGCGCATCCAGGCCGCGAAATATTGGCCCTCGTCAGGGATGAATATCATTGAAGGCCTTAGCGGTAGTTTGGTTGCCATCATCCCGGGCCGCAAGGAGACCTGTGCGACGAACCCTTTGCTCGGGGCACGCACGATCGTGTTATCCAATTCATATTGAGCGTGATCCAGCTGTGCTTGCAGATCGTCCGTACGGGCGATGGTGGCCTCCAGCTCACGTTGGGTGCCAAAGCTGCGCTTGATCAGCTCGGTGATCCTGGCGCGATCGCCTTTTGCGGCGATCAGCTGCGCCTTGATTGACTTGACCCGGTACGTGAATGGCGTCGGGTCTATGCGAAATAGAATATCGCCTTTTTGAATGAGTTCGTTGCCTTTTACCGGAACCTCGATGACTTGACCACTGACGACCGGAATCACTGGGACGGAAACAAAATAATAACGGGCCACCTCTGAATAAGGGTGGTTGTAATTCATCGTAAAAATCAGGGCGCCAATGATAAGGATGCCGCCCAGGACAGCGGTAGGCACCGTCCATTTATTTAACGGAATATGAAAGATTTTAAAGATGGCAACACAGAGGGCGGCATAGGTCAAAATGAGCAAAAGGTCCATGACCTAAATCCCCCCGTCGCTGTTGCTGGGTGCCGGTGTTTGTCGACTTTTGCCGGCGGATATTTCCAGTCGCTCAACGCGGCCTTGCAGTTCTGCCAGTTGCTGCTCTAACTGGGTAACGTGACTGAGGGGAGATTTACCATCGCCAAAACCCCAGCCCCGATCCTCGCGATAGGCCATTGCCCAAATCCATAGAAATGGCCAAAGCGCATGCAGCGTGAACAGGCTGACCCAGCCGGTCGCATGGATGGCATCCTGGTGCGGGTGGTTTCGGTGCACGGCAATTTCATAAGGAATGTCGTGCAATAAGATGATTCCGTAGAAAAGGAACAGTCCGGCAAAGATCAGGATACCCAGCGCAAAATAATCAAGCACGACAGCCTCCCATCCGCACGGTTCACCATGAGGAATGATTGTAGTCGTGACTTTTCCATTCGCTTGGTCGACAACAAAAATATCAGCGACCAGGCTTCACCACGGTGATGCAAGGGCTCCAGGCCGGGTCGAACAACGAGTCCCGGTAGAAGGGTGAACGATGAGTCTATTCGGTTCTTTCTGTTGGCTGCGCAGTCACTGACGCCTGCGGATAATCATAATCTGCGCCGGAACGCTTCCAGTATTTCCTGTGTGCCTTTTTTCAGCTGCAACTGGGCGATGGCGTCCAGTGGATGCCAGAGGCAGTCGTGGATTTCATTCAGTGGACGGGCCGCCTTCGAGTCGTTGACCGAGGCTTCGAATACGTGATGTTCGGTGCCGCCGTCGTTGAGGCGCATCAGGTAGAGCAGATTTTCAGCGGTCAGTCCGGTTTCTTCGGCCAGCTCCCTGAGGGCGGCATCGGCATGGGTTTCGCCGCGCTCGACGGTTCCACCCGGCAACGCCCAACGGCTGTTGGGCTTTCGCACCAACAGCACATGGCGATTTTCCTGGCAGATGACGGTCGCTCGAATTTTCATGGGGGTGTCCGGCACATCGCTGTCATAAAAATGAAATATAACTGAAACATAGGACGCAGGTCTTGTTGCAAGTGTTCAATCAGATTTTTGGACTCTCTATCGGTACGACCACATCCATCCAGGAAAGATTGAACCTGATTCGAATGAATAGGTGCGGTCGAGTATCCCGTCTGAATCATGGTCGCCGGACAGATGAGCTGACCGGCCATCGCCTAAAATGAATCAGATGGGAAAAAAGGTATCCATGTTGAGTGGATAGCCACCCCGGGCAGTGGGGAGAGAGGAAAAATGACCACTGTGGAAGACTTCAAGATCAAATCCCACGAGCTTCTTGTGGAGCTCGATGCGGCGACTTCGGAAATGATGACCCTTATCTGTGCCCACCAGATGACCGGTGCGGCCTGGGAAGAGGCGGTTCGGCGTCAGCATGAAGCCTATGAGCAGTGGATCGGCTATCTGAATGAGCGTCCCTCTTAGTCGCAGTACGAAAAAGCCTTGATACTCGTTTATGCGGCATTGAGAACAGGCTCGTGCGCGAGTCCGGTCGAGATGCTTGTTGACAGCCGGTAGACTCCGCTTCCTCGCCCCGTTTCCCTTGCCTGGCCTTCGCGCAAACCTATGCAGGCAACGCCAGGACATCTGGCAGATTTTTTGAACGGTCCCGGGGCGCCCAGGCCTAATCCTTAGACCTTGAATGGAGGATTGGGCCATGTCTGAATTAGCCAGTTATTTCTGGATTGCTGTCGCAGTGCTTTTGCTGCTGGTAGATCTCTGGGCAATCGTCAGCGTCTTTCGCAGCGACAAATCAGCCGGTACCAAGGCCGGCTGGGCCCTGTTACTGATTATCCTGCCGGTAGTGGGCTTGATCATCTGGGGCGTGGCTGGTCCACGCGGGGTCAAGGAGCCGCCGTCGTCGCCGGAGCACAGCAAAGGCTAGTCGTCGGGTATTGCTCGCAGGGCTGAACATCAGCGATTCTGCCAGCGGCCGCCGGTGGTTTCGCAGTCCTTTTTTGCCTGCTGCAGTTGCTCGACACCGTAGTAGTACCAGATGACTTGCGCGTCGTCCGGGATGTTGGCCGAGCCCCCCGTCCTGTCTTTGCTGGTGGAATGCGGATTGGCCAGGGCTTCCTGGGTCAGCCTGGCCTCGCATGTGGCGACGTGGCCGGCAGCGCAGCGTTCGACCGGTGTCTTGCGGGTGCTCAGGGTTCCCTTGCTTTCATTGCTGCAAGACCAGCCGATGGCTTCGGCGGGCACGCCTTTGTACTCATAGCAACTGTGGGTTTCGATTTCCGACACTGACTGGCTCTGGGACTGGGTCCTGACATCGCAGCCTTGTGCCATGACGGCGGTGGGGCTGGCGCAAGCCGTCATCAGCAGCAGGACTTTGGCGTTCATGATGGATCTCCTTTTCGCGGTTTTTGCACCTGTTTCAATATCGAGGAGCAAAAAGCCGCCGCGTTCCATCGATTTTCAGGGTCGACGTACGTGAGCAGACGCGGGTCTGACGCGCTTGAAGCTAGCGGAATTTGGGCAAGGGCCGTTCGACTGGCTTGAGTGACGACAGGGCGTGCTGGATCGATGGGGCATCCTTCTCGATGTCGTTGAGGCGGTCCCGGATGCGCACGGCCGTTGGGTGGCCGCCGTTGTGGTCGACCCAGTCGGCGATTTCCTTGCAGGCAGCCGTCAACCGGGCCTGGCGCGATTCCAGCAGGGTGAGCAGGGTGGTGATGGACTCTTTTTCAGACATGTCACACCTCCAATTCAGAGTTGATCGGGCAGCACGAGGCCCGCTGGAGGCGGGTCGTGCTGTCGATTAAGCGTAGTAGAGTTATCGGGGTTGCGCCGCAGGCTCCGGCACCCGGCTGGACAGCCGGCACGCCGGAAAAAGGGTTTGTATGATCAGCCGGATTCCTTGATCCAGCTCGGTGCGACGCTTGCGCGCCAGCGCACATCCGTGATGCCGTATTTCTCCGCAAGGGGCTTGGTGACCCGCTTGACCTTTTCTCTCCCGAATTTGGGTATGCGCCCGACACCTGCGTCGCAACTGGCCCAATGCCAAGCCTCGGAGTTATTCATCACCTCTGCTCGAATGATGAATGACTTGGGTTCGCCATGGAGCATGTAGTCGATGATGTAAAGCGATGGCCCGCCCATAAATCCTCCCTAATTTAGTCCTATACGGATGGATGCGGAGGCGTCCGGAAAATTCCATCGGATTTCCAGACGGTCAGGACAAGGCCAGAAAAGGGCGGCGTTGAGCGCCGGCAAGCGAAACCCACCGGAAGCGTTCGCGGCCAGGAACCAAACCCGGTTAACCTTCTCCAAGCTGGGCTTGAGCACCATGGCCAGGGAACGAAGGCGAAGCAGTCAGCATCATGAAAGGTAGAACATGAGGAACCTCGCCAGGGTAGTGGTCAGTGTAGTCCTTGCCTGTGGTTTGGCGGGATGTATCGGACCGCCCATCGAACTCACCGCGCAAACCGAGCAACGCCTGCGTACGCAACCGCCGATCCGTTTCCTCCTGACATTCGATGACGGGCCCAGCGCATCGTCTTTCTGGAACCCTAGCCTGAGCGTGCTGGATGCCCTTGCGGATAATCCGGTGCAACCCGGTATCAAGGCGGTATTTTTCGTACAGACTCGTGCCCCGCGTGCCGGTGGCAGCGAAATCGGTCGCTCGGTGATGCAGCGTGAGCAACGCGAAGGGCACGTACTGGGCTTTCACACTGCCACAGGGTGGCATACCAATCATCGCTCCCTCGGTCCCGACGAGCTGGAGCAGTCACTGGTCAACGGCGCAGCCGATATCGCGGCGATCACCGGTGTCGCTCCGACCCTGGTGAGGCCGCCGTTCTGGAGCTATGACAGGCGCACCTTCGCGGCTTATCAACGGCAGGGCATGCACGTATTGCTCACCGACCTGAGCGCCAACGACGGCAAGGTCTGGGGCATCACGGCCAGTCCGCGTCGGCGGATCAACCTGATACGCCAGCTTTCAGAGGTACGCGAGCGCATCGCGGCCGGGGAGCTTGCGGCGGTGGAGGGGGTGATCCCGGTGGTGGTGACCTTTCATGATCTCAACCGCTACACCGCCCGGCACGCCCGGGAATATCTGCAGATCCTGCTGGACGCCGCCAGGACCACCGGGGTCAAGACCGATGCCAAGCCGTTCTATGACGACCGCCAGGCACTGGAGCGAGCCGCCATGGCACGTACGGTCAAGGAAAGCGGTCAGCCGGTGCGCCTGCCGGGCCTGTGGGACTGGATATGGGATTCGGACGCGCGATGAGCTGCATGATCGGTGGTGTGCGTCACGACGTTCGGTGCGCATCCCGGCACGAAGTGCGTGTAAGGTAGGCGAGCTAACCTGGTTATCTCGGAGGAGTTGACGATGAGTACCGCGATGCTGACGAAAATGCACATCAACGGTTATGACGTTCTCAGCGTAAACAGCGGCCCTTGGAGGGTCTGTACCCAGGCTGACCGACTGGGATCCTTTGCTTCCCGTGAAGAAGCGCTGGCATACGCCGCCGCGTTGCCGGTCAGGAAGAACCGTGATGAGCGTACTGCCAGCGACAAATAGCGCCGGTGGTTGACGGTTTGGCTCGCGAAGGCGCAGAACAATTGCCACGAGGCGGATTGTCTCGTCGTCTTCGCGGGCTCGGGCTCCAGGCCGTGAGCCAGCGCTGCTGGCAATCGGTTTGAAGCGTGTCCAATGCTCTGCGGGCGCCGTCAGGCGAGCCACCTTCAGGCAGGTGCCAGTTCCAACGGAATCTCCAGCGTGAACAGGGCGCCTTGCCCGGGGCCGTCGCTATGGACATGGAGGTGACCATTCATCTCGACGGCCGCCAGGGCGCAGCTGTGCAAGCCGAACCCATGACCCTCCTTGCGCGTCGTGAAGCCGTGGTTGAAGATGCGGGCCAGGTTCTCGGGCGCAATACCTTCCCCTCGATCCTGGACGCTGAGGCATAACCTGGTCTGGTCGAGGATTCGTATGCCCAAGGTCATTTCCCGTGGATGCTCGCAGACATGGGACATGGCGAACTTGGCGTTGCTGATGAGGTTGATCAGGATCAGCAGCAGCCTGTGCTTGTCGCCCATGATCGTGGGCGTGTCCTGATAGTCCTTGATGACGGTGACGTGGTGTCGGCTCAGGGCGCCGGTATTCATGCGCAGCGCGTCTTCGAACAGATCGCTGATCCTGAGCGGTTCCACCAGCCTTGCGGCACCGGCATAGGCTTGCTGGGTGGTGACGATTTCCTTGATGTGGTCGACGCTTTTGGTCAGTTGCGCCAGCTCCTCGATCAGCTGTGCCTGCTCGGCGCTGATGGACTCCACCAGCTCGTTGAAGTAGCGGGGCAGCAACTTGCCTTTTTCGTCGAGGGTGATGAACCGGCCCACATCGTCGGCATGTTCGTTCATCATCCTGACCGCTTTCCCAAGCCCTGCCGTCCTGCTGTTCTTCAACTTGCGGGTCACCAGGTCCGCTGAAATATTCACGCTGTTCAGAACGTTCCCGACGTTGTGCAGCACGTTGGTGGCAATTTCCGCCATGCCCGCCATGCGGGCGGCGTCCACCAGCTCGCGTTCGGCTTCCCTCAGTTCGCGAGTGCGTTCCTCCACTCGTTCTTCCAGGCGTTCGTTGGATTGTTGCAGCTCATGGTTGATCTGGTTGATGACCGAATAGCTGCGAACCAGCCGTACCGCCAGGTAGATCATCAACAGTGCCATCAGGCTGGCGCATACGGCCAGGTAAATATGGTATTGGCGGTCGGTGGCGGCGGTCCTGCGTTGTGTCTCGTTCAGCAGCTCATTGATGTTGTCCAGCTCCTGGGCCACCGGAATGACGCTGATGCGGTCGAGCAGGTCATTGACGATGGGCTGCTCCTGGATGATGGTCCTCACATGTTGCGTCAGCCTGGCGAAGGCCGGCCGATATTCGTTGGGCAACCGGTCGATGTAGCTGTCCAGCTTGCTCAGTTGGCCTTGGATTTCCCGAGCCTTGTCCGACGTGACATAAAGCGCGAATTCCAGCGTCGTCAATGTCAGGTCCAGAACATCGGAAGCCATCGCCAGATGCTCCGCCGGGGCCGGTCCATTCATCCCGTTCAACAGGTCCTGGATAGCGTCTTCCGCCGACGGTAGCGCGTCCAAGGACGAGCGCAGGCTCGCATTATGGTGGTCGAACTGCTCGACCAGCGCGGTCTTGTTCCTGACCGCATCGACATAGCCCTGGCGCCGGGACTCCCAAAGCGTGGCCAAGGGACCGCTGTCGTTGAGCCGTTCCAGTTGTTCCCAGCGGCTACTCGCATCGGGTGGTGGGCTCAGTGACAGGTTGTTATTGAGCCCTGTCTTCTTCTTCAGGATCTTGACGTTCCAATTGGCGTCGGATTGCTTGAGCTGCCGGATGAAGTCGCGGGACTCGAAGTATGTCGTCGTGTCATAGGTATAGGACTTGATGAGAAAGAACATCAGGGCCGAAAACGTCACCAGCGCCACAGCCAGCAAGGCGGGCCATTTATATTTCCTGATGAGCATGGTCACGCAGCTCTCCTGTCGGGGGCGGGGGAAGACGCGGTGGATGAGTTCCGGAAGGCGCGGGCACTGGGGGGCTTGAGTCGATGAGGCGAGGGAGCGATTGATTGTCGCGTCGTGGTGTTTCGGCCTGGGTACACGTTGAGCTCCCTGCTAACGCTGGATATCGAAATCGTCACTCAAGCCAGTGTAGCGTCAACGGAGCGCCAGGACGGCAAGGCGGGCGCGACCAGGACAGGTCGCGCCGCGACGAGGGATCAGCGGTTGTCGGCCCGAGTATCGATGAAAGGCAGGGCACCGTTCGGCAGCACGGTGGTCGGCAGCACGCCATTCCAGCGCTCGGCCTTGGTCAGCTCCACCAGGTTCTGGTTGCTGGCCAGGGCCTGTGCCCGCGCCTTGATGGCCTCGGCTTCAGCCTTGCCGCGAAGTTCGGTGGCCAACGCGTCCGCCTTGGCCTGGGCGACCTGCGAGTCGGCTTCGGCCTGGGCCTGGGTGACGCGGATCTGGGCCTGGACCTGCTCGGTGGCCAGTTGCTGCTCACGGGTCTTGACCTGGACTTCCGCCGCCATGCGCGCTTCGATGGCCTTCTCATAGGCGTCGCTGAAATCGATGTTTTCCACCTGGACACTGTCGATGATCACAGGCCCGGTGATGGTCGACTTGATGGCGGCCGAGATGTCATTGACCAGCTGGACGCGATTCTGCACGGCGGCCACGGCGTTGAACTTGCCGAAGACGTTCTCCACCTGAGTGGGCACCTGCCGGCTGATCATCCGGTCCCGGATGCCTTCGAGATCCTTGAACTGGGTGTAGACCTTGGCCACATCGGACGGCGCGATGTGCCAGGACACCGATACCTTGAGCTGTGCGGACTGTTGGTCCTTGCTGTATGCCTGGAGATCGTCGTACGAAGTGACCTGGCTTTGAACGCTGATCAGACGCACGGATTCGATGAAGGGGGTCTTGAAGGACAGCCCGGGTTCCACCACGCCCACCAGCGCACCGTTAC
Source organism: Pseudomonas sp. NFACC43 (assembly GCF_900119645.1). Classification (NCBI taxonomy): domain Bacteria; kingdom Pseudomonadati; phylum Pseudomonadota; class Gammaproteobacteria; order Pseudomonadales; family Pseudomonadaceae; genus Pseudomonas; species Pseudomonas sp. NFACC43. The sequence continues at coordinate 13,333 of NZ_FPKK01000008.1, forward strand.
GCAGCAGCACGCCGCGTTCGGTTTCGTCGACTGTGTACCAACTGCCGAAGAAGACGCTCAGCAGGACGACGCCGATGACGGCGGCAGCGAGGGAGCCCATGGTTTTTCTGGTCATTTTTTCTTTCCTTGTAACAGCCACCGAGGCTGCGATGTTTTCCGAGTGCCAGACACGAAAAAGCCCTGGATAACCAGAGCATCAACGTATGGATATGGCGCAGGCGATGGGATTCTAACTCACGGGGCTGTCATTTTCCGTGATGAACGTTCCAATCCTTTCTTCCAGGTCCTGGGCAGCAACAGCCAGGTCTGTTGGCCTGAGGTGCAGTGCCCTTGACCTGGGTAGCGCTTTACGCGGGATCGGGCACGCTCAATGATTGGTCCAGCCACTGCGTGACGACCTTCAAAGCCTCATCGGAATTACGTTCATAGATCAATCCGTGGCCGTTGCCGTGAATGCCCAGTGCCGGTAGATCCAGGTGATGAATGTTGGCACCGGCATTTCGCAGGAAAGCGACGATGCTGGATGCGTAGGCAACAAACGCCGATGTCTCACCTGTCAACAGCGCTATCGGGACGCCCTGCAGGCCAGGGACCCTCAGGGTTGAAGGTTCTGCTGTACGCACTTGTTCAGGCGTTTTGCGAGGCGGATCGAAGGTCAGAGGTGCGGCAGTCAGCCCCCAATCGAGGCTGCCTATGCCCGGTGTGTGGCCAAATACCGGACCCATGGGTTCCACCGCCACAATTCCTGCGACCAGGCCGGGTCGACGATCGGCGGCGAGCCAGCCACTGGGCCCGGACGCGGAATGCGTAACGATGATCGCTTTGCCGATCTTGTCGAGCAGCGCGGCCAGTCGATCCGCATCCAGGGTCTGGGATGCCGCAAGGTCAGCCGGCATGGGGCCGTAAGCTGCGACGAAGGCGTCAAACGCGGGTCCATCGTCCGGCTCGAATGGCCACTGCGTTTCTCCTGCGCCTTCTGGAAAGTAGACTTCACGCGCGCGCTCATAGGAGAACGCTGGCCCCATCGGCCCCATGATGTCTGGGTGATACGGCGATCGGCCATGGCCTGGTCTGTCGACGCGAAAAACGACGAAACCGGCTTCGATGAACCGCTGCGCCCACCCTGGTCGGCCATCGGGTGTGTCCAGCCATTCAGTGCCCTGCAGCGTGCCTCCGTGCACCAGCACCACGGGATAGGGCTGGGTGATGTGCTCAGGGGATTCCCAGGCCACGTACATCGGACCTTTCTGGAAGCTCTTACCGTTATGGGTAACGCGGGCTCCGGTCACCCAGAAGTTGCCACGGCGCGAGCGTTTCACCGGAGCGGTTCGCCAGGGTTGCGAGGCATGATCGAACGATCGGGACACTGTCTGCGTAGCGAATGCCGACCAGTCCTTGTGCCCGTATCCCCGGGCCAGCGCCGACGTCATCTTCGATCGCACAGCATCGGCCGCCGGCAGTTCCAGGCCCTTGCGACGGGCCGCCTCGATGGCCAGGTTTATATCCTTGAGGCCAAGAGACAGTTTGAAACCCGGTTCAAAACGGTTGTTGACGATGTTCTGCCCGTACCGCTGATAACTGGGGCAGGCGAACAGGGTCTGGGTCATGAGGTCGACGAAAACCTGCGGACTCAGTCCGTGGTGTTGAACGAGTTCGGTTGCTTCGCCCAGCGACTGGATGGCTTGAGTGATCATCATGTTGCCCGCGATTTTCGCGATACAGGCCTGTTCAGGTCGAGCGCCCAGGTACCAGGTCTTTTTGCCGAGCAGGTCAAAGATCGGTTGGACCGTCGAGATGGCTTCCCGCGATCCGGCCGCCAGGATATTCAACTCGCCGTTTGCCGCCACGGCAGGCACGCCGAAAACCGGCGCCGCGATCAGTCCGATGCCGATTTCATCGTGCACGCTTTGCAACTCCACCATGAGCGAAGGCGACAAGGTCGACATCACGACATGAACGCAAGCCTTGCCTGCATTTTCCAGAGCTGCGCTGGCCAGCAGCACTTCCCTGACGGCGGCATCATCGGCAAGCATGCTGATGACGACCTCTTGCTGAAATGCCGAGGCGGGAGATTCGAGAATGCTTGCTCCTTCGAGATCCTTGATCGCCGCGTGACTACGGTTCCATGCCGATACGCGGTGGCCTGCCTGGATGAGCAGAGCAATGATCGCTCTGCCCATGCTTCCCACACCGATAAAGCCAATATTCATTTTCCAGTCCCCGGATGGTGTTTCGACGAACGTGTTTGCGGACAAGTATGTCGGGCGCGGGATTGCTACGGCAGTGCCATTGCTGCACTCTCTGCGTTCATTTTTGTACGGGGTAGCGCATGGACTGGAGTGATGTGCGGGTCTTTCTCGCGATTGCCCGCAGCGGGTCGTTGGGCGCTGCCGCCAAGCTGTTGGGAGTAAGCCATCCGACCGTGGGGCGACGCTTGCAGGTGCTTGAGCAGTCCAGCGGCCAGCCCATTTTTCTTCGCACCGCCCAAGGTCTGGTACTGACCGACAGCGGAGAAAAGCTACTCAGCCTGGCGCAGGAGATGGAGCGAAGTGCGTTGGCAATCGAAAGGCGCCTTGCGGGGGACAGCGCACAGCCCGAAGGTGTGTTGCGCATTTCTTCCGCCGACTGGTTCGCCTGTTATGTGTTGGCCCCGGTACTGAATGAACTGGGGCGACGTTACCCGCTGATCGTGCCTGAGGTCATCGCGGGGCATCGGTTGTTTGACCTTGCTCGTCGCGACGCCGATATCGCGTTCCGAATCGTTCCTTTCACCGAGCCGGATATCGTTCACCGCAAGCTGACTACCCTGAACTATGGGTTGTATGCGGCCGTCGGATCTCCCGACCCTGAGCCGCAGGGCGATGGGCTTGGTTTGATCACCATGAGCATCGCCCAGTCTCATTATCCAGATGTGCAGTGGCTGCAGCAGCGTTACCCTCTGGCTCGTACCGTATTCACCAGCAGCAGCCGTACAGTCCAGGCACAGATGTGCGCGCAAGGGCAGGGTGTCGCCGTATTGCCCCGCGTCCTGGGCGACCAGTTAACGGCGCTGCGGCTGATTGATCCGCATGAGCCGCCACCGGGTCGCGATATATGGATGGGGTACCACCAGGACATGCGGCAGCTGGACAGCCTCCGTGCCCTTGCAGACCTTGCCTCCCTGATGATCGGCTCGCAGGGAGGCGGTTGATTCACTCTGCTGGGCGCATGGCTGCCGTTTGCAGGCCCGCAGCCGGTTGGCGGGCCAGGCCAAGGCTGAGTGCCGCACCTGCCGCCAGGCATACCGCGATGCACAGTATGGAGACGGTGAAGGCGTGGGTGATGGCCGCCGCGTCCGTATCCGTGCCCAGAAGGGTGTAGAAAATCCCGCCGATGATCGCCACGCTCAATGACGTGCTGATTTGCAGGGTGGAGCTGGTAATGCCCGCAATCATGCCGGAATACGCGGGTGCCACGCGTCCTGTGATCATCCGCATCAATGTTGGAAGGGCCAGTCCTTGTCCGAAACCGATCACAAAAAGAATGACGGCAAGGGGCAGCGCAGTGGGACTGACGGTCATCGGCGTCCGCACCACGAGCCAGGCCAGGAGCACGAACCCCAACACTTCAAGCCCCATTCCGACGGGATTGACGTAAGCACCCAGAAAACGCCTGAAACGATTGGTGGAGAGTGGTCCCAGCAAAAATCCCGCGCCGAAAGGAAGAAAGACGAGACCAGCATCGAGTGGGCTCATATGCAGTGCTCCCTGTAGATAAATGGAAAACAGCAGGAAAAACACGCCGATCGCATAGAAGGTCAGGGCCACGAGCAACGCACGGCCCAGGCCAGGCGTGCGCAGTGCGGCAGGATCGAGCAACGGTGCGCCTTGCGCTTGATGCAGACGGGTTTCGTAGCGCCAGAACAGCCAGGCCAGCAGCGGCACCGCCGCAAGCGAGAGCCAGGCCCACAAAGGCCAGCCCGCTTCGCGCCCTTCGATCAATGGAACGATCAGAGCCCCAAGCGTCACCATGGACAGTGCCGTTCCGCCCAGGTCCAGCTTGCTTGTATATGGCGCTCGGGTTTCCTTGACCACTGCAATGGCGACCAGAATGATCAGTACCGCGATCGGCAAATTGACCAGAAATATCGCCCGCCACCCCAAGCCCATCAGGTTAAGCGATATCAGGATCCCGCCAAGTGCCTGGCCGACTACCGACGCCAGGCCAAAGACCGCGCCATAGAGACTCAGCGCCAAGGGTTTTTCCGATTCGGGGAATATAGCCTGCACTGAAGCGAGTGCCTGGGGTGCCATTACGGCCGCCGTTACGCCTTGCAGTGAACGTCCGGCGATCAACACCCAGGGTGAGTCGGCGACGCCGCAGACCAGTGAGGCGACTGCAAAGCCAACCAGGCCAACGAAAAACATCCGCATGCGGCCGTAGATGTCACCAAGCCGTCCACCGGTGATCAGTGTCACGGCATAAAGCGCCGCGTAAGAGGAAATGACCAACTGTTCGGCGGAGGAGGCCGTGCCCAGCGATTCCTGAATCGAGGGCAGTGCCACGTTCACGATAAAAAAATCCAGGGGCGGTAAAAACGCACCGACCAGCAAGATGGCGAACATCAACCAGCGCCGCGGTTCTGCGAGCGCTACTTTTTCCCGAGGCATAGGATCTCCTGCCTGGAACCGTTCGGTTCCAGAGTATTGAATGTCTGAATGTTCGAGCTTCAGTCGAAAAGACGGCCCATGCGCTGAACCAATGAGTGGCAATCTAAACGATTCAACCTTTGCCGACGCCTCACATAATTGAACGACCAATGTTCATTTATGGCAGTGCCAACCAGCACCTGACCCCCCACAAAATGCCCGCACTGTGGTTTCAGTCGATCCACACAACCAGGACCGAGGAGTCAGCTATGTCAGGTAAATTCGCTAATCGGATTGCAGTCGTCACCGGCGCATCCACCGGGATCGGCTTTGCGATTGCGCAGGGTTTGATTGCCGAGGGGGCCAAGCGTGTTTACATCACGGGGCGTTCTGCTGCCACACTGGAGGCGGCGGTCGCCAAGCTCGGTGATAAAGCGGTTGCGGTAATTTGCGATGTCGCGCGCCAGGCTGATCTCGATAAGCTCAAGGCGACGATTGATGCTCACGACGATCAGTTGGACTCGGTGTTCGCCAACGCGGGTATCTGTGAAAGGAACCCGGTGGGGGAGACCACCGAGGCTGCTTATTTCAACATGTTCGACATTAATGTGAAGGGGGTCTTTTTTACTGTCCAGACGCTGATGCCCTTGTTGAAAAATGGCGCTTCGATCGTGCTGACGGCTTCTATCTGCTCCAGCAATGGGATGGAAGGATTGAGCCTCTATAACGCATCCAAGGCAGCGGTGCGATCTTTTGCAAGGACCTGGGCCAACGAACTCAAAGGTCGCAAGATTCGAACGAATGTCCTGAGCCCAGGCTTCACCCGCACCCCGCTGATGGATAACGGCTTGAAGATGAGTGAAAGCGACATAGCGGCGCTGCGCCAACATGTCGAGCAGATCACGCCGCTGGGGTATATGGCTCAGCCCGAAGAGATCGCCTCATCGGCGCTGTTCCTTGCATCCGCCGATGCGAAATATGTCAACGGTGTGGAACTGATGGTCGACGGGGGCCTGTCGCAGATCTGAACACCCGCTTGACCGTAGCGCAGCCCTCGCCGTGGGTTGCTTTTTTCGCTGTTGCGAAGCCTCAGACAGGAAGTGTCATCATGAACATTGAAGAGCTGACCACTCGACTGGAAGCCTTGGAAAGTCGCGCCGCTATCGAGTCGCTGATCAGCGCCTATGCCAACGCATTCGATCGCATCGACGTGTCGCTCCTGGGCCGAATCTGGCACGAAGAATCGACACTGGACTTACCGGGTTTCGGCAAGGCCGGAAATAGGAATGAAATCCTGGCGATGGCTCAAGACAGTTGGCGCCAGATGCCACATATGCACCACTGGATGGCCAACCCGGTGATCGAAATCGAGGGTGACAGTGCCTTGGGTACGGTGGCAGCGGATTGCCTGTTCCTGGACATTGAAAAAGGTCCAGTTCAAGTCAGCGGGCTGTACCACGATAAGTTTGAACGTCGGCAGGGGAAATGGGCATTTCTGTCACGCCGTTTTGAACTCCATTTCCTGACGCCGTTGAAAGACTGGATACCCTTGGCGGGCGATGAAAAGTACGCCGTGGACGAACATCGGAGCCTGGACTTGCTCCCGACAGGTTGACGTGCTTGCGGGATCTGCGTGAGAGCGCGAACGACAAGTGCTGCCTGTCCTAGTTGTTCAAGTTCCAGGAAACGATAGTAAAAAACGGATAATCCCGGGCTCTGGCCGTTCGACAGGCATGTGGCCTCCATCGGACGCACCTCGAAAAGACCCGGAAAACGACCCTGAAGGGAGCCACGAGGTTCCTGGATCCCAGAAACGACAAAGCCCTGAATAATCAGGGCTTTGTCGCAAGAAGATGGCGGAGGCGATGGGATTCGAACTCATGGACCTGTTACAGTCGACGGTTTTCAAGACCGTTGCCTTAAACCACTCGGCCACACCTCCGTATTGCATTGCGGGCGCCATAATACCCGAATGAAACACACTGTCAAACTCTCCACGTAGCTTGTTACAGAGCGTCTGTTATGATCCTTGCCACTGAATGTTTCAAAACCGGAGGAGTGTCGCCATGCGCGAACAGGATTACGCAGTGAACAACAGCGTGCAGGCCGAGCAGCTAGAGGTTAGCCGTGTCCTGCGCAACACTTATGGCCTGCTGGCACTGACGCTGGCTTTCAGCGGTGTGATGGCCTTTGTCGCCCAACAGATGCGTGTCGGCTACCCGAACATCTTCGTGGTGCTGATCGGCTTCTACGGCCTTTTCTTCCTTACCAACAAGCTTCGCGATTCGGCCTGGGGCCTGTTGTCGGCGTTCGCGCTGACCGGTTTCATGGGCTTCCTGCTCGGCCCGATCCTCAACCGTTACCTGGGAATGCAGGGAGGCGCCGAGGTGGTCAGTTCGGCATTCGCCATGACCGCACTGGTGTTCGGTGGCCTTTCGGCCTACGTGCTGATCTCCCGCAAGGACATGAGTTTCCTGAGCGGTTTCATCACCGCTGGTTTCTTCGTGTTGCTGGGCGCGGTAGTGGCCAGCTTCTTCTTCCAGATCAGCGGCCTGCAGCTGGCGATCAGCGCCGGTTTCGTGCTGTTCTCGTCGGTCTGCATCCTGTACCAGACCAGCGCCATCATTCACGGCGGCGAGCGCAACTACATCATGGCTACCATCAGCCTGTATGTCTCGATCTACAACCTGTTTGTCAGCCTGCTGCAGCTGTTCGGCCTGATGGGCCGCGACGACTGATCACTTCGTGACAACGAAAGCCCGCCTCCTGGCGGGCTTTTTTTCGTCCACGAAATTCCGATCATCCTCAGTTCATCGGTGGCAAGCGTCGCTTGACCGGCGTCTTCTTGACGATGGCGGTACTGGTTTCGGCCAATACGTTGAGCTTGTCCAGCACGGTATCCAACTGCTCCATGGAGCGTACGTGGAGCCGGGCGATGAAACAGTCATCGCCGGTGACCTTGTCACATTCGGTAAATTCGGCGATGGCCTGGATCTGCCGTTCCACTTCTTGCAGTTGTCCCGGTAACGGGCGGATACGCACGATGGCCTGGAGTTGATAGCCGAAGCACCGTGGATCCACCTCGACGGTGTAACCCTTGAGTACGCCGCGCTCTTCGAGCCTGCGCAGGCGCTCGGCCACGCTGGGTGAAGAAAGGCCACTCAGGTTTGCCAGCGCCTTGAGGGAAAGGCGGGAGTCTTCCATCAAGGCGCTGATGAGGATCTGGTCGATGTCGTCGGTCATTTGGGCTCCGTTAGGCGAATAGTCGATCTTGCCTTGATAAAAAAGGTCGAAACCCAGTTTAGCCTTTTTCCAGCTATGGAGAACGCGGCGGCCGGCTCGGCATACTGTGCCTCACTTGCTGAAGGAGCCTGAAGATGGACAAGACCTTACGTCGCGGTTCGCTGGAAATGACCGCTGCCATGCTGATTTCCGGAACCATAGGTTGGTTCGTGCTGGTATCGGGCCAGCCGGTATTGGACGTGGTGTTCTGGCGCTGTGTATTCGGCGCTGCCACCTTGCTGCTGATCTGCGCCGGCCTTGGTTTCCTGCGCCGGGATATCCTGACCCGGACGACCTTTCTGCTGGCGGTGCTCAGTGGCGTGGCAATCGTCGGCAACTGGGTGTTGCTGTTCGCTTCCTACTCCCGTGCATCGATCGCTATCGGCACGGCGGTGTACAACGTCCAACCGTTCATGCTGGTAGGGCTGGCGGCGCTGTTCCTGGGGGAAAAGATCACCGCGCAGAAGCTGTTCTGGTTGTTGGTGTCGTTTCTCGGGATGCTGGCCATCGTCAGTGCCCACGGTGAACAGGAGCAGGGGGGCGCAAACTACCTGGCGGGCATCGCGCTGGCCCTCGGGGCGGCGTTGCTGTATGCCATTGCCGCGCTGATCATCAAGCGCCTGACCGGTACGCCACCGCACCTGATCGCGCTGATCCAGGTCAGTACCGGTGTCCTGCTGCTGGCGCCCTGGGCGAACTTCTCGGCGTTGCCGCAACAAGCCCAGGCGTGGGCCAGCCTGCTGACCCTCGGCATGGTCCACACCGGCCTGATGTACGTATTGCTGTATAGCGCCATCCAACGGTTGCCCACCGCGATCACCGGGGCACTATCGTTCATCTATCCGATCGCGGCGATCTTCGTCGACTGGTTCGCCTTCGGCCATCGCCTCGAACCGCTGCAATGGCTGGGGGTGGCGGCGATCCTGCTGGCGGCCGCCGGCATGCAGCAGGGCTGGGGCATCAAGGCCCGTCGCCCAGCCCTGTCATGAGACGCCGTGGCGCGAGTCAGAAGATGTAGTCGGTGGTGAGGAAGTTCGAATCCCGCTCCCGGATGATGTCGCTGATCAGCGCCTTGTTGCTGTCCTGGAATTTGGTCGCCACCAGGGTTCTGATCGAAAAGGTACGCAGGGCATCGTGGACGGACAAGGTGCCCTCGGCCGAGTTTTTCCGGCCATTGAAAGGGAAGGTGTCCGGGCCGCGCTGGCATTGCGCGTTGATGTTGATGCGCCCGACCTGGTTGGCGAAGGTATCCACCAGCTTGCCGACTTCGGCTGGGTTGGTGCCGAAAATGCTCAGTTGCTGGCCGAAATCGGATTCCAGGACGTAGTCGACCACGGTGTTCAAGTCCCGATAGGGCACGATGGGGACAACCGGACCGAACTGTTCCTCATGGTAGACCCGCATCGCGGTGTTCACCGGATAGAGCACTGCCGGGTAGAAGAATGAACTGCGGGATTCTCCGCCATGGGCATTCACCACCGCGGCGCCTTTGGCAACGGCATCGGCCACGAGCGAATGCAGGTAATCGACCTTGCCCGCCTCGGGCAGCGGAGTCAGTGCCACGCCGTCTTCCCAGGGCATGCCCGGTTTCAGGGCGGCGAGCCTGGCGTTGAATTTTTCGATGAAGGCCGGCGCGACGTCTTCGTGGACGAACAGGATCTTCAATGCCGTGCAGCGCTGGCCGTTGAACGACAGCGAGCCGGTCAACGCTTCACTGACGGCGTTGTCCAGGTCGACGTCCGGCAGCACCAGCCCGGGATTTTTCGCATCCAGGCCCAGGGCGGCACGCAGGCGGTGCGGGCGCGGATGGAGTTTCTTCAAGTCGCTGGCCGCCTTGTTGGTTCCGATGAAGGCGAAGATGTCGATCTTGCCGCTGGCCATCAACGCACTGACGGTTTCCCGGCCGCTGCCGTAGATCACATTGATCACGCCTGCCGGGAAGCTGTCGCGGAAGGCTTCCAGCAGCGGTCGCACCAGCAGTACACCGAGCTTGGCCGGTTTGAATACCACGGTATTGCCCATGATCAGGGCGGGAATCAAGGTCGTGAAGGTTTCGTTCAATGGGTAGTTGTACGGACCCATGCACAAAGCCACGCCCAGTGGGACGCGACGGATCTGGCCGAGGGTGTCCTGTTCCAGTTCGAAACGGCTGGAGCGGCGGTCCAGTTCCTTGAGGGCGTTGATGGTGTCGACGATATAGTCGCAGGTGCGATCGAATTCCTTCTGGGAGTCCTTGAGGTTCTTGCCGATTTCCCACATCAGCAGTTTCACCACCGCTTCGCGTTGCTCGCGCATGCGTGCAAGGAAGCTTTCCACATGGCGGATCCGTTCGGCAACGCGCATTGTCGGCCATTGGCCCTGGCCGCGATCATAGGCACGGACGGCCGCGTCCAGGGCAGTGAGGGCGGTTTCGGCATCCAGCAACGGAGTGCTGCCCAGTACCACCTGCTCGTCCCCTTGTTCACCCGCCAGGTACACCGGGCTGCGTACCACGGCCAGCGGCCCCTGCCAGGTTTTCAGGACACCATCGACCAGATATTCGCGCTGTTCGATCCGCCCATCGAGACGGTAGGCCTGGGGAATGTCCGCGGCACTGGGAAACAGGTCGGCGAGAAGGTTGGCTGTGGTCATGTCGTTACTCCCTCAATGAAATGAGCCATGAGCTGATGGCAAGTCGTCAATACAGGGTTATACGCCTTAATGGAGGGAGTTTTTAAGGGGGGCAGGGGTTCAATTGCAGTGCAGGCGGGGCCTGGCGGTGTGGTTCGGCCACCGGCCCCGGCACGTCGCGCTACCAGCGCATGCGCACACCCAGGCTGGCGATGATGCCATCGAGGTCGTTGTCATCGACGTCACTGCTGTAGTCGGCGCTGACATACAGGCTCACCACGGGCGTGACCCGTGCCACCAGGCCGAGGCCCACTTCGACGGTGGACGATTTGCGGCTGCTGCTGATCTTGTCCACCTTGTCCAGGCTCAGGGTGTCCGCGTTCTGGACGGTGTGCCACAGGTTGGTTCGCACGTAGGGCTCCATGCCCAGGCCGTTGACTTGATAATGACCCTTGAGGCGCGCACCGACGCGACCGCTCCAGGTGCTCAACTCATTGCCGGTACCGTCGCCGGAATTGGGCGCGTCGAGGGTGATGCGTCGATTGATCAACTGCGCCTGGGGTTCGACCACCCAGTTTTCACTGATGCCGATGGGAAAGCCACCTTCGACCGACAACGTGACGGCGTTGCCTTCGGCGGCCTGGCGTTGGCCTTGCTCGTTGCGGCTGTAACCGCTGACCCGGCCGCCGCTGGCACTCAGGTCCACGTGCCAGCCGGCAGGGCCGGTCAGGCTCCAGTAGGCACCCAGGTTCGTCCCTTGCAGGTTCAAGGTGTCCTTGCCCTGTCCGGCAAGGGCGGGTGTCACCAGGGTACCCGTGACGTTGCCTATGACCTGGTGCTGTTCGCTGATCAGCCCCATGCGCTGGGTATGGCCGTTGTCGTTACGCAGCGTGAACAGCGCCGGACTCTTGCTGGAGACCGGGTCGGTGCCGATGAGCGTGGGGGACGGGTTGCCGGATTGTGTTCGGTCATACCAGGCTTGCGCTGATTGCTCGACAGGCCAGGCCAGGACTTCCATGGAGGAGCACAGCAACAGCGACGTCGATACGGTGTGGAAGGTGGTGGCGATCTCTTGTGGACGGTGGGAAGTTTTCATGGGGGTCTGCCTTGCAATCGCATGCATTTCTCGCTTGGCGTCTCTCCTACCCCGAATGAGGGGCGACCGAATGGATTGAGGCAAGCCTCGGGCGGCCCGCTGTGGCGGGTTTCAGAGGCCTGCCCCTGACTGTATTTCCGGGGGTAGTACGTTGTAGTCAAGAAGACCGATGCCAGCGCGTCAAGAAACCGAGCGATAAATGGCACTCTGAAATCAGGGTTGATAACTCTCTGATTTTTTTGATGATCGGAGTCGTCTTGCAGGCGTCAAAAAAACTTCCTCGAAGGCGCTGGATGACCCTACCAACTGACCCGCAGCCCCAGGTTCCCCGCCACGCTGCGTTGCTGGTTGCTATCGAGGTTATTGCTGTAATCCGCGCTGGCATAGACGCTGACGGAGGGCGCCAGGCTCACGATGACGCCGACGCCCAGGTCGCCGGTGGATGCGCGCTGCCGGGTCTCGATCCGGTCGGCGTTGTCGAAGGTGACCGAGTCGGTACCGGAAAAGGTGTGCCACAGGTTGGCCCGCAGGTAGGGCTCCACAGGCAGGCCGCCGACTTGATAGCGCCCCTTGAGGCGAGCCCCGAGACGGCCCGTCCAGGCGCTGTCCGAGTCGAACTCGACCCTGGAAACCCCGTCATCCTGGGTGTCCAGCGACACTTTCTGGTGGATGAGCTGGACCTGGGGTTCGAATACCCAGTCGCCCGCCACGGCGAAGGGATAACCGGCCTCTGCGGACAGGGTCAGTGCATGCCCGCGATTGTCGATCTTCAGGCCTCTTTCGGAGCGGTTGTCGCCGTTCAGGCGCGTGCCCATCACGACTGCGTCGACATAGCCACCGGTGGGATCGGTAAGCGTCCAATAGAGTCCATAGCTGTCACCGTCCAGCTCGATCTTGCCGGCGCGTCGCCCCTCGAAGCCCAGGTTGAAGCCATTGACGTTGCCGTTCAGTTCGGTATGCCCGACAAAAAAACCGATGCGCTGGGTCTGGCCACCGGACAACGGTGCGGCGTACAGGTCGTTGCCCACCTGGAAGCCTTTGATCGATCCATCGAACCGGGGGCTCACCGTACCGGCCCACGTCTGGTCCAGGTCCTTGCCATAGACCCGGCCCCAACCCGCGCCGAACGCCCCGGTCTCGGTGAGCAGGCGCTGGTCGCCCTGGCGGTCATGGAACGTGCCCAGGGCCATCAGGGTCAGCTGCGCCGCGGCCGGAGGCAAGACCGACCAGGTGGGTACTTCAGGGCGGTACAAAGGAATGGGCGCGGCGCCGGGCGCCGGCACCGGCAAGACAGGCAGGCCGGGGCTGGGCGCCGGTACCGGTCCCGCTATCACAGTGGAGCGCAAGTACCAGCTGTTCCCGTCGCCGGTCACGCCCCCCTTGAACAAGCGATAGTCGAACGCACCGGCCGACACCGAGTTCGCCAGGGAAAACGCGCCACTGTCGCTGACGGCCCCGCCCTGGGCCTGCACCAGTTCGATGCCGTTTTGGGTGGTCAAGGCGCCTGCGCCTCCCAGGTTTGTCACGGCGATGGAGGTACTGCCAGTGAGTGTCCCGCCATCGACCACCAGTTTGTCGCTGGATGAGCCGTCCGCACCCACCTTCGTCTGCAGGCGCAATTGTCCGTTATTGCCCACATAGTTGCCTTGGACGGTCAGCGTGTCGCTGGTGCGGGTATTGCCCTGGGTGAGATCCACCGTCCCGGCGTTGTTGAGGGTCACCCGTTGGCCGGCGGTAAAGGGCGCGATGCTGCCCTGGGAGGAAGTCAGCACGCTGCTGGCATCGATGTCGAGTTTCCCCAGGCCCGTGGCGCTGTCGCCCAATACCAGGGCGTCCTCCAGGTCCAGGCGCGAGCCCTGGGTGAGGTCGACATCTTCCCATTTGAGGTAGCGCGCGCCGGTGGCGGAGGTCGTGTTCTCGAACGTCAGCACGTCCTGGCCCAGGCCGCCGTCCAGATTAGGTGTGACCGCGAGCCCTGTTTCATCCAGCCGCCGCAACAGCGCCGTGTCACTGCCATCGCCCATCAGGATGGCCGAGTGAATGAGCCCGCCGCTCCACTCCAGTTGGTCATCGCCGGCACTGGCCCTGACCTGGCCAATGATTTCGCCGCCGCTCACGGTAATGCTGTCGTTGCCGCCGCTGACGCTGACATTGCCACCGATGCGTCCCGCGGACAGGATGATGGTGTCCTGGCCGAAGCCCGTCACCAGGTTGCCAATGATCTGCCCACCCGACATGTCGAAAAGGTTGTCGTCGAGTTTCATGTCGACCCGGCCGATGGTGCCACCGCTCATGCGGGCGATGTCCCCGTCCTCGAATGCATCGACGATGGTGCCCCCGGTCATGGCAAACGTATCGAGGCCGTCGCCCTGGGACAGGGACAGGATGCGCCCGCCGGTCATGAGGAAATCGTCGATTCCCGAGCCTTGGCCCACATCGCCGTCGATCACGCCATTGGCATGGATCTCGACGCGATCTTCACCATCGTCGAACGTGAGGTCGCCCTGGATGAGGCCGCTGCCATTGGCAGGCATCGTCAGGCTGTTATTGCCGGTAAGGTCAGTCAGTCCGGGGCTGGTGCCGCTGTCGCAGACATAGTTGTCATTGCCTGCCGTGGGTGTCAGCGTGCAGGCGGCCAGGGCACTGGGGACAGGGAACAGGAAGGGAACCGAAATCCATAGAACGTAGAACAGCCGATTGAATCCATGATCGCGCAGGCTCATGTGCTATCCCTCTGCATCGGCATTCCTGGAATGCCGGTTTCAGCATCGGCTGCACGACAGCTGGCACATGGGCCTGGCAACGCTCGCTGTATGGGATGGCACCCTAGCAACGAATACTCGTCGTCGCTACTGTCAGAACTTACAGGTCGTGAGCCCGCGAATTCCAATGAACAGGGGCACTACAGATGCACTTCCACTGAAAGGGGCAAGTGATCGCTCAGATGCGTCCAGGGCTTGTTGCCCAGGATCTGTGGGGCATGGCTGGTGGCGTTGCGCAGGTAGATGCGGTCCAGGCGCAGCAGAGGGAAGCGGGCGGGATAGGTCCTTGCCGGCCGGCCATGGTGGTGTTCGAAGGCTTCGTGCAGGTACCGGCGGCGGGCGAGGGCGGTATTACCACGTAGCTGCCAGTCGTTGAAGTCCCCCGCGATAATCACCGGGGCGTCCTCGGGCAGCGATTCGAGCAGTTGGCAGAGCAGCTTGAGCTGGAGCTGGCGGTGGCTTTCCAGCAGGCTCAGGTGCACACAGATCCCGTGGACCTCGGCATGGCCCGGCACGTCCAGAACGCAATGCAGCAAGCCGCGCCGCTCCGGACCGGTAATGGAGACATCGAGGTTACGGAACTGGCGGATCGGGTACTTCGACAGCAGCGCATTGCCGTGATGACCATCCGGATACACCGCGTTGCGGCCGTAGGCGAAGTCGTTCCACATGCTGTCGGCCAGGAATTCGTACTGGGAGGTCTGGGGCCAGTTATCGTAGCGCGAGGCATGACGGTCATGTTCGCCCAGCACCTCCTGCAGGAATACCAAGTCGGCGCCGGTGCTGCGTACCGCTTCACGCAGCTCAGGCAGGATGAAGCGACGGTTGAGGGCGGTGAAACCCTTGTGGGTATTGACGGTGAGAACCCGCAGCCGATGGACCGGCACGGGGGTGTCCAACGGCACCGATTCGACAGCCCGCCAGTCGGGATCTCGAGTCACGTTCACTCCTGAATCAGAGGTATCTGTTCATGCGACTGACAGGCGCTGTCGCAGTTCCGGATTTTTCCTGACGAGCGTGGGAGTGTTCCTGTTGCCGCACCGCCTGGCACCGGCCCGCGGGGCGTGACCGTTTCGGCATGCAGGCGCTTCAACCCGCAGCCGATTCAGATGAAGACGATTTCGTACGGCAAACCCATGCGATCCAGGATGACCCGGGGCACCAGGGGGGCGATGCCGCTGGCGGGCTCGCGATTGAGCTGGCTGGCATAGGCATGCATGGCGTGGCGCTTGCGGGCAGTGGTCCACACGTCCAGCCTTAGCTTGCGCGCCCGGTGCCAGGGAATCCTGCCATGTTCGCGGGCCGGCCAGTGCCAGGCCCATACGGGCAGCTCGTTGAAGGTTGCACCGATGCTTTCGGCCGCCACGGCTCCGGCGCGGCCGACCGTGTCGTGGTCGCTGTCGCCGTCCTTGCGCCAGGTGCTGAACACCACGTCGCCGGGGCGCAGGTAATGCCCAATGAAGGCGGTCAGTTGGGCCTCATGGTCGGCTAGGGTCTTTTCCGTGAAGCCCCCGCGTACCCACTGCAAAGCCTGGATCGATACGCCCAGGCGATGCAGGGCGTCCACGCTCTCCTGAGGGTGGGGGCGGTAGATGCGCAGGCGTTCGTCGGTCCACAGTGGTGACCCGGGGTGGCTGAGCTCCCCGTCGGTGACCGAGATCAGCAGCATGGGCATGTCCAGGTTGCTCAGCAACTGGAGCAGCCCGCCGCAGGCGCCGATCTCGTCGCCGGGGTGTGGGGCGAGGATGACGGCGCGGGCGCCTTCGGGAACCAGTGTCTGGGTACTGATGATGGGAATGTCGGCCAGTTGGGAAGCACTGTTCCAGATCTGCGGGTGCTGCCGGCCTTGCAAGCGAGAGGCAAGTTTCATGAGGGGACATCCTTGTTGTGTTCAATCTTTCAGCCATGCATCGCGCTCACTGCGCGATGATGCCGCCGGCTTCGTACGAAAGGTGCCTGCGCGACTTTCGTACAAACCCTGATGGCCTGGCTGCGATTCGCGGTACTCCGAATCCTGGAATCGACCGCATGGGAA
Organism: Pseudomonas sp. NFACC43; assembly: GCF_900119645.1. NCBI lineage: Bacteria > Pseudomonadati > Pseudomonadota > Gammaproteobacteria > Pseudomonadales > Pseudomonadaceae > Pseudomonas > Pseudomonas sp. NFACC43. The sequence goes on from NZ_FPKK01000008.1 coordinate 29,746, forward strand.
GTATTGACCATGACGGCCAATTCGTCGCGTCACTTGTGTATCTGAACTGCAATTTTTCGTTCGAACTGAGCTGCGTGAGCCCGGAGCACCGCGTCCTTGCGGTGCCTGGCCCTGTGTAACCTTTCTTATCGCCGGCGTTATTGCTCCTCTTCCCGCTGCAGCTCGAACAACAGTAGGGAGCGCCCGGTGACGGAGTATTCGGCGCCGAACTCGAAACGCTCCTGGCCACGAATCGTTGGCTGGTTGGTGTCCACCATACAGGTCCAGAAGTCACCTTCGGGTACCTCTGGCAGGCGGAAATTGACGATATCGTGATGAGCGTTGACCACCAGCAACAGCGTCGCGTCGCCACCCTTGCGCCGGATACCGGTTTCCTGGGCACGGCCGTCCATCAGCATGCCCAGGCAGCGGCCATGGCCGTCCTGCCACTGCTCGACGGTCATTTCACTGCCGTCCGGCGCCAGCCAGGTCACGTCCTTGACGCCGATGTCCTCGTTGTAATTGCCCACCAGGAATCGGCCACGGCGCAGGATCGGATAGGCCAGGCGCAGCTTGATCAGGCGCTTGACGAACTTCAGCAGTGCCGCCCCGTCCTCGCTCAGGTCCCAGTTGACCCAGCCGATCTCGCTGTCCTGGCAGTAGGCGTTGTTGTTGCCGTGCTGCGTCCTTGCGAATTCGTCCCCGGCCACGATCATCGGCGTGCCCTGGGCCAGCAGCAGGGTGGCGAAGAAGTTGCGCATCTGGCGATGGCGCAGGGCGTTGATCTCGGGATCGTCGGTCGGGCCTTCGACGCCATGGTTCCAGGACAGGTTGTTGTTGCTGCCGTCCTGGTTGTTTTCATCGTTGGCTTCGTTGTGCTTGTCGTTGTACGACACCAGGTCATGCAGGGTGAACCCGTCATGAGCGGTGACGAAGTTCACCGAGGCATAGGGGCGCCGGCCGCGCTGGTTGAACATCTCCCCCGAAGCGGTCATGCGGCTGGCGAAATCGGCAAGCTGGCCGTCGTCGCCTTTCCAGAACGCCCGCACTGTGTCGCGAAACTTGTCGTTCCACTCGACCCAGCCCGGTGGGAAACGCCCCACCTGGTAGCCGCCGGGGCCGCAGTCCCAGGGCTCGGCGATCAGCTTGACCTGGCGCAGGACCGGATCCTGGCGGCAGGCGACGAGGAAACTGTGACGCTCGTCGAAACCGTCGTGATAGCGGCCCAGGATGGTCGCCAGGTCGAAACGGAATCCGTCCACGTGCATTTCCGTGGCCCAGTAACGCAACGAGTCCGTGACCATCTGCAACACGCAGGGGTGGCTCAGGTCCAGGGTGTTGCCGGTGCCGGAGTCATTGATGTAGAAGCGCTTGTCGTCGGGCATCAGCCGGTAATAGGAGGCGTTGTCGATGCCGCGCATGGACAGTGTGGGGCCCTGCTCGTTGCCTTCGGCGGTATGGTTGTAGACCACGTCCAGGATGACTTCCAGGTTGGCCTCGTGCATGTGCGCGACCATTTCCTTGAACTCGGCGATCTTGCCGCTGGCCAGGTAGCGCGGATCCGGGGCGAAGAACGCGATGCTGTTATAGCCCCAGTAGTTGGTCATGCCTTTGTGCAGCAAGTGCTGGTCATTGACGAACGCATGGATGGGCAACAGCTCCACCGACGAAACACCCAGTTTGCGGATGTGGTCGAGCACGTCGTCCACCATCAGCCCGGCGAAGGTGCCGCGCAGGTTTTCCGGCACCGAGGGGTGGCGCATGCTGAAGCCGCGTACATGGGTTTCGTACAGGATGGTCTTGTCCCACGGCACGTTGACGCGATGGTCGTGGCCCCAGGTGTGGGCCGGGTCGATGACCTTGCATTTAGGCACGAACGGGGCACTGTCGCGCTCATCGAAGCTCAGGTCGCCGTCGGGGTGGCCAATGGTGTAGCCGAACAGGGCCTCGGACCACTTGAGTTCGCCCACCAGTTGCTTGGCATAGGGGTCGATGAGCAATTTGTTGGGGTTGAAACGGTGGCCGTTTTCCGGGTCGTACGGGCCGTATACCCGATAGCCGTAGATCATTCCCGGATGGGCATCGGGCAGATAGCCGTGATAGATCTCGTCGGTGTATTCAGGCAGTTCGATACGCTCGATCTCGACTTCGCCGGCGGCGTCGAAGATACACAGTTCGACCTTGGTGGCATTGGCGGAAAACAGCGCGAAGTTGACCCCCAGGCCATCCCAGGTCGCGCCAAGGGGGAAAGGCAGCCCTTCGCGAATCCGCGAAGCCTCGATGACGGGCGGCGGGGTGGTTTTCTTTGGACGGGTCATGTTTGCTCCTGCAAAAGGCAGCCAGATTGAGTGAGGCTGTTGACTCGGAATACGTTCATTTCTATTGGGGCCGGGACCTGTGCAGCCAAGGCGAAGGATCACTCCCCGCTAAGGCGCACAGCGGACCTGTGTTGACGGCTGTCGCGCCATCAGGCGGGGACAGCTGGCCCCGCCATCCGCGCGACGTGAGAAGCCGTGAGCCTGATGATCAGACCGCTGGGGGCTTGCGCGCCGCGCGTGGCTTTTTATCCGCAGCCTTGCTGGCCGGTGGCACCACTGCCGGGCTGGCAGAAGGTTTGGCTGCCGGCTTGGCCTTGGGCGTGGTGCTTTTGGTGGCGGCCTTGGCGGCTGTGCTCTTGGCTGCGGCTGGCTTGGCACCATCGGCCTTCGCCGCAGGCTTGGCGGCGGCCTTGGGCGGCTTGCTCGGTGCCAGCGCTTCGGCCTCGGCAAGCTTGCGTGCCATCTCCCAGTGGCGTTTTTCCTGCCCGGTAGGTTTACCTTCGGATTCCCAGATCTGATAGGCAAACTCCCGGATGCGTTTATCGTCGGTACTCATCGCGATGCTCCTGACTTCACTCAAGATTGGATAAAGATGTTGACCGGGAAATCCCCCAGCGCGGCGCTGACCATCAGCTCCCCTTGGGGTGTGACTGCTGCGCTTGCAAAAAGTCCCTTCAGTTTTCCATCCTCGGCGGCGAACGGTAACGACACCCGGGTATCGCTCCAATCCGATGCAACCACCTGTGGCTCGGCACTGTTTTCCAGCAACCGGGCCGCATGGATCGGTACCACCACGATCGCCCGCTGTTGTCCGTGCTCGCGCATGAACGCCAGGACCCGGCCGGCATGCTCGCCCACCACCTGCAGCGGTTGATAGCGACCCTCACGGAACAGGTGCGGGTATTCGGCCCGCAGGGCCAGTGTCCTGGCGATCAGGGCCTGTTTGATCCGGCCGTCGCGCCAGTCGCGGACCAGCGTTGCCGCCTGGTCGTCGGCCTGCAGGCCCTCTCGGCGGGCATCGAAGTCCACAGGCCGGCGGTTGTCCGGATCCACCAGGCTGAAATCCCAGAACTCGTTGCCCTGGTACAGGTCGGGTACGCCGGGCACCGTCATGCGCAGCAAGGTTTGCGCCAGACTGTTGAGGGCGCCCGCAGGGGCGACGGCCTGTACCGCATCGGCGATGGCGCTGCGCAGTGGCAACCCTTCGTCCCCGAGCAGCAAGCGTTCGAGGAACATCTGGGTCGCCTGTTCGTAGGCGTCGTTGACGGACGCCCAACTGCTTTGCAGCTTGGCTTCGCGCAGGGCCTTGCGCTGCCATTGCCACAGGCGCTCGTTGTAGTTGGCCAGAGCACTGTGGTCCTGCAGGTCGAGGTCCAGCGGCCAGCTGCCAAGCAGCGCCTGATACAGGATCAGTTCGTCGCCGGCGGAGGGGGCCGCGGGATCGCTGTGCAGGGAAGGAGAGAGGATGCGCCATTGATCCACGCACGCGGTGTACCAGTCGGCGCGTTCGCTGAGCACCGCCAGCCGGGCACGGGTGTCTTCGCCGCGCTTGTGGTCGTGGGTAGCGGTCGTGATCAGGTTGTCGGGGAAATGTTCGAGTCGCTCCAGGCAGGCGTCGTGGAATTCCTGGGGCGGGGCGCTGAACCGCTCGGTGTTGTAGCCCACGTCATTGCGTGACAACAACACTGCCGAACGATACAGCGCCGTATCTTCCACCGCCTTGGCGGCGGCGGGCGAGGTCAGTTGCTGGAAGCGCACACAGGCATGGCGCAGGCGCTTGCGCTGGCTACCCCGTGGACGTTGTCGCCAGGCCATGCCGCCGAGCCAGTTGGCCAGGCAGTCGAGCACCGGCCAGTCGGCTTCGCTGAGGGTTTGCCGGGCGCCTGCCAGCGCCTTCTGGAAAAACATCTCGTCTTCGGCGCTGCGGCCCAGGGCACTGATATAGGTGCGATAGACCGGGAAATGCACGATCAGCTCCTGCAAGGCCCGCCTGATCGCGCCCAGGGTCAGGTCCCGGGTCATCACGTCGTCCCGCGCCACCTGGAGCAGGGCCTGGGCGACGCTCTCGAAGTCACCGGCCAATGAGCCGTTGAGGATCTGCTGGCGAGCCAGGCGGGCTTCTTCGATGAAGTGCGCCGGCCGCTCGCTGTTCCGGCTCCAGAACTCGGCCAGGACATCGGCGCCGGCCGGGTCATGCTGCAGCAGCGACACCTGGTTCATGAACTCATAGCCGGTGCTGCCGTCGACCTTCCAGTCCTGGCGCAGGGTCTCGCCATCGCCAAGGATCTTCTCGATGAAGATCGGCAGGTGTCGCGAAGGCGACAGGCTATCGACACGCCTGCGCAACTTGCGACAGTAGCCGCGTGGGTCCGCCAGGCCGTCGATGTGGTCGATGCGCAGCCCGTCCACCAGGCCCTCGGCGATCAACTCGAAGATCTTCGCATGGGTGGCTTCGAACACGGCGGGGCGTTCGACCCGCAGCCCGCCCAGTTCATTGACATCGAAAAAGCGTCGCCAGTTGATATCGTCCGCGGCGGTGCGCCAACTGGCGAGCCGATAGCTCTGGCGTTCGAGCAACTGATGCAGCAGCTCGAAGCCCTGGGGCTGCGTGGAGTCGTAGCCTTGCAGGCTGCCTTCGATGGCGGCCAGGATGCCCGGCTGGGTCGCCAGGTCCCGCAGTTGCGCCTGCAACGGGCGGGCGAGGGTATGGGCGTCGGTCTGGTAGTTCAGCGTGGTGAAGCGTTCGGCCAGGGCCTTGAGGGCTTCGGCTTGCTCGGATGGCAGGTGTTGCGCAGGCCTGAGCAGTTCGCCGTACTGCATGGGGCAGATGGGGAAATGATGCTCGTAATGCTCGGCATAGAAACTGCCGCGGCTCGGGTCGAAGCGCAGTCGCAGCGTACCCTCCTGCAACGCCACCCCATAATCGCTGCCCAGGAACGGCAGCAGCAACTGGCCTTCCATCAATGGGTCGGGGGAGTGCCACTGGATATCGAAGAACTGGCCGTAGGGACTCAGGCGTCCCCATTCCAGCAGGTCCAGCCACCAGGGGTTGTCGTTGCCGCCCACGGCCATGTGATTGGACACGATGTCGAGGATCAGGCCCATCCGGTGTTCGCGCAGTGTCGCCACCAGGCGCCTGAGGGCGGCTTCGCCACCAAGCTCCGGGTTGACCAGGGTCGGATCGACCACATCATAGCCGTGCATCGACCCGGCACGGGCCTTCAACAGCGGGGATGCGTAGATATGACTGATCCCCAGCGAGGCGAAGTAGGGCACCTGGGGGATCGCGTCGTCCAGGGTGAAGCCTTTATGGAATTGCAGGCGCAAGGTGGCCTGCAAGGGTTGGATCAACGTCTGTTTCATCGGTCACGCTCGTTCGCCTGAAGTCTCGCGCAGGCGAGTATTTCCAGACGCCGGGCGGCGTCCGGGCCATCCAGCAGCGCCTGGCTCTCGCAAGGCAAGCGTCTGCGCCAATTGGGGTGTGTGTCGATCGTGCCGGGCAGGTTGGCCTGCTCGTCGATGCCCAGGGCATCTTCCAGCGGCAACAGCACCAGCGGTGCCCGAGTGTGGCCGAGGAAACGGACGCTGGCATCCAGCACCTGATCGGTTTCGCGATGTTCTTCGCGGAAGTTCTGCGGGTCCTGGTTCAGTACATGGCGCAAGCCTTCGCGTTCTCGCTCGCGGTGCCTGCGCCAGTCCATCTCGGTGTGGGAATCGATCAGGTTCAGGCGCGCGTTCCAGTCGATATCGTGGCCATGCCACCAACCGTTGAGGGTCGGCAGGTCATGGGTGCTGGTGGTTGCCAGGGCGTTGTCCGGCCAGTCGAGGATCGGCTTGAAGTGGGTGTTGTCCTGCTCGAACAACAGCACGCGCATGCCGAGGATCGCCCGCGCGCTGAGTTTTTCCCGCAGGCCATCGGGCACGGTGCCGAGGTCTTCGCCCAGCACGATGGCCTGGTGGCGATGGGATTCGAGGGCCAGCAGGCGCAGCAAGTCGTCCACCGGGTAATAGAGGTAGGCGCCGTCAGTGGGGGGCGCGCCGTTGGGGATCACCCACAGGCGCTGCAGGCCCATGACATGATCGATGCGCAAGCCGCCGGCATGGGCGAAGTTGGCCCGCAGCATTTCGATGAACGCGCGAAAGCCGTTGCGCACCAGGCCTTCCGGCGAAAACGCCGAGATTCCCCAGCCCTGGCCGGAACGGTTGAGAATGTCCGGTGGCGCCCCCACGGTCAGCGAGGCGAGCAGTTCGTCCTGCCGGCTCCAGGCCTGGCTGCCGGCACCATCGGCCCCTACGGCCAGGTCGGCGATCAGGCCGATGCCCATGCCGCTGGACTTGGCGGCGCTCTGGGCACGCTCCAGGCAGCGGGCGATCAACCATTGGCAGAAGGCGTAGAAGCCGATTTCGTCGGCGTTCTCCTCGGCGAAACGCGCCAGGGTGGGGCTGCGCGGGTTGCGCCACTGCTCGGGCCATTCGCGCCAGTCCAGGCTTTCACCCCGGGCGGCGCGTTCGGCTTGCAGGGCTTCGAAGCGGCAGTGGTTCTCCAGGGCTTCGCCACTGCTGTGGCGGAAGCTGGCGAAGTCTTCGTGCAGCGGGTGTTCGCCCTGGTTGAAACCGTCATACAGGGCGCGCAGGATCTTCTGCTTGGCTTCGGCCGCCACTGGCCAGTCCACCAGGGGCTGGTCTTCCAGATGGCGCAGCTGATTGGTCAGCCCGGTGGCATCGATGGCCGTGCGCAGCGCCCGCTCGCCGAGGATGGTGCCCGGTGCGGCGTACAGGCTGTTGAGGAACAGTCGGCTGGAGGGCGAGTAGGGGCTGTAGCGCCCGGTGTCGCTGCTGAACATCGCATGGATCGGGCTGATTGCCAGGGCGTCGGCCCCGCGTTCGCCGGCCGTACGTGCCAGTTCTTCCAAAGCCTGGGTGTCGCCGAAACCACCGTCCCCAGGGCGACGCAACGCATACAACTGCGCGCTCAGGCCCCAGGCCCTGGGTGTCGGGTCGTCCACCGCATCGGCCACGCTGTAGCAGCGGGCCGGTGCCACGGCCAGGGTGAAATGCTGGTCCTGGATGCTGACATGTTGGTAACCCACCGGGACCATCCCCGGCAACCTGGCGTCGGCATCGAGTTTCAGGTTCAGTGTCGCGCCATCCTCGAGGCGGATTTCACAGGGCGTCGATCCCTCGAAATAGCGACCCAGGTCCACGCTGACGCCGACGTCGGCGGTGATCAGCGGTGGCAGGCGATGGTCTTGCTGGTCTTGCTGCAATTGCAGCAGGCTGGCGTCGATTTCCTGGGCAGTGCCGGCTGGATGGCCGAGGCCTGTCAGGACCGAACGCAACACGGCGGGAGAGACTTTTTGAGCCCGGCCATTGGCGTCGATCCAGTCCACTGCCAGGCCCGCTCGCCCGGCAAGGATCTCCAGTTGTGCATCGCTCATAGGCGCTCTCCAGTGATATTCGGTGACATTACCGCTTGAGTCAGGGTGACCAGCGCGCTGTAAGGCGCAAGTGCACCTTGCTGCAACAGACCCATGGCTTGCGGCGGATGTTCGAAAAGAATGCGCACATCTTCGGGGGCGGTATGTTCGATCGACTGGTCGCCGAGGTTCAGGTCGATACGCAGCACGCTGCCGTCTTCCAGGCGCCAGCGCGCACTGATCGCAGCGTGCCCCAGCACATCGGCGCCCAGGGCCTGGATCGCGGGCAGGCGCGGGACGATTTCCTCGCGACGAATCTTCAGCAGTTGGCGGTAGAAGGTCTCATTGGCCAGTTGCTCCGGTTCAAGGGTTTCCAGGGCCGGACGGGAGGCCTCGAAGGTCTCGATCGCATTGGGGTCGGGGATCCGCTTGCGTTTTTCCGGATCGGCGAAGGCACTGAAAGCCTTGAACTCGTTGCGCCGACCTTCGCGTACCAGTTCCGCCAGCTCACCGTGATGGCTGGTGAAAAACAGGAACGGCTGTTGGGCTTTCACTTCGTCGCCCATGAACAGCAGCGGAATCATCGGCGACAGCAGCAACAGCACCGTTGCCGCTTGCAACGCCTGGGGATTGGCCAGTTGATGCAGGCGCTCGCCCAGGGCCCGGTTGCCGATCTGGTCGTGGTTCTGCAGGAACAGCACGAAGGCGTTGGCCGGCAGGTGGCCGCTGGGTTCGCCCCGGGGTTCTCCATGGCGGTTGATATGGCCCTGGAAGACAAAGCCCTGGCTGAGGCAGCGCGCCAGTTTCTCCGTGGTCTGTTCGGCATAGTCGGCGTAATAGGCGTCGGTCTCGCCGGTCAGCAGGACATGCAGCGCGTTATGGCCGTCGTCGTTCCACTGGGCGTCGTAGCCTTGCTCCAGCAGGCTGGCCTGGTTGTGTTCGTTCTCCACGGTCAGCCAGACATGCCGCGTCGGGTCGACCTGCTGGCGCACCCTGGCGGCCAGTTCCTGGAGAAAGTCCGGGTCTTCGATGGCGTGCACGGCATCCAGGCGCAGACCGTCGAAACGGTACTCCAGCACCCACATCAACGCGTTGTCGATGAAGAAGTCCCGCACCTCGCGGCGGCGGAAATCGATGGCCGCGCCCCAGGGGGTGTGCCGGTCTTCCCGGAAGAAACCCTTGGCATAGCGGTGCAGGTAGTTGCCGTCGGGACCGAAGTGGTTGTAGACCACGTCAAGGATCACTGCCAACCCGTGCCCGTGGGCGCTGTCGATCAAGTGCTTGAGCTGCTCCGGCGTGCCATAGGACGCCTGGGGGGCGTAGGGCAGCACGCCGTCATAGCCCCAGTTGCGATCTCCGGGAAACTGCGCCAGGGGCATCAGTTCGATGGCGGTCACGCCCAGGCCGGCCAGGCGAGCCAACTGCTGCTCGACCCCCTCGAACCCACCGAGGGCGCCAACGTGCAGTTCGTAGATCACCGCCTCGTACCAGGGGCGCCCCGACCAGCCGGTGTGTCGCCATTGGTAAGCGTGGGGATCGACCACTACGCTGTGGCGGTCGATGTCGCCGGCCTGGGCGCGGGAGGCCGGGTCGGGGACCTCCAGTTCGCCGTCGATGTTGAAGCGGTAGCGGGTGCCGGCGGGGCAACGGGTCTGGATCATGAACCAGCCGTTGGCCTGTGGCAGCAGGGGTATTGATTCTCCAGTGTCGAGTTCGACACTGACGTAAAACGCATCCGGGGCCCACAGGGCGAAACGAGTGTGCTCGGTATCAAGCATGATCGCGCCGTGGGTCCAGGTCTCGGGCGTCCTTGTCGGCATCGATCACCTCATTGTCTGGCGGATTTACCCAGGGATTTCGCCACCAGTTGTTCGTAGAGTTCGGCGTAGGGTTCGACCGCCTTGCGCCAGTTGAAAGGCGCCGACATCGCCCGGCAACGCATGGCATTGAGCAGTTCGGGGAAGGCGAAGACCTTGAAGGCCCGGCCCAGCGCTTCCTTGTAGCTCTCGACGGTGGACTCGTTGAACAGGAAACCGGTGACTCCATCCTCGATGGTGTCCGCCAGCCCCCCGGTATTGCGGGCCACCGGCAGCGAGCCGAAGCGCTGCGCATACATCTGGCTCAAGCCGCAGGGTTCATAGCGCGATGGCATCAGCAGGAAGTCGCTGCCGGCGAACATCCGCCGCGCGTCGGTTTCATTGAAGCCGATGCGTACGCCGATCCGTCCTGGAAAGCGCAGGGCCAGCTCGCGCATGGCTTGCTCTTCTTCCGGCTCGCCGCGACCGATAATGGCGATCTGACCGCCAGATTCGACGATGAACTCGGCCACCGCTTCGGTCAGGTCCAGGCCTTTCTGATAGACCAGCCGGGACACCACGGCGAACAGCGGGCCGTTGGACTCGTCGAGGCCGAAAAGCTCGCGCACATGGGCAGCGTTGGCCGCCTTGCCTTCCCAGTCGCCAATGGCGAACCGGCGCTGCAGGTGGGTATCGGTGGCCGAGTCCCAGCTCTCATCGATGCCGTTGGGGATGCCGCTGAGCAGACCCTGCTGTGTCTTGGCCGCGAGGAAACCGTCGAGCCCGCAACCGAACGCCGGGGTGGTGATTTCCTGGGCGTAGGTGGCGCTGACCGTGGTGATGTGGCTGGAGTACGCCATGCCGGCCTTGAGGAACGACAGCTTGCCGTAGAACTCCATGCCTTCCTGTTGCAGCGCATGTTCGGGGATGCCCAGCTCCGGGCAGGACGCCAGGCTCACCACGCCCTGGTATGCCAGGTTATGGATGGTGAACAGGGTCGGGGTGCGCTGGCCGCGCCAGTGCATATACGCTGGTGCCAGTCCGGCAGGCCAGTCGTGGGCGTGGACCAGGTCCGGGCACCAGTGGATCTGCGCAAGGTTGGCCGCGATATCCGCCGCCGCCAGGCCCAGGCGGGCAAAGCGGATGTGGTTGTCGGGCCAGTCGCGGCCATTGTTGGCGCCGTATGGCGAACCTTCGCGGGCATACAGCTCGGGGCAGATCAGCACGTAGATCACCAGGCCATCGGCCATGTCCATGCGTCCGATCTTGCAGGGCGGCAGCGCGGCGTGGCCGCCCAGTTCGCCGATGATGTGGATCGGATTGCCGCTGTTCATGACCTGGGGATAGCCGGGAATCAGGACCCGGACATCGTGCAGGCCGGCCATGGCCCGGGGCAGGGCGGACGAGACGTCGCCCAGGCCGCCGGTCTTGACCAGGTCGGCGATTTCCGAGGTCACGAACAGGATCTTCTTGCGGTTGGGGTTTTGTCGAACGACGGGGAGCAGTGCCTTGCCTCCGGTAGTCAACACCGGTGCCGTCGGCGATCCTGCCGCCGGTGGCAGTTGTGAGCGGACTTGTTGTGGTTCCAAGGCAGCACTGATCATAAATATCTCCTGTTTTCTCGATCTGTTTCCGGCAAGCGCCAGAGCTGATGTTTCATTGGCCGAATCCTGCGGCCAGGCGCACAAGCGCTACGCAAGGAGAGCAAAGCGCTGCCCAATGCGGCAAAGCGAATCAGATGAAAGAGCTGTGCAAGGACTTGCAAGGACTGCACCAGCCACCGTTGCCCTACCTCTAACCTGACCCGTGGCCGCTGCGAAAAGTTTCGACTTTTTTTCGTCTGGATGACCGGTCGGTTTTTGCCCCGGTTTGGCAGTCTAGGCCAGAACCTAGAGCGCTACGGTGCGCTTCGTCGAATTGTCGGACAATCACGTTTTTTGGCGGCAATGTCTTACACGACAATCGGTGATACGCACCGACGAAGTGCAGGTTTCTGTCACGCAAGAGGAGTAGGAGGCGAGGGGGTGTTTCATCGCCGTGCGCGGTGCAATGGCGTGCTGCACCATCAGGGGGCGTTGAAAATAGAGGCGTTTTGATGGCGCTGTGAGCGCCGCGAAGGGGGAGCGAACTCCCCCGTGCAGTGACTCGGGCGGTCAGCCGGCCGGAATCAACGAGCGGATCGGCGCCCCTGCGGCCCAGGCCCGGATGTCCTCGATCATCAGGGCGTAGAACTGTCGGTAATTCTGTCGGCTGACGTAGCCGATGTGAGGTGTGGCCAGGACGTTGTCCAGCGTCCGGAACGGATGCCCGGGCGGCAAGGGCTCCTCGGCAAAAACGTCGAGGGCGGCGCCAGCCAGGCGCTTGTGGCGCAAGGCATCGATCAGGGCGCCCTCATCGACGATCGGGCCGCGGGCGGTATTGACCAGCAACGCCCCGGGTTTCATCCAGCCCAGGGCCTGGGCGTCCACCAGCCCACGGGTACGCTCGCCAAGGACCAGGTGGATCGAGAGGATGTCGGCCTGCTCGAACAGCTGCTGCTTGCTTACATAGAACACCCCCGCTTCGGCGGCCCGCTCCGGGGTGAGGTTCTGGCTCCAGGCGATCACACGCATGCCGAACACCTGGCCGAACTGCGCCACGCGCTGGCCGATGCTGCCCAGGCCGAGGATCGCCAGGGTCTTGCCGTGGAGGTCGCCCCCCAATCCTTGCTGCCACAGACCGGCGCGCAAGGCGTTGGCTTCCGGCAGGAGGTTGCGGCTCAGGGCCATGACCAGTGCCCAGGTCAGCTCGGGGGCGGCATGCTTGTAGCTTTCGGTGCCGCAGACCTGGATACCCAGCTCGGCCGCGGCCTTGAGGTCCAGGGCGGCATTGCGCATGCCGCCGGTCAGCAACAGCTTGAGCCTGGGCAGGCGTCGCAGCAGGCCTTCGTCGAATGTCGTGCGTTCACGCATCACGCAGATCACCTCGAAAGGCTCGAGGCGTTCGGCCAGGGTATCGCGGTCGGCGGGGTAGTCATGCAGGAACGTCACCTGGCCGATGTCGTCCAGCACTGACCAGTCCACCACGTCCCGCGCCACGTTTTGCCAATCATCGATGACCGCTATCTGCACCGCCATGGAACACCTCGTCAGGGGATGGGTTTGTTCAGCCAGCTCAACAATGCTTCATGGAACCGGTCCGGCTCTTCCATCTGCGGTGCGTGCCCCAGGTTGGCGAACTCCACCAGCGTCGAGCGCGGGATGAGCTGTGCCACCTGTTTGCCCAGTACGTCATAACGGCCCAGCCTGGCCTTCACGGCGGGTGGCGCTATGTCGCTGCCGATGGCGGTGGTGTCGGACGTGCCGATCAGCAACAGGGTCGGCACCTTAAGGTCCTTGAATTCGTAGTAGACCGGCTGGGTGAAGATCATGTCGTAGATCAGCGCCGAGTTCCACGCGACCTGGGTGTGTCCCGGCCCTTTGTTCAGGCCGGCGAGCATATCCACCCAGCGGTCGAACTCCGGCTTCCAGCGGCCCCCATAGTAAGTGGTGCGCTCGTAATTGCGAATCCCGTCGGCGTTGAGCTTCAGCTCGCGTTCATACCATTGGTCCACGGTGCGGTAGGGCACGCCAAGGGCCTTCCAGTCTTCGAGACCGATGGGGTTGACCATCGCCAGGCGCTCTACCTGATCTGGGAATTGCAGGGCGTATCGGGTGGCGAGCATACCGCCCGTGGAGTGGCCCAGGACAATGGCCTTCTGCACGCCGAGGGCCTTGAGCAGGGCCTGGGTATTGGTCGCCAGTTGATGGAAACTGTACTGGTAATAGTCCGGCTTGCTGGAAGTGCAGAAGCCGATCTGATCGGGCGCGATCACCCGATACCCGGCTTCGCTGAGGGCCTTGATGGAGTCGCCCCAGGTGGCTGCGCAGAAGTTCTTGCCATGCATCAGCACGACACTGCGGCCGTTGACCTTGCCCTGGGCCGGTACGTCCATGTAACCCATCTGCAACGATTGGCCCTGGGACTGCAGGTTGAAATGCTTGAGGGTATAAGGGTATTCGAAACCCTGTAGCTGCGGCCCGTAGGCCGAGCCTTCGGGGGGATTCGCGGCGTGAGCGAACAGCGGCAGGGTGCTCAGCAGCAGGCTGGGAAGCCAGCGGGCGGTCAAACGCGACATGGTCAATCTCCTTGGGGCAACCGGCCGATCCTGGGGCTACCCGATTATGGCGACATTAACCACAGGCAATCGAACCGCCCGAACGTTCCCGGCCGCCTCCGTCAGTGGGCCGGATAATCCGCCACCACGGTCTGGCTTCCATCCTTTTTCTGACCGATCACCTGGTAGGCATCGCTCATGCCGTCCATTTCCATGCCGGGCGAGCCCATCGGCATGCCAGGCGCGGCCAGGCCAAGCAGGTCGTCGCGCTTGCTCAATGCCAGTACCTGATCCGCCGGTACGTGACCTTCGACGAACTTGCCATTGATTTCGGCGGTGTGGCAGGAACGCAGGTTCGTTGCCACGCCCAGGCGCTGCTTGACCGCGCCCATGTCGGTTTCGACATGGTCGTTGACCTTGAAGCCGTTCTCTTGCAGGTGCGAAATCCATTTCTTGCAGCAACCGCAGTTGGCGTCGCGGTGCACGTCGATGGCCACCGGTTCGGCGGCCTGGGCCAGGGTGGAGATGAACAGGGCGCTCAGGGCGAGCAGATGCAGGGGATTAGCCATGGGAGCGGTCTCGTGTGGAGCGGTTTGCAAAGGAGGATAACAGAGTAGTGCAGAGGAGCTGACAGGCAGCTGAGGAGCAGATGACACAATTGTCAGCTTATGGTGAATGACATCGTCATTCGAAAGATGACATCATTTTGCCTTCATTGATTGAAATGGATGACAGGGAAGACATGCACATCGAAAATCTCAAGCGGTTCCTGGATGCCGGCACCACGTTTTCCTTCGGCGACCGCGTCACGCCCCATACGGCCAACGATTTCTGGCGATGGGCGTTCTCCAACATGAACGTACCCGTGTTGCGGGGCGTGTTGATCGAATACCTGGTGGCCCAAAAACTCATCGCCCACTGCGACGACATCGTCGGCGATACGGTGAGAGCGTTGACCACCTATACCCCTGGGCCCGGCGACCTGACCCGCAGCATCGAAAAGCACTATCAGGTCCAGCCCCATGGTGATGTGTTCGACCTGCAATTGAGCTGGGGCGTGACGCTGGAAATCAAGAGCACGGCTTCGCCGGCCAACTGGCGCCTGAACAAGACCTGCCGATGGAACATCATCGAAGACAAGAATCTCAAGGAAACGGTATTTCCGGCCCAGTTCTACATTCTCGCCCAGATGGGCCCACAGGTGAGCTTCAGCGACAGTGCCCTGAACCTGGGGGCGATCACCTTTCATGTGCGTACCGGCGAAGAACTCGAACGCCTGGCCGCTGGGCAGCAGTCGCTGGGATTCGCCCGGTTCGTGGGCGACGAGAGTGCTCGTCCCGGCTGCGGATATGACCAATTGCCCGCCGTGCTGCTCGATCTGCAGACACAGCGCCTGCAGCGTGTGCGCAAGAAACTCCGGCCAGACTGGAAACTGGTGCCGCGCGATGGCCAGGATGACTTCATGCCGCTGGCCGTGGAACGGGACGGCAAAGTGGAGGCCTGGTGGTATTGGCAAGTTGAGGTGGAGGGTAAATGGACTGCGGTGCCCATCGAACCGATCGAGTCTCCCTGGTTGCCGGACGAGACACCTGGCTGGCGGGATTGGGAGGCGGCGGGGTTTGCCTATGTGCCGGAGGTGGTGGCCATGGCCGAGCCCGAAGAGGCCATCGTCGGCCCCTGAGGCAAGGCCGTTTGCCGAGCTATCGGCTGATCCGTCCCTTCTTTGCGCAGCCTTCGCTGTGCAACTTCTCTGACCCATGAGTCGCCTGCCAGGCACCTGTCTTCGAGGCAGGCGCCCAGGCAGCTTTTTCCTTTCCAGCAACGATAAAAAGCCTCGTTTCGCAAATCCCCGCCGGCCAACACAATCGCTTCGACATCGCTCCAAACACACCGCAGAACAACAAGACAGAACCCGAAGCGGTCGCGATGCAGCTCTGAATCGAACCCACTGCCGGAAGTGCACACATGCCCTTTGAAACGATCCACATCGATACGCTTGTCATTGGCGCCGGCCAGGCCGGCGTGGCCATGAGCGAACATTTGAGCAGGCAAGGCGTGCCTCACCTCGTGGTGGAGCGCAACCGCATTGCCGAAGCCTGGCGCACGGCGCGCTGGGATTCCCTGGTCGCCAACGGTCCGGCCTGGCATGACCGGTTTCCCGGGCTCGAATTCGAGGGGCTCGATCCCGACGCCTTCGCCGGCAAGGATCAGGTGGCCGATTACTTCGTTGCCTATGCCAGCAAGTTCAACGCGCCGATCCGTACCGGGGTGGACGTGAGGAAGGTTCAGCGCAATGTCGGTCGTCCCGGCTTCAGCGTTGAAACGTCGGAGGGGCTGATCGAGGCGATCCATGTGGTGGTCGCCACCGGGCCGTTCCAGCGGGCGGTCATTCCGCCCATCGCACCTGATCTGGCCGGCATCGTCCAGATGCACTCCGCACAGTATCGCAATCCCGGGCAGTTGTCCGAAGGCGCGGTCCTGGTCGTGGGAGCGGGCTCATCGGGTGTGCAGATCGCCGATGAGTTGCTACGTGCCGGCAAGCGCGTCTACCTTTCCGTGGGGGCCCATGACCGTCCACCCCGGTCCTACCGCAACCGGGATTTCTGCTGGTGGCTGGGGGTGCTTGGGGAGTGGGATGCCGAGGCTGTCCGGCCCGGCAAGGAGCACGTGACCATTGCCGTGAGCGGTGCCCGTGGCGGTCATACCGTGGATTTCCGCAGGCTCGCCCATGAAGGCATCACCCTGGTGGGCCTGACGAAAGCGTTCGATGGCGGCCAGGTTCGCTTTGAGCCGAACCTGGCCGAGAACATCGCCCGCGGCGATGAAAACTACCTGGCGCTGCTGGATGCCGCTGATGCCTACATTGCCCGCAACGGGCTGGACCTGCCTCTCGAACCTGAGGCCCGCCAACTGCCGCCCGACCCGCCATGCCTGACCCATCCGATCCTGACGCTCGATCTGCTGGAGGCTGGCGTCGGTACGATCATCTGGGCCACAGGGTATTCGGTGGACTACAGCTGGCTGAAGGTCGACGTCCTCGATGCCAACGGCAAGCCCCGTCACCAGCGAGGCGTGTCCAGCGAGCCGGGTTTGTATTTTGTCGGCCTGCCTTGGTTGTCGCGGCGCGGGTCGGCGTTCATCTGGGGCGTCTGGCACGACGCCCGGCATATCAGTGACCACATCGTCAAACAGCGCACGTACCTGGCCTATCGTCGCCCGAGCGACAGCCTGGACTCGCCTGCGCCCGCCATCGATTCGCACAACTCGAAAACCAGCCTGATGGGAGTCCGCTGATGCCTACTCACACCCGTATCCGCATGTTCAACACCAAGGACACCTACCCGAACCAGGCCCTGGACAACGACCTGTGCCAGGCCGTACGGGCCGGCAACACCGTCTATGTCCGCGGGCAGGTCGGCACCGACTTCGAGGGGCGGCTGGTGGGGCTTGGCGATCCCAGGGCCCAGGCCGAACAAGCCATGCGCAACGTCAAGCAATTGCTGGAAGAAGCCGGCAGCGACCTGACGCACATCGTCAAGACCACCACCTACCTGACCGATCCGCGCTACCGCGAGCCCGTGTACCAGGAGGTCGGTAAATGGCTCAAGGGTGTGTTTCCGATTTCCACCGGACTGGTGGTCAGTGCCCTTGGCCAGCCCCAGTGGCTGATGGAAATCGACGTGATCGCCGTGATTCCCGAATAAGGACCGAACCATGACTTTTTCCATTGTCGGACGCTGCGCCGAAACCGGCCAGCTGGGCGTCGCCATCAGTTCTTCGAGTATCGCCGTCGGTGCCCGCTGCCCCTGGTTGCGCGCAGGGGTTGGCGCGATGTCGAGCCAGAACATCACACTGCCGGCGCTGGGCCCGTTGATCCTGGACGAGCTTGCCACGGGCCTGGAGGCGCAAGAAGCCGTGGACCGTGTCCTGGCGCGCAATGGCTATAGCGAGTATCGCCAGGTGGCAGTGATCGATGCCCAGGGCAACACGGCGATCTACAGCGGCAGCCGTGCCTTGGGGATTCATCGTGCCTTGGCCGGCGAGCAGTGCGTGGCGGCCGGCAACCTGTTGGCCGACGATATCGTGATCGACGCCATGGTCATGGCCTTCCAGCACAGCGAGGGCAGTCTCGCCGCCCGTCTGATGCGGGCCTTGCGAGCCGGCCAGGAAGCGGGTGGCGAAGCCGGGGCGGTGCACTCGGCGGCGCTGTCGGTGGTGGACGACCTGACCTGGCCCATCGTCGACCTGCGGGTGGACTGGGCGGAGCAGGATCCTGTCGGCGAACTGGAAAAACTCTGGACGGCCTATCAGCCGCAACTGCAGGACTACCTGACCCGCGCCTTGAACCCCACCCTGGCGCCCAGCTATGGAGTGCCGGGCGATGAATGAACTGCGCAGTCGCGCACTGCTGGCCAGGCTGGTGGGTTTCGCCACGGTCAGTCGCGACTCCAACCTGGCGCTGGTCGGATTCGTGCGTCAGTACCTGGCGGACCTGGGGGTTGAATGCGAGCTGATCTACAACTCCGAGCGGACCAAGGCCAACCTGCTGGCCAGCATTGGCCCGCTGGAACCTGGCGGGGTCGTTCTGTCGGGGCACACCGACGTGGTACCGGTAGACGGGCAGGCCTGGACGGTGGATCCGTTCTGCCTGAGCGAAGCCGACGGCAAACTGTTCGGCCGGGGCACGGCGGACATGAAAGGCTACCTGGCCTCGGTGCTGGCAGCGGTGCCAATGTTCCTCGCCAGCCCACTTCGTCGGCCGGTGCATCTGGCGTTCTCCTACGACGAAGAAGTCGGTTGCCTGGGTGTACGCAGCCTGCTGGAAACACTGCCCGAGTCCATTGCCGAGCCTGCGTTGTGCCTGATCGGCGAGCCTACGCAGCTGCAGCCGGTGCTCGGTCACAAGGGCAAGTTGGCGATGCGTTGTCATGTCAGAGGGGCAGCCTGCCACTCGGCCTATGCCCCTCACGGCGTGAACGCCATCGAGCAGGCGGCACGGCTGATCGGCAGGCTGGGAGAGATTGGCGCATGGCTGGCCGATCCGGCACGGCATGACCCGCGCTTCGACCCGGCGTATTCGACGGTGCAGGTCGGGGTGATCCAGGGAGGCACCGCGTTGAACATCGTGCCGGCCGATTGTCGTTTCGATTTTGAAATCCGGGCCTTGCCGGATTTCGCTCCGCAGGGGGTCGTCGCGCAGTTGCAAGGCTTTGCCGAACAGACCCTTCTGCCGGCCATGCAGGCGGTAAATGGCGCCACCGCCATCCGTTTCGAACAGCTGTCTTGCTACCCGGGGCTGGCGACGTCACCCAAGAGCGCCGCCGCGCGCCTGGTCGCGCAGCTGTGCGGCAGCGACGCTTTTGGCACGGTGGCTTTCGGTACCGAAGGTGGCCTGTTCGACCAGGCCGGTATCCCCACCGTGGTGTGCGGCCCCGGCAGCATGGACCAGGGACATAAACCCGATGAATACGTGAGCGTCGAGCAGATGGCGGCCTGTGATCGCATGATGGATCGATTGGCACGCCACCTCAGCGAACCCCACCCTTTCTGGGCCGAGGAGCTTGCGTGAACGACTTCAACGACTGGCGAACCCGGGGCGCGACACTGCGCCTGACGGATACGGTGCCGATGGCGAGCTCCCCGGGTAACAACGAACGGGTCGACAAGACCGGTAATGCTGTAGACCGCACCGCCCGCGCTTACGGTCACCCCTGAGTCCCGCGCTGGCTCGTGCGGGCGAGCCGGCATTTCGAGGAACCGCTTCATGTCCAGATCCTTGCGTTGCAACATTGCGTGCGTCCTGGCTTTGCTGAGTACCAGCGCCTTGGCCGCGCCACAAAGCCTGACCGTGATTTCCTTTGGCGGCGCCACCAAGCAGGCCCAGGACAAGGCCTACTTCCAACCCTTCAATGCCAGCGGTGCAGGAAGCATCGTGGCTGGCGAATACAATGGCGAACTGTCGAAGATCAAGGCCATGGTCACGGCGGGTCACACCAGTTGGGACGTGGTCGAAGTGGAAAGCCCCGAGCTGCTGCGAGGCTGTGAAGAAGGCCTGTTCGAGAAACTCGACCTGACGGCCATGGGCGACCCGGCGAACTACGTACCGGGTGCGCTCAACGAATGCGGCGTCGCCACCTATGTGTGGTCGATGGTCCTGGCCTACGACCAGAGCAAGCTCGGCAAGGCGCCCAGGTCATGGGCGGACTTCTGGAACCTCACCGAGTATCCCGGCAAGCGCGGCCTGCGCAAGGGTGCCAAATACACCCTGGAAATCGCCTTGCTCGCCGACGGCGTCAAGGCAGAGGAGCTGTACAACGTCTTGAACACGCCGGAGGGAGTGTCGCGGGCTTTCGCCAAGCTGGACCAGATCAAGCCGAATATCCAATGGTGGGAAGCCGGCGCCCAACCGGCGCAATGGCTGGTGGCAGGGGATGTGGCGATGAGTGCCGCCTACAACGGGCGCATCGCTTCGGCGCAGAAGGAGGGCATGAAGCTGAGCATCGTCTGGCCGCAAAGCCTGTATGACCCGGAGTACTGGGCCGTGGTCAAGGGCACGCCGAACAAGGCCCTGGCCGAGCGGTTCATCGCGTTCGCCAGCCAGCCCCAGACCCAGAAAGTGTTCTCGGAAAATATCCCTTACGGGCCCGTGCATCGCCAGACGCTGGGTTTGCTGCCCGAGGCCGTGAGGGACCAGTTGCCTACCGCCGAAGCCAATCTGGCCGGGGCTCGGGCCGTGGACTCCGAGTTCTGGGTCGACCATGGCGAGGAGCTGGAGCAGCGTTTCAACGCCTGGGCGGCCCGCTAGGCGAACCAGCCGTGGCGAGGGGACTTTTCCTCGTCACGGCCTGCCTGGCGGGTTCACGGCAACCACTGCCTGAATTGTTCCCGGCAATACTCCACGAACAGCTGTGCCGGTTTGGTCAGGTGCGCGCGCCGCAGCCAGCCCGCCACCAGCGCCGAGCCTGTGACGTCTTCGGTGATACCGACGCAGACCACCTGTTGCCCATCGTAAGTGGTGGTGCAATGGGGGCGTGTCACCAGCACCGCGAACCCGAAACCCTGGCCGACCATGCCGCGTACCATTTCGATGGAGGGCGAGCTGAAGACGATATTCGGCGTCAGGCCCAATTCTTCGAAGATGCTGACGAAATACGTCCGGCTCGGTTGTACATCCAACAGGATCATCGGCTCCAGGGCCAGGTCGCGTAGCGACACCTGGGCCTGGCCGGCGAAGCGATGCCCCACCGGCAACAGGGCGTAGGGGCGCTGCGGCGCCGTCAGGGCCTGGGTCTCGATGGTGCTGTCGAGGTCGTGCTCATAGAAAATCGCCAGGTCGAAACGCCCGCCGGTCAGACCTTGCACCAGCTCCTGCTGCTCGCCGTCCTGCACACGGATCTCCACGCCGGGAAAGCGCTGGCGAAAGCCGGCGATCAGGCGGGGCAGGTAGAGCGGGGCGACGGTCTCGAAGCAACCGATGTCGATCTGGCCGCTTACGACATCATTGTCGGCCAGCGCGTTCTGCTCGAATTCCCGGGCCATGCGCAGCAGCTCCTGGGCCTTGCGGTAGAAACGAGCGCCTCCCGGGGTCAGCGAGACGCCCTGGGCATGATGGCGGATAAGCAACTGCACACCGAAGCTGTCCTCGAGCCCCTTGACGGCGGTGGCGATGGACGGCTGCGCGATGTACAGCTTGCGGGAGGCCTCGGCGACGCTGCCGCATTCAACGGTGGTGACGAAGTACTTCAGCTGACGCAAGGAATAGGACGCCACGACACACCTCTATACGGATGGTTTGGCCTACCTTACCTCGTGCCGCCGGGGTGAAGGGCGGGCCTTGCAACGGATTTTGCTGGGCAATGGCAATATCCAGGCTTGTTTATGGCGGAGCAGGAAAAAGACGCCCGCCTGAAAAGGGTGGGCGGGCGTTCGGGAAGGACCGGCTCGCAAAGGAGAGTGGCGGCCGGTCAGGACGAAAGGATCAGGCCACCGGTATCAGTGGGTCGGCCGCTGCCAGGGCGGTTGCGCGATCCGCCGCAGGTGGATAGATCCATACCGTGTTGATCTGGGTCTTGAGCGACTTGGCTTCCTGTCCCACCAGTTTGAGCTGGCGATCCCAGCCCTCGGTGAACACCGCGCCCCAGGCTCCCAGGTCCAGGCATGTGACGTACTTGGGCTGGCTGTAGGCCATCGGTGCTACGCCCAGCAGGTCGGCCGCCACGTTATTGCCGGCATAGCGACCCAGGGCGATGGCGTGCTGGCAGGACATGGCCGCATAGTTGCCCAAGGTGTCGGTTGCGGCATAGGCCACGTCACCAGCGGCGAAAATGTCGTTCTGGCCCAGCACCTTCAGGTTGCCATCGACGTGCAGGCGACCCTGGCGGTCCCGGGTGCCCGGCACTTGTTGAGTCAGCGCACTGGCGCGGAACCCTACGGTCCAGATCACAGTGTTGGACTCGATACGCTGGCCGTCAGACAGTGTGACGCCGCCGGCATCCACCGACTCGACCGAAGCGTTGAGGATCCACTCGATGCCCAGGTGGCCCGAGGCCTCGATGATCGACGGGCGGATACCGTCACCCAGGGACGCGCCGATCTGGGGGCCGCGGTCCACCACGATCACGCGGATTTTTGCCTCGTCCCCCAGCACCGCTCGCAGGCGGGCGGGCATTTCGGTTGCGGTCTCGATACCGGTGAAGCCTCCGCCGGCGACCACCACGGTGTTGCGGGCCGGGCTGTCTGGCAGGTGCTTGAGGGATTTGAGGTGGGCTTCGAGGCGCGTCGCCTGTTCGATCTCATCGACGTCGAAGGCGTGCTCCAGCATGCCTTCAAGGTCCGGACGCACCAGTTGGCTGCCGGTGGCGAGGACCAGGCGATCATAGCTCAGCGTGGCCTGGCTGCCTGAGGCGTCGCGGTAGCCTACTTCCTTGCGATCGGGGTCGATACGGTGGGCCGAGCCCTGTACGAAGTTCACACCCACCGCATCGAACAATCCATGAAGCGGTGCTGCCATGGTATGCACATCGGGCTCGTAGAAACGAGGCCGGATGCGCAGCTCGGCCTGGGGAGCCAGGACCGAAATCTGCACATCGTTGCGCTTGTGCAGGTCGATGAGCCGGGCAGCGCTCAACGCGCTCCAGACCCCGCCGAACCCCGCGCCTACCACCAGAATATGCTGTTTCATGATTTGCTCCCGAAGAAAGATCGATACGTTGAAGGGTTCAGCCCATTCATTGTGGCCACGCCGCGAATGCCCGAAAGTGCTTGGCTCATGCCTTCAGCTTCGGTTCGCCAGAGCAATGCTATTCGCCGGTGGGGGGGGCCAGCACTTCTACATAAGGTCAGCGGGAATATGTCTGGGTATGAAGGACCTATACGAAGGTGTGAGTGCCGCAACCGGCACGGCGCGGATCGACCGGAAAAATGCCTGGCCCACAGGCGACGCAGGATAGGCCGTCGCGTTCGCGGGCAAGCCTGTAGGGTTTGCAGTGACGCGCTGATGAGAAGGGCTGGCCTGTCAAACCGTGTGCTTGAGCACCGATTCGATGCAGGCGATCAGTTCCACGCATCCGAACGGCTTGGGGAAAAGCGCCACGGGCTCGGCCACGCCGGGCTTGACCCGAGGCGGTGGGCCGGGGTGGCCGCTGATGATAATGACGGGAATCCGGATGTTCCGCGCAGCCAGTTCGTTGCACAGCTCGATGCCGCTCATGCCGGGCATCCTGATGTCCGATAGCAGGCAATCGGTCTGTTCGGGGCCGCCGCCGGAAAGGAACTCCAGGGCGCTGGCGTAAGTGTGTACTGTGTACCCGCTGGAACGCAGCAGGCCGTCCAGTGCTTTTCGAACGGATTCGTCGTCATCGACAACTGAAATGATTGCGGTGTTTGACATTGAGAGACCCGGCAGCGATATCAGGTCGCCATAACGGCGCCGTCTTCACTGCAAGATACCCTGTCCATGACCCGCGCCTAGTATACGTGGGTATGAAGATTCAGCCGGGCATATCCAGCGCCTGGCCCATGCGTACCAGATCGGCGAAGGAGCGGGCGCACATCTTGCGCATGGCCTGGCCGCGGTGGATCTTGACGGTAATCTCGCTCAGGCCGATTTCCCCGGCGATCTGCTTGTTCATCAGGCCCGAGATGGCCAGCGCCATGACCTGCCTTTCCCTGGGCGTCAGTGCCGCATAGCGAGCTTCCAGCGCCTGGCGGGCTCGGTCGGACTCGCGGCGCAAGCGGTCTCGCTGATGAGCGGCAGATACCGCATCGATCAGGTCCTGCTCCCGGAACGGCTTGCTCAGGAAATCCACCGCCCCGGCTTTCATGGCCCGGACCGTCATGGGGATATCGCCGTGGCCGGTCATGAACACTATCGGCAGGTTGATGTTGGCCGCCGCCAGTTCCTGCTGGAAATCCAGGCCGCTGGTGCCCCGCAGGCGTACATCCAGCACCAGGCAACTGGGGACGGCGGGGCGGGGGAATTGCATGAACTGCGCTACCGAGCCGAACAGCTCCACCTGCAGGTCGATGGAGCGCAACAGGCTGCCAAGGGCCTCGCGCAGTGGCGCATCGTCGTCGACGATGTAGACGATCGGTTCCTGGAGATTGGCCTGGCGAGCGGCGTGATCGAAAGTCATGGGCGTGTCCGAGGCGGTCATGGGTCAAGGGATAAGCGGCAATGCGAACCTGAACGAAGTCCCTCGACCGGCTTCGCTGGTGGCCCAGATCCTGCCGTCGTGGAATTCGATGATGGAGCGACAGATGGCCAGGCCCATGCCGAGGCCGTTCTCTCTCGTGGTGAAGAACGGGGTGAACAGCGAAGGCAGGACATCCTGCGCGATGCCCGTGCCCTGGTCAGTCACCTCCAGGACGGCCTCGTTGTCCTCTATCCAGGTGCGTATCTGCAGGAGCCGGTCGCTGACCGCAACGGCGTCCATGGCATGACAGGCATTGATGACCAGGTTGATGATCACCTGCTGCAATTGCACCCGGTCGGCGCTGACATGGCCTGCGCAGGTCGCCAGGTCCACTTTCGCCGTGACCTTGTGCAGCACCAGTTGCTGCTGGACCAGGTTCAGGGTCTCGTTGACCACTTCGTCCAGCGACTCGGCCTGACGCCGTGGATCGCATTTGCGCGACAGCGACCGGATACGGTCGATGACTTCGCTGGCGCGGCTCGAGCTGGCGACGATCCGCTCGAGGGAATCGAGGGCTTCCTCCAGGTCGGGCTGCGGACGCTCCAGCCAGCGTCGACAGGCCTGGGCACTGCTGGTGATGGCGGTGAGCGGCTGGTTGACTTCATGGGCAATGGAGGCGGCCATTTCCCCCAGCGAGGTCAGGCGGGTGACATGGGCCAGTTGAGCCTGGGCGCGGAACAGCGCTTCCTCGGCCTGCTTGCTGGCCGTCATGTCCATCAAGGCCCCCAGGTACTGGAAACGACCCTGTGCGGAAGGCAGGAGGCTGGCGATCAGATGGATATGCTTGATGCGCCCGTCAGGCATCAGCAGCCGCAGCTCGACCTCGATCTGGGGGGCGCGACGGGCGGCCTGGCCGAACATATCCAGCACCCGTTCGAGGTCTTCGGGGTGGGTGCGTTCCAGCACCATCGAAACCGTCGGCGTCTTGCCGCTGGGGTATTCGAAGATCCGCGCCGACTCCTCCGACCAGGACAGGTCCGAACGATCGCCGCGAAAGCCGAAGCTGCCGGTCTGGCTCAGGCGTTGGGCTCCGACCAGATAGGCCTCGTTGTGGCGCAGGCTGTCGGACGCCTGCTTGCTGCGCAGCGCCAGGAACGCGATGGCGGACAGGGCCGTCAGGCAGCGAAAGAAGCCGGTGGTGGAGTCCCAGCGATGATAACCGCCGTTGTACAGGAACATCGCCGTGAGCAGGAGCATGCACATCAGCGCGACGGTGATGACCAGGTTGATGGAGAACAGGTTGGCCGCCATCAACAGCAAGGTGATGTAGAGCAGGGTGGGGGCCAGGTCGGATCGGGTCTCGGAATTGATGATGACAATGCCGCAGGCCACCACCAGCCCGACCGCCCAGCCCAGGGCGTTCACCAGCGGATGGGGACTGATCCCCATCGAAGGTCGCGAGGCGATCTGACAGGGGGTGTACCGGAGGCTGTCATGGATGCTTTTGAACATCGTGGCGGGTGTGGGCACGCTGGCGGACCTTTTGTATTTTTTGAGGGGCCGGCTCCGGGGCGTCGCAAGGACAGAGCTTCGGTCTCGTATCTTAAAAGTGCCGCGTTTTCGCCGGTAGGACAGAAAACCCTGAAATCCTGCCAGCATCGGGTCTGGCAGGCCGGGGTCAGCGGGAAAACCGTTGACGGTAGTCCCGTGGGGAAATCGAAAGGTGGCGCTGGAAGGTGAGGCGCATCCGCTCCTCGTCACCGAAGCCGCACGACCGGGCAATCTGGTCGATGTTGCGCTGGGAGTCTTCCAGCAGCCGTCGCGCGGCTTCCAGGCGGAACATCTCCACGGCCTTGGCCGGGGTATGTCCCGTGCGACGCTTGTAGACCCGGGCGAAATTGCGCGGACTCATCCGGGCCTGGCGAGCCAGTTGTTCGATGGTCAGGTCATCGTCCAGGTGCTGGCTGATCCAGACGTGCAGCTCGTCGAATCCGGCGCTGTCCCGGGTCTGCAATTGCAGCAGTTGGCTGAACTGCGCCTGTCCGCCGGGCCGCTTGAGAAACACCACCAGCTCCCGGGCCACTTGCAGCGCGACTTCGCGACCGCAGTCGGCTTCGACCAGGGCCAGGGCCATGTCGATGCCAGCACTGACGCCCGCCGAGGTCCATATCCGGTCCTGCTGGATGAAAATCGCGTCCAGGTCGACTTCGACCGCCGGGAAACCGTTCCTGAGCATCTCGCACATGGCCCAATGGGTGGCGGCCCGGCGCCCGTCGAGCAGGCCTGCCTGGGCCATCAGGAACGTGCCGCTGCATACCGATGCGGTGCGCCTGGCCTTGACCGAGGCGGCCCGCAGCCAATCCACCAGATCGACGCAGTCGATCATGGCCTGGCGGATATCGGGGGCGCCGGGCACGATCAAGGTATCGATAGGCGCCTCGTCGAAGCGGTGCAGGGCGCAGGTGTCCACGGCGAGGCCTTCGGCGGTTCGCATCAACCCGCCGTCGAGGCTCGCCGTGTGCACTGCGTAGCCGGGCAGGCCACGTTCAGTCATGGCCTTGGTAGCCGCCCAGAAGACGGTCTGGGCACCGGTCAGGTCCAGCAAGCCCATCTGCGGGTAGGCCAGGAAGACCAGGGTACGGGGCTGGCAGATCGAATCGCTGGCGACGACGTCATGGTTCATCTGGTTCATGCTGGCTTCGCAGTCCGTGATTGCCCAAGGGAAGGACAAGGTATCGAACGGCACGATACCGGATCGCCCCAATGCTCGTCGATTGCCCGTATCCGGCAGCCTTGCTTGAGGGACAGGCCCGCGGTGCTGGCGTTATCAAGGCACTTTCAGTTCATCGCCTAACCCTCTGACCTGCAAGCTTTTGAGTGGCACACAACGGCAAATCAAGACACCATAGCGCCCATGGTTCTGTACACCGGAGTTTTTCAGCGTGGCGCAACACTCTCCCGATCTTCCTTCCGAACTTCTACCCGTGGCCCAGATGCCGCTGCTCAAGCGCCTGGCCGCGCGCTTGTTCGGCCACGGCCTGACGCGGCTGCGAGCCCAGCACCGGGCATCGTGGTTGCACGGTCAGGCGGATGGTTTTCGTAGTGGTCATACCGCCGGTTTCGATTACGGATATCAGGAAGGCCGGGCCGAGGGGCTGGAAGAGGGGCGCCAGGTCCTGTTGATCCGTGACGCTCGCAGCACCGAGCACCCGGCGCCGAGAGTCGATGATCTGTTGTTCGATGACTGGCGCCTGCCCTTGACCGCTGAACTGAAGAAACGCATCAAGGCGGATGTGGCCCGATTACTGCCCGCCCACGCGCAGCCCAGTGCCGCGCAATGGAAGATGATTTTCAGCGACACACCGTCCACCTCGGTGGTGGCGGGGGCCGGTGCGGGCAAGTCCACGACCCTGGTACTGCGTATCGTGCTGCTGTCCCAATACCTGGGGTTCGAACTGGATTCGATGACCGTGGTGACCTTCACCCGCGAGTCACGCAAGGATTTCATCCAGAAACTGATCGAGGTTTTCGCCTTGTGGGGGCGTACGGTCAGTCTCAAGGAAGCGCGAGACCTGGTGCGGACCTTCCATTCGAGAATTCTGCCCATGGTGCGCAGCCTGCCGGGATTCGAACGGCTCCAGGCTTTCGAGACCCTGAGCCATCGCGCGGTGGCGGGCGATGACGATGAGGGCAATCCCTTTGACTTGCGCATCAATGATGCTCAACGCCAGCAGCTAAACGCCTGCTATCACCACCTTTACCAGCGCGATGAACGACTCCGTGAGCTGATCGGCTCGCTGTCCCGGCACGCCCTGCAACTCAAGGCCTTGGAGCGCGACCACCCCGATGTACAGAAACGCGTCGCCGTCACCGAACTTGCCGCCCAGCGTGACGAAGAGTTGTGCGATGCCATCGAGGACCTGTGGTTCCGCGCCGGGGCGTGGCCCATCAAGGGCATCGAGCCCAGGCGCCAGGCCTTCCAGATCAACGGCTCGACATTCCACTGCCATGGCTACATTGCCTCGCTGGATGCCTGGGTAATGCTGGGCTTCGACCCGCAGGAGGATGCCCGGCTCAGCCGACCGGGGGCACGCCTGGGCATCCGGGCGGAATGGGCTGTAAAGCGCACCCTGTTTCAAGCTTTCTGTCGTAAGCCATTGATATGGATAGAAAGTTATGAGTCTTCAAGGCGTGTTTTGAGTGCATTGGCTGGGGATGCCAGTGCCGGCCCTGGGTTCGACTATAAGGTCAAGGGCGAACTGGGGGCGGCACCGCTGCTGGATTGTTTCGTGGCCGCCGCCAGTTTCATCGAGAACCTTGGCATGGACGTTCCGGATGCGGTAGGACAGATGTGCTTCGCACAGGACGACCCCGACCGATACTTTTTCGAGGCACTGAGTCGTTTCTGGCGAGCCTTCGAAGACCATCTGCTCGACCAGTCGCCACCTGTGATGACCTACAACCGGATGTTCGCGCTGTTCAGCGAGCATTCACCGGAAAACTTCAGATTGCTGGGCGATGAGCACCTACGGCCCTTGTCGCACCTGATGATCGACGAGTTCCAGGACGTCTCGCCGCAGATCGTCTCCTGGCTTCGCGCCTGTCTTCGAGAAGTGCGCAGTCGTGGAGCGGCCATGCACGTGGGGCGCGCCGCGCAACGTTCGTCATTGCTGTGCGTGGGGGACGACTGGCAATCCATCTACGGCTGGCGCGGCAGCTCACCCAGTTACTTCATGGCGTTCACCAAGCAGTTTCCGTCGCCGGCGAACACCCGGGTCATGCTCACGGACAACTACCGCAGCCATCAATACATCATCGATGCGGCCGAGCACATCGTGCGGGCCGCCGCCGCCATCCCCGGCAAGAAAGCCAAGGCCAGCGGCAAGCCTTCGGTACCCAGCCCGGTTGCGGTGCTCGATCGCGACGACGAGGGCATGGCCCGCAAGCTGGAAGAACATTATCGCAAGGGCGATTCAATCTTGATGTTGTATCGAAAAACAAGCGATAAGCTTTTGATAGAAAAGCATATTCAGCCAATAGTTAATGTGGATTCTAGCTTGCCGCATCCGGCTCGCCGCTTGCGCCAGATGACCTATCACAGTGCTAAAGGGCTACAGGCGGATGCGGTATTCCTGCTTGGTGACTGCCAGCACCTGAGCAGCTCGCCCTACAAGAATCAGGTCTACCGAATGGCCGGGCTGGGACAGGACGGGGATGCCGAACCGTACGATACGGCGCAGAAAGACGAGATCCTGCGCCTGGCCTACGTGGGGATCACACGAGCAGTGCAGCACTGCTACTGGTACGTCGACGGGCAGGAAGGCCAGGCCGCCAACGCGCCCAGGGCCTCGGATCGCATCGGAACGGGCAAGGCCTTCTTTGCCGACCAGCGTCGCGCCCGGGGTGGGTGACGGTTCGCCAGGGTGTGAAACCGTCGCCCACAAAAAAGCCCACTGGCGTGGGCTTTTTTCGTCAGGATGCAAATCGCCTCAAGCCAACGGGAGGCACAAAGGCTTCCAGCTCCGCTTCCACCGCCTCGATGATTCGCTCCACATCGGGAGCGTTCATCACGGTCGCGCAGGGAATGCCCGCAATCGCGATCATGGTTTCGCCGCTGGCGCGGTCGAACAGACGGGCCACCATGCTGCCCGGGGCGTCCATACTGGCCTCGAAACCCATGGGATGGAAATGCCAACGCATCAACTGGCAGGCGTTGGGAAACGTAACCTTGCCGGACGATCCTCTATTCATCTGTTGCCCGCCCTCTTCATCAAGCGCTTCCTTTTGCTCATGTCAGGAAGGAAGAACCATCATGGCTCTACCAGTGAGACCTAAAAATAGCACCTGAAAATGAATGTCATGTGGCTTTTTTCAGTCCATTTTGCGATTGGTTCACTTTTTTTTGATCTGCATCATGACTTGGGCATTGGAAATCATATTGCCATCATTGGCGGGGTGGGGACGCTTCAACCTCCCGAAACGGCTCTGGGACGCGGCTTCGCAAGGCAATGCCCAAAGCCAGGACCAGCAATAATGAAGCGACGGCGAAGGTGAAATTCAGGCCGTTGGTGACCGCTTGGGCAGTGGCCGCGCCGATACCGTTCGTCGGCAGCGCGGCGGCGAAGACCGCGCCGAGCACCGAAGCGCCGGTGAAGAACCCCAGATTGCGCGACAGGTTGAGCAGCGCGGAGATGACGCCACGCCTGCTGGCGGGGATTTCGGCCATCACCGCTGTGTTGTTGGCGGTCTGACACAGTGCGTAGCCCACGGTGGTCACCATGATCGTCGCGATGTAGCCGGTCGTTCCCAAAGACGCTGACAACAGCGTCAGCCCGACGCAGCCGAGCAGCATGATCGCCAGCCCGATCAACCGTATCGTGCCCGCGCCGAACCGGTCCACCAGGCGCCCGGCAGGCACCCCGCTCAACGCGGTTGTGACGGGTCCGACGGCCAGGGCCAGCCCCACCTGGGTCGCCGGTAGGCCAAGGGCGATGGCCAGGTAGAACGGCCCCACCAGCAGGGTCGCCATCATCACCGTCGCCACCAGGGCGTTGGTGGCCAGGCCACCGACCATGGGGCGATCACGCAACAGCCCCAGGGGAATCAATGGCGATATGGCTTGCTTCTGGACCCGGATGAACAACCCCACGCACAGGGCGGCCAGCGCCAGCAAGGCGGCATGAGTCCCGTCGAAATGCCCGCGACCCTGGGTCATGGCCAGCGCGTAGGCGCCCAGGGCCATCGCCAGCAACACCGTGCCGGGGATATCGAAGCGGATGCTGTCGGTGCTGGTCGCGCTGGCGCGTGCAGGCAGGAAGCGCCAGGCGAGCAGCAGCGTCAGCAGCCCCAAGGGGACGTTCAGCAGGAAGATCGCCTGCCAGCCGAACCCCTCGATCAGCGTGCCCCCCAGGGAAGGGCCAAGGGCCGTACCCACCGCCGACAGGGTGCCCAGCAGCCCCATGGCGCTGCCGGTCCGGTCCTTGTCGACCAATTCGCCCACCAGGGCCAGGGTCAACGTCATCATGATGGCCGCCCCCAGGCCTTGAAAGGCTCGTCCCGCGACCAGCCACCCCAGGGACGGTGCGAGGCCGCACACGGCTGAGGCCAGGGTAAACAGCAGGATCCCGGCCAGCAGCAGTCTGCGTCGCCCCAGCAAGTCCCCCAGGCGCCCGACGCTGACGATCAAGGTGGTGATCGCCAGCAGATAAGCCAGCACCACCCATTGCACCGCCTGAAACGATGCATTCAGCCCGTGGGCCAGCGCCGGCAAGGCCACTGCAGCGACACTGGCGCCGAGAGAAGCCAGGAGCGTCGCCAGCGCAAGGCTGGACAGCGCCCAGCGTGGCCAGGCCGTGGTCCGAGGAGATGTGTCGAGTGGCGGGCACTGTTGCGTATTGACTGGCTTCATCGCGGTTCCTCTGTCTGCGGCTTTCCTGAAATGGAGCTGTCAGAACGGTACGCCCAGGCTTAACATGGCGGAAGACGCAGCATTTGCACTTTATAGCTGCATACGACGCCATCTCTTAGTACAGGGCCGTGCGAATGTCCGTTCCAGACCTCAACCTGCTGATCACCCTCGATGCATTGCTGTCGGAGGGCAGTGTGGCCCGTGCCGCCAAGCGGCTGCGGCTCAGCCCGTCGGCGATGAGCCGGGCACTGGCACGGTTGCGGGACACCTTGGCAGACCCGCTGCTGGTGCGGGCCGGGCGAGGGTTGGTCCCCACGCCACGGGCGCTGGCGTTGCGCGAGCAGGTCGCACAGTTGGTACAGGATGCCCAGGCTGTGCTGCGCCCCGTGCAGATTCCGGACCTGCGACGGTTGAGCCGGACCTTCACCTTGCGCACCCGTGAAGGGTTCGTGGAAAACTTCGCGGCGGACCTCATCGCCCGCATCGCCGAGCAGGCGCCTGGCGTGCGGTTGCGCTTCGTGGACAAGGCCAACAAGGACAGCACGGCCCTGCGCGAGGGCAGCGTGGACCTGGAAACCGCTGTCGTGGACCAGGACACCGGCCCCGAATTGAGAACCCAGGCGTTGTTCACAGACCGTTTCGTCGGGGTGGTGCGCGTGGGGCATCCGCTGAGCCTGGCCCAGGTCAGCGTCGCCGACTACGTGGCGGGCGGGCATATCGGGGTTTCCCTGCGCGACCTCGATCACGGCCCCATCGACCGCGCGCTGGCAGCGTCGAACCTGTCGCGAGACATCGCTATCACGGTCCCCGGGTTTTCCACGGCCCTGGGGCTTGCCGGTGCCAGCGACCTGATCGCCACCGTGCCCGAACGCTACACGGAGCGGCTTCGCGTCGGCTTGCACAGTTTTGCGCTGCCGTTTGCGGTGCCGTCCTTCACGATAGCCATGCTCTGGCACCCACGGATGGAGGCCGACCCCGGGCATCGTTGGCTTCGAGGTTGCCTGCGAGAAGTCTGCGCGGCGAAAGTCGGTGAACACGAAAAGCCTTGATGCTCCTTACATGCGTTGAAAACCGCCTCGCCTGACCTTCGTCCCAAGAGTTTTCGTAGAGTGCTTGGTAGATATTGATTAATAGCGTTTCGCTGGCACTTAGTTGTTGAAACTGCGACGGGTTTCGCCAAGTCGTGTTTATCGATATTTAATATTTAAATAGGATTTTGTCCGACAATCCTAAACGAAATTCGATAAGCGCCCGTATTAACGGGGACAGCGCCGCGTACCCGGCTTAGTTGCTTGAACGGGTGCTTTGCGGATTCGAAAAAAATTCGCTAGACGTTTGATTTCGAATTGTGTCAGTTTTCTTGCGTCCTCAATTGGGCGAGTGATTGGACGATCTCGCCAGAGATTGTCTGTCTGACAAAAACTGTTCCATTGCAAACAAGGAAGTGTGTTTATGTCGAAAATCAAAACCAGCGCCATTGATTCTGCCGATCAACTCCTGTGGGCTCCGCAGCCCTTGGCCGCCCCCAGTACCGCATTCAACCAGATCAATAATTTCAGCCATCAATATGACCGGGGTGGGGACCTGACCATCAACGGCAAGCCTTCGTATTCCGTGGATGAAGCCGCCACCCAGTTGCTGCGTGATGGCGCGGCCTACCAGGATCGGGACGGCAGCGGCAAGATCGAGCTGACCTATACCTTTCTGACCTCTGCCTCCTCGAGCACCATGAACAAGCACGGGATCAGCGGTTTCAGCCAGTTCAGCGCCCAGCAGAAAGGCCAGGCGGTCCTGGCCATGCAGTCCTGGGCGGATGTTGCCAACGTCACGTTTACCGAAAGGGCCAGCGGCGGCGACGGCCACATGACCTTCGGCAACTACAGCAGCGGCCAGGACGGTGCGGCGGCCTTCGCCTACCTCCCTGGTACCGGCGCGGGGTATGACGGGACGTCCTGGTACCTGATCAACAGCAGCTACACCCAGAACAAGAACCCGGACCTCAACAACTACGGTCGCCAGACCCTGACCCACGAGATCGGCCACACCCTTGGCCTGGCCCACCCCGGCGACTACAACGCCGGTGAAGGCAGCCCGTCCTACGATGATGCCACGTATGCCGAGGACACCCGCGGCTACAGCCTCATGAGCTACTGGAGTGAAAGCAATACCGACCAGAACTTCAGCAAGGGCGGGGTCGAGGCCTATGCTTCCGGACCGTTGATGGACGACATCGCCGCCATCCAGAAACTCTACGGGGCCAACACCAGCACCCGTACCGGCGATACGACCTACGGCTTCAATTCCAATACCGGTCGCGATTTCCTCAGCGCTTCGTCATCGTCGGACAAGGTGGTGTTTTCGGTATGGGACGCGGGCGGACGCGATACGCTGGACTTCTCCGGCTTCACCCAGAACCAGAAGATCAATCTCAACGATGCCTCGTTCTCTGACGTTGGCGGCATGGTCGGCAACGTGTCCATCGCCCAGGGCGCAACCATCGAAAACGCCATTGGCGGCTCGGGCAGCGACCTGCTGATCGGCAATGAAGTGGCCAACGAGCTCAAGGGTGGTGCCGGCAGCGACATCCTGTGGGGCGCGGGCGGCGCGGACAAGCTGTGGGGCGGTTCGGGCTCGGACACCTTCGTGTTCGCGGCCAGTTCCGACTCGCGTCCGGGCGCCACGGACCAGATCCTCGATTTCGTCAGTGGCCTGGACAAGATCGACCTGACGGGCATCACCAACGGCGCAGGCCTGCATTTCGTCAATGCCTTCACCGGTGCGGCGGGCGATGCGGTGCTCTCGACCTCGGGTGGCAATAGCGTACTGGCGGTGGACTTCTCCGGCCATGGCGTGGCTGACTTCCTGGTCAGCACCGTCGGCCAGGCAGCCGTCTCGGACATCGTGGCCTGATATCGCTACCCTGGGGCGCTGGCGCTGGTCGTGTTGAAGACGCACGGCTGGCGCCAGCCCCCAGGGGCAGCGTTGGAATCAAGAAATGAGTAGAAATTCCATGCACCGTAGCGCCCCGGCAATCGCCTGGCTACTCGCTACCTCGCTATCGCTTTTTGGAGAAGTCGCCATGGCACGCAGCCTGTTGCTAGCAGAACCCTCACAGTTGGCTGGTGTCTGGCGGGCCGTCTTGTCTGGCCCCCAGGAAAATGCGCCGGCCCAGGCATTGCAGGACAAACCGTCCAACACTTGCACGATCGAGCTCAACGCGGACCAGAGCCTGGGCGGCCAGACCGATTGCCTGGGTCACTGGCTCGGAGATGAACCGGTGCATTGGTTCCCCGAACCCGATGGGCTTTCGCTGATCGGCAAACACAATGCCCGGACACATCTGGGATTGCGCCAGACGGACCATTACCAGGTGACGCTGAAATCCGGATTGAAAATCCTGCTTGAACGCGATATCCCGCAAAGCGCGCGTTAAATCGTTCGTACAATATCGCCGATTTGCACTCGCTTGTTTAAACAGGTGCGAACAGGGGTGTGTGCCACTTGAATGAGTAGGGTTTGCACGAAAAATCGCCGAGGGACGATCAGGCACTTTTCGTACAAAGCCTGGAAGATTGGCAAGTTGCAGAGTTATCAACTCACTGGCAAAGCCAACAGCAAGGAAGATCGATGAACATGGCAAGGAGCGCTGCCGCGCTGCCGCTGATTAAAGCGCTGGGCGATTATAAGAATATTCTGTTGAGTGTCGGTTGTTTTACTGCGCTGATTAATGTCCTGATGCTGGCACCTTCGATATATATGCTTCAGGTGTACGATCGCGGGCTGTCTTCGCAAAACGAAACCACATTGGTGATGTTGTCGTTGATGGTGGTGGGGTTTTTCGTGTTCATCGGGCTGTTGGAAATGGTCCGCAGTTTCATCGTCATCCGCATTGGCAGCCAACTGGAGCGGCGCTTCAACCTCCAGGTCTACAAGGCCGCGTTCGAGCGCAACCTGTTCCAGGGCGAAGGCAACGCCGGCCAATCCCTGGGCGACCTGACCCATATTCGCCAGTTCGTCACCGGGCCGGCGCTGTTCGCCTTCTTCGATGCACCGTGGTTCCCGATCTATCTACTGGTGATCTACCTGTTCAATGTCTGGCTCGGCGTGTTCGCCACCGTCGGCACTTTGTTGCTTATCGGTCTGGCCTGCCTGAACGAAATCATGACCAGCAAGCCGTTGGGGCAGGCCAGCGGTTATTCGCAGCAGTCCAGCCAATTGGCCACCAGCCACCTGCACAACGCCGAATCCATCCAGGCCATGGGCATGCTCGACGCCTTGCGCAATCGTTGGTTTGCTGTGCACTCGCGTTTTCTCGGCCTGCAGAACCAGGCCAGCGATACTGGCGCGGTGATCAGCGCCTTCAGCAAGACCCTGCGCCTGTGCCTGCAATCCCTGGCACTGGGATTGGGCGCGGTGCTGGTGATCAAGGGCGACATGACCGCCGGCATGATGATCGCCGGCTCGATCCTGATGGGCCGGGTGCTGAGCCCCATCGATCAGTTGATTGCAGTATGGAAGCAGTGGAGCGGTGCCAAATTGGCTTATCGCCGTCTGGATGCGTTGTTGCGCGCCTATCCGCCTCAGGACGACACGATGCCATTGCCACCGCCCAAGGGCCAGGTGAGCTTCGAACAGGTCAGCGCCGGGCCTCCCGGACGACGCAAGGCGACCTTGCATCACGTCAGCTTCGGTCTCGCCGCCGGGGAAGTGCTCGGGGTGCTGGGCGCCTCGGGGTCCGGCAAGTCCACCCTGGCCCGGGCGCTGGTGGGGGTATGGCCGCTCCTGGGGGGCACGGTGCGGCTCGACGGGGCCGATATCCATCGCTGGAACCGCGACCAGCTGGGCCCGTACATCGGCTACCTGCCCCAGGACATCGAGCTGTTCAGCGGCACCATCGCCGAGAATATCGCCCGGTTTCGCGAGGCCGATCCGCAGAAGGTCGTTGCCGCCGCGCAGCAGGCCGGCGTGCATGAGCTGATCCTGCGCATGCCCCAAGGCTACGACACGCTGCTTGGAGAGGACGGCGGCGGCTTGTCGGGTGGCCAGAAACAACGGGTGGCCCTGGCCCGGGCGATGTACGACCGGCCGAGCCTGGTGGTGCTCGACGAGCCCAACTCCAACCTCGACACCGTCGGCGAGGCCGCCCTGGCCAGCGCCATTGCCCTGATGAAAGCCCAGGGCACCAGTGTCGTCCTGGTGACCCATCGCTCTTCGGCCCTGGCCCAGGCCGACAAGCTACTGGTGCTCAACGAAGGCCGGCTCCAGGCCTTCGGTCCGAGCCAGGACGTGCTGCGAGAGCTGTCCGGACAAACCCAGGCTCCACGGGATAAGCCCCCGGCAGCGCCCAGCGGAGTGAGCATGAGCCGCCAGTATCACGCCAACCGCCAGCCCGGCAGCGTATGAACAAGGATCGCGATATGAGCCTCGAACATTCTTCGCGCTCGGGACAACACCTCGAGCGTCCCGAACGCGACGCCCGTTTTTTTACCCGCATGGGCTGGGCATTGGCGCTCATCGGCGCGGGCAGTTTTTTCACCTGGGCCAGCCTGGCGCCCCTGGACCAGGGCATCGCCGTGCAAGGCACCGTGGTGGTCTCAGGCAAGCGCAAGGCCGTGCAGTCGATGAGCAGCGGCGTGGTGAGCCGGATCCTGGTGCGTGAAGGCGAGGCGGTCAGGCAGGGCCAGGCGCTGTTCCGGCTTGACCAGACCCAGGCCGCTGCCGATGTGCAATCGCTGCAGGCCCAGTACCGCATGGCCCGGGCCAGCCTGGCGCGCTGGCAAAGCGAGCGGGACAACCTGGGCCAGGTCAGCTTCCCGTCAGAGTTGGGCGATGACCTTGATCCCCGCCTGGCGTTGGTGCTCGAAGGCCAGCGCCAGCTGTTCAGCAGCCGCCGCGAGGCCTTTGCCCGGGAGCAGGCCGCGTTGCGCGCCAGCATCGATGGCGCCACGGCGCAACTGGCGGGCATGCGTCGGGCTCGCAGCGACTTGAGCGCCCAGGCCGATTCACTGCGTTCGCAACTGAGTAACCTGCAACCCCTGGCGGACAATGGTTACATCCCGCGCAATCGCTTGCTGGAGTACCAGCGGCAATTGTCGCAGGTACAGCAGGAGCTGGCCCAGAACGCCGGTGAAAGCGGCCGGGTGGAGCAGGGCATCGTCGAGTCGCGCCTGAAGCTGCAACAGCATGGCGAGGAATACCAGAAGGAAGTGCGCAGCCAGTTGGCCGATGCCCAGCTCAAGAGCGAAACCCTGCAACAGCAATTGAAATCCGCCGGCTTCGAGCTGCAACACAGCGAGATCCTTGCCACCGCCGACGGCATCGCCGTCAACCTCGGGGTGCACACCGAAGGGGCGGTGGTGCGCCAGGGCGATACCTTGCTGGAAATCGTGCCCCAGGGCACGCGGCTGGAGGTGGAAGGGCATCTGCCGGTCAACCTGGTCGACAAGGTGGGGCTTCATCTGCCGGTGGACATCCTCTTCACCGCCTTCAACCAGAACCGCACCCCCAGGGTCGCGGGCGAAGTCAGCCTGGTCTCGGCCGACCAGATGCTCGATGAGAAGACCGGCGAGCCGTATTACGTGCTGCGCAGCAATGTCGGCGAGCAGGCGCTGGAAAAGCTCAATGGCCTGGTGATCAAGCCTGGTATGCCGGCGCAGATGTTCGTGCGCACCGGCGAGCGCTCGCTGCTCAACTACCTGTTCAAACCGCTGCTCGACCGAGCCGGCTCTGCGTTGACCGAAGAATAAGGATGTCCGGTGGCATGAAGTATTTCCAGTGGTTGGCGGTGCTGGCTGTTTCCGCCTGCGGCAACGTCTGGGCCATGGGGCCATTCGAGATCTATGAGCAGGCCCTGCGCAACGACCCGGTCTACCTCGGGGCTATCAAGGAACGCGACGCGGGCCTGGAGAACCGCGCCATCGGCCGTGCGGGGCTGCTGCCTCACCTGGGTTACAGCTATAACAAGGGGCGTAACCGATCCAAGGTGACCTATCTCAATGACCACGGCGCCAGTCAGCATGACAATCGCAACTACAGCAGCTACGGCTCCAGCCTGACCTTGCAACAGCCGCTGCTGGACTACGAGGCCTACGCGGCCTATCGCAAGGGTGTGGCGCAGGCATTGTTCGCCGATGAAAATTTCCGCAGCAAGAGCCAGGAGCTCCTGGTGCGGGTGCTGAGCCATTACACCCAGGCGCTGTTCGCCCAGGATCAGATCGACATCGCCCAGGCCAAGAAACGGGCGTTCGAACAGCAGTTCCGGCAGAACGAACACATGTTTCGCCAGGGCGAAGGCACGCGCACCGACATCCTCGAGGCCGAGTCGCGATACGAGCTGGCCATTGCCGAAGAAATCGAAGCCCGCGACGAGCAGGATGCCGCCTTGCGTGAGCTTGGCGCGCTGATCGGTGTGCCGGCGCTGGACATCGGCGACCTGGCGCCACTGAACGAGACCTTCCAGGTGTTCACCCTGCAACCGGCCAGTTTCGACAGCTGGCATGGCCTGGCGGTGAGCAACAACCCGACCCTGGCTTCCCAGCGCCAGGCGGTAGATGTGGCCCGCTTTGAAGTGGAACGCAACCGCGCCGGACACCTGCCCACCATCAGCGCCTATGCAACGATGCGCCAGAACGAGTCCGAAAGCGGCAACACCTATAACCAGCGCTACGACACCAACACCATCGGCCTGGAAGTCAGCGTGCCGTTGTATGCCGGCGGCGGGGTCTCGGCGTCGACCCGCCAGGCCAGCCGCAACATGGAACAGGCCGAATACGAGCTGGATGCCAAGACCCGCGAAACCCTGATCGAGCTGCGCCGCCAGTTCAGCGCCTGTGTGTCGGGGGCGAACAAGCTGCGGGCCTACCAGAAAGCCCTGAGTTCCGCCGAAGCGCTGGTGGTGTCCACCCGGCAGAGCATCCTGGGCGGCGAACGGGTCAACCTCGATGCGCTCAATGCCGAACAGCAGCTCTACACCACACGCCGCGACCTGGCCGAGGCCCGCTATGACTACCTCATGGCCTGGACCAAGTTGCACTACTACGCCGGCACCCTGGGGGAACAGGACCTGGCGAAAGTGGACGAGGCCTTCGTGACACGGGGGCAATAGCCGACCAAGGCAACCCAAGGATTCTTGCAACAACTAAGGATGGTTCGTGATGAAGACCGATAACAAGAAATACCCCTCGCTACCGGGGCGCCTGTTCCTGCCCAGGACGCTCAACCGCGCCATGCTCTGCGCCCTGGCTACCCTGGCCACGGCCCAGGCGGCGCCCTACGTCGAGGGTGGCCGGCCCGGGGATCCGGCCAGTTGGCGCAGCGCCGAATTCGATGCGCAGTGGGGGCTTGGGGCGATCAATGCACAGCAGGCCTACGCCGCCGGCTACACTGGCAAGGGCGTCAAGCTGGGTATCTTCGATCAACCGGTCTATGCCGCCCACCCGGAATTCTCCGGCACCGACAAGGTGGTGACCCTGGTCACCAGCGGCATTCGCGAATACACCGACCCGTACATTCCGGTGAAGGCCGGCGACCCGTTCCGCTATGACGGCTCTCCCACGGTGGGCTCCGATGGCAAGCTCGGCTCCCATGGTACCCACGTCGGCGGGATCGCCGCCGGCAGCCGCGATGGCGGGTCGATGCACGGCGTGGCGTTCGATGCGCAGATCATCAGCGCCGATAACGGCGACCCGGGGCCTGAAGACGGCATTATCCGGGGCAACGATGGCGCGGTGTACAAGGCCGGTTGGGATGCGCTGATTGCCAGCGGGGCTCGGATCATCAACAACAGCTGGGGCATCGGCATCACTGACCGCTTCGACCAGGGCGGCCGTGACCCGGCATTTGCGCATTTCACCGTGCAGGATGCGCAGTTGCAGTTCGACCAGATCGAACCGCTGCTGGGTACCCGGGCCGGGGGCGCCTACGAAGGGGCCATCGCCGCGGCACGCAGCGGGATCGTCACCGTCTTCGCCGCCGGCAACGACTACAACCTCAACAACCCCGACGCCATCGCGGGCCTGGCGTACTTCGTGCCGGACATCGCCCCCAACTGGCTGACGGTGGCGGCCCTGCAGATCAACCCTGACACCAGCAGTGCCGACCCGTACACCATCAGCACCTTCTCTTCGCGCTGTGGCTATACCGCCAGTTTCTGCGTTTCGGCACCGGGCACCCGGGTCTACAGCGCCGTGATCGGCGGCACCAGCCTGGACGACCTGACCGTGGGCTACGCCAACAAGAGCGGTACGTCCATGGCCGCGCCCCATGTGGCCGGCAGCGTGGCGGTGCTGATGGAGCGTTTCCCCTACATGACCGGTGCCCAGGTGGCCAGCGTCTTGCGCACCACGGCCACGGACATGGGCGCGCCGGGTGTCGACGCGCTGTACGGCTGGGGCATGATCAACCTGGGCAAGGCCATCGACGGGCCGTCGATGCTGGTGACCGCGCAGGATATACCCCAAGCGTTTCGGGTCGATGGCGCCTATGGCTCCGGCCAGTTCGTCGCGAATCTGCCGGGGATCGGCGCGGTCATCGATGCAGGCCTGCCCACCCAGCGAGTGTGCAGTGGCATACAGTGCGGCCTGGATGTCTGGCGCAACGATATTTCCGGGCACGGCGGCCTGACCAAGGAAGGCATCGGCACCCTGGTGCTCACCGGTAACAACACTTACAGCGGACCGACCCTGGTCAACGAAGGGCGGCTGGCGGTCACCGGCTCCCTGGCCTCGGCCGTGACCGTGAACGAGGGCGGTATCCTCGGCGGCAACGGTCGCATCGCCAGC
Source organism: Pseudomonas sp. NFACC43 (assembly GCF_900119645.1). Classification (NCBI taxonomy): domain Bacteria; kingdom Pseudomonadati; phylum Pseudomonadota; class Gammaproteobacteria; order Pseudomonadales; family Pseudomonadaceae; genus Pseudomonas; species Pseudomonas sp. NFACC43. Next base: position 71,212 of record NZ_FPKK01000008.1, read on the forward strand.
CTGACGGCGAACCGCGGCGCCAGCGTGGCACCGGGCAACTCCATCGGCACCTTGCAGGTGGCCGCAGACGTGACCTTCGAGCCCGGCTCGAATTACGCGGTAGAGGTGTCTCCTGTCTCCAGCGACCTGATCGTTGCCGGCGGCAAGGCCATCATCGACGGGGCGACGGTATCCCTGTCTCTGGAAAACAGCCCGACACTGCTCACCGCCGGTGAAGTGAAAAGCCTGCTGGGCCGGCAATTCAACATCCTGCAGGCGGCCGGCGGCATTGAAGGGCGCTTCGATCAGGTGTTGCCCGACTATGCGTTCCTGGGCGGCGACCTGGCGTATTCCGCCAGTGGCATCCAGTTGGCGGTGGCGCGCAACGCGACCTCCTTCAGCAGCCTTGGCCTGACGCCCAACCAGCGCGCCGTGGCGAGCGCAGCCGAGCAATTGGGGGCGGGCAACGCCTTGTATGAAGCGTTGTTGCTGTCCCCCAGCGCCGCGGTGGCGCAACAGGCATTCCAACAGCTGTCCGGCGAGATCCACCCGGCCATCGGCACGTTGCTGATCAATGACAGCCGTCATCTGCGCGACGCGGTGACCGACCGGTTGCGTCAGGACGCGCTGTACGACGCCGCCGCGCCGACCGATGCCGGCAGCAATGCCTGGGTCAAGGTCCTGGGAGCCTGGGGCAAAAGCGACGGCGGCAACGAAAACGCCAGTTCCACCAGCTCCATTGGCGGTCTGCTGGCCGGTGTGGATGGCCTGGTCGCCGACGGGACGCGGCTGGGCTTCGTCACCGGGTACAGCGACAGTTCGTTGAGCATGGGGGATGGCACCCACTCGTCAGCCAAGGCAGACAGCTATCACCTAGGGGCGTACCTGGGGCATGAGATCGATGCCCTGCGCCTGACGGTGGGTGGTGCCTACGCCTGGCATCGCATCGATGTCCAGCGCGACCTGCAATTCAACGAGGTGAACGGCCGGGAGAAAACCAAGCGTGATGCCCGCACCGCCCAGTTCTTCACCGAGGCGGCGTATCGCCTTGATCTTGAACCCGTGGCCCTGGAGCCGTTCGCCAACCTGGCCTATGTGCACCTGGACAGCGACAGCTTCCATGAGAAGGGCGACGCCGCGGCCTTGCGTGCCGGTGACGACCGTCGCGACGCGCTGCTGTCGACGCTGGGCGTGCGGGCCGGGCATACCCTGGCGTTGTCCAGGACGCAGCAGTTGCAGCTGTCCGGAACCCTCGGCTGGCAGCACAACCTGAGCGACACCCGTTCCGAGCAGGACCTGGCGTTCGTCGGCGGTGGCAGCACCTTCGCGGTGCAGAGCGTGTCCATGGACCGCAACGCGGCGGTGGTGGGGGCCCGTGCCGGGCTGGCGGTGGCCAAGGACGTCCAGCTCAACCTGGACTACAACGGCCTGCTCGGTTCCCGGGACAAGAACCACGGCGTCGGCCTGACGCTGGACTGGCGCTTCTGAAAACGTTGCCCGGCCGCTGCTGTGCGAGCGCGTCGGGCAAGGCATATCCACTCATTCCAACAACAAAAAGAGTGCAACAACCATGGGAATCTACGACTACAAGAACTTCGGCACCATCGAATCGAAGGCATTGGTCAGCGATGCGATGGCGATCATGCTGTATTCCTATCACAACCTCGACCACGGTTTTGCCGCCGGGTACCAGCAGAACGGCTTCGGCGCCGGCCTGCCCGCGACCTTGGTGACGGCCCTGCTGGGAGGCACCGACTCCCAAGGGGTGATTCCCGGCGTGCCATGGAATCCCGACTCGGAAAAGCTGGCCCTGGAAGCGCTGCAAAAGGCCGGCTGGACCCCCATCAGCGCCTCCCAGTTGGGCTATGCCGGCAAGGTGGACGGCCGGGGAACGTTCTTTGGCGAGAAGGCCGGCTATACCACCGCCCAGGTGGAAATCCTCGGCAAGTACGATGCCGACGGGCAGCTCAAGGAAATCGGGATTTCCTTTCGCGGCACCAGCGGTCCTCGTGAAAACCTGATCAGCGACTCCATCGGCGATGTAATCCATGATGTGATGGCCGCGCTGGGCCCCAAGGACTTCGCCAGAAACTATGTCGGCGAAGCCTTCGGCAACCTGCTCGGCGATGTCGCGGCATTTGCCCGGGCCCATGGCCTGACAGGCGAAGACGTACTGGTCAGCGGCCACAGCCTGGGCGGGCTGGCGGTCAACAGCCTGGCGGACCTGAGCGGCGACAAGTGGGGGGGCTTCTACAGCGGCGCGAACTACATCGCCTATGCATCACCCACCCAAAGCGCCAGTGACAAGGTCTTGAACATCGGTTACGAGAACGACCCGGTGTTCCGGGCGCTGGACGGCTCGACGTTCAACCTGTCGTCGGTGGGGGTACATGACGCGCACCAGGACTCGGCGACCAACAACATCGTCAGCTTCAACGACCATTACGCCTCGGCGGCATGGAACGTGCTGCCGTTTTCCATCCTCAACATCCCGACCTGGATTTCCCACCTGCCCACGGGCTACGGCGACGGCATGGGGCGGATAATGGACTCCGCGTTCTATGACCTCACCGGCAAAGACTCTACCATCGTGGTCGCCAACCTCTCGGACCCGGCACGCGGTAATACGTGGGTGCAGGACCTCAATCGCAACGCCGAGGCTCATACGGGCAGCACTTTGATCATCGGCAGCGACAAGGATGACCTGATCCAGGGCGGGCAGGGCAGCGATTACCTGGAGGGACGCGCCGGCAATGACACCTTTCGCGACAGTGGCGGCTACAACGTGATCCTGGGCGGTCAGGGCAACAACACCTTGCAGCTGCAACAGTCGGTGAAGGATTTCAGTTTCGCCCATGATGGGGCGGGAACGCTGTACGTGCGTGACGCCCATGGGGAGATCAGCATGACCCGCGACATCGGCACGCTGGTGAGCAAGGAGTCCGGCTCGTTCTGGGGGCTGCTCAAGGATCAGGTGAGCCACAGCGTCACCGCGAACGGCCTGGTCAGCGATGGCCATGTCACCGCGTATGCGTCAGCGGTCAAGGGCGGTGCGGCCAACGATACCCTGGCGGCCCGGGCGACAGGCGACTGGCTGTTCGGCCTGGACGGCGACGATGTGCTGGTGGGCGGCGCGGGGAACGACACCTTCGTGGGCGGTTCGGGCAACGACGTGATGCAGTCCGGTGGCGGACAGGACACGTTTATCTTCAATGGCGCGTTCGGCCAGGACCGCATCAGCGGGTATGATGCCGGCGACACACTGGTGTTCCTGGGCGTCCAAGGCGCCGGCGCGGGTTACGACTACCGCCAGCACCTGTCGCAGGTGGGCAACGACACCTTGCTCAAGGTAGGCGACAGCTCCGTGACCCTGGTGGGTGTCGGACTGGCCCAGGTAGGAGGCGACGGCCTTGTGTTCGCCTGATTGACTTGATTCGAGGAAGACGTGAGAGGGGGCATCGACCAGGAGGGAAACCGGGCCGTCAAGGCTTCGGCACCGCATGAGGTCATGTCCCCTCGTCACGTATGAGGAGAGGTACTGCAGTGAAGGGTAGACAAGGGTTGTTCATCGGTCTGATGGGGGCAATGGTTTCGGTTGGCGTGCTGGCGGATCTACCGGATCAGTCGATCCTGACCCGGTATGGCATCTCTGCCGACCAGTTGCCCATGGCCGAGGGCGACCACCGCGCAGATGCGCCTTCGCACCTGCCGCGTTTCGAGTTGCAGATGCCCAGGCCCTGGATCGGGGTGGACATCGAGGCGGCGAAGAGGCCGGGCATCACCGGAAACATCAGTATCGATCGTTCCAACCGGCAGGAATACGAGCATTGCCTGCGCATGCAGGAACAGTCCTTGCGAAGGACGGGGGCGACCATCAGTTGCGACGAGGGCGGCCTGGCCCTGGAAATGGATGTCGATCAGGTCCGCTGAGCGAGAGCGGCCCCCCGGGGGCAGAGGGCCTGTAGAGGATCAGTCTTCCTTGCGGATCGTCGCCACTTCGTCGGCGCGAACCCGGACTTTCTTGCCCGAGATGTCTTCGAATTCATAGAAGCCATCGGAGGTGCGGGTGTTGGGGGTGTCCTGGGTCAAATACTGGGTGCCGTTCTGCAGGGTCACCACGGTCGGCGTCGAGCAACCGGCCAGCGCCAGGAACGCGGCAGCGGCCAAAGGCAGGCCCAGAAATCTGATGTTCATATCCATAACCTCTCGATCAAAGGCGCGGTCAGGCTGATTCGACCGCGCCACTACTGTAGTCAACCGCCATTGGTCTCGCTTGTTGTAGGAAAGTTCATCGCTGGCCGCAGGATTTCACCTTTAAATATAGGAGACCGCTCATCTTTTGCAGTTGCCTGTGCCCTTCGTTGCTGATATCTGTACGCATAACCAGTATTTGTGACGCTTCTTTCCGTGACCGCCAACCCCCTCGACGATCCGTTCTACTATCTGAACAACTTCCAGCAGGTACTCGCCTGGTTGACGCAGCGTTATGCCGATGTGCTCAGCCCCGAGGAACAGCGCTTCATCGATGAGTTCGCAGCGGTCCCCCGAGCGTCCCAGGCCCTGCTGGTGCGAATGGTGATGCGCAAGGGCTTGCGCTTTCGGCACAGCAAGCTCAGTTATTGCGAAATCGGTGACATCGGCACCGCCGTCGAACCGTTGCTGGCCCTGGGTTGGGTCGTCGAACAGGTTCCCGTAAGCCTCGCCGAGTTGTTCGACGTACTGCTCAAACCGGAAATTCTCCTGTGCCTGGGGCACCTGATCGAGCGGCCCAAGGCGAAGAAGACCGAGTGGCTCCAGGCCCTGGGCGAGCAGTTCAACGAGCCGCAGCCGTTCCACGCCTGGTGTCCGCAACTTGAGGATCGGCTGTACAGCTTGACCATCATGGGCATCTGCGATCGTCTGCGGCTGATGTTCTTCGGCAACCTCTATCAGGACTGGTCGGAATTCGTACTGGCAGACCTGGGCATCTTTACCTATGAAACCGTGGCGTTCAGCGCCGAATCACGGGGCTTGCGCAGCCGTCGGGACGTGGATGCCTGCGTATTCCTGTACGAGTGCCAGCAACGCCTGGAAGCTGGTGAGGCCCCCCAGGACATCGTCGCCCAGGTCAATGCCCTGGAGCTGGGCAACCCGTGGCTGGAGCGCCGCCGGGGCAAGCTGTTGTTCCAGGTCGGCCAGTATGGCGAACGCATCGCCGACTTTGCCTTGGCCCTGGGCATCTACCGTGACTGCACCTACCCCGGGGCCCGTTTGCGGATGATCCGTGTGCTGGAGCGCATCGGCGAGTACGCCCTGGCCCTGGCATTGAGCGAAGAGGCTGCGGGGGCCCCCCAGGACGCCGCCGAGGCCCAGGCCCTGCTCAGGATCGTGCCCCGCCTGCGGCGCAAGCTCGGCGGCCCGCCGGTGCCGCGCATGCTGGCCCGGGAAGTGGAGCGCCTGGACTTGCAACTGCCGCGCATCGACCCGACCCTGTCGGTGGAATATCACGTCCAGGCCCACCTGCACGATGAAGCCGCTCCGGTGCATTACGTCGAGAACAGCCTGATCAACTCGCTGTTCGGGCTGCTGTGCTGGCCGGCGATATTCGCACCGTTGCCCGGGGCGTTTTTCCACCCGTTCCAGCGTGGTCCGGTAGACCTGCTCAACGAAGATTTCCACGCCCGTCGCGCCGACCTGTTCGCGGACTGCTTTGCCGAGCTGGACGACGGCCGCTATCGGCACACCATTATCCGGCGCTACGTGGAAAAGTGGGGCATCCAGTCGCCGTTCGTGTTCTGGGGCGCCTTGTCCGAAGAGCTGTTGAACCAGGCGCTGGACTGCCTGCCGGCCGAGCACCTCAAACACTGGTTCAACCGCCTGCTGCTGGATATCAAGGCCAACCGCGCCGGCATGCCGGACCTGATCCAGTTCTGGCCGCAGCACAAGACCTACCGGATGATCGAAGTCAAAGGCCCCGGCGATCGCCTGCAAGACAATCAGTTGCGCTGGCTGGAGTTCTGCCATGAGCATCGGATGCCGGTCGCCGTGTGCTACGTGCAATGGATGGAACAGGGCGCATGAGCCAGGAGCCGGTGTACAGCATCGCCGTGCGGGCACTCTGCGAGTTCACCGCCAAGACAGGCGACCTGGACCTGCGATTCACCCCGTCGCCCACGGCCCTGGAGGGTATCGTCGGTCATCGCACCGTGGCGTCGCGGCGCAGTGAGGGCTATCAGGCCGAAGTCAGCCTCGAAGGTAGCTACCGTGGGGTGAAGGTCAGGGGCCGGGCCGACGGTTATGACCCGCTGTGCAATTGCCTGGAGGAAGTGAAGACCTATCGGGGCGACCTGTCGCGGCAACCGGCCAATCATCGTCAGTTGCACTGGGCCCAGGCCAGGATCTACGGCTGGCTGATGTGCGACAGGTTGCAACTGCCGCGCATCGATGTGGCGCTGGTGTATTTCGATATCGTCAGCGAAAGGGAAACCCGCCTGGCGCAAAGCTTCGAGGCGACCCAGCTGCGGGAGTTCTTCGAGCAACAGTGCGCGCTGTTCCTCGCCTGGGCCGAGCAGGAGGTTGCCCATCGACAGGCCCGCAACGACGGTGCACTGGCCCTGGCCTTTCCCCACGCCGGCTTCAGGCCGGGACAGCGACACCTGGCCGAGTCGGTGTTCAAGGCCGTCAGCACCGGTCGATGCCTGATGGCCCAGGCGCCCACCGGCATTGGCAAGACCGTCGGTACCCTGTTTCCGATGCTCAAGGCCCTGGCGCCGCAGAAACTGGACAAGGTGTTCTTTCTCACGGCGAAGACCCCGGGTCGCAAACTGGCCCTGGATGCGGCACGGGTGCTGACCCGCAGCGCGCCGTCGATGCCGTTGCGGGTATTGGAGATGATCGCCCGGGACAAGGCTTGCGAGCATCCGGACAAAGCCTGCCACGGCGAGTCCTGCCCGCTGGCCCGTGGGTTCTATGATCGCCTGCCGGCTGCCCGCCAGGCCGCGAGCCAGGTCACGCTGCTGGATCAGGCCGCGTTGCGGGAGATCGCACTGGCCCACCAGGTGTGCCCGTACTACCTCAGCCAGGAAATGGCCCGTTGGGCCGATGTGGTGGTGGCCGACTATAACTATTACTTCGATTTCAGCGCCTTGCTGTTCGGCCTGGCCCAGGCCAATGGCTGGACCGTCGCGACCCTGGTGGACGAAGCCCATAACCTGGTGGAGCGGGGCCGGCAGATGTACAGCGCGACCCTCGACCAGTCGACCCTGGCCGCCGTGCGCAAGAGCGCTCCCGAACCGCTGAAGAAAGCCTTGCAGCGGGTCCACCGGCAATGGAACGCCCTGCACGCGCCACAACTGGCGATCTACCAGGCCTACGACAAACCGCCGGACAAGCTCCTGCAGGCCTTGATTCAATGCACGACGGCCATCGGTGATTATCTCAACGACCATCCCCAGGGCCTGGACAGCGCATTGCAGGCGTTCTACTTCGATGCCTTGCAGTTCGCCCGGGTGGCGGAGTCGTTCGATGAGCACTTTCTGTTCGATATAGACAAGCGCGAGCCGCACAGCCAGCGCAGCCGGTCCATCCTGTGCCTGCGCAACGTGGTGCCGGCCGGTTTCCTGCGGCCACGGTTCACGGCCGCCCGGGCCAGCGTGCTGTTTTCCGCGACCCTGAGCCCCCGGCATTATTATGCCGACCTGCTGGGCACGCCGGCGGACACGGTCTGGATCGATGTGGAGTCGCCATTCCAGGCCGAACAGCTGGACGTCCAGGTGGTCAGCCGGATTTCCACTCGGTTTGCCCACCGCCAGGCATCCCTGGAACCGATCGTGGCGTTGATGGCCCGCCAGTTCAGCGCGCGTCCCGGCAATTACCTCGCATTCTTCAGCAGTTTCGACTATTTGCAGCAGGTGGCCGGGCTGTTTGCCGAGCGTCACCCGAACATCGCCACCTGGACGCAATCGCGGGGCATGGGAGAAGCCCCCCGCCAAGCCTTCCTCGAACGCTTCGAGGAACATGGCCGGGGCATCGGTTTCGCGGTATTGGGTGGGGCGTTCGGGGAAGGTGTCGACTTGCCGGGCTCCCGCCTGATCGGCGCGTTCATCGCGACCCTGGGCCTGGCGCAATTCAACCCGGTCAACGAGCAGATCAAGCAGCGCATGGCCGCGATCTTCGGCGACGGTTATGACTACACCTACCTGTATCCGGGGTTGCAGAAAGTCGTCCAGGCCGCGGGAAGGGTCATTCGTACCCAGCAGGACCGTGGCGTGGTCATGCTGATCGACGACCGTTTCGGCGAGGCCAGGGTGCGGCACTTGTTGCCGCGCTGGTGGTCAGTGACGGAGGAACACCCCCAGATGGCCCACCCGAATGTTCCGTCGGGCTTGCCTGGTGCTTTTTCCTGAGAGCAGACTTGCCCCATACTTCGCAAAATCGCCTCCACGGATGCCTTGGCCAACATGCCCGATAACGACAACAAGCCCATCCTCATCAACGAAGAACAGCGTTTTCGCCTGCTCATCGATGCCGTGGTCGACTACGCCATCTACATGACCGATCCCACGGGCATCATCATCAGCTGGAACTCCGGTGCCCGACGCTTCAAGGGCTACGAGGAAGCGGAAATCATCGGCCAGCACTTTTCCCGTTTCTACACCGAAAAGGACCGTGCCGCCGGGCTGCCGCAACGGGCCCTCAGTACGGCGGCCCGGGAGGGGCGCTTCGAAGGCGAAGGCTGGCGGGTGCGCAAGGACGGCACGCAATTCATGGCCCATGTGGTCATCGATGCGATCCGCAGCGATACCGGCGTATTGCTGGGCTTTGCCAAGATCACCCGTGACATCACGGATGTCACCCAGGCGCAGTTGGCCCTGGAGCAAGCCCGCGAAGCGCTGTTCCAGTCCCAGAAGCTGCAAGCCATCGGTCAACTCACGGGTGGTATCGCCCATGATTTCAATAACCTGCTGACGGTGATCCTCGGCAACCTGGAGATCGTTCGCAAGCGCATGCCTGGCGACCCCAAGCTTGCCCAACTGCTGGACAACGCAACCCAGGGCGCGTTGCGCGGCGTTTCCCTGACCCAGCGGATGCTGGCGTTTGCCCGTCGGCAGAAACTGACGTCCGAATCGGTCCAGTTGCCGGCCCTGGTGCAGGGCATCAGTGGTTTGCTGCAAAGCTCCCTGGGCCCGTCGTTCCACATCCAGACTTCCTTTGCCCCTGACCTTTCCCCCGTACTGGCGGACGTCAACCAACTGGAACTGGCGATCCTCAACCTGGCGACCAACGCCCGTGATGCCATGCCCAACGGGGGGCGTATCCTGATCGCGGCCGATGAGCGACGGGATACCCCGGCCTCGCCACAGGCCGCCATGAAGCCCGGGCGCTATGTATGCCTGTCGATCATCGACGAGGGCGAGGGCATGGATGAAGCGACCCTGGCCTCGGCCGTCGAACCGTTTTTCACCACCAAGGGAGTGGGCAAGGGCACCGGCCTGGGGTTGTCCATGGTCCATGGCCTGGCGGAACAGCTGGGCGGCCGCCTGCTGCTGCTCAGCGAGAAGGGCGTGGGCACCACCGCTGAACTGTGGCTGCCGGTGGCGCAAGCCCAGGTATCGGAGAAGGCCCAGGTGCAGGACTCGGCTTCACTGATGACCCAGGAGTTGCTGGTGCTGGTGGTGGACGATGACAGCCTGGTGCTGACCAGTACCCGGCTGCTGATCGAAGACCTGGGACACCGGGTCCTTTGCGCGTCCTCCGGGGCCCAGGCCCTGGAGCTGTACGAATCCAACCAGGACATCGACCTGGTGATCACCGACATGGCCATGCCGCAGATGGACGGCGCGCAGTTGGCCAAACTGCTTCGTGACCGGCAGCCCACCTTGCCCATCGTCCTGGCCACCGGTTATGCCGAACGCCTGGAAGGCTTCGCCACGCAATTGCCGCGTCTGACCAAGCCGTTCAAGCAGATCGACCTGGTGAAGGCCATCGGGCAGACGATGAAATGAGCGCAGGGCCCCCGGTTCGCAGCGCTATGTGGTGTTCTTCCTGAACCCCCGCAGGTTCATGGCGCACAGGCAGAACTGCAACACGATAAGTGCATAGGCATTCGTATGCAGGCCCCAGATCACCCATAGGATGTTGCTCGCGATGAAACAACTGAACCCAGCCACCCGCCGGCGCGGCTGGCGCGAGCCGATCAGCCAGGCCGCCAGTACCGTCACCACCATCGCGGGCCATTGCACCCATCCAACATAATCCACCGTTTGCTCCTCGTGCTTTCGATGATCTACAGACCGCAGGCAGCGCCCCGACGTTTCGTTGGACCGGCGGTCCATCGACTTGAACTTGCCCGATGGCGCGTTCCTCCAACGAAGCTCAATCATCATCGAGGAATGACCTGCGCAATGCCCCGCATCCTGACCAGCCAGACCCAGGAAGAAGAACTGACGGAACACAACGCCAAGCTGTTCGGCTCTCCCAAGGAGCGGCTGGATTTCTATCGACGGGAGATCCAGTACGAAACCAGCATCCTGGCCAATCGAACCGATGCCTACCTGGCCGCCCAGTCCTTTCTGGTGATCGCCTTCGCCTCATGCATGGCCAACCTGAACCCGGAGTGGGGCAAGTTGTTCACCCTGGTGGTGCCACCGTTCCTGGCGCTACTGGGGTTCTTGAGCTCCCTCAATGCCTGGCCGGGCATACGCGCGGCCTACGAGATCATCGACCACTGGCATTTCAAGCAGAGCGAGCTGCTGCGCGCCGAACCGATGATGGGGCTGGTCTATGACGAGTCGCCGTTGTTCAGCGAGCGGGAATCGACCCACAAGGGCTATCGCAAGTCGCTGCTGTTTTCCCTGCGCACGCCCTGGATCTTCGCTACGTTCTGGGTACTGCTGGGAGGCTATTCGATCTTTATCCAGGTGACCGATCCGGGGGGCTAGGCCGACGGTCCGGTTGCTTGCGACTCTCATACCAGGTCAGCGTTGGCTGGGTGCTCAGGCCATGGACCAGGATACTCAGGGCGACCACCGACAAGGTCAGGTTGGTGCACAGTTGCGCCACGTCGGGTGGCAGCACATGGTTCAGGGCGAAGAACAGATAGAACAGGCTGCCGATGCCGCGTATGCCGAACCAGCCGATCAGCAGGCGTTGGGGCCGGTCCAGCAGGCGGCCCCAGGGCATTGCCAACACACTCAGTGGGCGGATGAGCAGAAACAGCAGTGCTCCGATGGCCAGGGCGCGCCAGTCCCAATGGCTGGCCAGCACGACCCCCAACAGGGTGACGAGGAACACCTCCATGGCGCGTTCCACCAGGCTGCCGAAGGCCAGCATGTCCCCCATCATGACGCCAGCGGCCACCTGTCCTTCATCCAGCGATTGTGTGTCGCCCACCAGCGCCTCGGGCGGCGCGACGGTCTCATGGCCCACCACCGGTTGTACCAGGTGCTCGGCGGGCGGCGCGTCCTTGTCGGTGGAGGCGACCTCGGCCTGACGCAGGCCCAGCCCGGCGGCGAACACCGAGAGAAAGCCATAGCCCTGGATCGACTCGGCGGCGACATAGGCCAGGGCGATCAGCGCCAGGGCCAGGTAATCGTTGGGGGAGAGGGTGCTATCGGCATTCCTGATGCGCATCGACAAGGTGAGCTTGCCGATCCCGCGTCCCATCCAATAGCCCACCAGCAAGCCGGCCGGAACAGCCCACAAGACATTGCGCAAAGTCCACTCCAGGAGGAAACCGCTGCCGTCCTCGCGCAGCATCAGCAAACCCAGGATCACGAACGGAAATGCGGTACCGTCGTTCAACCCCGCCTCGCCGGACAGGCCAAAGCGCACCCGGTCGTCGTCGCGGGCATCGTTGACCTGGACCAGCGCCGCCAGCACCGGATCGGTCGGGGCCAGCATCGCGCCGATCAGCAGCGACACGCCCCAGCCGAGACCGAACAGGTAGTGCAGCGCCAGGCAAAGGCCGGCGATGGTCAGGATCATCACCGGGCCGGCCAGGCCATAGGCCACGCGCCAGGTGTGGTCCTTGAATGGCAAGCGCAACTTGAGACCGCTGACGAACAACGAAAACACCACGGCGATTTCGGTGAGGTGTTCCATCCAGGCAGACGAGTCGGCGAGGTCCAGCCTCAGCAGATCCAGCCCCATCGGGCCGATGGCGGCGCCCAGTACCAGGCACACCGCCGAGGTGGTGACCGGCATCCAGCGCAGGTAGGAGGAGGTCAGGGCCAGGGTCAGCAGAACGGCACCGAGCACAGCGACCCAAGCGGTGAAAATCATTGTCGCTCCTTGGAGGGGGGCCGTGGTCATGCCAGCCATGGTTACCGGGTGCCCCATCGAATCGAGGCGCTAGAGCCCTTGGGCAAAGCGGTTCAAGGCGGCCTGTCATTCATTCGAGGCGTGGGGGGGCGATACGGTTCCGTTTATCCGGCGGCCGTTCAACCGGAGGGAATTTTTCGTCGTGCCAAGCGCTCTGCAATGAAAGAGACGTGCTGGTTCAGCGTCCTGCCGACCATACATGAGGCCCTTATGACTGCGCTGACATCCCTCCACCGGCCTGCCACCGGACACCCGCTTGCAGATGCACCGTTCCCCCAGGCCGGGAGCGTACGCCAATGCTACGAACGGTTGCTCCAAGACCCCGACGACGGCGACAAGCAAGCCGCCGCCCAGGCCTTCCTCCAGCCATGCCTGGAAAAAGCCGCGGCGTTGCCTCAGCAAATGCCCGACGACCCTACAGCCTTGCATGCCTGGGTCGAACAGCACAGCGCTGGCGTGGCCCGGCAATATGCCGATTACCTGGAACGTCGCAAAGGCGGCGGTGCGCGGGAGTTCTTCGGCAGCAAGGCCCATGCCTTGTACTTTCTGCAGGCTGTCGCGCCCACCAAGCTGGTGGACGGCGCCTGGCTCTACGCAGTGCTCAAGCATTGGCATGACCACCGCTTCGAAGGGCTGTTGTGTACCTACCTGGAAGAACTGGGAGATGGCAACCCGGCGCAGAACCACGTGGTGATCTATCGCAAGCTGCTGGCCGAACACGGGCTGGCGGATGCCCCGCAGATCGACGATGAACTCTACCTGCAGGGTGCGGTGCAACTGGCCTTGGGTCATGCCGGCGACGATTACCTGCCGGAAGTCATCGGCTACAACCTGGGTTACGAACAACTGCCCCTGCACCTGCTGATCAGCGCCTACGAGCTGAGCGAGCTGGAGATCGACCCGTATTATTTCACCCTGCACGTCACCATCGACAACGCCAGCACCGGCCACGCCTACAAGGCCGTGCAAGCGCTGCTGCAATTGATGCCGATGGAAGCCGACCGCGAGGCTTTCTGGCGACGGGTCACCCTGGGCTATCGCCTCAACGACCTGGGACAGGGCAGCCGGGCGATCATCGAGTCGTTCGACCTGGAGCGTGAAGTGCTGGACATGCTGGAACGCAAGCGCCCGTTCGGCCAGCACATGCATTCCGATTACTGCAAGTTCGAAGGCCAGACCGTCAACCAATGGCTCTCCAGGCCCGGGCAACTGCAAGGGTTCCTCCAGGCACTGCAGAACAAGGGCTGGATCAAGCGCCACGAAGACCCACGCAACAGCCGCTTCTGGACCCTGATCGAAGGGGCCGGCGCGGCCATGTTCGGGGTCTTCAGCCCCTACGAAAAACAGTTGCTGCACGATTGGATCGCCGGCGACTGGCAGCCCGAGGGCGGCCGCAGTACTCCACGCCGCAACCAGGGGGCTGCCTGCGAGCCGCCGATGCCGGTGGAAGATCCCGATGTCCAGAACCTGCAACAGGCCCTGCGGGGCAAGGCCGCCGATGAGCAGATGCAGATCCTGATGCCCTGGCTATCGGCCCATCGCCACAGTCATCCGGCGGGTCTGCTGGCCACCCGACGGTTCATCGAACTCAAATCCGTACTTCGCTAGGAGCCCTGCATGAATCAGGAAGAACGCCTGTCCGAGCCCGACCTGGCGCTACTGCAGCTTGGCCGCCGCCTGCAAGCGGACGGCTATCGTTTCATCACGCCGACGCCGTTGACCCACGAGCGGGTCAACCAGCGGCCCGGCAACGAACGCTCCAGGACGCTGCGGGATGTGTTCGGCTGGTCGCGGCCGTTTGCGCCGGGGCTGATTTCCGCCGACGAGCAGCGCCAGTTGCAGGATGCGCAGGTGCTGGAAGCGCGCGACGGTCTGCTGTACAGCCGGGTTCGCTGGTCGAGCCTGGACGGGATGCTTTTCGCCCACTCCCGGTTTCCGACCCAGGCCAACGATGCGGTGTTCTTCGGGCCAGACAGCTATCGTTTCGCCCAGTTGATCCATGCGCACCTGCAACAGAACTTCACTGCGGTGCATCGGGCGGTGGACATCGGCTGCGGCGCCGGGGTCGGCGCGATCGTGATCGCTCGGGCCCGGCGCGAGGCGCAGGTGTTGGCGCTGGACATCAATCCATTGGCCCTGCGCCTGAGCGCGGTCAATGCGGCACTGGCGGAGGTGGGTAATATCGAGATCGCCCACAGCGATCTGCTCAAGGACGTGGAGGGCGACTTCGACCTGATCGTCGCCAACCCGCCCTACATGGCCGATCCGGACGAGCGTGCCTATCGCCATGGTGGCGGGGCTCTGGGCGCCGGCCTGTCGCTGCGCATCGTCGAACAGGCCTTGCCGCGCCTGCGCCCCGGCGGTTCGCTGGTGCTCTATACCGGTGTGGCGATGGTCGACGGTCGCGATCCGTTCCTGGAGGCTCTGGGTGCGTGGCGCGACTCGGCGCAATTTGGCTGGACCTACAAGGAATTGGACCCGGATGTCTTTGGCGAGGAATTGCTGACACCGGGGTATCAGGACGTGGAAAGGATCGCCGTGGTGGCGTTGGTTGTAACCCGCATTGGCGCGGGAACCGGAGGGATCATCGATGAACAGGCGTCTGAAGTTCGGCATTGAAGAAGAATATTTCCTCACCGACCTGCAAACCCGCAGCATGCCCGGGCAACCGTCGGCGGCCGCCGTCGCGGCTTGCCGGACCGAGTTGGGCAAGCATTTCGCCCATGAGATGTTCCAGAGCCAGATCGAGATGGCGTCGCCCATCTTTCGCAGCCTGCCCGAGGCCGCCGATTTCCTGGCCCAGGTACGCGCCGGGTTGACCCAGCGCCTGGCGCCTTATGGGCTGGGGCTGCTCAGCGCCGGTTCGCACCCCATGGCGACCCAGGAGCTGCAGCCCACCGATGAACTGCATTTCCAGCAATTGTTCGACGACTACCAGCGGGTGGCGCGGCGCAGCGTGCTGTCGGGCTTGCATGTGCACGTGGAGGTGCCGGCCGATCGGGACCGGGTCAAGGTGATGAACGAGGTCCTGCCCTGGCTGCCGATGTTCCTGGCCTTGAGCGCATCGTCACCGTTCTGGAATGGGGCCTACAGTGGCTTCAGCAGCTATCGTCAGGTCGCCTGCGATGAGTGGCCACGGATGGGGGTGCCGGAATATTTCGAGAACGAATCGGCTTTCGCCAGCTACGTCGACCTGCTCATGCGCACCGGCTCGATTCGTCAGGCCAGCGATTGCTGGTGGGTGATACGGCCTTCGTCCCGCTATCCGACCCTGGAGCTGCGGATCTGCGACGCCTGTCCCCGGGTCGAGGATGTGCTCTGCCTGGTCTCGCTGTTTCGCCTGATGGTGGCCCATGCCGCCGCCCAACCCAAGCCAGGTGCCCGGTACAGCCAGATGTCCCAATGGATCCTCAAGGAAAACCGCTTGCGGGCCAAGCGCCACGGCATCCTGGCGGAGTTCATCATCGAAGGCCAGGAGCAACCGGTGCTCATCGGTGAATGGTTGACCATGGCCGAACAGACCTTCGGCGACACCGCCGCTGCACTCGGGGTCCAGGACGTATTCAAGCAGGCTCGACGCATCGTCCAGGAAGGCACCAGCTCCGACCGGCAGGTGGTGCTCTACGAACAGGGGCTGTTGCTGGGGGACTCCATCGAGCAGGCCTTGGGCCGGGTTGTCGATCAACTGCTCTCGGAAACCGCCGGGCTGCCTGTTGCCAGCCCGCAATTGCCCCAGGCCGCAGGTGCATGATGGCCAGCAAGACCCTCGACGACTACAACCGCATGCGCGATTTCGCCGCCACCCCGGAGCCGGCGGCGAAGCGCTCGCGTCGAGCGAAGAAGGCGGCCCACGCCCTGCAGTTCTGTATCCAGAAGCACGACGCCACGCGCCTGCATTACGACTTCCGGCTTGAACTGGACGGTGCGCTCAAGAGCTGGGCGGTGCCCAAGGGCCCGTCCCTGGACCCCAAGGCCAAGCGCCTGGCGGTGCATGTCGAAGACCACCCGCTGGACTATGCGACGTTCGAGGGCAGCATTCCGGAAGGGCACTACGGTGCTGGCGATGTCATTGTCTGGGATCGGGGCGTATGGATTCCCCAGGGCGATCCCCACGAGGCCTACGAAAAGGGCCGACTCAAGTTCGAGTTGCAAGGCGAGAAGCTCGCCGGCCTGTGGAACCTGGTGCGCACTCACATGCCCGGCAAGCAGGAGCAGTGGTTCTTGATCAAGCATCAGGACGAAGCGGCCCGCCCGCAAAGCGAATACGACGTGGTGCAGGCCGAGCCCGACAGCGTGCTCAGCGACCGTACCATCATACCCAAGCGCCGTGGCAAGGCCGCCGCTGCCAAGGCCGTGAAACAGCCGGAAAAAGCCTCCCCGCCAAAGTCGTCGAAAAAAGCTTCCGGTACCACTCTCAGTGGCGCGGTTCCGGGGCCGATCCCGGAGACTCTCAAGCCGGAACTGGCGACGTTGGTGCAAAGCGCTCCCGACGGCGAATGGCTCTACGAGATCAAGTTCGACGGCTACCGGGTCATGGCCCGTATCGAAGACGGCGACGTTCGCCTGATCACCCGCAACGGCCATGACTGGACCCATAAATTGCCACGCCAGGCCGAGGCCCTGGCCGGGCTGGGGCTGGAGTCGGCCTGGCTCGATGGGGAAATGGTGGTGGCCAACGAGGATGGAGTACCGGACTTCCAGGCCCTGCAGAACGCCTTCGATGCGGGCAGCAGCGGCAAGATCGCCTATTACCTGTTCGACCTGCCTTATCTCAATGGCATGGACCTGCGCAAAGTGCCGGTGCAGGAGCGGCGCGCGGCGCTGGCGGCGGTGCTCGAACGCAATCGAGACCCGCTGCTGCACTTTTCCGATGCCTTCGAGGAAACGCCCGAAGCCCTGCTCAACAGCGCCTGCCAGATGCGCATGGAAGGGTTGATCGGCAAGCGAATGGGCAGCGCCTACGTGTCCCGGCGCAGCAACGACTGGATCAAGCTCAAGTGCAAGAATCGCCAGGAGTTCGTAGTGGTGGGCTTCAGCGAGCCCAAGGGTGCACGCAGTGCCTTCGGTGCGCTGCTGCTGGGGCTGCATGACGCCGACAGCGGTGAGTTGCGCTACGCCGGCAAAGTGGGCACGGGCTTTAACGAAACCACCCTCAAGAGCATCTACCAGCAGCTGTTGCCCCTTGAGACGAAAAAAGCCGCGGTGGTGAATCCGCCCACCGGCTACGAGGCCAAGGGCGTGCATTGGCTCGAACCCAGCTTGCTGGCCGAAGTGGCGTTCGCCGAAATGACTAAGGAAGGTTCGGTGCGACACGCGGTGTTCCATGGTTTGCGCAACGACAAACCGGCCAAGGACATCACCCCGGAGAAGGCCAGACCGGTGAAGAAATCAGCCGACACGAAGAAGGCCAAGGCTGCCGAGGCCCAGAGCGCTCCCGCTCGTGCGCCAGACAAACCCAAGGCGAAAGGCAAGGCCAAGGCGTCGGCAGCCCAGGGCATGGAGGGCAAGGTCCGCATCACCCACCCGGACCGGATCATCGATGCCACCAGCGGCACCACCAAGCTACAGTTGGCCGAGTATTACGCCAGCGTCGCCGAATTCATCCTGCCGGAATTGGCCGAGCGTCCCGTGGCACTGGTGCGGGCGCCGGATGGCATCGCCGGCGAACTGTTTTTCCAGAAAAACGCCGAGCGCCTGGCCATTCCGGGCATCACGAGCCTGGACAAATCAGTCACCGGACACCCGGTGATGATCATCAACAACCCCGAGGCGTTGATCGGCGCGGTGCAGATGAGCACGGTGGAACTGCACACCTGGAACGCAACGACGGTGGACCTGGACAAGCCTGATCGCTTCGTCCTGGACCTTGACCCGGATCCGGCGCTGCCCTGGAAAAGCATGGTGGAGGCCACGCAGCTGACCCTGTCGGTGCTCGATGAGCTGGGCCTGAAGGCGTTTCTCAAGACCAGCGGCGGCAAAGGCATCCATGTGGTGGTGCCATTGACGCGCAAAGCGGGTTGGGACGAGGTGAAGGGCTTCAGCCACGCCATCGTCAGCCACATGGCGAAGTTGCTGCCGGACCGTTTCTCCGCGGTGTCCGGGCCGAAGAACCGGGTAGGGCGGATCTTCATCGATTACCTGCGCAACGGCCTGGGTGCCACCACCATCTGTGCCTACGCCGCCCGCACCCGGGAAGGGTTGCCGGTGTCCGTACCGATCTATCGCGAAGAAGTGGCCGAGCTCAAGGGGGCAAACCTGTGGAACATCCACAACGTTCACGAACGCCTCGCCGAGGTGGGTCATGAACCCTGGGCCGAACTCAGGAAAACCCGCCAGAGCATCACCGCCGACATGCGTCGGCGGATCGGCATGAAGAAGGCGGGCAAATGATCCTCAGCCCGCCGGGAAGCGCAGGTACTCAGGCTGCAGCACGTTGAACCAGAACAGGATCATTTCCACCAGGATGGTCACCAGGACCAGCAGCCCCACGCCCCATACACTGGCCGAATACAGCAAGCCTTGCTCCTTCTTCAGGTTCATGAACCTGGGCAGGCCAACGAACAAGAGGAAGGTCGCGTAGGCCGACGCCGCCAACAGTACAATGGCCGCCAGCCAACGGTTGGGGTAGAGGCCCATCAAACCGGCGAGAAAATAGGGCGTGGCGGTATAGGCCGCAAACCCGATGCACTGGTTGAGCGTGGGACGGGCCTCGAAAGTACGCGACATCCAGCGGATGAACGCGCCCATGAGCACCACGCCCGCCACGATGGTCAGGTACAGCAGCACGCACAGCTGCAAGGCGCTGGCACTGTTGAGGCGTACGGTTTCGTTCTCGGCCAGGCTCCAGCCGGTCCAGGTGGTGCCGATGAACAGGCACACCGTAGGGATCAGGGCCAACAGCAGCAGGTGGCCGAGGTAATGGCTCGGATGAGCCTGTTCCTGTTCGCGGATGTCTTTCCAGGCGAACTCGGGATGGGTGAACAGCTTGACGAGGGGTGCTGACATGACGACCTCCTATCGAGACAGCCTCTGCGTGAGGCCCATGTGGTTTTGAGGTGCGGGATTTCCCTGGGGTTTCATTTATTTGCTGCTCACAGGCGGCGATGCGATCAAAGGGAATGAATGACGGCGACGGCGGTCAACCCATCAGATCTCCTGAAGGACCCATGTGCCATGACTGTCGCTCATTCACTGGTTGCTTATCTGCGCGACCACAACCTGCGCCTGACCACTGCCGAATCCTGTACCGCCGGCCAGATCGTCACGCTGCTGGCCGAGGTGCCGGGCAGCGGTTCGTTGATCGAAAGCGGCTATGTGGTCTATTCCCCCGAGGCGAAACAACGGCTGCTGGGGGTCAACCCCCGCACCATCGATACCTTCAACCTCACCAGTCGCGAAGTAGCCGAGGAAATGGCTTTGGGCGCCTTGCATGACGCCAATGCCAATGTTTCGGTCGCCACCACAGGCATCCTCGGCCCCGACGACATGGACGGGATTCCCGCCGGCACCGTATGTTTTGCCTGGGCCTTCGATATCCAGGGCCAACGGGCGCTGTTCAGTCGCCAGGAGCGTTTTTTCGGTACGCGCAGCCAGGTCCAGCTATGGGCTGCCGAGCATGCGCTCCTGCAGTTGCGACACTTCCACCAGCGCGCCTTGGCGGGAGAGCGCAGGTAGCAGGCAGGAGGCATGCATGAACGAAAACACCGAGCCCGACGATTTCCACAATCGGGTATTTCCGGTACGCGAAGACATGGCCTACCAGCTCAAGGTCTGGCGCTTCGAGCGCGTGGGTTGGTACGTGCTGGTGCTATTGGTGATCCTGACGCTGGCGGGGCTGTTTTCCCGGGGCCCCCTGAGTAGCCGTGAGGCACAGAGCAGCGATGGCCGGCTGAGGGTCAGCTACGAGTTGTTTCATCGCAACGGCTCCACCCATCCCATGGTCCTGCAGCTCAAGGGCCAGCCGGATGCCTTGCTGGAGGTGGAGCTGGGCGGTGACTGGATGGATGGGTTCGACGTGCAGACGCTACAGCCCCAGCCTGTGCGTTCGGCAAGCGCGGGGCCGGGTATGAAACTCTGGGTCCGGGCCGATGCCCGGGGCGAGGCGAGTCTTCACCTGTCCTTGCTCAGCGAGGGACTGGGTACGTACCACAGTCGCATCGCCATGCCCGGTGGCGTGGCGGTGAGTTTCGATCAATTCATTTTTCCGTAGGTGACGTATGGATTCGGTGCTGCGGGCCGCTGTGATGTACCTGGCATTGATGGTGCTGTTCAAGATCGCCGGCCGTCGTTCCCTGGCGGACATCACCACTTTCGACTTCGTGCTGCTGATGATCATTGGCGAGGCGACCCAGCAGGCCCTGCTGGGGGATGACTTCTCGTTGACCAATGCGCTGATGGTGATCGTGACGCTGATCGCCATCGACGTGGGGCTGTCGCTGCTCAAGCAGCGTTCCAGTTGGGTGTCACGGCTGATCGATGGCGGGCCGACCGTGATCGTCGAGGATGGCCGGCTCCTGCGGGGGCGCATGCGGCATGCGCGGCTGATAGAGGAAGACATCATGGAAGCGGCGCGTTCGAGCCAGGGCATCGAGACCCTGGCGCAGATCAAGTTCGCGATCATCGAGCGCAACGGGAAAATATCGGTGATCCCCAAGGAGTCGTCCTGACGGGCGAGGGATAAGCTTCCTCGCCCGTACCTCCGCAGGTTCAGAGCATCGGTTTGCCGCCGGTAATGCCATAGCGGGACCCGGAAATATAGCTGGACTCATCCGATGCCAGCAGCACATAGATCGGCGCCACTTCCACCGGCTGGCCCGGACGGCCCAGGGGTGTCTGGGAGCCGAAATTCTGCACCTCTTGCTCGGGCATGGTCGCCACGATCAGCGGCGTCCAGATCGGCCCTGGCGCCACGCTGTTCACACGGATGCCCTTGGGGCCGAGCATCTGTGCCAGGCCACCGGTGAAGTTGGCGATGGCGCCCTTGGTCGTGGCGTAGGCCAGCAAGGTCGGCTTGGGCATGTCGGAGTTGACCGAACTGGTATTGATGATCGAGCCACCGGCCTTCATGTGCGGCACGGCTGCCTGGCAGATCCTGAACATCGCGGTGATGTTGATATCGAAGGTGCGAACCCATTCTTCATCTGGAATGTCTTCCAGGTTCTCGTGGGTCATCTGGAAGGCGGCGTTGTTGACCAGGATGTCGATATGCCCGAAGCGGGCCACGGTCTCGTCAACCGTCTTGCGACATTGCGCCTTGTCCGCGAGGTCCCCTGGCAGCAACAGGCATTGGCGGCCGGTCTGTTCGACCCAGCGGGCGGTCTCCCTGGCGTCTTCGTGCTCGTCCAGGTAGGCGATGGCCACGTCCGCGCCTTCCCGGGCAAAGGCAATCGCCACGGCGCGACCGATGCCGCTGTCGGCTCCGGTGATCAGGGCAACCTTGTTGGCCAGGCGCCCGGAGCCGGTGTAGCTCTGTTCGCCGCAGTCCGGGTACGGATCCATCTTGCGCTGTGTACCGGGTACCGGTTGGCTCTGTTTCGGAAAAGGTGGGAAAGGGTAGTCGGCCATTGTCGTTCTCCAAGGCAGGTTGAAGTTGCGTTGCAGGGTGGACTGCCTGCCTTCGGCCAGAGTTCGGTCGGATCATCGCGTCGGTCGATGAGCGTGGCGCGGGACGTTTCGGCGACCGCTCATCAACGACAATGAACGCCTTGGAACAGGCGTCATCCAACGGCCATGCGCATCCAACCGGGAGATGGAAGTGTTCAGCCACATACAGATCGGCGCGCGCGACCTGCCGAAAATGATCGCGTTCTACGATGCAGTCCTTGGCTGCCTGGGGTTGGTGCGCATGGAAAGCGAGGACGATTCGGGCCCGCCGGGAGAAGGCTGGCATCAACCCGGAAAACGCTGGCCCCAGGTGTTCGTGCAGTTGCCGTTCAATGGCCTGCCCGCGACCTGGGGCAACGGCATGCAAGTCAGCTTCGCCGCCGACTCACCGCAGACCGTGCGCGCCGCCTGGGAGCTGGCCATCGCCATGGGTGGGCACGACGAAGGCCCACCGGGGCTGCGTCCGCAGTATTCGCAAGGATATTTCGGCGCGTATTGCCGGGACCCGGAAGGTAACAAGCTGTGCTTCGTGCACACCCCGGACATGCACGAATAGTCGGCATCGGTGCGACGGGGCCCGCCAATGGCCAGGGCTGGGCAGCAGCCCTGGCCATTGGGTCTATTCCAGCGCAACGGCCCTCTAACGATCAGCCCCTGGCTTTCAGGCTGCGCTCCATCCGGGCGATACCTTCTTCCAGCAGTGCCCGCGGACAGCCGAAGTTCAGGCGCACGAATTGCCCGGCATCGTCGCCGAAATCCAGCCCGGCGCTGAGGCCTACCCTGGCCTCGTCGAGGAAGAACGCGTGGGGATTGTCCAATCCCAGCGCCGAACAATCCAGCCAGGCCAGGTAAGTGCCTTGGGGAACGGTCATGGTGATACCGGGCAGCCGGGTATTGACCGCATCCACCAGGTAATCGCGGTTGGCCTGCAGGTACGCCTTGAGGGCTTCGAGCCAGGGGCCCGCTTCGCTGTAGGCGGCGCGTGTGGCCTCCAGACCCATGGCGTTGACGCTGTCCACCATGCCTGCCCGGGCATTGTTGACCCGTTCGCGGACCTTGGCGTCCTGGATAATGGCGAACGAGGTTTTCAATCCGGCGATGTTGAAGGCCTTGCTGGCCGACATCAGGGTGATGGTGCGCTCGGCGATAGCCGGGCTCAGGGACGCGGTGGGAATGTGCACGCGGCCGTCGAAACACAGTTCGGCATGGATCTCGTCGGAGATGATCCAGGCGTTCTGCTCCAGGCAGGTGCGCGCCACGGCTTCGAGTTCTTCGCGGGCGAACACCTTGCCCAACGGGTTGTGGGGATTGCTCAGCAACAGTGCGCCGCCACCTTGCAGGGCATCGCGCAGTGCCGCCAGGGGCGTATGGAATTGGCCGTCGAGCGGCTCGAACGGCAGCTCCACCTTGTTCAGGTTCCAGTGGCCCGGGGCATTGCGCAGCGGCGGATAGTTGGGCACCTGCACCACCACGTTCTGGTCCGCCTCCACCAGGGCGTGCAGGGCCATGTTGAAGCCCGGCTCGACCCCCGGCAGGAACACGATCTGCTGGGGCTCCACGCGCCAGGCATATTTATTCCACAGATCCGTCACGATGGCCGCCCGCAGGTTGTCCTGGGCCACGCTGTAACCCAGCATCGGATGTTCCAGGCGTTTGCGCAGTGCATCGATGACCACCGGCGGGGCGGGGAAGTCCATATCGGCCACCCACATCGGCAGCACGTCGGCCGGATAGCGACTCCACTTGGTACTGCCGGTGCCGTGGCGGTCGAATACTGTGTCGAAATCGAAAGTCATGATCGTTCCATCGGGTCGCAAAGGAAATGGCGCACATGATAAAGCAATCGGCCGGGCACTTCGCGTCCGCGTCACGTGTGCGCTACGTTCAGGCCTCGGCTTGGGTCGTCGGCGCGAGCATGGTTCCATGGAACTTCGCCTGGGACTTGCCCGCCCGCTTGGCCTGGTAGAGGGCCTCGTCGGCCTGGGCCAAGGCCTCGGTGAACGCGCCGGTGGTCCATAATGCTCCGCCAATGCTGCAACCGATGCCGATGGCTTCCCCGGCCAGGACCACCGGTTCGGCCAGCTTCGCGATGATCCGTTCGGCGGCGCCTTGCATGCTGGCCAAGGGGTCTGCCGTGCGCACGCGCAGCAGGAGCACGAACTCATCCCCGCCATGGCGGACGGCGATATCGCCTTCGCGTACGGCCGTCATGAGGCGGATGCCGACTTCCCGCAACAGCGCATCGCCAACGGCATGGCCGAAGCGGTCATTGACCGGCTTGAATCCGTCCAGGTCCACGCACAGGACGCCGAAGTCAGGCGATGCCCCAGCCTCGCTGCGTACAGCCTGGACGTACTTGTCGAGGGCCGCCCGGTTCGGCAGCCCGGTAACCACATCGCGATAGGCAATGCCTTCGACGACGGCCAATTGGCCTCTTTTGCGCGTCAGGCTGTCGACCAGGTGACGGATCGCCGCGCTGAGGGTTTCGACTTCCCGGCTGCCCTTGAGCAATGGGATGCTCACATCGGCACCTTCGGACAGGCGAGCGGCGGCATCGGCGATTGCGTTCACCGGCCCCGTGACGATGCCGGCCACCACCCAGCCGATCACAGCGAACAGCAAGGACAGGATCACCCCCCATATGAAGATTTCCTTGCGCACTTCATGGGCTTGGGCAAAGGCGACCTCGGCGGGCTGCCGAGTCACCACCGTCCAGCCCAGGCCCGCGTATTCGTCGACTCCGACGCTCTGGGCAGAGCCTGCCACGTACAGGTTGCCGTCCGGCCAGCGTTCCACCGACCAACTGGACTTGGCGTCATCGAGTTTCAGGCCGATGGGCTTGCCGATCATGTCCCGAGGGCCCAGCAACACCGTGCCGTCCTTGCTCAGGACCAGGAACTCCAGGCCAGGGAGGCGCTTCTGCAGCGGCACAAAGAGCGAGCGCCCCACCTCGGCGGCCCACTCCCAGGAGAGATGCGTCGCGAGCACGCCCATGAAATGCCCGCTTTCGTCCCGGACCGGCATGCTGATATCGACAAACTTCATGGCTTCGCCGGAAGGGTTGGGAAGCAGCTTCGCCAGCATCACGGCTTCATGCACGTCGCCGACGAAGGTACTGTCCCGTCCATTGGTGAAGACCGGCCGATGGGAGATGTCGACGCCTTCGAGCAGGCTGTCGGTGGATGCCACGACCGTGCCTCGGGCATCGGTCAGCCCGATCCAGGAATAACTGGGAAACTGGTCGCTCAGGTGATTGAGCAGCGCCTGCGCTTGGGCGCGGTCTGCGGAGTCGCGCAACGCCTCCAGCTTGCTCAGGACGGTGAGGGCCTTCGAACGGCTATTCATATCGCGATCGAGGCGATCGATCATGGAATAGGCGTATTCGCTCAGCTGTAGACCGGTCTGTTCCTTGAGCCGGGATACGGATGAGTCGCCAATGACGGTGCCGAATATGCCGCTGAGCACCAGCACGACCAGGGCGACGACGACGGCGAATCGCGCGCGCAAGCTACGAAATGACAGGAAAGACATGTTATGCCCGTAGGGAAGGAGACGAGGGGCCTGCATTCCCTGGCCATTTTTTTGCCTATGGTCGCAGAATTCATGGATTTGAAACACTGCTTGTTTCAACAAGCGGCCTGCGGGGCGACAGAGTCTGGTCGGGCGCTGCGCCGTGAGCGAACGAGTCTGTAATGCCGGAGAGTCGCGGGTGACGGGGTGGCGCGGCGTCACCCAGGCTTGAGGGTTGATTGCCTCGATCCTCGGGCCTCCATTTGTTCGCAACCGTGCTAATTTCTAGCAAGTCGACGCACACATTTTTCAAGGATGACACGATGTCCAAAGGATCTGTTTATCTGGCTGGCTGGGTCATGGCGGTCTGCTCAGGCTTTTCCACCGCACCGTTGGCCGACCAGGAGGCCCGTGTCTACACCGGTACGCTGGGGGGCATGCCGATCGTACTGGAGCTCGATTCCAGTTCGGGCGAGGGCCGCTATTTCTATCGCAAGTACCGCAAGGACCTGCTGCTCAGCGGCAAGAAGCAAGGCCAGACGCTGGTGCTGGACGAAGGCCAACGCCGGCATGACAGCGATGCGCCGGGGCCGCAGCTTCATCTGGTGACCACGGCCGACGGTCTTGACGGCGAATGGCGCAGTGGCAAAGGCAAGGTCCTGAAGATTGAGCTCGAGCCGGCCAGGCTGGCCGATGTGCCGGGCGGAACGTTGCCCTATATCGCCGGGCTCCACGACAGCGCGCCCTACGAATACCTGCGTCTTCAGGGCATGACGCTCAAGCCGGGCAAGACCGGGACGTTCAATGGCTACTCGTTGCAATGGTGGATCGAGCCGCAGACGAAGTTGACCCTGTTCGAAGTGGTGTCGGGCTACAGCGTCGAAGAGCGGCAGCGGATCAACCAGCAATTGTTGGGGCGCCTGTGGCAGGAAGTGGTGGGGTACTACGGGTGCCTGGCCGGTGGTGAGGCAAGCTCCTACGACCAGACGATCAAACCGCTGCTGATGACGCCCTCGGTCATCAGCGTGAACATCGGCACCGCGTACAGTTGTGGCGGTCCTTATCCGGATCACAACAACGTTGCGCTCAATCTCGATGCGAAGACCGGCCAGCCCCTGGTGCTGGAGGACGTGCTCTGGGTCGGCGAAGGCAAGCCGTTGCACTACGACGAACTCGACAGTCAGAGCGACGCATCCGCCGACGGATTCGCGGCCTTCTCCGCCTACCGTTCCAACGAGTTCGCGCCCTGGCTGGTGGCGCAGTTGCTCAAGCTTTATCCGAACCCGATGAGCAGCGACGAAGAGTGCGCGTACAGCGAGGAGGACCCGTGGCGCTTCCCATCCTGGTACTTCACCGACAAAGGCCTGATGATCGAGCCTTCCTTCCCCCATGTCGCCGCGGCGTGTGGTGGAGTCGAGTGGAGCGTCCTGCCCTATAGCCTGGTCAGCAAGCATCCGGGTGCAGTAGCGCTGAAGTTGCCCTGAAGGGCGGGGGACACCCTGATCCGGGGTGTCCCAACATGCATCACTCGTACACTGTCACCCGGTTGCGCCCGGTCTTCTTGGAGGTATACAAGGCCTGGTCGGCCCGGGCGATCAGGTCGGCGTGGCTGTTCAGCGGCTGGTTGAGCTCGGCCACCCCGAGGCTGATGGTGAAACGGATGACCTGCTCACCGTAAGGCACGTCCATTTCCTCGACAGCCTTGCGCAGGCGTTCGGCGAACATCCCGGCGCCGACCTTGTCGGTGTCCGAGAGCACCACGCCGAATTCTTCACCACCATAGCGCCCGGCAATGTCCGAATCACGCACGTGCTCGCGAACCATTGTGGCGATCTGTTCGATCACCTTGTCGCCCGCCGGGTGCCCGTAGGTGTCGTTGATCCGCTTGAAATGATCGATGTCGAACATCACCAGGCTGGAAGTGTTGCCATAGCGCTGGTAGCGGGCAAAGGCGGCTTTCAGGCTTTCTTCCCAGTGGCCGCGGTTGTACAGCCCGGTCAGCCGGTCGGTGCTGGAGAGCTTCTGCAGTTGCGCGTTGGCGGCCTGGAGCTGATGACGGTTGGTGGCGACGTCCGTGACATCGTAGATCACCAGGCAGATGTGGTTGATCTTGCTGTCGGGCGAGCGCAGGGGCAGCAACGTGGTGTTCTGGAACATGTACTCTTCCTGGCCGGTGATCGGCTGGTAGCTCTTGAACCGCACCAGGTATGGACGTTGCTCCCAGACCGTGAACGCTGGCGTGCCCAGGGCGGCGACGCTTTCGACCTTGCGACTGAACCATTGACGGTCGACTTCAGGAAACAGGCTGAAGAAATGCTGGTTGTGGGCGTCCTTGGGTTGTATCCCGGAACGGTTCTCCATGAAGGTGTTCCACACTTGCACCCGGTAGTCGCGGTCGAGCACCACCACGCCGACATCGATGCTCTGGACAATCGCCAGCAACCAGTGGAATTCGTTCAGATCGACAGGATTGTTCATGGCTCAGCTCATCAAGTAGGCGAGTTTGTGGGTCAGCCGCTCGATGGAGTCTTCCGTGAACAGCAATAGCAGGTCGAAGCGAATGTCGTGGCCTTCCAGGCCGTAGCTGATTTCCACCGCCAGGGTCTTTTTCCAGTGGGTGCGGTTGACCCGGATGAGCTCCTCGATGGCGGCGTGCTGACCGAGCACTTGTGGGTGGCCTTGGGAAAACACCACATCGATCTGCTCGGCGATGCTGCTCAGGCATGCACCGATCAGCACGCTGGAAAGGTCCAGTAGCATTTCCAGGTCCGAGTAGTCGGCGCTCTGGCGCTGCATCAACTGGGCGATATCGGCGATTTCCGAATCGTGGAATATCAGCAATGCTTCGCCGGCGATGCCACTGCCGATGAACCCCTGGCAGATGGCGGTCAGTTGCTGGGAGCTGCCGGCGTCGGCCAGCGCCATGTGCAGCTCGCCCACTTCCAGGATATTCACGTTCGGCACCGGCAACTGCACGAAGACCCCCAGCACCCTGGCGATCAGCGCGGCGGCGCGACCAATGGCCACGTTGACCGTTTCGCGAAAGGCATCGTGAAAATTGATGGCGGTATTGGCGG
The DNA here is from genome assembly GCF_900119645.1 of Pseudomonas sp. NFACC43. Classification (NCBI taxonomy): domain Bacteria; kingdom Pseudomonadati; phylum Pseudomonadota; class Gammaproteobacteria; order Pseudomonadales; family Pseudomonadaceae; genus Pseudomonas; species Pseudomonas sp. NFACC43. The sequence continues at coordinate 99,681 of NZ_FPKK01000008.1, forward strand.
CCGAACGATTCTGCGACGACACCAGGCCGGGGCCGTTCAGCAGGCCCAGGCGACTGAGGGTCTGGCGCAGCTCGTTTTCGTCGAAGGGTTTTTTCAGAAAGGCAAGGGCGCCCAGTTCATGTACGCGGCGCACCGCTTCTTCCTGGATGTCGCCGGAAATCACGATGACCTGGGCCTTCAGTCCCTCGGCGCGCAAGGCGCTCAGTACCTGATAACCGTCCATTTCCGGCATGGTCAGGTCAAGCAATACCACCTGGCCCAGCCCCTGGCGTATGGCGTCCATCGCCTGGCGTCCATGGCTGGCCTCGGTGATGGAGACGGGCCAGTCCGCCGGTAATGCCCGTAGAACCTGCTTACGGGCCATATTGGAGTCGTCGCATACCACTAGGGGAATCACTGACACAGACAAGGCTCTCATCGGGGAAAGTACTAGGGCATGATGCCATAGGCCCTTTAAACCACCTAATAAGAAGGGTTATTACCTGCAAATTGTTTCGGTGGTCTTCTGTTTTGAAGCACCGGCCGCCGCGGAAGTTCGATTTGAAGGCCGGCGCACCCAGGTGCCGAGAGCTAACGAGACGCCGCACATGCGCTTTGACGGCAAGACCAATAACCGGCATATTGCTCGCTTATGATTGTTTGTGCTTGTTTATGCGGGTTGTTGATCCATGAATACATCATCAGAAGCTTTTCCCGGCGAACGCCAGCAGTTGATCAGGGACCGCCTGGCCCTGTATGGCCGGGTGATCGCGGCCGATCTGGCCAGCGAGTTCAAGGTGTCCGAGCATTCCATACGGCGAGACCTGAGCGCATTGGCCGCGGCGGGGTTCTGCAAGCGTGTCTACGGCGGCGCCATCCTGTTGCCTGTCGCCGAAGGGCCGATGGATGTGCGGGTACGCCAGGATACGGCGCGCAAGGGGCGACTTGCCCAGGCGGCGGCTTCGTTACTGAGTGAAGGGCAGCACGTGTTCATGGATGCGGGTTCGACCAACCTGGCCATCGCCCGTGCCATCGACCCCAGGCTGCCATTGACCGTGGGCACCAATTCACCGCTGATCGCGGTGCAGTTGATGAAGCTGCCCTGCGCCAAGGTCATTTTGCTGGGCGGCCAACTGGATCCCGTCACGGGTGGGGTGATCGGCTTGACGGCTGTACGGCAGTTGCAGCAGTTCAGTTTCGACCTGTGTTTCCTCGGCGCCTGCGCCATCGATGCGGACAACGGCATCACCGCGTTCGGCCTGGATGACGCGGAATTCAAGCGTGCGGTGGTGGCCGCGAGCGGCCAGGTGGTGGTGGCGGTGACCAACCAGAAACTGTCCAGCATCGCTCACTATCAGGTGGCGTCCTGCGAGGAGGTCTCGGCCCTGGTGGTGGAGCACGATGCGCCACGTGAACGGTTGGAGCCGTTTCTGAGCAGGATTTCCAATGTCCTGACCGGGGCCCGCGAATGATGCGCGGAGATGGCAGATTCCGCGCTCGACGACTGCTGGCTCAGACGGCCTGCTTGACCTTTCGGCAGGCCCACTGCGCTTCGCTCTGCAGCTCCAGCACTTGCCAATGGAAGCGTTCCAGGGAGGCATTGTGGCCGACGCTGATCATGATGGTTTCCGGCAGTGCCTGCCTGAGCATCTGGTAGCAGCGCGCTTCGTTCTCCGCGTCCAGCGCTGAACTGCTTTCATCCAGGAACAGAACCGCCGGGCGAGCCATCAGCGCCCGCACGAAGGCGCAGCGTTGCTGCTCGCCGATGCTCAGGGTCTGCGCCCAGTCCCGATCCTCATCCAGTTGCTCGCCCAGGTGCTGCAGGCCGACTTGCTCCATGGCCAGGCGCAGGTTGGCCTCTTCTTCCGGGCGGGGCGGGTTGGGATACCACAGCGCCTCGCGCAGGCTGCCCAGGGGCAGGTAGGGTTTCTGCGAAAGGGTCAGGGCCCGTTCGCGATCATAGGAACTCGAGCCGCAGGCGTGATGCCAGAGCCCGGTGACGGTGCGAATCAACGTCGACTTGCCGTAGCCCGACGGGGCGCTGATCAGCAGGCTGTCGCCAGGTTCCAGGGAGAGGTTGAAGCCCTTGAGCAAGCGTCGGCCGTTCGGCAGCCAGACGTCCAGGTCCTTGATGTGGAGCCCCTTGGCTTGGCGTCCGAGGGTGACCTTGGACTTGACCTGGACGTTGTCCAGGCGCTCCTGGAAGCCCACCAGCCGGTCGATCACCGATTTCCATTCCGACAGCTCCGGGAAGACCCCCACCAGGTAGGCAATGGCCGCGTGGACTTCGCCGAAAGCCGCGCTGATCTGGGTCAGGCGGCCCAGGGGAAAGGCGCCGGAGAAGAACTGCGGCGCCATGATGAACATCGGGATGACCGTGGCGCTGCGCAGATAGAAGGTCGAATAGCCCATGATCAGCTTCTGTTTTTTCACCAGCGCCCAGAAGTTCTCCAGTGCTGCTTCCAGGCGTTGGTTGAAGCGCTGGTTTTCCACGGCTTCGCCCCGATACTGCGCGACCGAGTCGGCGTTTTCCCGCAGGCGGATGAGGGAGAAGCGGAAATCCGCCTCGCGGCGCTGTTGCATGAAATTGAGGCCGGGCAACGCGCGTCCCAACCAGAATGCCAGGCCGGTGCCCAGCAGCGCGTAGACCAGGGCGATCCACACCAGCAGGCCCGGGACCACCACGGCATCGCCGGCGAAGGGGATGCTGACCAGGCTGGAGGCTTGCCAGAGGATGTGCAGGAAGGAGAACAGCGACACCACCGAAGTCAGCAGGCCCAGGCTCAATTTCAGCGATTTTACGATGAACAGGTCGATGTCTTCGGCGATCCGCTGGTCCGGGTTGTCCACCTCGGTCTCGGTGAGTTTCAGCTTCTGATACCGTTGGGCGCCCAACCATTGATCGAGCATGTTGCGCGTGGCCCAGCGACGCCAGCGCAGGGTCAGTTTCTGCTGGAAGTGAAAGGCGCCGACGGTGAAGGCGGCGGTGCCGACCTGCAACAGGATGAATTGCACGCTGCCGACCAGAAAGCCAGGGTAGTCCAGGGCTTGCAAGGCGTTATAGAAATGCAGGTTCCAGAAATTGGTGAGGATGTTGACGCCCACCAGGCACAAGGTCATCAGCACGGTGGCCGCCAGCAACAGCAGGGCCGGATACTTCTCTTCGGATGCCCAGAAAGGCCGCGCTAGACGCCAGAAATTGCGGAGTGTGTGCATGTGGTTTTCGGTGAGCCCGGTCGCTGACGACGTTGAGTTTGCAAAGGAGGGAGGATAGGATCGGCCAATGCTAATCGTTTGCATTAATTTGGGAAAGCCACGGGAGCCCCGTCATCGAATTTCCAGAATGGCTTGAACAAGCGTGGCCGCCGATTAAACGGGTGGTCCGGCCGCTATCCGGCGAGCAATCGTCCGTCGCCCTGAGCCGGCTCGCCGACCCAGCCGTGCTGAATCCGTTGCTGGCCAGCTTCGCCTTGCAATACCCGGGGGTGAATCGTGCCGCCGTGGTTTCGCAGTGGTCGATGAACTACATGAGCATCGTACTGCCCGCCACGTTCGCCTGCGTGCTGACACGCCATGGCCGGATCGACTTCTGGGGCGAAGAGGCGGTGCTGTTCCATGAACAGGGCCAACCCCAGTCCCTCGGCTTGCCCGGCTCGCTACCGGCGCTGTCCGCCGGCGAGCGTGCCGAGTATTGGTCGCAGTTGATTCATCGGCACATGGCGCCGCTGTTCGCCACCTTGGCCGCTGCCGGTGGCCTGGCGCCGAAGATAATGTGGGGCAACCTGGTCGCCATCTGGGACGGTGCCTTCGCCAGGATGGACCCCGACCTGTGCCGGGACGGTTTCGCCGAGGCACACCGCTGGCTGGAACAGGCCTTGGTGAACGATGGACGGTTGAAACTGCGGGGTCTGCAACGCATGGTGGAATCCCCCGCGCCGCAGATCTGCCCCTGCTTGCCGTTGCGTCGGCATTGCTGCCTGCATTACCAACTGCACGAACCCGTCGAAGGGCAGACACCGGTGCTCTGCGAGTCCTGTCCCAAGCTGCATCGCCTGCCTCTGGCCGAGCAGGTGAGTTACCTGCACTCCATCTACGAGGACGCCTGAGGGGCGTCGCCGCTTCGTTGTTGCCTATGAATACGCCTTGGCCAGCGCCGTCGGGCCCTCTTCGCAACGGGGCTCGATTTCGCTGAGTTTGCCGTGCTCGATGCGAATCAGGCGGTCGGCCAGGCCGAAATAGGCATCGTCGTGGGAAATGACGATCAGCAGTTTGCCGCGTTCGCGAAGGTCCGGCAGGATCCGGGTGTAGAAGAAGTGCTTGAACACCGGATCCTGGTCGGCCGCCCACTCGTCGAAGAGGTAGCAAGGGCGGTCGTCCAGGTAGGCACTGAGCAGGGCCAGCCGCTTGCGTTGTCCGGTCGAGAGCGCCAGGGTGGTCAGCCGGCCTTCCTCGATCTGCACTTTATGGTCCAGCTGCAGTTGCACCAGATAGTCCTGGGCCTGCTGCATCAGGTGTGGATCGTCGCCGTCGAAGAGGTTTTCGAACAGGCAGAAGTCGGTGAAGATCGCCGAGAAGTGCTGCCGGTAGTGGTGGTTGTCGTTGCTCGACGACACCTGTTCGTCGAGTATGATGTCGCCGCTTTCCGGACGGTACAAACCTGTGAGCAACAACGCCAGGGTGGTCTTGCCGCTGCCGTTGCCGCCCGTGATGAACACCACCTCGCCGGCATTGAGGGTCAGGTCGATGGGGCCCAGGGTGAAATGCCCATCCTCACGTTCACGGTAGTAGGTGTGGGCAACCTGTCGGCAGACCAGGTGGCGGACCTGGGTCGGCGGGATCGTCTCGATGATTTCGCCACCGGCTTGCATCTCGCTCTCCAGGGCCCGGATCTTGTTCAGGGCGACGCTGGCTCGGCCCAGGGTGGGCAAGGCATGCATCAGTTCCGACAGCGGGGTGATCATGTAGAGGATGGCCAGGATGTAGCCGGTCACCAGGCTGGCGCTGAGTTCGATGATATGGGGCGCGGCGAACAGCACCACACCGATCAGCATGTAGAACACCGCATTGCCCCAGTTCATGACCAAGGCATAGATGCTCATGCCACGGACGAAGTCCCGGCGGTATTGCAGGCTCACCGGTAGCAACAGGCGTGAGAAGAAATGCTGCCGGCGCGGATGGTTGAGCTGCAGTTCCTTGCTGCCTTCGGTCAGCAGGCGGTACTGGTCGAACAACTGATCCTTGAGTTCCCGGGCTCGGGAGATCGACGTCAGGGCCCGCCGTTGCGGCCAGTTGAAACTGAGGCTGCCCAGGATGATCAGCGCCAGCGTCAGCCCCAGCAGGGGCAGGCTGAGCCAGCCCAGGTAACCCAGGCAGGCCGCAATGATCCCGGCGTTGACCAGCAGGATCGGGACCAGTTCCACCGCCTGGCTGATGGTTTGCGTATCGTCGGTCAGCATCGCCAGCAGGCGATGCTTGCCCAGGCGTTGCAATTGCGCATAAGGCGTATCGATCAACTTGGCGCTCAGGTGCAGCCGCATATCGTGCACCGCTCCCTGTCCCAGGCGCAGGAGGCTGACATCGGAAATTACCCGCGAGACCGCTACCAGCACCACCAGGGCGGCGAAATACAGGCCGTCCACGGGGCGCAACCGATCGAACACTTCCAGGCTGTGATTGATGTTGGCGATCAGGCCCGCCGCGGCCAGCCCGCAGACCAGGCCCGTCAGGGTCGCGATCGACAAGGCGCGCCAGGAACGTTTGGCCATGAGTAACAACAAATCCATTTCAAACAGCTCCGTCAGGTGTGATGGTCTCGAGGCAGGCGGCCAGTTGCTCATGCAAGGCGGGTTGCTCGAGAAGGGTCAGGTGTTGCGCAGCGATGACCTGGCGAGTGAACGGCCCACTGCTCAAACCTTCCCAGTGCGGGTCGGCGAAGGCAGCCTCGGCCAGGGTATCGCTGGCCCACCATACGTGTACCGGGCAGCTTAACCGCGGTGGCTCGAAAGTCGACAACAGATGCTGCGTATGCTGCTGGTAGCGCAGCCGGGTCTGCAGATGGTCCCAGCTGTCGCCATCGAGCTGCAGGCCTTGCTGACGCGCCCACTGGGCCAGCTCCGGCAGGCGCTGCACGGCGGGCAGGGCAGCCAGTTGCGTCATCAGGGCCGTCAGGGTCGATGGCGGCAGCTGGCGCAACACGGCCTGGCTGTCGGCCGTCAGGGAGGGAACCGCCGATTCCCAGAGCGCTTCGACGCTGTCGTCCGCTTCTCGATGCTGGTATTGCGAGTCGAGGATTGCGAGCAATGCCACGGTTTCGCCCTGGCTCTCCAGGCGGGCGGCCGCGGTAATCGCCAGCAGGCCGCCCAGGGAGAACCCCAGCAGGTGATACGGGCCGTGTGGCTGCTGCTGGCGCAGCTGTTCGACGTAGATCGTCGCCAGTTGCTCGATGTCTCCCCCCAGCGTCGTGCTGTCGTCGTTCAGGTAGGCCGCCTGCAGTCCCCACAATTGCCAGCCCGATAACGGTGCCAGCAGACAGCGATAGTCCTGCACATGGCCGGTGGAGGGGTGGAAGCAGAACAGCTTGGCGCTCTGCACCGAGGTAGCGTTGGGGGGCGATAGCCTGACCAGGGGCGAGAGCTTGAGTTCGGCCTGCACCAGTGCCGCGAATGCCGAGACGCTGGGAGCGTTGAACACCGCATTGACCGTCACCGGGGCCGACAACGCGCTCTGCAAACGGCTGGCAAGCGTCACCGCCGCCAGGGAATGCCCGCCCAGTTCAAAGAAGTCATCGTCGATGCCCACCCTTTCCAGGCCCAGCACCTGCGCCCAGATATCGGCGAGCAGCGCTTCCAGCGGGGTGCGCGGCAAGGCGCTGCCTACGGTGTCCAGGACCTTGTCGGCCCACTGCTGCAAGGTCTTGCGGTCCAGCTTGCCGTTACCCATCAGGGGCAAGGCTTCGACGATCCGCAAGGTGGGCAGCATGTAGTCCGGCAGGCAGTCCTGGGCCTGGCCATGGAGGCGCGCGACCGTGGTCGAATGCCCGGGCACGAGGGTCAGGAAGGCGAACAGTTGCTGGCCGAGCTCACCTCGGGACAGGCATTGCACCGCCGCCTGGGCGACGCCTGGAAGGCGAACCAGCTGCGCCTGTATCTCATCGAGTTCCACCCGGAAGCCACGGATCTTGACCTGGCGGTCCGCGCGTCCGGTGATTTCCACGCTGCCATCATGGAGATAACGCGCCATGTCACCGGTGCGATACAGGCGTTCGCCGAAAGTGGTGGCCGGTTCGATAAAGCGATCAGCGTTCTGCTGGTCATCCAGGTAACCGCGGGCCAGTTGCGGACCGGCGATGTACAGTTCCGCGCTCTGGCCGGGGCCCACCAGTTGGCCTTGTTCGTCGAGCAGGTACAGGCGCATGCCGTCGAGACGGTCGTCCAGGGGCAGGCAGCGATAGTCCACGGCTGGCTCGGTCTTGTGCATCGCCACCCCGACGGTGGTTTCGGTCGGGCCGTAATGGTTGAAGATGGCCAGGGCCGGTGCGAGCTCGCGAATGCCTTGCAGCAGGCGGCGCGAACAGCTTTCGCCGCCGAGCACCAGTTGCTTGCGGGGCAGTACCGCGGCACTTTGGGCGTGCATCAACCAGGCGTCGAGCAGCGAGGGCACGACTTTCAGGTGGTCGATGGGGTACTCGGCCTGCCAGGCGGCCCAGGCCTGGGCGTCCATGGCGGTGTCCTTGTGCAGCAGGTGCAATTCACCTGCGCTGAGCAATGCCGGGAACAGCAAGGTGTAGCCCAGGTCCGCCGCCAGGGAAGTGACCACCGCGCTGCGTTCGCCAGGGGCCAGTCGCAGGCGCCGGGACACGCTGTCGACATAACTGGCCAACTGGGCGTGTTCGACGATGACGCCCTTGGGCGTGCCGGTGCTGCCGGAAGTGAACAGCACGTAGGCGGCATCCTCGGGTTGGATCCGGGCGTCCACCACGGCCGTGGATGCCTGCTGCCAGATCGCCTCATCCCTCAGGTCGAGGCTGCCGGCCGAGGGCAACGCGGGCGCGCTGCCGGCCGAGCCGCTGAGCACGAAAGCGGGCCGGGCCTGCTGCAGGATCGCCAGGGAGCGTTGCGCGGGCTGGTGCACGTCCAGGGGAACGAATGCGGCGCCACTCTTGAGCACGGCGAGCATGGCCAGGATCATCTGCGAGGAGCGATCCAGGTACAACGCCACGCGGTCTTCGCGGCCGACGCCCTGGGCGCGCAGGTAATGCGCCAACTGATTGCTGCGGGCCTGCAATTGAGCGTAGCTCTGGTGCCCGTTGGGGTCGCGCAGCGCCAGGTGGCCGGGGAAGCGCGCGGCGCACGCCTCGAAACGCGCCGGCACGCTGGCAAACGAGGGGGCCGTGACCTGGCCATGCAGGGCCGCCAGGGTCGCCTTGAAGCTCGGCGCTTGTAACGACAGTCCGGCCAGGGGTTTTTCCGGATTGGCCAGGGCATCGAGCAGCAGCGACTGGAACTGCTCCAGCAGCGTGCGTGCGGCTTGTTCGCTGTAGCGGCTCGGCAGGTGGCACAGGTTCAGGCGGTAGCCGTGGCCGACGGTCTCGTTGCGGGTCGTCTCGACAACCAGCAGCAGCTCCATGCCCGCCGGGACCGCCTGTGCATCCAGTACTGAGAGGGTCGAGGCAGGACTGCCCAATGCAGGGAGTCGCTCCGGCAGTTGCCCGCCCCATTGGAAACCGTAGTGCAGCGTTTCGGCCGGCAGCGGGGTACTGACCCCGCAGTACTCCTGCCATTCGGTGGCTTGCTCGCACAGGGCCTGCAAGTTCGTCAGCGCCTGGGCAAAGCCCCGGTCCGTGGCCGGTTGCCAGCGCAAGGGCAACGGCTTGGCGAACAGGCCCCAGCAGTCTTCGAGTTCCTCGTAGTCGTCACGGCAGTCGTGCACCCAGTTCAAGGTCAGTGGCGGACTGTCCACCGTGCCCAGGCGCTGCAACAGGGCGCCCCAGGCAGCCATCAGGACATGCTCGGGGGATGCCCCGTGACGCTGGCAGAAACTGTCCAGGGCCGCATACACCAGGGGGCCGGCTTGCTCACGGGTGGTCAGCGGGGTGTCCGGTCGATCGGTGCGCACCTGGCGATACAGCAGCTCGCTGGCGGTCGGTTCGTCGAGGGCCTGGCTGGCCCAGAAGCGCCGGCCCGGCACAGCGTCTTCATCGGACTGCAGCTCGTAGAGCCAGGCGCTGTACTGGGTGTAGGTCATGGCTTCATCGTCGGGCAACGGCGCATCCGCCGTGCCCAGGGCCCGAGCCAGGCGCAGCAGGGTGCCGCGATCCGCGCTCAGGCCGGGCAGCTGCAAGGTGACCCGATGCCTGTCGGCTCCGAGCGCTTGCACATCGACGCCGATCACGTCCGTGGCCGTGACGGCCGCCTCTATCACCTGCAACGGCAGCAGCAGGCCCGGCTCAGGCCGCACCCGCAGGCGCAGGGCCTCGTGGCAGGCGCTGAGCGCGGCCAGACGCTGCTGCAAGCGTTCCAGCGCCAGCGCCCCGGTGATCTCCAGTTCCAGGCGCACGGGCGGCAAGCCCGCCAGCCATTGGCTGCGTTGCTGCGGCGAGAGGGCGAAGGCTTCTTCACGCTGTTCGTAGATCGTCATGCCTGCACCTCCGCATCCGACGCCGATCGGGCTTCAGGCACAGGCCCCGTCAGCTCTTCACGACGCATCATCTGGCCCATGGCGACGCAGATCTTGCGTTCGCCCTCGAAGGGGTCCCGGGCATGGGCCACCAGCATATTGTCCAGCATGACCATGTCGCCCTTTTGCCAGGTAAAACGTACGGCGCAGGCTTCGTACGCTTCCCCGATCACTTGCATGACAGCGTCTTCGATCACGCTGCCATCGCCGTAATAGACATTGCGGGGCAGGTGGCCGGGGCCGAACAGGTTGATCAGGTTGGCGCGCACTTCAGGCTCCAGGCATGCGGTGTGGTGCAGTTGCACCTGGTTGAAGAACGACAGTTCGCCGGTCTGCGGATGAGCCACGATGGCCGGGCAATGCTGGGCGATGCGCAGGTTATCGGTACCGAGCCATTCCCAACGCATGCCCGAGGCGAGGCATTGGCGCTCCACTTCCTCGCGCTGCTCGGTCTTGAAGAAGTCCTGCCAGCGCACATCCAGCTTGTCGGTGAAATGCCGCACGTACAGCAACCCCAGCGCCTTGAAGCGCTCGACAATGTCTTCGGGCAACCGCGCCAGGACCTGGCGGCAATCGACGATGGGTGTACAGCCGCCACGCGGAGCGGGAGTCTCGCAATAGAACCACTGCTTGCGCGGCCATTGGGGCAGGTGTGAGCTTTCGTTGTGGAAGAGAATCATGTGTTGTTCCGGGTACGGCGTGGAATGGTAGATGTTCTTGCCGGAGGTGTTCTTCGGCAGGTCACCGTAGGTGCCGTAGAGATCAGGCTCGATGGCCTGGGCGAATTGCTCGAAGGCTGCGGCATCCGGCAGGTTGAAGCCGCGGAACAGCAGGCCGCCGTGGGTACGCAATTGAGCATTGATCCACTCCCGGGCCTGCAGCGCCCAATGCACCGGGTCCAGGTCGCCGAGCAGCGGTTCGATCACCAGGGGCAAGGGATTGCCGGCGTCGAGATGACGGGTGCGCACCTGTTCGTGGGCCACTTGGCTCACGGCCGTGGCCCGGGTCTGCTTGAGCTTGCTCAACTTGGACTGCTTGCGTGCGCTGCGCGCGGTGGCATCGTCCGGCGCCCCTTCGGCCTCGGCCGATGGCGCGTTGTTCCTGGCGGCCTCGACGCCCCAGCTCCAGTGATCCAGGGCCTGGCCGGGGGCCGAGGCCAGCGCTGCCAGCAGGCTTTCGAAGCCTTGTTCGAAGCGCTGGACCGTCGCTTGCTGCAATACACTGGTGCGATAGACCCAACGCACGTTCAGGCCTTGCTCCTCGTCTTCCTCGACGAATACGGCCAGGTCGAACTTGCTGCTCTCCTGGCGAGCCACCAGGTGTTCCACGTCCAGGTCCGGCAGGCTGGCGTTGCCGCTGGGGGTGTTCTGCATCACGAACAGCACCTGCACCAGCGGGTTGACCCCAGGCGTGCGCGGCGGCTGCAGTTCCTCCACCAGCTTGTCGAACGGCACCTGCTGGTGCTGGAACGCCGACAGGCAATCCTCGCGCAAGCGTTGCAAGCGCGCATCGAAGCTTTCGCCCTCGTTGAGACGGGCCCGGATCGGCAGCACGTTGACGAAGAAGCCGATGAGGTTTTCCAGGGCCGGGTGCTCGCGGTTGGCCAGGTCGGTACCGACGATGAAGTCATTGGCGCCGGTAGCACGCTGCAAGAGGCTGTTGAACGCATTGAGCAAGACCATGAACAGGGTCGCCCGCTGCTGTTGCGCATAGGCCTTGAGCACCTGGGCCTGGGCCGGCGTGAAGCGTTGTTCCAGGGCTGCGCCCTGGTAGTCGGGCCGCGCCGGGCGCGGGCGGTCGAGGGGCAGCGGGATCAGCGTCGGCGCACCGTCCAGCTGGCGGCGCCAATAGTCGACTGCCCGCGCCAGCAGCCGTTGCTGGGCTTCGCTGCGCTGCCAGTAGGCATAGTCGGCGAACTGCACCGGCAATGTCGGCAAGACCGGTGTCGAGCCGTGGCTGAACGCCTGGTAGCCGGTGATCAGTTCCTGCACCAGGATACCCATGGACCATGCATCGGTGGCGATGTGGTGCAGCACCAACTGCAGCACGTGATCGTCCGTGCCCAGGCGCAGCAGGTGGGCCCGCAACATCGGCGCCTGTTGCAGATCGAACGCCCGCCCGGCCTGTTCGTCGATCAGGCGTTGCAGGGTTTGTGCCTGCTGTTCGCCGTCCAGGTGAGCGAGTTCGGTGGGCGTCAGGTCAAGCACGGGGGCCGGGCTGATCACCTGGCACGGCTGGTCGCCGTCGAGCTGGAAAGCGGTGCGCAAGGATTCATGGCGCTCCAGCACACACTGCAGCGCCGCTTGCAGCGCGGCGATGTCCAGGGCTCCACGCAGCCTGACCGTGGTGGTCATGTTGTAGGCGGCGCTCGGGCCTTCGAAGCGATCCAGGAACCACAGCCGTTGTTGGCTGTAGGACAGCGGTAGCGGCTGGTTGCGCGGTGCCAGGGCCATGTCGGCTTCGCCATCGGGCTCGGCCTGTACGGCGAGCTGCTGGTCCACCGCAGCGGCCAGTTGCTCCAGGGTCCCACGTTCGAACAGCGTGCGCAGTGGCAGGTTGACGTTCAACCGCCGACGGATGCGCGACAGCACCTGGGTCGCCAGCAACGAGTGCCCGCCGATGGCGAAGAAGTCGTCGTGTACGCCAACCTCGTCCAGGCCGAGGATCTCCTGCCACAGTGCGGCCAGGACTTTTTCGGTCGGCGTGCGTGGCGCCACGCACTGCTGCTGTGCGTTTTCGTCCTGAGGCACGCCCAGGGCGGCGAGGGCACGGCGATCGACCTTGCCATTGGCATTCAACGGCAGTTGCACAAGCGCCAGCCAACGGGCCGGCACCATGTAGCTTGCCAGTTGCTTGGCCAGGTAAGCGCTCAAGACCTGCTGCGCGGGTTCGTCGCCCAGGTCCACGGTGTCGTCGAGCACGTACCAGGCCACCAGTTGCAAGGAACCCCGGGCATCGGGCAGGGCCAATACCGCCGCGCTGTCCACCGCCGGATGCTGCATCAGGCGGTTTTCGATTTCACCCAGCTCGATGCGGTGGCCGCGGATCTTGACCTGCTGGTCGCGGCGACCGAGGTATTCGATCACGCCATCCTCACGCATGCGGCCGATGTCGCCACTGCGGTACAGGCGTGCGCCTGCCTGGAATGGATGCGCAACGAAAGCTTCACGGGTGCGTTGCGGGTCGCGCAGGTAGCCGCGGCCCACGCCGACGCCGCCGATGCACAATTCACCGGGTACGCCGACGGGAACCATGCGCAGCGCCGAGTCGAGGACGAACACCTGGTTATTGGCGGTCGGCTTGCCGATGGGCATGTGCAGGCAGTCGTGGGCCGGCGCCTCGGTGATGGGGTGGAACGCCACGTCATCGGAGCATTCGGCCGGACCGTAGGCGTTCATCAAGGCGACGGCCGGGAAACGTGCGAACCAGTCCCGGGCCAGGGCCGGGGGCAAGGCTTCGCCAGTGGGCAGCAGCCAGCGCAGGCTCGCCAGGGTGTGATGGGCCTGGCTTTCCTGGAGCATGCCGCGAATCAGCGCCGGCACGGTCTCCAGCAGCGTCAACCGGTGTGCCTGGACCGCATCGAGCAGAGCCACCGGGTCGTGGGCCTGGGCATCGGGAAGAATGTGGACCGTGGCACCGAACAGTGGCGCGGCGAGGAACTGCCAGACGCTGATGTCGAAGGCCGCCGAAGCCGTCTGGGCGATGCGATCATGCTCATCCAGGCCCAGGCTCGGCACCTTGCCGAACATGTTGTTGAGCATGCCGCGCTGTTCCACCATGACCCCTTTGGGGGTGCCGGTGGAGCCCGAGGTGAAGATCACGTACGCCAGTTGGTCAGGGGAGTGGGCGTAGCCGACCGGTTCTTGGGCGGCGCCGTTCCAGAGGGCCTGGGCAACCAGGCAGGTCGGTTGCTGGCGCATCTGTGGCAGGACGTTGTCCAGGGTCGATGCGGCATTTTCGCAGACCAGCAGCAGCGGGGCCTCGCCCAGGTCCAGCAGTTCGGCCAGGCGAGTGCCAGGCTGTTGGATGTCCAGGGACTGGAACGCCGCACCGGCCTTGAGCGTGGCGACCATCATCGTCAGCAAGGCCAGGCCACGTTCGGCAAACAGCGCCACCAGGGTTTCCGGACCGGCACCGGCCGCTTGAAGAGCATGGGCGATGGCATTGGCGCGACGGTCCAGTTCGGCGTAGGTCAGCGACTCCCCCTGGCAGACGGCGGCGATGTGCTGCGGGCGACTGCGCACCTGATCGGCGAACAGCGACGCATAGCCACGCTCCAGCGGGAACTCGACGGCGCTGCGGTTGCATTCGATCTGCAGCTGCTGGCGCTCCGCTTCCGGCAGCATGTGCAGGCTGCCCAGTGGGGCCTGGGGTGCCTCCAGCATGCCCGACAGCAGTTGCACCAGATGCCCGAGCATCCGCTGCACGGTGGCGGTGGTGAAGCGCTGGCTGTCGTAGGACAGGCGGATGCCCAGGCGATCGCCCGGATACAGCACCACGGTCATCGGGAAGTTGGTGTGCACCCGGTCTTCGTAGATGTCGATGCTGAAGACGTCGAGCTGCACGCTGCTGATGTCCAGCGGGGCGTTTTCGAACACCACCAGGCTGTCGAACAATTGCTGTCCGCGCGGCACCTGGCTGCAACGCTGGATGTCCACCAGGGATGCGCTTTCATGTTCGCGCAACCGGGCGTTGTGGGACAGCAGGGCCTGCAGCCAGTCGGCCACCGGTGCCTGCGGGTCCACGTCGATGCGCAGCGGCAGGCTGTTGATGAACAGCCCGACCATTTCTTCCACCCCGGCCAGGTCGGTCGGACGACCGGCGACGGTCACCCCGAACAGCACGTCGCGGTTGCCGCTGTAGCGCGACAGCAACAATGCCCAGGCGCCCTGGATCCAGGTGTTGGGAGTCAGCTGGTATTGCTGGCAGAGCTGCTGCAGGCGCTGGGTCTGGGCAATGCTCAGGGTATGGTCGAAGTCTCCCACCTGTTCCGGCGCCTGCTCGGGACGCGCCACGGGGCTGTCCACGTGCAACGGCGTCGGTTCGCTGAAGCCGGCCATCTCGGCCTGCCAGAACGCGTGGGCGGCGGCCATGTCGTGACGCTCCAGCCAGCTCATGTAGCCACGGAACGAGCGCAGGCGAGGGCGAGCCACCGGCTCCTGGCGCACGATGGCCTGGTAGATCGCCAACAGGTCTTCCATCAGCAGGCCGAAGCACCAGGCATCGGTGAGGATGTGGTGGAAGCTGCGCACCACGGCAAAGCGACGCTCATCCAGCTGGAACACCCGCAGGTGAGTCAGTGGTGCGCAGGCCATGTCGAAGCCTTGCAGGCGTTGCTCTTCCAGGGCCTTGTCCATCGCCAGGCGCTGCTGTTCTTCGTCGAGATCACGCAGGTCCTGCCAGTCGAATGCCCGATGGGTCTGACGGTACACGCACTGCAGCGGCTCATGGTCGTCCTGCCACCAGAACGCGGTACGCATCATCGGATGGCGCTCGAGGAACAGTTGCCAGGCCGCTTCCATCGCCGGACGCTGCATTACGCCGTCCCAGCTGTAGCGTTGCTGCATCAGGTAGATCCCGCTGTGAGGTTGCAGCAGGGTGTGCAGCAGCATGCCCTGTTGCATGGACGACAGCGGGTAGACGTCCTCGATGTTCGCCCAGTCCAGGGGCTCGGCGGCCAGGGTCGCCGCCTGCTTGTGGCACAGTGGGAAGGCCTGGCTGGCGGGGCGCAGGTCAGGCGTGTCGGTCAGTTCGGCGAGTTCGATCAACCGTTGCACAAGCCTTGGCGCCCAGTCGGCCGCCAGCGCCCCTTGGCTGCGCAGGTGCAGGCAATCGTCCTGCCACCAGGCGTCCAGGGTCAGGGGGCACGAGGCCGCCGGTGACGGCGCCGCCTCGACCCGGGCCAGGATGCCACGCTCTTCGCGATGGCTGTCCAGATCGCCCTGCCAGCGGATGGCGATGGCGGCTGGCGGGAGGTCGCGCAGCGGTTCTTGCAGGTAGGTATTGTCCGACAGATAGCGCAGGGCACCATAGTCGACACCATGCTGAGGATACGCCCGCATCTGCCCGACCAGGGCTTGCAAGCGTTGCAGCCGGCTGTCGCCTTCGGGCTGGAGGAAGTACGGCACCGCCAGGGTCAACGGCCCCAGGATGCGCGCCGGGTCGAAGTCGGCCACGGCAATCGGTGCGTTGGCGGGCAGGCGCTCGACCCGGGGACGAGCCGCCTGTACGCTCAGGGCCAGCAGGCCTTCGCCGCACACTTCACGGCAGTGCTCGGCCACGGCGCTGGCCAGCAGGCTGTTCCAGTCCAGTTGCAACACCTCGCCCAGGCGCTTGAGGGCCGTCGAGGTGGCGGCCGGCAGCGTCTGTTCGACCACGCTGGGCGGTTGTTGGCCGTCAGGCAATTGAAGTGGCTCCATGCCGGCGTATTGCAGCCAATGCTCCCAGGCGTCGTCCAGTCCATCACCCTGGGCATGGGTCTGCTGGTGGCGGGTCCACTGGCTGAAATCACCGCCGACGTGGGACAGGCGCACCGGCCGTTGGTAACGCAGTTGGGCCAGCGCCAGGTTGAGGTCGTTGAGCAGCAGCTCCCAGGAGGCTTCGTCCAGGCACAGCGGGTGCGCGGCCAGCAGCAGGAATGGCTTGCCCGCCACCTCCAGCAGGCTGGCATGCAGGGTCTGGCCGGCGTCCAGCGCCAGTGCGTCGACGCCGGCCTGGGCCAGGGCCTGCAACTGTGCCGGGTCGTTTGCCGCGAGTGTCCCGGTGGTGACGGCCGGGGCCTTGGCCGTTGCCAGCACCCGTTGCTGCCATTCCCCATCCGGTTGGGCCTTGAGTGCCAGGCGCAATGCCTGGTGGTGATGTTGCAAGGCGCCGATGGCCTGGCTCAGCAGCTCGCCGTCGACCGCCTGGCTCAACGCCACGCAACGCCAGGTCGCCTCCAGCGGCCCCTGTTGCAAGCGGGCCAGTTGCCCGGCGGCCAGTGGCAGCTCATGACCATCGGCGTTGCTTTCGGCCACGCCATGGCCGGCGTCGGCGCCCAGTACACGGGCGATGTCGGCGATGGTGCGGTTCTCGAACAACTGGCGTGGAGTGAGCTTCAAGCCTTGCTGGTTGGCCCGGGCGATGATCTGCAGGTTGATGATCGAATCGCCGCCGAGGGCGAAGAAGTTATCGTGTACCCCGACACGTTCGAGCTTGAGGACATCCTTCCAGATCTGCGCCAGCAGCGCCTCGACTTCGTTGCGTGGGGCCACGTGGGTGGCGCTGTCGTCGCTGGACTTGTGGGGGATCGGCAGGCGCTGTACGTCGACCTTGCCGTTGCGGGTCAGGGGCAATTCATCGAGGGTGATGAAGTGCGCCGGCACCATGTAGTCCGGTACTCGCGCCCCCAGGTCGTTACGCAACTTGGTGGCGGACAGCGACTGGCTGGCCACCAGGTAGGCCACCAGGCGCAGGCTGCCGTCCAGTTCCACGGCACGCACCAGGGCTTGCTCGATCAGCGGCGACAGGCGCTTGAGCTGCGCTTCGACTTCGCCCAGCTCCAGCCGGTTGCCGCGGATCTTGACCTGGCTGTCGATCCGGCCGAGGAACGCCAGTTGACCGTCCACCTGCCAGCGTACGCGGTCACCGGTGCGATACCAGCGTTGCTGGTCTTCATCGAGCAGGAAGCGTTCGGCGGTGAGGTCCGGCCGGTGCAGGTAGCCCCGGGCCAAGGCGCCGTTGATCAGCAACTCACCGCAGACGCCGGTCGGCACCAGACGACCGTTGGCATCCACCACACGCACTTGACGATTGGGCAGCGGCCTGCCGAGAGCAATGCTGCGCAGGCCTGCGGGCAGTTCGGTGGCAATCGCCCCGACCGTCGCTTCGCTCGGGCCATAGTGGTTGAACACCCTGAGCCCTGGCGCCAGGTGGTTCACCTGTTCCAACAACCCCGGGCTGAGAGCGTCGCCGCCAAACACCAGCAGGGTGCGGGGCAGCAACCGGGCATCGGGAAGCGCCTGCAACAGGCCGGCCAGGTGGCTCGGGGTGATCTTCAGCACATCCACCGGGTGCCGGTCGAACAGTTCAGCCAGCGCCAATGGGCTGAAACCGCTGTCTTCATCCACCAGCAGCAGGCTGCCGCCGTTGCACAGGGCACCGAACAGCTGGGTGTGACCCAGGTCGGCGGCGATGCTGGACAGCAGGCCATAACGGGCCGCCGCCGGAGGGTTGAGCACCGCGTGCACGGCTGTCAGGTAGTCGACGATGGACTGGTGTTCCACCACCACTCCCTTGGGTGTGCCGGTGGAGCCCGAGGTGTAGATCACATAGGCGGCGTCCGTCGGGCTATGGGCCACGGCGGGTGGCGTAGCCGGCTGGCTGGCGATGGCCGCAGCCTGTTCCTCCAGCCAGAGGGCCGGCGTGCGTTCGGCCAGGCCTGCGAGCAGTGGCGAAGGGGCGGCGCCTATCAGTAGCGCGGCGCGGCTGTCCACCAGCACATCGGCCAGACGTCCGGCGGGCTGCTTGATGTCCAGGGGCAGATAGGCCGCGCCGGCCTTGAGGACACCCAGCAAGGTGACCACGAAATCGACACTGCGCTCCAGGGCCAAGGCCACCACGCTGTCCTGGCCGATACGCCGGGCGCGCAGATAATGGCCGAGGCGGTTGGCCTGCTGATCCAGCTCACGGTAGGTCAGAGCCACCTGACGGTCCCGGACCGCCAGCGCCTCGGGGTTCGCGGCCGCCTGCTGTTCGAAGCGCTGGTGCAGGCAGGCCAGGGGCACCGGCAGTTGCACACCACGTCCCTGGACCCGCAACTGCTGGCTTTCCTCCGAAGCCAGCCATTCCAGCTCGCTGACGCGGCGCTGTGGCTGCGCGGTCATCGCCAACAGGATGCTGCGCAACTGCGTCGACAGTATCGTCACCTCGGCATCGCTGAAGCGGCTGCGGTCGTAACTGATCAGGTAGTGCAGCTGCTTGTCCGGCATCACGATCAGCGACAGCGGGAAGTGGTTGCGGCCCTGGGTGAGGGTCAGGCCTTCGACCTGCTGGTCGTTGGCCGGCGCGCTGAAGCTCAGGCCACCGGTGTCCTGGTTGAGGGCATCGGTCACCGGGAAGTTTTCGAATACCAGGATCGAATCGAACAGCGCCTGTTCAGCGGCAATGCGCGACATGGACTTGAGCTTGCCCAGGGGCAGGTAGGCGTGGTGGCGCAAGTCGCTGTTGGCCTGCTGCAGCTGTTGCAACCAGTCCACCAGGGCCGGGCCCTCGGACCATTGCACGCGCAGCGGTAGGGTATTGATAAACAGCCCGACGGTGCCGTCCACCGCGGCCAGGTTTTCAGGACGGCCGGCGACGGTGACGCCATAGACCACGTCGTCACGCCCCGCATGCTGGCCCAGCAGCAGCGCCCAGGCGCCCTGGATCAGGGTGTTGATGGTCAGGTCGTTCTGGCGCGCGAAGTGCGACAACCGCTCGGTTTCGCTGGCGTCCAGACGGCTTTCCCGCTCGGCGAAGGGGACGCCCGAGGGCGCTGCCTGGCGTTCGGCGAAATGGGGCAGCGGGGTCGGCTCGCTGACATCGTGCAATTGCTCGCGCCAGAAGCCTTCGGTGGCGGCCATGTCCTGCTCCGCCAGCCAGGCGATGTAGTCGCGATAAGGCCGGGTCGGCGCCAGGTTGGCAGGGCGGCCGTGAGCCTGTTCGTAATAGAACGCCAGCCACTCCTGAACCGCGATGCCCACGCTCCAGCCATCCATGAGAATGTGGTGGAAGGTCCAGATCAGGTGCCAGCGCTCGGGGGCCAGGCGTACCAGGCACACGCGCATCAGCGGCGATTCGTTCAGTTCCAGGGGCTGGGCCCGTTGCTCCAGCGCCAGTCGCTCCAGGGCTGCCTGGGGTTCGGCCTGGTCCTGCCAGTCCAGTTCGGTCAGGGGCAGCGCCACGTCCTGCTGCACCACTTGATAAGCATCGTCCAGCTCTTCCCACAGAAAGGCACTGCGCAGCACGGCATGGCGCTGCATCAGCGCCTGCCAGGCGCCGCGAAACGCGTTCAACTGCAGCGGACCGTCCATTTCCAGGCTCAATTGCTGGTAATAAACCCGCGAATCCGGTTCATAGACGCTGTGGAACAACAGGCCGTGCTGGGTCGGCGAAAGGGAGTAGATGTCTTCGATGTTGTTCATGCTTGCTTGGTCCATTTCAAAGGCTTGAAACACAGTGAGCGTCAGTCAGGGGGCCGCGGTGGTCGAGGACCCCGCGGCCGCATCGCTCGCTAGCTTTGGGAATTCGGTTTGGTCTTGAGCTTGCCCAGCAGCTTGTCCAGGGATTTCTGGTTCAGCGCCTTGGCCAGCGGGAAGTCCGATGGCATCAGCGCACCGGCCTGGGGATCGAGGCAGTGCTCGACCAACACCTGCAAACGTTCCAGCAGGCGAGCGGGCAACTGGCGGTCGATGGCTGGCGTGACGCTGTGCCACTCGACGCGCAATACGCCTTCCTCCAGCCAGGCCACCACTTCCCGGCCATGGGTCACCCGGTTGGAGGGAGCCACGTCCGGTGGCGGAGTCAGGCTGCTGGGGCGCAACCAGCCCTCGGGCGTCTGCTCATGGCCCAGGTAGTTGAACAGTACGTCGCCGCTGCTGGCCGGCAATTGACCCCGCTGGCGCAGCAGCCCGTAACCCAGGCCCTGGCCCGGCACGGCGCGCAAGGCTTCCTTGGCGTTACGCACCTGGTCGCCCGGGGCGCCGCTGGCATTGACCCGCAATGGGTACAGCGTGGTGAACCAGCCGACGGTGCGGCTCACGTCCAGGCCGTCGAATGGCGCATCCCGACCATGGCGCTCCAGGTCCACCACGATGTCGCTGCGGCTTTCCACCTCGGCCAGGGTCGCGGCGAGGGCGGCGATCAACAGTTCTTCCGGTTGCGTGCGGTAGGCCGCGTGGGCCTCGGTCAGCCATTGATGGGTACGAGTGGCATCCCAGCGGGCTGACAGGGTCTGCCGTTCGGCCACGGTGGCCACAGGCGCCGGGTTCGCTCCCGGCTGGGTGCTCCAGTAGCGCTGTTCGGCGCTGACCTTGATGGCATGGGCCTGCAAACGCTCCGCCCATTGACGGTAGGACGTGGTCTTGGCCGGCAACGTCGGGTTTTCGCCGCGTTCCAGGGCCGGGTACAGGTGCTGGAAGTCTTCCAGCAACGGCGTCCAGGAGACCGCGTCCACCACCAGGTGATGGGCCACCAGGTACAGGCGTTGCGGTGCGCCTTCCAGCAGTGCGGCGGCAAACAGCGGACCGTCCTGCAGGTCGAGGCTGCGGGCCACGTCCAGCAGCTGTTCGGGATGTTCGCAGCAGGTCAGTCGTGCAGGTGCCACGGGCGCGATGCGCACTTGCCATTGTCCCTCGACCTGGGCGAAACGCAGGCGCAGGGCGTCATGGTGGGCCACCAGTCGGTCCAGGGTGGCCTGTACCACGGCCGCGTCGAGACGTCGCTCGCTGTCGGCCAGCACCGACTGGTTCCAATGGCCGGCCTCGGGCTGCTGTTGATCGAAGAACCACTGGTGCAGCGGCATCAGCGGCATCGTACCGGTCACATCACCCTGTTCGGCCTGGCTCAGCAGGGCCGTGGTCACCTGGGCCAGCGCCGCCGGGGTCGGCGAGCGGAACAGGTCCCTCGGGGTGAGGGCATAACCCTGCTCGCGCAGGCGGGAGATCAGTTTCAGGCCAAGGATCGAGTCACCGCCCAGGGCGAAGAAGCTGTCCGAGGTGCCGACCTGCTGTCCACCGGTCAGGGTTTCGCCGAGCAGTTCGCCGAACAGTTGGCAAAGCAGGCGCTCCAGGTCATTGCGCGGTGCCGCGTAGTCTTTCTGGGTCTGCGGCAAGGGCAGCGCCGCCAGGGCCTTGCGGTCTATCTTGCCGTTGCTGTTCAACGGCAAGGCCGGTACTTCGACCCATACCGAAGGCACCATGTACGCCGGCAACTGGGCCGCCAACAGGTTGTCCAGTTCCGATTGCACGGCGCTGCCGCTGTAGAACGCCACCAGGCGGTTGTCGATGACCAGGGTGCAGGCAGCGGTGATCGCCGGCAGGTCCAGCAGGGCCGCATCGATTTCCCCCAGCTCGATGCGCTGGCCCCGCAGCTTGACCTGATGGTCGAGACGTCCCAGGTATTCGATGTTGCCATCGGCCAGGAAACGGCAGCGGTCGCCGGTGCGGTACAGGCGGTCGCCGGCCACGAACGGGCTGGCGAGGAAGCGTTCTTCGGTCAGGTCCGGGCGTTTCAGATAGCCACGGGCCACGCCGACGCCGCCGATGTACAGCTCGCCGATGCTGCCGATGGGCAATGGCTGCATGGCTTCGTCGAGGATGTACAGGCGCAGGTTGGCGATGGGCTTGCCGATCGGCACGATTGTGTCGTCTGCCGAGCAACGCCAGACCGAGACGTCGATGGCCGCTTCGGTGGGGCCATACAGGTTGACCAGGGCGGCCGGGTGCTGGCCCATGAAACGCCGCACCAGGTCCACTGGCAAGGCTTCGCCGCTGGCGAACACCTGGCGCAGGCTGTGGCAATTCACCAGGCTCGGTTCCTCGACGAACGCCCGCAGCATGGACGGCACGAAGTGCAACGTGGTGACCTGTTCCTGCTGGATCAACTGGCTGAGGTAGGCCGGGTCACGGTGGCCGTCCGGACGGGCCACCACCAGGGTGGCGCCGGTGATCAGCGGCCAGAAGAACTCCCATACCGACACGTCGAAGCTGTACGGGGTCTTCTGCAGGACCCGATCATTCGGGCCGATCGGGAAGGCGTCCTGCATCCAGTACAGGCGGTTCATCAAGGCGCCGTGTTCGTTCATCACGCCTTTTGGCTGGCCGGTGGAACCGGAGGTGTAGAGCACGTAGGCCAGGTCATTGGCGGCGACGCTGATGGGTTCGAACGCCGGGGCCTGGGGCAGGGCGTCGAGGGTCCAGGCCAGGTGCCCGGCCGGCAGGCGCTCCAGCCACTGCGCCTGGGTCAGGGTGACCTTGGCATCGGCGTCCTGGATCAGGAAGGCCAGGCGCGCGGCCGGCATTTGCGGGTCCAGCGGCAGCCACGCGGCGCCGGCATGGACGATGCCGAGCAAGGCCACGACCATTTCCACCGAGCGCTCCATGCACACCGGCACGATGTGCTCGGCGCCGATACCGACGGCGCGCAGGGCGCGGGCGACGGCCTGGGCACGCTGGTCCAGTTCGGCATAGCTCAGGCGTTGGCCTTCGAACACCAGCGCCGGGGCGTTGGGGCTCAGGGCTGCCTGCTGGCTCAGGGCCGTGTGCAGGTTGGTCGGGCCGCTGTAGTGGCGGTCAGTGGCGTTCCATTCGACCAACTGGCGTTGGCGCTCGGCTGCCGCCATCGGCGTCCATTCCCCGAGACGGGTCTGTGGCGCGTCGAGCATGGCTTCCAGCAGTTGCTGCCATTGCGTCAACCAACGCCGGGCGGTGGTTTCGCTGAACAATGCGGCACGGTATTCCAGCAACACCGACAGCACTTCGCCGTCGTGCACTTCCCAGTTCAGATCGTACTTGGTGGCCTGGGCGGTCACCGCTCGTTCGCTGACGTGCAGTCGCGGCCAGTGCCGGCCGCAGGCATCGGCGTTCTGCATGGCGAAGAGCACCTGGAACAGTGGCGTCTGGCCGAGGCTGCGGGAAGGCTTGAGGTGGTCCACGACCTGCTCGAACGGCACGTCCTGGTGCTGCTGGGCGTCCAGTACGCGGTTGCGCACCTGGCTCAGCAAGCCTTCGAAATCCAGGCTCGGATCGAGATCGGCGCGCATGACCACGGTGTTGACGAAGCAACCGATCAAAGGCTGCAGCTCGGCGAACGGCCGCTGGGCCACCGGACTGCCGACCCGCACATCGCGCTGGTTGGCGTAGCGGCCCAGCAGCAGTTGTGCCGCACTCAGCATCAGCATGTACAGGGTGGCGCCGCGTTGCTGGGCGAATAGCCGCAGACGCGCTACCAGCGCTGGTGGCAGTTGCAGTTGGACGGCACCGGCGGCCGGCGCGAGGTGGTCGGGACGACCTTGCTCGGTGGGCAGGTCCAGCAGGTAATCGCCATCCTCCAATTGGTTGCGCCAGTATTCCAGTTGCTGGCTGAACAGGCGCTGCTGGGCGGGTTCGCGTTGCCAGAGGGCATAGTCCGGGTATTGCAGGGCCAGCTCTGGCAGTACTGTCGCGGTGCCCTGGCATTGGGCGGCGTAGAAGCGACCCAGCTCATCCAGCAGGTTCTGGCTGGACGCATCGTCGGTTGCGCAATGATGCACGGTGAGCAACAACAGCGACTGGTCACCGCCACTGCGCTGTATCAAGGTGGCGCGCACGGGGATTTCGCGGGCCAGATCGAACGGACGTCCGGTTGCTTGGCGCAGGGCATCGTCGGTCAACTGCTGCCAGGCGGCGTCGCAGGCAGCTTCCAGCACCGTTGCCTGCAGCGGGACGTCGACCTGCCCATCGACCACCAGCATCAGCTCGCCGTCGGTGTCGCGCACGATGCGGCTGCGCAGGATCTCGTGACGTTGGATCACGTTGTTCAAGGCTACCTGCAGGGCCTGGGTATCGAGTTCGCCGTCCAGCTGCACCGCGCTGACCACGTTGTATTCACCGCCACCGGCGCTCAGTTGTTCGAGGAACCACAGGCGCTGCTGCTCGAACGACAACGGCAAGCGCGCCGGGCGTGGCGCCGGGACGAAGGCCGTCGCCGCTTGCAGGGGATCGCCCAGCAAGGCGGCCAGGGCTTGGAGGGTCGGGTGTTCGAAAACGGCCCGCAGCGGCGGTACCGTGGCGAACTGTTGGCGCAGGCGGGCGAACAGTGTCGCCGCCAGCAGCGAGTGCCCGCCAAGGTAGAAAAAGTGGCTGTCGCGACCGATCTGCGCCGCCGGCACCTTCAGCAGTTCGGACCACAGGGCCGCCAGTTGCCGCTCGGCACCGCCGCGTGGCGGATCCAGCGCCTCCGGCGCGGCCTGGATGTCCGGCGCCGGCAACGCCTTGCGGTTGAGCTTGCCGTTGTCGGTCAACGGCAGTTCATCGAGCACCACGAAGGCCGAGGGCACCATGTAGTCGGGCAGGGCTGCGCCAATGGCCTTGCGCCAGGCATCGATATCGGCCTGCTGTTCGCAAGTGACGTAGGCCACCAGGCGCTTGTCGCCGGGCACGTCTTCGCGAGCCAGCACCACGGCCTGGCGCACGCCTGGTTGCGCGCCGAGCAGGGTTTCGATTTCCCCCAGTTCGACGCGGAAGCCACGGATCTTCACCTGATGGTCCATGCGTCCGAGGTATTCGAGCTGGCCATCGGGCAACCAGCGCACCAGGTCGCCGGATTTGTACATCCGCGCACCGGACAGGGACGAGAACGGGTCTTCGATGAAGACCTTGGCGGTCTGCTCGGCGCGGTTGAGGTAACCCAGGGTCACGCCGGCACCGCCGATGTGCAGCTCCCCCGGGACGCCCACCGGCATCGGGTTGAGGAAGGCATCGAGCACGTAGGTGCGCACGTTGGCGATAGGGCGGCCGATGATCGGGCGCTGGGGGAAGTCGTCCACCGCGCAACCGGTGGCGTCCACCGTGCATTCGGTGGGGCCGTAGGTGTTGAAGAAGCGGCTGCCGGCAATCGCTGGCAGGCGTTGCCACAGCTGGGTGTCCACGGCATCGCCACCGAACAGCACGAAGCGGGGCAGGTACACCTCGCCACGTCGCACGCCTTCGCTTTCCAGCAAGGCCTTGAGCTGTGCCGGGGTGCACTCGAAGGCCTCCAGGCGGGTCTCGCGAAAGAACTGCGCCAGCGCCTCGGGGTCGTAGCGCACGTCTTCCGGCGTCAGGTACAGGCTATGGCCGTCGAGCAGCAGGATCAGCTCGGCCACCGAACTGTCGAAGGCGAAGGAGTAGTTGAAACTGGTACGCATCGGCTGGTCGGTGTAGCGCCGGTACAGGCCATGGATACGTGCCCAGGCCAGGTTGACCACCGAGGCCTGGGTAACCAGGGTGCCCTTGGGCTTACCGGTCGAGCCGGAGGTGTACATGATGTAGGCCAGGTCTTGCGGGCCGGAAAGCGGCGCCGGGTTGCTGTCCGGCTGGTGAGCGAACAAGGCCGCGTCGCTGTCCAGATGAACGCGTGGCAGCCCGGCCCCCAGTTGTTCCAGCAGCCCGTGCTGACCGAGGAGCAACGTCGGCTGCGCGTCTTCGAGCATGTAGGCCAGGCGGTCCGCCGGGTAGCTCGGATCCAGCGGCACATAGGCGCCCCCGGACTTGAGGATGCCCAGCAGGCCGATCAGCAGTTCCAGGGAGCGCTCGACACACAGCGCCACCGGGCTATTGGCGCCCACGCCACGCCCGCGCAGGTAGTGCGCCACCTGGTTGGCCCGGCGGTTCAGTTCGCCATAACTCAGGCAGCGTCCTGCGAAGGTCAGTGCGTCACGCTCCGGAGTTCGCTCGGCCTGTTGTTCGAACAGTTGGGCGAAGGTCAGGTGGCGCGGCACCTCCATTTCGGTGCGGTTCCACTCGACCACGGTGCGCTGCCATTCATCCGCCGTCAGCAACGGCAACGCTGCCACCGGACGTTGCGGTTCGGCGAGCATCCGCTCCAGCAGATGCTCCAGGCGGGCCAGGGTCTGGCGGGCGCTGTCGGCCACGAACAGGTCCAGGGCGAACATCAGTTCCAGCTGGATCGGCGCATCGGCCGGACACAGCACATGCAGGTCCAGGTCGCATTCGGAGTGGCGCAGCGGGGTGTCCAGGGCCTCGAATGCCAGCCCGGGGAAGCGCAGGCGCGATTCCATGGCCAGTTGCTGGGCGACCATCACCTGGTACAGCGGTGCATGGCTGAGGCTGCGGGGCAGTTGCAGGCTGTCCACCAGTTGTTCGAAAGGCAGGTCCTGGTGCCGCAGGCCGTTGCGCAGCCGCTCGGCCACTTGTTGGACCAGGGCGGTGAAGTCCGCTTGTGGCTCGAAGTCGGCGCGGATCGCCAGGTTGTTCAGCAAAATACCCAGCAGGCCTTCGGTGCCCGGCTGTTCACGGTGGGTCACCGGGGTGCCGACCAGCACCGTGGCGTCGCCGCTCAAGCGGTGCATCAGTACGGCGAAGCCAGCGAACAGAACGGTGAATGGCGTGGTGCCGAGGCGACTGGCAAAGGCCTGAACTCGCTTACTGAGGTCGGCGCTGAGTTCGCGCTGGACGATCCCGGCGCGGTAGCTCTGCACCGATGGCCGCGGATGGTCGGTGGGCAGGGCCAGCAGTGGGCTGCCTTCGCTGTCGCGGCGATCCAGGGTGGCGGTCCAGTAGTCCAGTTGGCGCTTGAGTTCGGCGCCCTGCAAATGCTCCCGCTGCCAGAGGGCGAAGTCGGCGTATTGCACCGGCAGCGCCGGCAGCTCGGCGGCGGCACCGTTGCAGCGGGCTTCGTAGCCCAGGGCCAGCTCGCGCAGGGCGATGGTGGCCGACCAGGCGTCGGAGACCATGTGGTGCAGGGCGATGCCCAGCACATGTTCATCCGGCGCCAGGCGCAGCAAGCGGGCGCGCAGCAACGGCGGGCAGGCCAGGTCGAAAGGCTGTTCGAAGGTCTCTTGCAGGGCATTGAATTGCGCACCCGCCCGAGCGGTGGCGGTCAGGCCCGACAGGTCCTCGAAGGGCAACGCGATGTCCAGGGTTGCGCTGATGCGCTGGCACGGTACGCCGTCGACGCTGTGGATGCCGGTGCGCAGGATTTCGTGGCGAGCCAGCAGGTCGTTCAGGCTGGCGTGCAGCGCCTGGACATCGAGTTCACCCTTAAGGTGCAGGGCGAACGGGATGTTGAACAGGGTAGTGCCCGGTGTCAGTTGCTCGATGAACCACAGTCGTTGCTGCGAGAACGACAACGGCAGCAACGCCGGACGCGGCTGGGCCTTGGGGGCACTGATGGGCGCGGCTTGCGGTTCGGCGGCCTGGGCCTGGCGGGTGGCGATGGCCACGGCCAGCAGGGCCACGGTGGGATGCTCGAACAGCACACGCAACGGCAGGTCGAGTTTGAAATGGGTACGCAGGCGAGCCACGATCTGGGTCGCCAGCAACGAATGCCCGCCAAGGGTGAAGAAGTTGTCTTCCACCCCCACTGTGTCCCGACCCAGCACCTCGGCCCAGATCTTCGCCACGCTGCTTTCCAGGTCGTTGCGCGGGGCGATGCTTTGCCGGGTGTCGCCCTGCCAGTCCAGTTCCCGTGCGGCGAGGGCCTTGCGATCGACCTTGCCGTTATTGTTCAGGGGCAGTTTGTCCAGGCAGACGAACGCGGCCGGCACCATGTACGGTGGCAGCTGCGCCCGCAGGTGTTCACTCAGGCCGTCGCTGCCCTGGGCCTGGTCATGGGCCGACCAGTACGCCACCAGCCAGGCTTCGCCGACGGTATTTTCCCGCAGCAGGACTGCGGCTTCGCGCACGTTTTCATGCTGCGCCAGACGGTGTTCGATTTCGGTCAGTTCGATGCGGTGCCCACGCAGCTTTACCTGCTGGTCACGGCGGCCGAGGTATTCGATCACGCCATCTGCACGCCAGCGTCCCAGGTCACCGGTGCGATACAGGCGTCCTTCGAGTTGCGGATGGTCGATGAACGCCTGCGCGGTGCGCTGTGGATCGTGCAGGTAGCCACGGCCGACGCCGACGCCGCCGACACAGATTTCCCCGGCCACGCCAACCGGCACCGGGCGCAGGTAATCATCGAGCACATACAGGCGGTTGTTGGCCGTCGGACGGCCGATGGGCATGTGGCTGACTTCGGCCGCCGGTGCTTCGAAAATGGCCTGGAACGCCACGTCATCGGCGCATTCGGCCGGCCCGTAGGCGTTCATCAAGGCAATGTCGGGAAAGCGCGCGAACCAGTCCCGGGCCACGGTCGGTGGCAGGGCTTCGCCAGTGGGCAACACCCAGCGCAGATCGGGCAATTGCAGGTCGCACGGGCACAGGGCGAGCAGGGTGCGCATCAGGCTCGGAACGATCTCCAGCACGCTCAGGCGCTCCTCGGCCAGGACCTGTAGCAGGCGCTGCGGGTCGTGGGCGACTTCGTCCGCAAGGATATGCACGGTAGCGCCGAGCACTGGCGCGGCGAGGAACTGCCACACCGAAATGTCGAAGGCCACCGAGGCGGTCTGGGGAATCCGGTCGTCGGCGCCAAGCCCCAGGGCCGGCACTTTGCCGAAGATATTATTGAGCATGCCCCGTTGCTCGATCATCACGCCCTTGGGCGTACCGGTCGAGCCCGAGGTGAACAGCACGTAGGCCAGGCTGTCCGGGCCGGCGAGGGCCGGCAAGGGCGCGTCGTTGCCAGATGCCCAGCAGGCTTGGGCGAACAGGGCTTCGGGGGCCTGGTCGAGGCCGCTGAGCAATTGATCGAGCAGGCCGCTGCAACCTTCGCTGGCGATCAGGAACGGGGCACGGGACAGGCCAAGGATTTCCCGCAGGCGCTCCGGCGGATGATTGACTTCCAATGGCAGCATCGCCGCGCCGGCCTTGAACACCGCCAGCATCATGGTCAACAACGCCAGGCCCCGGGGGGCCAGCAGCGCCACCAGGTCACCCTCGCTGGCGCCGGCGGCGCGCAGGGCATGGGCCAGGCGGGTGGAAAGCCGGTCCAGCTCGGCGTAGGTCAGGGATTCACCGGCGCAGACCGCGGCCACCTGCCCACCTCGCTGGGCGACCTGGGCGGCGAACAGTTGCGCGTAGCTTTGATCCAGGGGGAACTCATGGGGATTGACCGCCCATTCGCCCAGCAGTCGCTGGCGCTCTTGTGGGGCGAGCAGTTCGAAGCTGCCTAGGGGCGCGTCGGGCGCGGCCAGCATGCTGTGCACCAGGCTGGCGATGTGACCCAACAGGCGCTGCACGGTAGCGGCATCGAAGCGCTCACGGTCATAGGACACCCGGATACCCAGCTGTTCACCGGGCAGGATCACCACGGTCAGGCCGTAGTGGGTGTGCACGCTGTGGTCCATGCCTTCGAGGCTGAACTGGAAGCCCCCTTCGAGGATCTGCTCGTCGATGGGGGCGTTCTCGAACACCAGGATGCTGTCGAACAGGGTTTCGCCGCGAGGGAAATCGCTCCAGCCCTGGATGTCGGTCAGCGGTGTGTGCTCGAAGTCGCGCATGTCGACATTGAGCCCCTGCAAGGCTTGCAGCCAATTGCCGAGGGCAGCGTCCGGGTCCACTGAAACCCTCAAGGGCAAGGTATTGATGAACAGGCCGATCATTTCAGCCACACCGGTCAGGTCGGCGGGCCGACCGGCCACGGTGACGCCGAACACCACGTCCCGTTGCCCGCTGTAGCGCGACAGCAGCAACGACCAGACCCCTTGGAAGAACGTGTTCGCAGTGATGCGGCGCTGGCGGCAGAAAGTGGCCAGCGCCTGGGTTTGCTGTTCGTCCAGGTGGATCAATTGATCGTCCACCAGCACCGCATCGGTGTAGCGGTCGCGGCTCACGCCGTTGTCCACGGTCAGCGGCGTGGGCGCACTGAGACCTTGCAGCTGGCCGCGCCAGAACTGCTCGGCCTTGCCGGCATCCTGGCGCTGCAGCCATTGGATGTAGTCGCGAAAAGGCCGCGGGCTTTTGAGTTCCGGCGTGCGGTCGTTGCACAGCGCTTCATAGACCTTGAGGAAGTCCACGGTCACCAGGGAAATGCACCAGGCATCCATCAGGATGTGGTGGAAGCTGCGAATGAACTCGTAGGACTCGTCGGCCAGGCGCACCAGGCGGAAGCGGATCAGCGGTGGCTTCGACAGGTTGAAGCCAACTTTCTGTTCGTCCTCCAGCAGTGTGCGGATCCGCGCTTCCTGCTCGTGGGGCGCCAGGCCGCGCAGGTCGAGGGTGTCCAACGGCACCTTGACCTCCCGGTGGATCACCTGCACCGGTTGCTTCTGGCTTTTCCATTGGAAGCTGGCACGCAGGGACGGGTGCAGCGCTACCACCCGACGCCAGGATTCGAGGAACGCCACTTCGTCGATGGCCCCGCCGATGCGGTAGCGATCCTGCATCAGGTAGACGCCGGAGTCTTCATGCAGCAAGGAGTGAAACAGCATCCCCTGTTGCAGTGGCGACAGCGGGTAGATGTCTTCGATCGGATTGCTGGTGGTTTTTTCGGTGGTCATTGAAAGCGTCCTGCGTAAAAAGGGGCGACGGCGGCACGGCGGCGCAAGGAACCGGTCACAGGTCGGCCTCGTTCAGTTCGGCCATCAGGGCTTGCATTTCGTCATCGGACAGGCCCGAGGCGCTGAATTCGGTGCTCTCGGCCACGGGCTCGACGGCGTCGGCGGCCAGCGGTTGCGCAACTTCGGCCATGGCCGCGATGGTCTGGCGTTCGAAGACTTGCTTGGCCGACAGCGCGATGCCTTGCTCGTGGGCCTGGGCCACCACTTGCAGGCTGAGGATCGAGTCGCCGCCGATGGCGAAGAAGTTGTCGGTGACGCTCACGGTGGACAGCTTCAAGACCTTGGCGACGATGGCTTGCAGGGTGGTTTCCATGGCATTGCGCGGGGCCACGTGGGCGCTTTCGTCGAACTGGTCCGGATCAGGCAACCGGCGAATGTCGAGCTTGCCGTTGGGGGTACGCGGGAAGGTCGGCAGGGTCAGGACCTGGGCCGGCACCATGTACGAGGGCAGGCGCTCACCGAGGAAGCGCTTGATCGCCTCCGAGTCCGGGGCGTAGCCGTGGGCGGCCAGGATGTAGGCGAGCAGGCGCTTGCCGGCGGCGTGCTCCTGGACGATCACCGCGGCTTCGCGTACGTCGCTGTGGCTGCACAGCTGGCGTTCGATTTCTCCCAGTTCGATGCGGTAGCCGCGAACCTTGACCTGATGGTCCTTGCGGCCAAGGAACGCCAGGCGCCCATCCGCCAGCCAGCAGGCCAGGTCGCCGGTACGGTAGGCGCGGGTGCCGTCGGCCAGGGTGACGAAGGCCTTGGCGGTTTCTTCGGGTTTGTTGCGATAGCCACGGGCCAGGGTCGGGCCGGCGAGGACGATTTCACCTGGCTCGCCGATGCCGCAGGCAACGTCCTGTTCGTTGAGCAGGCGCAAGTCCATGCCGGCGATGGGACGCCCGATGCTGACACTGCGGTTGGGTTCCAGAACTTCGTAGGTGGCCCATACCGTGGCTTCGGTGGGGCCGTATTCGTTGACCATTCGGGCTTGCGGCAGGATCTTTCCGTGTTGCGCCACCAGGGACGGCGGACAGGCTTCGCCGGCGACGATCCAGCATTCGAGGCTGTCGCTCCCGCCGCTGCGCTGCAACTGATCGAGCAAGGCCTGGTACAGCGATGGCAGCGACAGGCCGTGGCTGACCTGGTGCTCTGTGATCAATTGGGCCAGGCGCGCCATTTCCAACTCTTCGCCGGTGGCGGGCAATACCAGGCGTCCGCCCTGGGCCAGGGTCCAGAAAATCCCGGCGACCGAACTGTCGAAGGCGAAGGAGGACAGCAGCAGATAGGCCCGCACCGGCGTCTCATAGGCGGCCATGCGCACCTGAGTGGAGAAGCTCAGGGCACCGTGAGTGATTTCCACGGCTTTGGGCGCACCGGTGGAGCCGGAGGTATAGATCAGGTAGGCCAGGTCGTCCGCTCCTGGCGTCGGCAGGGCTGGCAGATGGCTGGCGTCCTCGGCGCTCAGGTCGTCGAGCACGAAGCGTTGCAGGCTGGCCGGTACGCTGTCGGCCAGCTCGGCGCTGACCACGATATGGTCGATGGCGCTGTCGGCGAGCATGTAGGTCCGTCGGTCGGCCGGGTAGGTCGGGTCGATCGGCACATAGGCTCCGCCGGCCTTCAGGACCGCGAGCATGGCGACAATGGCGGCATTGCCGCGCGGGAACACAATCCCCACGGGCACCCCCGGGCCGATGCCGGCGCCGACCAGTCGATGAGCCAGGTGTGTGGCGCAGGCATCCAGGCGGCTGTAGCTCAGCTCGCCGTCCTGGTCGCTGAGGGCGATGGCATCCGGCTGCTGGCGAACGCGGCGGGCAATCAGTTCCACCAGCGTCAGCGGTTCGATGTTCGGCCGGTTCGGCTCGTTCGCCACCACCTGCGACTGGAGCGGTCCACCAAGGGGCAGATGGGCCCAGGCCCGTTGCGGTTCCGCCAGGGCACCCTGCAGCAATTGCAGCCACTGCTCGGCCAGGCAGGCGGCGGCTTCGGCGCTGAGTGTGTGGCGATCATAGACCAGATGCGCCTGCACGCGGTCGGGGAGCTGGCGTACGTTCAGGCAGGCCTTTGCCGGTGCCATCACCGCCCCGGCAAAACGTTCCCGGGCATCGCCGCAACGCCAGGCGAAGGCGTAGTCCGCAGAGAGATCGTGGGTATAGTAGTCCTGCCAGCCCATGGCTCGTTCGACGCAGGCACCGACCTGGGTGCTCTGCTCCAGCAACGTCGCCTGGGCATCCAGTTCGAGGCTGACGGGCAGGCATTGCTCGAACAGGCCCAGGGCGTTTTCCAGTTCCGGGCCACGGCTTTCATGGACCACGGCAAGGGGAACCTGTTGCTGGCCCGCCAGCCGCCCGAGTACGACGGCCCATGCGGTCAATGCCAGGTTCGCCGTCAGGGTCGGGTGGGTGGCCAGGACGGCGGGCAATGTCAGGTCGTAGCGGGCAGGGGCGAAAGCGCCGGCGCTCGCCGCTTCGAGGGACAACTGCAAGGCCGCCTGTTCGGTTTCGCTCGATGGTTTCCAGAAGCTGACGCCGGGATGATCCGGTTCGTCTTCCACCAGGCTCCAGCGCCATTCGGCGTAATCGGCATATTGCAAAACGTCCGACAGCGGCGCGGTGCTGTCCTGCAGCAATGCACCGGCCAGCCACTTCAGGCTGGCCAGATCCAAATGGCTGCTGGCGGCCGCCAGGTCCAGCACGCTTTGCTCACCGGGCAGGCGCACCAGGGTCACGTACAAGGGCGTCGCCCAGTCGCGGGCCTGGATGGCCAGTCGCTTCAAGGCGCTGTCCTGTTCGGCGGGGCTGTGTTGTTGCAAGTCCAGCAGCTCCACTTTCAGGGAGCCAGTCTCGTCGATCACCTGCACCGGATGGCGCAACCCCGGCACCGGCATCAGGCGTGTGCGCAAGATCTCGTTGTCGGCCACGAGCGCGAGCAGGCGCTCGTTCAACGCATCGACCTCCAGCGGCAGGGACACCGCCCACTGTAGATGGCAGCTGAACGAATGGGCGGCCACGCCGTTGAGGTGGGGATATACCGATGCCTGTTGCGGCGAAATGCGAAAACCTTGAAGTCCGTTCATGTTGATCTCGACTGAAAAAGGGCTTGAACCTGGGGTGCGGCACAGCGCTCGGGGCTTGTCGACAGGTCGGCCAGGCCTCCGGGGAACGGTGGGTGCCCCCTTGAATGTCAGACGGCGACGTCGCTCGACAGCAGGGCTTCAGCCATGCCGGTCATGATTGCGCGCTTGCCGGTAAAGGGTTCACGACCGTGGACGGCGAGCATGTTGTCGATGAACAACACGTCGCCCTGTTGCCAGCTGAACCGCACCAGCGAGTCGAGATAGGCCGTGCGCAGGGACTCCAGCACGTGCGGCTCGATGGGTTCGCCGTCGCCATAAAAGGTGTTGGTCGGCAGGTCCAGGTCGTTGAAGTTGCTCTGCAGCGAATCGCGGATCGCCGGGGGCAGGGTGCTGATGTGAAAAAAAGTCGCGTGGTTGAACCAGACTTCCTCGCCGGTGCGTGGATGACGCACCACGGCCGGGCCGCGCTGGCGAGTGCGCAGGCGATTGTTTTCCTTCCATTCCACTTCGATGCCAACGCTGGCGCAATACGCCTGCACCTCGTTGCGGTCTTCGGACTGGAACACGGTTTGCCACGGCAAGCCGAAACCGTCGCCGTAGTTGCGCACGTACAGCACGCCCTTTTCCCGGAACCGCGCCTCGATCTCGGGACTGATCCGGGCTTTCACGGCTCGGGTGGAACCGATCGGGGTTTGCCCGCCAGTCTCGGACGGCTGCTGGCAGTAGAAGAACAGGCGCAGCGGAAAGCGTGGCGAGTAGGAATGTTCGTTGTGGGGAAAGATCATCTGGTCGGCCGGGTAGTCGGTCGAGGTATAGATGTTGCCGCCGACCCGGGTACGGGGCGAAGCCCGGAACATGTATTCCAGCGCCCCGGGGGAGAGGGCGGCAATCACCTGGTCGAACTGTTCGACAGACGTTACGTTGAAGCCGCGAAACAGCAGTGCGCCGTACTGCAGCACTTTCTTTTCCAGCGACTCGCGTTCACGGGCAGCCCAGGCGGCCAGATCGACGCCACTGACAGCCGGCTCGATCACCAGGGGCAGGGCATGTTCCGGGCTGAGCAGGCGCTCGCTGACCAGTTGTTGTTCAGAGACGTTCATGGCTTTACGACGCACGGCGCCCAGGGCGCGTGGCGATGAGGGCAGGGTAGACATAACGGCATCCGACTCGGTTAAAGGGACAATGAGCGACGTTTGGCTTGCATCATCTGGCTGCGACCGGCCAGCGCCTGGGACTGTTGGCGTTCACGCTGAAAAGCCTGGTCCCAGCCATCGATGCGCTCGGCCAACGCCGGCAATGGCTCATCCAGCAGGTTGCGGGTCTGCTCCAGCAGGCACATCCACAGGTGTTGCAGCCGCGCGGCGCGATCCTGGTCGAAGTATTCGCCGCGGTACTTGAGCGTCGCGTCGAGGCCTTCGGCGCCATGCACCAGGTCGAGGACCAGATGGAAGTCCCCCGGCGCCTGGGCTACGTCCAGCGCCGTTAGCTGCGCGCCGGCGATTTCGGTCGGTGTGACGCGTGACGGTTGATAGTTGAGTTTCACCTGGAACAGCGGCGAATGGCCGGCACGGCGTTGCGGCGAGAGGGCCGAGACCACCAGGTCGAACGGCAGGCCCTGGTGGGCGTAGGCCCGTCGGGCTTCATCGCGGACACGTTCGAGGAAACCGGCCAGGGTCGCTTCGCCGTGCAGGTCGCAGCGCAGGGTCAACTGGTTGACGAAGAAACCGATGACATCCGCGTGTTGCGCCAGCGGCCGGCCGCTGACATCGGTGCCCAGCAGGAACTGCTGCTGGCCGCCCAGTTGCCGCAGGACCAGTTGGTAACTGGCCAACAGCAGCATGAATAAAGTCATGCCCCGGTCGCGAGCCAATGCCCCCAGCTGGTCGCAGGTGGCCTGGGGCACCTTGAAATCCAGGCTGTGCTGGCCCGGATTCCTGCCGCTGCCGCCCAGCGCCAGGGACTGAGGCACGCCGGCCAGGTACTCGCGCCAGAATGCCTGCTCCGTGGCAATCCGTTGTTCGCTCCAGTGCAAGGCTTCCCATTGTGCGAAGTCCAGGTATTGCACCGGTGGCGCGGTGTCTGCCGAACCGGCCAGTTCCTCCAGCAATACTTGCGCCGAGCGCCCATCGAAAGCGATGTGATGCAGGGTCAACAGCAGGTCGTGTCGCTGGTCATCCTGGCTGAGCAACTGCGCGCGCAGCACCGGCCCGGCGTCAAGATCCACGGGCGTGGCATGTTCGTGGGCCAGGCGGTCACGCATCGCCTGCTGTTGCTGCGCCTCGCTCAAGCTGCGCAAGTCATGCTGCTCCAGCGCTACCGCCGTCACCGGCAGCACCCGTTGTTGCGGGCCTTCGACGCTGTCGCGGTATACCGTGCGCAGCACGCCATGGCGCTGGACCAGGGCGTTCAGCCGCGATGCCAGCGTCTCGATGTCCAGGGGACCGTGCAGTTGCAGGTGCAGTACCAGATTGTGCTGGGTGTCGTCCGGGTTCAGTTGACGCAGGAACCAGAGGCGGCTCTGAGCGAACGACTGGCGACCGGCCTGGAGGTCGGCGCGCTGCATCGAAGTGGTGGCGCTCGGTGCCGGGGCGCGGAGAAACTCCTCCAGGGCCAGGGCCCATTGCCCGAGGGTTCGTTCGCCGAACAAGTCCTGGGTGTCGAGGTTCCAGCCCAGGTCGTTGTACAGCCGAGCGGCGAAGTCGGCCACGCCGATGGAATCCAGGCCCTGGCCAACCAGGCTGAGTTCGAAGTCTGCCGAGCAATAGGGATTGACCTTGTGCAGGGTCTGCTCCAGCCACTGACGGCATGCGGTCGGCGCCAGTCGAGCGGTTTCGGCTACCAGGCGCTTGAGGTCCTTTGGTTCGAGCGTCTCGCCGCATGCGGCGAGGCTGCCACCGCTCTGGGCAATGATGCTCAGCGTTCCCGCCGCCAGCTGCTTGCGTGCGCCCTGTCGGGCAATCTTGCCGCTGGTGGTCATCGGGATAGTGCCGGCTTCTACCAGGACAATCTGGTCGATGCCACAATCGGCGGCTTCCCGCACGGCGTTCTGCATCGAGGCAAACAGGGCTGGGTGGCGCGCCGGGTCGACGAACCTGCGCTGTGGCTCGGCGACGATCACCAGCTTCTCGCGGCCCAGCACCGGGTCCATTTCCGAGAACGCGGCGATGCGCCCGGTGCGGATGCCCGGCTCGGCATCAGTGATGGCGAACTCGATGTCGTGGGGATAGAGATTGCGACCGTTGAGAATCAGCAGGTCCTTGAGCCGTCCGCAGATCACCACCTGGCCTTCGTGCATGAAGCCCAGGTCGCCGGAGCGCAGGTAATGTTCCGATGAGCCGACAATGCGCGCCTCGAAGGCTTCGCGAGTGGCCTGGGGATTGTTCCAATAGGATTCGGCGTTGCTCGGGCCCTTGAGCCAGACTTCGCCGATGCGATCGGCGGCGCAGCGCTCGAAGGTCTGCGGGTCGACGATGGCAATGCTGTGCAAGGGCTGAGGGAAGCCGCAGGCGACGAACTCCACGGCGGGGGCATCGTCGGCGGCCAGTGCGACGCGACCGGTTTCCAGCATCGCCTTGTCCAGGCGCAAGACCACCGGCAGCGCATCGGCCGGCGTGGCGCTGACGCACAGCGTGGCTTCGGCCTGGCCATAGCCGGGGCTGATGGCCAAGGGGTTCAGGCCGCAGGCGGCAAACCGTTCGGCGAACGCTTCGAGGGTGCCGGGGTGGATCGGTTCGGCGCCGTTGATGGCGTGCTTCCAGTTGCTCAGGTCCAGTTGGGCGATCAGGTTGTCACTGACCACCCGGTTGCACAGGGCGTAGGCGAAATTGGGGGCAAAACTGGCGGTGGCGCGGTAGCGGCTCAGCGCCTGCAGCCAGGTGGATGGCGCGTTGACGAAGGTCTGGGAGGCTATCAGGTAGCACGGCATGCCGCTGTAGAGCGGCGCCAGCATGCCGCCGATCAGGCCCATGTCATGGTACAGCGGCAGCCAGTTGACCATGGCGCCGTGTTCATCGAAACCGTAGGCCTGGCGCATCAGTTCGACGTTGGCAATGAGATTGCGCTGACGCACTTCGACGCCCTTGGGCGACCCCGTGGAACCGGAGGTGTATTGCAGGAATGCCACGGTGGATCCGTCGATGGCCGGTGGTTGCCACTGGCTGGCCGGCGGCGTGCCCAACTGCTGCACGGTCAACACATCGACCTGGCCTTGCACCAGCTCCCGCAGGCCTTCGCAATGATCCGCCGGTGCGAGGATCAGGCCCGGCTCGGCATCCACCACCACATTGCGTACGCGGTCCAGGTGGCGTGGCTTGCGCGACGGTGGCGGAAACAGCGGCACGGCGATCATCCCGGCATATAGGCAGGCGCAGAACGCCCGGGCGTAGTCGAGGCTGGTCGGCAACATCAATAGCACGCGGTCGCCCGGCGTGTAGCGCGATTGCAGCGCCGCGGCCAGTGACCGGGCTTGCTCGTCGAGCTGGGAAAAAGTCAGGGTTTCGCCGATCTCTACACCGTCCGGCAGAAAGTGCAGGGCAGCACGCTGGGGGAAGTGCTGAGCGTTGGCTTGCAGCACCTCGATCCAATGTTCGAATGAAAACATGAGTCAGTTCACGCCATGGCCACGATGACCTTGCGGTCACCGGTGAAAGGATTGCGACCGTGTGCCACCAGTCGGTTGTCGAGCATCAGGATGTCGCCGGGCTGCCAGGGGAAGCTGATGGCAGTCTGGCGATAGACCTCGCGCACGGTGTCGAGCATCTCGTCGGCGATCGCCGAGCCATCGCCGAAGTAGACATGGCGCGGCAGGTTCTCTTCACCTACCGCCGCCAGCAGGCTGGCGCGTACGCTCGGCTCGATGGCCGACACATGGAACAGGTGCGCCTGGTTGAACCAGACCCACTCACCGGTATCGGGATGCTGTTGCACCGCGGCGCAACGCTGGCGGGTGCGCAGGTCACCATCGGCTTTCCATTCCCACTCGATGTCGTTGTCCTGGCAATAACGTTCGACCTGGGCACGATCCTCGGTGTTGAAGACTTTCTGCCAGGGCAAGTCCAGGGCGCCGCTGTAGTTGCGCACGTAGAGCAGTTCGCGGCTGGCGAACAGCTCGCGGATCTCGGCGGGCATGCGCTGGTAGACCAGGCGGCTGTCGGCAATCGGCGTTTCGCCGCCCGTGTCGCTGGCTTTCATGCAGTGGAACCAGATGCGCGAAGGCCAGGGCCGGGTGTAGGCCTGTTCGTTGTGCAGGGGAATGAATTGATGGGCCGGGTATTCGGTGGAGCTGTAGACCCCGGCAAAGACTTTGCTGCGAGGCGTGGAGCCGAATTCGTAACTGGCCAGCGGCGCGCCGAAACTGGCGGCGAAGCGCTTGAAGTCGATGGGCGTGGCGACAGTGAAGCCGCGAAACAGGACGCCACCCACCGTCGCCAGGGTATTGGCCACGCTGTCGCGAATCGAGGCGTCCAGATCGTGGATCGACTGTCCGGCTGTCGCGTGCACCACCACGGGGAGAGTCCCCGCGCTTCCTTGCGTGGATGCGATTGAAAACGGCTCGGAACGCCCGTGCAGGTGTTCGATTGAGGTCATCCTTGTGCTTCCTCTTTTATCTTTTTCGACCCATCAAAGACCGTGAAAGCAAGGCAGTGGTCTATGGTGCGAGACGGGGCGGCAAATGTATCCAGATCAATACACGGCGGCATATTAGGTACAAATGAGATGGATTATCAATACTATTTATTTAAAATTTTTTTTGGATTAGACTCCGCTCCGCTGGCCCGAGATGGGGTTCGGCTGGCTCAAAAAAACCAAAAAAATCTGTCGCAGGGGACGGGGCGTGAATTTCAAAAAAAATACAATTGCGTTGGCGGTGGGGTCGGCGATCGGTCTGCTCAACTGCGCATGGGCGGCTGAAGAATCCGATGCTTCCAACACTCTGGAAATCGCTCCGATCACGGTATCGGGGGAAAAGATCGACCGTACCCTTGAGCAGACTCAGTCCAGTGTCGTGGTAGTGACTGAAAAGAACCTGCGCGAGCATGCCGACAAGGACCTGGTGGATGTATTTGCCCGCACGCCAGGCGTCTATAGCCAGGCCGGCAACGAGAACTGGGGTATCCGTGGCGTGCCGGTGTCCGGTTTCGACGACCAGGGCCCGGCGGCCCTCAACGGTGCGGTATCGGTGTATGTCGACGGTGCCGTACAGCCCAACCGCGCACTGACCCTCAGCCCGGTCCCGCTCTGGGATGCCGAGCAGGTCGAGGTTTTCCTGGGGCCGCAGTCCACCACCCAGGGCCGTAACTCCCTGGCGGGTGCGGTGGTCATCCGGACCAAGAATCCCACCTTCGAACCGAGTTTCTCGGCGCAGACCAACGTGGGCAACTACGGTGAGCACGGTGCTGCCGTGGCGGGCGGCGGCTCGATCATCGACGACAAGGTCGCGGGCCGTATCGCCGTGGACTATGGCGAAGGTGATGGCTACATCCGCAACACCGCCCTCAATGACGACGCCAACCCGCGTCGCACCAGCAACGTGCGCGGCAAACTGCTGATCCTGCCCAATGACGACACCGACGTCCTGCTGACCTACGCCCACAGCGAACACCGCCAGGGCGACCGTTCTACCATGCGCGTCAACGGCAAGCCGAGCTATTACGACATCTCTTCCAACACAAAGGCTTTCGACAACCTCAAGCAGGACACCCTCAGCGCCAAGGTGGACTATCGCCTGAACGACGCGTGGTCGCTGACGAGCATGACGGCCAATACCAGTACGGACTACAGCAACCGCCTGGATTTCGACCAGAATGCCGTGGACAATCAGGTCGTTCTGCGTAAGCAAGACGGAAACCTGTTCAGTCAGGAGCTGCGCCTGAACTACACCTCGGACACGGTGAAGAGTTTTGTGGGCGCTTACTATGGCCACAACAGCAACGATATCCACGACCGATTGCTGTTCGATGACGCGTTGTTCGGTACGGTCAAGGGCGATACCACCATCGAGAACAAGGCCGTGTTCGGTGAAGTCAACTGGACGTTCGCACCACGCTGGACCTTGATCACCGGCCTGCGTTACGACCACGAAACGAACGACACCGAGATCAAGCAGGACGATTTCTCCGAAGCGGCCGATGTCAGCAAGTCGTTCGATGCGGTGCTGCCGAAGCTCGGTATCGACTACGAATTGGCGACTGATCAATACCTCGGTTTCATGGTGCAAAAAGGTTACCGCGGTGGTGGCGTCAACCTGCGCTCCGGTAGTGGTCACCAGGCCTACGACCCGGAATACACCACCAACTACGAGCTTTCCTATCGCGGTTCGTTCTTCGACAAGACCCTGCGTGCCCGCGCCAACCTGTACTACACCGACTGGAAAGACCAGCAGGTCAGCGTAC
Source organism: Pseudomonas sp. NFACC43 (assembly GCF_900119645.1). Classification (NCBI taxonomy): domain Bacteria; kingdom Pseudomonadati; phylum Pseudomonadota; class Gammaproteobacteria; order Pseudomonadales; family Pseudomonadaceae; genus Pseudomonas; species Pseudomonas sp. NFACC43. The sequence goes on from NZ_FPKK01000008.1 coordinate 140,944, forward strand.
GGCAGAGCGGCAGTTCGGTTATCGATGTCTTCAACGCCGGTCGCAGCGACATCAAGGGCCTGGAAGTCTTCGTCGAGAAAGACATCACCGAACAACTGACCCTGAACGTCGGTGGCGCCATTACCGATAGCAAATACAAGGACTTCATCACGGGCAGTGGCCAGGACATGAGCGGTGAGTCGTTCCTTTACTCGCCTAAATACAAGGTGTCCGTAGGTGGCGTCTACCGCTTCGACGACCGCTTCATTTTCGGTACGGATGTCACCTATCAGAGCACTGCGCCTTCGGAATACGAGTTCGACGCCAGCGGCAAGGTGAGCGGTGAGCGCCGTAGCGACAACTACGTGCTGGTGAACTTCAACACCGAGTACAAGGTGACCAAGAACGTTGCCGTGTCCGCCTACGTGAAGAACGCTTTCGACAAGGAGTACGTCACCAACAACCGCAGCGACGACATCATCGACGTCGGCGCGCCGCGCACGGTGGGCATGGCTCTGCGTTACGACATGTAAACCCACGAGCGCGGGGAGGCAATCTCCCCGCGCCTGGTTTGCAACGTCACGGATGTTTGTTTTCAGGCTGTTTGTTCCCTTCCAAACCCAGCCTCCATGGAGGAAATCATGAATACTTCTTCGAATGCCACGGCGGGTGGCGCGCAACAGCTACGTCTGTTGCACACCGGTCTGTCGACCCCTTACTGCCTCGATCCGACCCCGTTGCTGGAGCGTCAGCAACAGCAGGAATCCAATGCCCGCAGTTATCCGCGACGCATCCCCCTGGTGCTCGAAAGGGCCCACGGCATCTATGTACAGGACAGCCGAGGGCAAGTATTCGTCGATTGCCTGGCCGGCGCCGGGACCCTGGCGCTGGGCCACAATCACCCGGTCATCATCCAGGCCATCACCCAGGTCATGGCGGCGGGTGTGCCGATGCATACTCTGGACCTCATGACTCCGGTCAAGGACGCATTCGTCCAGGAAATTTTCGGGTGCCTGCCGGCCGAGTTCGCTCGTAACGCACGCATCCAGTTCTGCGGCCCCAGCGGGGCCGATGCGGTCGAGGCCGCCCTCAAGCTGACCCGCACCGCGACAGGGCGTCACTCGGTCCTGGCGTTCGAAGGCGCCTATCACGGCATGACCCTTGGCACGCTGGCCATCAGCGGCAACCTGTCGCCGAAAAACGCCCTGGGCGCCCTGATGGCGGGGGTGCAGCGCCTGCCATACCCCAACGATTACCGTTGCCCGTTCGGCGTCGCCGGCGAGCAAGGAGTCACGTTGAATGTGCGTTACCTGGAGCACCTGCTCAACGACCCGGAAAGCGGTGTGACCGCGCCGGCGGCGATGATCCTCGAACCGATCCAGGGGGAGGGCGGCGTGATCGCCGCGCCTGACCGCTGGCTCCAGGAACTGCGCCGGCTGACCCAGGCCCACGGTATTCCCCTGATCGTCGACGAAATCCAGTGCGGCATCGCCCGCAGCGGGCGCATGTTCGGCTTCGAGCAATCGGGCATCACGCCGGATGTGATCACGTTGTCCAAGGCCATCGGCGGCGGCCTGCCGCTGTCGGTCGTGGTCTACAACGATTCCCTGGATGTCTGGCAGCCGGGGGCCCACGCCGGAACATTCCGAGGCAACCAGCTGGCGATGGCGGCGGGCACGGCGACCTTGCGCTTCATCCGCGATGAGGGCCTGGTGAAGCACGCCGAATCCATGGGGGCGCATCTGCGCAAGCACCTGCTGGCCCTGCAAAGCGAGTTCGCCTGGATCGGCGATGTGCGTGGTCGTGGCCTGATGCTCGGCATGGAAGTCGTCGATCCCCAAGGCACTGCGGACGTCCAGGGCCATCCGCCGGTGGACACTGCCAGGGCCAAGGCCTTCCAGCAGGCTTGCCTGCGACATGGCCTGATCCTCGAACTGGGAGGCCGTCATGGCGCGACCGTGCGCTTCCTGCCGCCGCTGATCATCACCGAGCAGGAGATCGATTTCGTCGCGCAAATCCTGTTCCGTGCCGCCAGCGCGATCAACGAGCGTCCGGCTCGCTGATCGGACACCGTACAAGGCCTGCCTGCCATGGCAGGCCTTTTTCATGGACAGGGAGCGACGATGCCCAGGGTTCTTGCCTCGATGAAACCCGCCTGGCTGATGCTGGCGGTGCTAGGGATAGGCGGTTGCGGCGAGCCGAAGCCATCCACCGAACGTAACGTGCCGGTACCCCGGGTCAAGACGCTGACGGTACAGCCGCAGGCGTTGGCCATGACCACGGAGCTGCCCGGCCGTATCGAGCCGGTACGCATTGCCGAGGTGCGCGCCCGCGTGGCCGGTGTGGTGCTGACCCGGCACTTCCAGGAGGGCGCCGACGTCAAGGCGGGGCAGTTGCTGTTCAGCATCGACCCGGCGCCGTTCAAGGCCGCGCTGATGCGCGCCGAGGGGGCGTTGGCCAGGGCCGAGGCGGATGTCTATCGGGCCAAGGCCCAGGCAAGGCGCTTCAAGGCACTGGTGGCGATCAATGCCATCAGCCCACAGGCCTTCGACGACGCGGTCTCGGACCTCAAGAGTGCCGAGGCCGATCGCCTCACCGCCCGGGCCGACCTGGACAGCGCCCGGCTCAGCCTGGGTTACTGCCAGGTGCGGGCGCCGATCGATGGTCGTATCGGCCGGGCCCTGGTCAGTGAGGGATCGCTGGTCGGGCAGGACGAGGCCACGCAGATGGCGCGGATCCAGCAACTGGACCCGATCTATGCCGATTTCACCCAATCGGCCGATAAAGTCGTGGCGCTGCAGCAAGCCCTGGCCGACGGCCGCCTGACGCATGATGGCAGTGGCTCGGCGCAGGTGACCGTACAGGTGGGCGACCCACCCCAGGTGCGACATGGCAAGTTGATCTTTTCCGATATTTCCGTCGATCGCAGTACCGGCCAGGTCACCCTGCGTGGCGAATTTGCCAACCCGGACAACCTGCTGTTGCCCGGCATGTATGTGCGCGTCAAGGCGCCGGCCGGCGTCGATCCGCAGGCGTTGTTCGTTCCGCAACAGGCGGTGCAGCGCGGTGCCGATGGCCAGGCCCGGTTGATGCTGGTGGACAGCGGCGCGGTGGTGCGCGAGCGGGTGGTCAGCACCGGTGTGATGCAAGGTTCCAACTGGCAGATCACCCAGGGGTTGTCGGCCGGCGAGCGGGTCGTGATCGAACGGGCCGACAAGCTCGGCGCCGGGACCCAGGTCAGCCCTATCACGCTGGCCGAGCAACAGGCCCAGCACTGACGGTCAAGGAACAACAACCGTGCCGCAATTTTTCATCAATCGTCCGAATCTTGCCTGGGTCATTGCCCTGTTCATCGTGCTGGCGGGGCTGCTGACCCTGCGTACCCTGCCGGTCAGCCAGTACCCGGACGTGGCTCCACCGCAGATCAGTGTCAGCGCCAATTACCCCGGGGCGTCCGCGCAGATCGTCGGCCAGAACGTCACCAGCCTGATCGAGGAGGAGCTCAACGGCCTCAAGGGCTTGATCTATTACGAGTCCACCAGCGCCAATGGTGGGGCCGATATCACCGTCACCTTCACTCCGGGGACCGACCCCGACATGGCACAGGTCGATGTGCAGAATCGCCTGCAGCGAGTGATCGGGCGGTTGCCTCAAGCCGTCATCGAGCAAGGCCTGAAGGTGGAACAGGCGCGCTCCAACTTTCTCCTGGTGTATGCCCTGTCCTATGTCGACGGACAGGCCGACTCCGTGGTGCTGGCGGATTATGCGGCCCGGGCCATCAACAACGAAATCCGCCGGGTGGCCGGGGTCGGGCGGGTGCAGATGTACACCTCCGAACGGGCCATGCGGATCTGGGTCGATCCCGCCCGCCTCGTGGCGTACAACCTGTCGATGGCCGATGTCGGCCGGGCCATTGCCGCGCAGAACGTGCAGGTGCCCGCCGGCAGCACGGGAGAACGGCCGGGGCCCGCCGAGCAGCACATCACCGCCACCGTGATGGTGCAGGGGCAACTGGAGTCGGTCGAGGCGTTCGGCAATATCGTGTTGCGGGCCAACGACGACGGCTCCAGTGTGCGAATCCACGACGTGGCGCGGGTCGAGCTGGGGCGCAAGGACTATCGTTTCGACGCTCGCCTGAACGGCAAGCCTGCCGCCGCCATGTCGGTGCAGCTGGCCCCCGGCGCCAACGCGCTGCAGACCGCGCAAGCGATCAAGGCGCGGCTCGGGCAACTGTCGAGTACATTGCCGGCGAACATGGCCCTGAGCGTGCCTTATGACACTTCCTACTTCGTCGATGTGGCGATCGAGCAAGTCCTCTACACCCTGGCCGAAGCCATGGTCCTGGTGTTCCTGGTCATGCTGCTGTTCCTGCAGAACCTGCGTTACACGCTGATTCCCGCCGTGACCGTGCCGGTCTGCCTGCTGGGAACGATCGCGCTCATGGCGCCGTTGGGTTTCTCCATCAACATGATGACCCTGTTCGGCATGGTCCTGGCCATCGGCATCCTGGTGGATGACGCCATCGTCGTGGTGGAAAACGTCGAGCGGCTGATTTCCCGCGAGCACCTGTCGCCCGGGGAGGCGACCCGCAAGGCCATGCAGCAGATCAGCGGGGCGATTGTCGGCATTACCCTGGTGCTGTCCGCGGTATTCGTGCCACTGGCGTTCATGGGCGGATCGGTGGGAGTGATCTACCAGCAGTTCGCCATGACCTTGTCGATATCCATCCTGTTTTCCGGGTTCCTCGCCCTGAGCCTGACGCCCGCCCTGTGCGCGACCCTGCTCAAGCCCCACGACCCGACCCGCCGGGCCGGCGCTCATCGCTGGGCGCACGCCTTCAATCGGCGCTTCGATGCCCTGGCCGAGCGCTTCGAGGGACTGGGAGCCAGTTGGGTCCGACGGTCCGGGCGCAGCATGGCTGTCTACCTGGTGTTGCTGCTGGTACTGGCCTTGGCCTACCTGCGGCTGCCAACCTCGTTCCTGCCGGACGAGGACCAGGGCTACATCGTCACCGATATCCAGTTGCCGCCTGCGGCGTCCGCCTCTCGTACCGATGTCACGGTCCGGGCGTGGGAGGACTATGCCCTGGCGCAACCGGCCACCGAGCACGTGCTGGCGATCATGGGCTTCAGCTTCTCCGGGGAGGGCGCCAATGCGGCGCTATCCTACGTCACCCTCAAGGACTGGTCGTTGCGCGGCAGCGGCCAGGCCAGCGACGAAGTGGCCGAGCGGGCTAACGAGGCCTTCGAGGACATTGCCGACGGTACGCTCTACAGCGTGGTGCCGCCGCCGGTGGATGGGCTCGGTACGTCCGGTGGTTTCGACCTGCGCCTGCTGGACCTGGCGGGCCGGGGGCACGAAGCGCTATCGAAGGCGCGTGACCAGTTGCTCGAGGGCGCCAAGGCATCGCCGCAGATCGGGCATCTGTCGGAAGACGGCCTGGCTGATGCGCCCCAGATCAATGTCAGCATCGACCGTGAAAAAGCCGAGGCCCTGGGGGTGAGTTTCGACGTGATCAGCTCGGCATTGGCCGCCGCCCTGGGCTCGGAGCAGATCAACGAATTCGCCAATCAGGGGCGGATGCAGCGGGTGATCATCCAGGCTGACGGCGTCAGCCGGCAGACGCCCGAAGCGCTGCTGCGCCTGCAAGTGCCCAACCGGCAGGGGCGCCTGGTGCCGCTGGATGCCTTCAGTCGTTTCGAGTGGCAGGTCGGGCCCCTGCAGATCGCCCGCTACAACGGCTCGGCGTCGTTGCGTTTTTCCGGAGAGCCGGCGCCGGGGTACAGCACCGGCCAGGCGATGGAGGCGTTGCAGGGCATCGCGCGGCAGTTGCCGTCCGGGTTCAGCCTGGAGTGGGCGGGGCTTTCCCTGCAGGAACAGCAAGCCAGCGACCAGGTCCCCTGGCTGGTGGGCTTGGCATTGACCATGGTCTTGCTGGTGCTGGTCGCGTTGTATGAAAGCTGGTCTATTCCCTTCGCCGTGTTGCTGGTGGTGCCGCTGGGCATGCTCGGTTCGGTATTGGCGGTGACGGTGATGGGCATGCCCGATGACGTCTATTTCAAAGTAGGGCTGATCACCATCATCGGCCTGTGTGCAAAGAACGCCATCCTCATCGTCGAGTTCGCCAAGTCCCTTCATGGCCAGGGCGTCAGCCTGGCGCAGGCGGCGGCCCGGGCGACCCGCCTGCGCTTTCGGCCGATTGTCATGACGTCCCTGGCTTTCATCCTGGGGGTATTGCCCCTGGCGTTGGCCAGCGGCGCCGGAGCGGCGAGCCAGCGTGCAATCGGCGTCGGTGTCATCGGCGGCATGCTGGCGGCGACGGTGCTGGGCATTCTGTACGTCCCGGTGTTTTTCGTCTGGGTGCTGTCCATCGCCCAACGGCGACGTGATCGCCGGGGGCCGGTCAGCGCGCCAGTGCCCGGGGAAGCGGGGCCATGACTCGCACCGCAGGCTGACAAGGGCAACGCGACGGCCGGGAGCGGTCGTTTCCGGTTTTACCAGGTAGGTGTTGAAAAGGATTTCTCATGAACGACCCATCGGCCTCGTTGCCGCGTATCAGACCACAGCAACCCTCCCTCGGCGTCGGCCGAGGGCTTGCCGAGGATGATCGCGACACGAATCGACGTATCCGTGAATTGCTGCGCTTCTATGGGCTGCGCACCAGCCTGATTCGTTTGAAGGTGATCGAGGCCATGCTGGTCGCGGCCAGGGCGGATCATGCCCTAGAGGTGCGTGAACTGCATGCCGCCCTGGGCGAGCCTTGCGCACAGCTGTCATTCATCAGCGTGAGGGAAGTGCTGCGGCGCTTATGCGAGGAGGATGTCGTTCTCCTGCGGGACAAGCGTTACAGCTTCACCGTCGACGCCCGGGCGATGTTGCACCTGGACACTGGTCAAGCGTTCGGATGAGGTTGTTCACTGCACAAAGTGCAGCGCCGGCGCCCTTTTTACGGGGCGCGGGCGCTTGAGCGGACCGGCGTGCAATCACAAGCGCATGCCCTGGAACGGGTTCCAGCCTTGCTCGCCTTTGACTTCCTTGAGGTAGTAAGCGTAGTTGGTCATCATCGCGTAGGTCATGGAGAACGCGATGCTCAGGCCGGTATTCAGAGGCCTTGGCACCTCCATGCCCATGATGGCGAAAAGCACGCTCAGCGCGATGTTGATGGCGATGATGAGGCCGATCATGGCCAGGTTCTTCTTCCACAGCCCCAGGACGAAGAGATAGATCGGGCCAAAGAAGAAGGCGATGATGTTGGCGTTGATGAGGATCTTTGTCCTGAAGTCGGGCAGCTTTTTCATCGCTTCCTTGTAGCGCGGGTCGCTCGGCGCTCCGTAGGTGTCGAAGAAGTTGAAGCGCTCCTGCCACTTGGCACTGTATTTGCCGCTATCTTGCAACTGTTCGGTGGTGCTCATCCGGGGCTCCTTGGGGTCCATGAGGGGGCAATCGTTCTTCCGGGATTTTCCTGTGCTTGCGCTGCAAGCTTTATAAGCGTTGGGGCGAAAAAATACTCCACCGCCTGCCCGTGGGACCGCCTGATCTGTGACCCGTATCACTTTCCTGCGCACACCGGCCCGCCCTCATTCGGAACGTGCCCATTGTCTGGCACGGCAATTACGTCTAGTTTGCTGCCCGACCCTTAAATAAAAACCAGCGTACAAAAAAATCAGGAGTCCCAGATGCAACCGATTCGTCTCGGTCTGGTGGGCTATGGCAAGATCGCCCAGGACCAACACGTTCCCGCCATCCAGGCCAACCCCGCCTTCCAGCTGGTGGCCGTCGCTACCCAGGGCAAGCCCTGTGCCGGCGTGGAGAATTTCCAGTCCCTGGGCCAGTTGCTCGATAACGGCCCGCAGGTCGATGCCATTGCGTTCTGCACGCCGCCCCAGGGTCGATTCGCGTTGGTGCAGCAAGCGCTGGCCGCAGGCAAGCATGTCCTGGTGGAAAAGCCGCCGTGCGCCACGTTGGGCGAAGCCATGGAACTGGTGAGCCAGGCGCACAAGCACGGTGTCAGCGCGCTGTTCGCCTGGCATTCTCGCTACGCGCCGGGAATCGAAGCCGCTCGCGACTGGTTGGCCACCCGGACGTTGCAGAGCGTGCAGATCGACTGGAAGGAAGACGTGCGCAAGTGGCATCCCGGCCAGGCGTGGATCTGGCAGCCGGGTGGCCTGGGTGTGTTCGATCCCGGAATCAACGCGCTGTCCATCGCGACCCATCTGCTGCCCTTGCCACTGTTCGTCGAATCTGCCGAGCTGCGGGTTCCGGACAATTGCCAATCACCTATCGCCGCCAGCATCAGGATGTCGGATGCACGCCACCTCGATGTCCGGGCGGAGTTCGATTTCGACCATGGTCATGATGAGCTCTGGAGCATCGAGATTCGCTGCGCCGAGGGTGTCCTGCGGCTGGACAACGGTGGCGCGTTGTTGAGTATCGATGGCGTGCGCCAGGCCGTTTCGGAGGAAGGGGAATACCCGGCGGTGTATCGGCATTTCCAGCAGTTGATCACGGACAAGGCCCGCGACCTGGACCTGCAGCCCTTGCGGCTGGTGGCGGACAGCTTCTTCGTGGGCAGCCGGACGCTGGTCGAACCGTTCTACGATTGAAGATCGGGCAACGGCACTGCACCCGTTGGCGTGGCAAGGTCATCGCCAGGCCCCATGTGAGGCTGCCGGACACTGCGACTCGCTCGCAGAGCCGGCAGCCTTTTTCACGTCATGCCAGCTGGAACGGCAACTGGCGTAGCGGCTTGCCCGTGAGGCTCGCGATGGCGTTGGCAAAAGCAGGTGCCAGGGCCGGCAGGCCGGGTTCACCCATCCCCGTGGGAGGCTCGGCGCTGGGTACGACATGGACGGCGATGTCCGGCATGTCGGTGATGCGCGGCACGCTGAAGTCGGCGAAGTTGCTCTGCTGCACCACCCCGTCCTTCAAGGTGACAGCGCCGCCTGGCAGGCACATGGACAAGCCCATCACGGCCGCGCCCTGTACCTGGGCTTCCACGCTGCGCGGGTTGACCACCAGGTTGCAGTGCACGCCAGCGGTGGCGCGATGCAGCACCGGGCGACCGTCTTGCACGGAGGCCTCCACGACATAGGCCACCACGGAACTGAACGACTCATGGACCGCCACGCCCCAGGCATGGCCGGCGGGAAGCTGACGCTTGCCATATTCGCTCTTGTCCACGGCCAGTTGCAGGGCCGCGCGATGGCGAGGGCTTTGGTCGCCGAACAGCTTCATCCTGTAGGCCACCGGATCCTGCCGGGTGGTGCGGGCGATTTCGTCGATCAAGGTTTCCATGACGAAGGCGGTGTGGGTGGAACCCACGCTGCGCCACCAGAGCACCGGTACGTTGAGTTTGGGATGATGGACCGTCAGGCGCATCGGCAGCGGGTAAGGGTTGCGCATGCCCTCGGTCGCGGTAGGATCGATGCCGTTTTTCACCCGGCCACCGAACAGGGTGCCGCTGAGGATCGACTGCCCGACCAGGGCGTGGTCCCAGGCCAGTACCTTGCCGTTGTCATCGAAGCCTATTCGCGCGCGGTGCAGGTGCATGGGCCGGTAGTAGCCGCCCTTGATGTCGTCTTCCCGGCTCCAGAGCGTGCGTATCGGGACCTCCAGCCCACTGGCGCGGGCAGCCTTGGCCACCTCGCAGGCCAGGGCGACGAAATCGCCGCTGGGGACACCACGCCGGCCGAAGCCTCCGCCCGCCGTCTGCACGTTGACCAGGACCTGTTCCGGCTTGAGATTCAGCACCTTGGCGGCCACGCTCCCATCGCCGCCGGGAAACTGCGTGCCGACCCACAGGCGGGCGCCATCGTCGGCAAGCTGCACGGTGCAGTTCAGGGGCTCCATGGGGGCATGGGCGAGGTAGGGGAATACGAATTCGGCTTCGAGCTTGTGCGGTGCCGTGGCCAGGGGCGCCATGTCGGCCTCGAAATGCAACGGGCCGGGCTGGCCGGCGAGTTCCCGGTACTGGACCAGTTGCTTGTCGCTGTCGACTTTCTCCAAGCCAGCCAGGTTCCATTCCAGCTTCAAGGCGTCTCGGGCGAGCTTGGCTTGCCAGTAGCCATCGGCGATGACCGCCACGCCTTCGGCACCGCCATCCAGCGGCACCCGCACCACGGCTTTCACGCCCTTGGTGGCACGCGCCGCGCTGTCGTCCAGGGAGCTGATTTTCGCGCCGAATACCGGTGGCCGGGCGACGACGGCCGTAAGCTGCCCAGGCAGGTGCATGTCGATGCCGAAATCCTGCTGGCCGCTGCTCTTGGCCTTGGCATCGATGCGGGTGGTGGCCTGGCCGATGATGCGGAAGTCCTTGGGGTCCTTGAGCGTGATCTGCTCGGGCACGGGCATTTTCATTGCGGCTTCGGCCAGTTCCCCATAGCTTGCCTGGCGTCCTCCAGGCCCCAGCACCTTGCCAGATTGCGTGCTCAGGCTCGCCACGTCCACGTTCCAGCGCGCGGCCGCGGCGGCAAGCAGCATGGCGCGAGCGCGGGCGCCGAGTTCGCGGTATTGGATGTAGCTGTTCTTGATCGAATTGGAGCCGCCGGTGAGGTGGATGCCGAAGATCGGGTCCTGGTAGGCGGCGTCGCCGTTGCCGTTGCGACTGCGCACCAGGCTCCAGTCGGCATCGAGTTCTTCGGCGAGAATCATCGGCAGGGCGGTCTGCACCCCTTGGCCGAACTCCAGGCGATTGATGGTCACGATGACCTCTCCGCTGGGGGCGATCTGCACGAAGGCAGACGGTTGCTGGGCCGGTTTGAGAGGGGCGCCGGCAGTGTCGTTGGCCTGTTGGGCCATGGCCAGGTGCGGAAAGGCACCCAGCGCCAGCCCGCCGATGCCGACGATCTTAAGGAAACTGCGACGGGGCAGGGTGGTGGGGCCGTCGGCAAGATCGCGCTCGAACATAGGCTGCAAGGCGCGGGGAACCTCACCGGGAAAGATGTCGTTCAGCATGACGAGCTCCGATCAGGCAAGGGCCTTGGCGGCATCAGCCACCGCGGCGCGAATACGGGCATAAGTGCCGCAACGGCAGATATTGCCGGCCATGGCTGAGTCGATTTCAGCCACGGTGGGTTGCTTGCCCTTGGGTTGGGCCTTGAGGAAAGCGGTGGCGCTCATGATCTGGCCGCTCTGGCAGTAGCCGCACTGCGCCACGTCGTGCTTGACCCAGGCTTCATGGACCGCGGTGCCGACCGGATCGCTGCCGTTGGTGGCCGCTTCGATGGTGGTGATGTGCTTGCCTTCGGCGGCGGCAATGGGCGTCACGCAGGAACGAATGGCCTGGCCATCGAGGTGAACGGTGCAGGCGCCGCACAGTGCCGCGCCGCAGCCGAACTTGGTGCCGGTCATGCCCAGCGTGTCGCGCAGGGTCCAGAGGATGGGCGTTCCTGGGTCTACGTCGACCGTGTATTCACGGCCGTTGATAGTGAGTGCACTCATGATGGGCTAGCTCTCCGGACAAGAGTGGGTCAGTGCTTGGATACGACGCGTGTTGAAGACAAGGGGAGGCCGGTAGCGGAAGGTCAATCTGGCCCACTTCCGCTGTGGACACACCGCATCATCAGGCTTTGCACGAAAAGCCTTGATACTCGCTCATGCTGCGTTGAAAACAGTCTCGCCTGAACTTCGTCTCAAGACTTTTCGTACAGAGCCTGGCGCCGTGACTCGATCAGATACCGATTTGATGTGAATGACTCTAACCCACTATAGAAGTCATTGCGTTAGACCGGATTGCCTGATCCTCTCGAATAATTGCCTGATCTGGCAAATTGGCGGGTCAGTCGAATCGAAGTTGTCGATAGCCGCTTCGCCTCATCCAGGGCTCCTGAGGGCGCTAGGCTCGGTACGGAAAGCCTTGACACTCGTTCAGGCTGCGTTGAAAACCGCCTCGCCTGATCTTCGCCTCCAGACTTTTCGTACAGAGCCTGACTCTCAGGATTCAGCGCGTTGAGCGTCTGTTCGATTCGTGATCGGCCGTTGCGGCCGGGGCAAGTTCCGGGAACTGCGCCAGCAGCGCCTTGTTCCCGGCGGCGATGAGTTTCTTCACTGCCTGGGTGATGTTGAGTCGGACCATTCCGGTGGAAATGGAATACATGGCCCAGGCTTGTTCGGGTGTGCAATGGATGATTTGCTCTTCAATTTCCTTATAGGCCTTGCGGTCGTCTGACTCCGGATAGCCCTGGTGGTTACTTTGGTGCATGAATGGATTCCTTCCCTCTATGACAGCCCTGGCGTCGGGCTGTCTTTTCCCTGGGTGACGTTCATGGCTTCAGATAGCCGCGTCAGAACTGCAGCGGTTCTCCCACCCTGGGCGCTGTCTGAAAAGCCTCAAACAGAGCCTGATTCAAGCGTTGCAGGAGGCGTCAACGACAACTCCGTCAGATCAAGTGCCGCTCTTTACCTTGGTCCAGACCCGGGTGCGGATGCGCTCCAGTTTCAAGGGCAGGGGTTCGAGGGGAACCAGTGTGGCAATCGTCTTTTTGTCCGGATAGATCCAGGGATTGTCGCGCAGCTGTTGCTCGACGAATTCCGTGGCGTCTTTATTGGCGTTGGGATAGAGGGTGTGATTCGAGGTCTTGGCGATGACTTCCGGACGCAGCATGTAGTTGATGAATGCCATGCCTTCCTTCGGGTGGGGGGCGTCTTTCAATAGAACCAGGTTTTCCGACCAGACCAGCGCACCTTCGCGGGGAAGGCTGTAGGCGATCTTGCGACCAGTGTTGTTCTTTTCGTTGATGGCCTGCGCCGCAAGCGCACCGTTTGCCCAGCCCACGACCGCGCAGATGTTGCCATCGGCCAGGTCGGCGTCGATTCGCGACGAGTCGAAATAGAGGACGTAGGGACGGATTTTCAGCAGCAGCGCCTGGGCCTTCTGGTAGTCGTCCGGATTCTTGCTGTTGCTTGGCAGCCCAAGGTAATGCAAGGCAATGGAGATGATCTCGCTGGGAGAGTCGAGCATCGCCACGCCACACGACTTGAGTTTGCTGATGTTCTCTTCCTTGAAGATCAGGTCCCAGCTGTCCACCGGCGCATCGTCGCCCAGGGCGGCCTTGATCTTGTCCACGTCATAACCAATGCCGGTGGTCCCCCACAGATAGGGCACGGCATAGCGGTTGCCTGGATCATTGACTGCCAGTTGGGCCAGGATGTCAGGGTCGACATGGGACAAGTTTCCGAGCTGGTTGCGATCCAGCGGTTGCAGCACACCTGCCTGGATGAGGCTTGGCAATACATTGGAGGTGGCCACCACCACATCGTACCCTGTACGCCCGGCCATCACCTTGCTCTGCATGATTTCGGCGCTGTCGAATGGGTCCATGTGGAATCGGGTGCCGGTTTCCTGCTCGAACTCTTTCGGAGTCTGCGGTGCGATAAACCCGAACCAGTTATACAGATACATCGTCGGTTCTGCGGCACCCGCCGAGCTGTTTATCCCGATACAAAGAAGCGAAGCTGAAAGAATGCGGCGCAGGCGCGACTTGCTCATACAACTATCCTTGTCAAGGCGATGGCCTTCATGGCCGTCGTAACCCGGGACCGAATATACCCCGCATTGACGAATAGTAAATACCTACGAATACTTATCCGCGCCCGACGAATCCCTAACCCTAAAGGGGTAGAAAATGCCGCTCGACCTTCACAGCCTGGCTTGGCATCGATCGATCGGACAACTGATCATGCGGTTGAATCGTCCAGAGTTCTGGAGCTCTCTTGTCCGTCTTTTGAATGAACATGTGCAGGTCGATAACTGGGTCGTATTGATTTTCAGCAATCAGCAAGTTCAAGTGGTCAGCCTTCCTGAAGTGGCCGACACGGAAGAAGTCGATGCGTTCATTCATCGCTATGTAAAAGGGCTCTACATGCTGGACCCGTTCTATATAGCCGATCGGGAAAATCCGCAGACCGGTTTCTTCCATATGTTGGATGTGGCGCCGGAGCACTTTCTCGAGACAGAGTATTACCACCAGTATTTTGAACAGTACATCTCGGTGGATGAGGCGCAATACAACGTCAAGCTCGATCCCGAAAGAACGCTATGCGTGTCCTTCGGCAGCAATGTTCGCTTTACCCAGGAACAAATCACGACGCTCGATATCATCAAGCCCTGGGTGACAGCGTTGATGCACCAGCGCATGGCTTTTGAAGTTGACGTGGCAAAACATCCTGGCGAGCCAGCACCCTGGCCAGAGACCATCGCCTCGCTGGGGGCACAGATCACCGTGCGTGAAAAAGATGTGCTCAAGTTGTTATTGAGTGGCTTTTCAAACAAGGAAATCGCAGGAAAGCTTTCCCTGTCGGCGGAAACCATAAAAGTGCACCGTCGTAACATCTACGCCAAGTTGAATATCAAGTCACAGTCCGAATTGTTTGCACGATTCTTTACCTCCAAGCAGGACGCCATGGCGTTGAGTTGAGGCCGGTATGCCTTTGCAGAATGAGCAGAGGCACCGCTATTTCCCTCACGGCTTGCCGAAGAAATCAACCAACAGGTCGGCCACGCGGTTGGCCGCTTCCTCTGGCAGGTAATGCCCGGCATCGAGGATCACCTCGCCTTGCACATCTGCCGCCAGAGGCTTCAATGCATCGATGATGTGATTCGCGACACCTCGCTGCGCTCCGAGGGCCAGGACGGGGATGCCGAGTGGCGTCTCGGCGCGGCGACGGTTCGCGGCGACCCCTTCGCCGGACAATGCAGATTGGTAGTAGCCGGTCACCGCCCGTAATGCGCCAGGGGCCGCAAGCTGGCGTGCATAGACGGCGATGTCTTCAGGCGTGATGGTCCAGGGCTGAAGGGCCTTGGCCCTGAACAGCCAGGTGAGAAAGGCCTCTTCGCGCCCGGATATGAGTAGCTGGGGGAGGTCATCGAGCTGGTTGAACGCAAAGTGCCAACTGCGTCGGTTGGCCTCATCGACAGGCAGGTCGGTGCGAGGCGTTGAAAGGCCGGGTATCAACGCGTCGAGCAGTGCGACGCGACGGATGTCCGAGCGCCAGTCCGCGGCCCAGGCGTAGGCGATCCAGGTGCCTACGTCATGCCCCGCGACATCGATGGGGCCGTTTTCGAACAATCCGAGGACCTGGGCGAACTGGTGCAGTTCGGTGGCGACAGTGGCCAGGTCATAACGACCGGCAGGCGCATCGCTTTCACCCATGCCGCGAGGGTCGAGCGCGATGACCCGATAACCGGCGTCCACCAGTTGGGGCATCACATAGCGCCATGCATACCAGCTTTGCGGCCAACCTGGGATCAGCAGGATGGGTGGGCCTTCGCCGCCCTCGACGTAGTGAATATTGACGTCACTTACCTGTGTGCTGGCATGGCGAAAACGCTGCCAGAAGTCGGTGCGGAGCAGGAAATCCTGACCGACGAAATCAGGCTGTGCTGATCGAGTGTTCATGTGGTTTCCTCAAATGGAACTGAATGTTTCCTAATTGGGCAAAAAAATCATTCGAGCAAGCGCATCAACTCCAAAACCATGCCAGACATTGCCTCGCTGCTGGATCCGGTCTTTCCCAATACCCGCATGCCTTGCTGGAGTGCCAGCAGGAGTTTGGCCAGGGGAGCGGCATCGATCTGTGCATTGACGGACCCGTCGAGCTGCCCTTCTTCGATCAGGCGACGCAACTGTGCCTCCCGCCTGTTCTGCTGTGCAGCGATCCGGTCTGCCACGTCCATATCGGCCTGGGAAAGCTCCACGGCGGCTTCGACCACCAGGCATCCGGTGCGGCCCGGGATCTCGCCGCTCAGCTGCGCGTATTGAGTGAGCAAGGCCTGGATTTTGTCGCGGCCCGAATGCCTGTCCAGCAACTGAGCGGCGATGGCTTCGGCGCGCAGCGCCATATAGCGATCGAGCGCCGCCAGAAAAAGTCCGCGTTTGTCGCCCCAGGCCTTGTAGATGCTGCCCGACGTCAGCCCCAGGCAGGCGTTCAGGTCGGCGATGGAGGTGCCGTGATAGCCATATTCGCTGAAGCGCTTGATTGCCTTGTCCAGCACCGCATCCGTATCGAATTCGCGGGGGCGGCCTGGGCGGATGGATATTTCGGATTGAGTCGTCATGGTGACAGCATAGGAAACATTTGTTTCCAAATAAAGGGGGGGGAAAACAAAAAATACCGTTGCCCCCACAGAAAGACAGGCGGGTCCAGGCGAACCCGCGCCTCCTGATGCATGGCTCCGGGGCGTCTCACTGCTGCCGGATAAGCTGGAACCGTAGCCCGGGATCCGCTCGCTGTACGGACAGTGTCCAGCCGTGGGCCGTGGCGATTTCCTGGCAGATGGCCAGGCCCAGCCCAGCGCCGTGATCACGCCGATGGGCCCCGCGCCAGAACCGCTCGAAGAGATGCACCAGATGCTCCTTGTCCACGCCCGGACCGTGATCGCGCAATGTCAGGGTGTCGGCATCCACTTCGATATGAATGTCGCTGCCTCGAGGCGCATGCTGGAGAGCGTTTTCCAGCAGGTTCTTGAGTAGCGTGAAGAGGGCGCCTCGATCCGCCAGCCACTGTGTGTCGGCATCGCCGCCGACGAGCAGTTTCACCTGTGCCGTGTCGGCCATTCGTTGCAGGTAATCGACGGTTTCCCTGACCACTTCGCGGACGTTGACCGTAGCGAACCGGTAGCTCTGGATCTCGCTCGCTTCGGCCAGGTGCAGCAATTGATGGACCTGGCGGGTCATGTGCTCGACGTCGTTGAGCAGCGCTCCGCGTTCATGGCCTTGATCCAGTAATTCGATCTGGGCACGGATCAAGGCCAGCGGCGTCTTCAGCTCATGCGCCGCTTTGGCCAGGAATTCCTGCTGCACGCGATAACCACGTTCCAGGCGCATCAGCACGTGGTTGAAACTCTCGACCAGGGGCGCGATTTCCGCCGGAACCGAAGCGGTTGGCAGGCGTGCGTGAATGGACCGGGGGGAAATGGCGGCGGCCAGGTTCGATATGTCGCGCAGTGGCTTGAAGGTGTATTTCAAGGTGACGTAGACGCAGGTGCCGAAGACGAACAGCAGCACCAGGCTGAACAGGGCGATTCCCAGCCCGGTGAAAGGCAGTGCGAAGGCCCGGTAGACCAGGTGCAGGAACCTCGTGCTGGCGGCGAATTGCAGATACCAGACGCGTCCCTCGTGTTCGACGACCGCGGTGGCGCCGTGCATCCGCACGTCAGCATGCGTGAACACGAAGCGCTCCGGTGGCGGCAGGCTGGCCGCGCTGTAGGGCGGCCATTGGACTTCGCTGGCGGAAGCCAGCGCGACCTTGCCGGAATCGTCCAGCACGCGGTAAGCCGTTTCCTGTTTAAGGCTGTCGAACACCCATTCGACGTCGAAGTCGGTGACGTCCAGGTCCACCGGATTGCCCTGGCTGTCGAACACCAGGTCATCGACCATGTCGTGTGTCGTATCGGCCACTTCTGCGCCCGAGAGCAGGTCGCTCTGGGAAGAGGACATCGAAACCACCACCAGCACCACCAGCGCGGTGGTCAGCGCTGCCCCGGCGACATACGCGAGCAACACCTTAACGGCGAGGCTATTGAACCTGATCATGCGTGCCCAGGGCATAGCCATGTCCCCTGACGTTCACGATGGTGTATTGCGACCCCACCATGATCAATTTACGACGAATGCGGTGCAGGGCGACGTCCAGTGCATTGGGTGTGACCGCATCGGTCAATCCCCAGGCTGCCGCCTCCAATGCTTTGCGTCGCACCACATCGGACTGATTGCGCACCAGAAGCAGCATGATCTGCATTTCCGCAGCGGACAGGGCCACGCTCCTGTCCCCTCGGCACAGTACGCCGGTGTCGGGTCGCAAGGTCAGGTCGCCATGGCTGGGATTGAGGGTGCTGAGCTGGACGGGGCGGCGAAGCAGCGCCTTGACCCGTGCCACCATCTCATCCATGGCGAAGGGTTTGGGAAGATAGTCGTCCGCGCCGGCGTCCAGGCCTTCGACGCGATCATGCAGCGCATCCCGCGCCGTCAAGACCAGGCACGGCAAGCCCAGGGCGACCCTGCGCATTTTCTGCAGCAGCACGAGCCCGTCGCCATCCGGCAGCCCTCGGTCCAGGACCATTGCCTGGTAAGGAAGCCGCTGCACGGCCGCCCAGGCGGTGTCGATGCGGCCGACCACATCCACCGCGATGCCGACGCCGGCCAGGCCCTTGCAGATCAGCTGCGCAAGCCGTTCGTGGTCCTCGACCAGGAGTATGCGGCTCATCAGAAACGGTACAGGTAACCGAAGCGCACGCTGTTTTCGGTAGAAGCATCCACCAGCGGGCTGTCCTTGATCTCATTGGCCAGGCGTACCGCTTCCAGGTCGAGAAATACCGAGTGGTGTCGATCGAACAGGTAGGTACCACGCAGGCCGAATTCAGTGTTCATAGCGGACTTCCCGTCATAGGCTGGGCGATCGGAACGGGCTTCCTCGTCGCGAACCCCGAAATAGTAGTCGACATAGTCCTTGTCCTGCCAGACGGCGGCCAGCCGCGGAGTGAGCCTGATCCGGTCGCCCAGCTCCCAGGTCCTGTCCAGGCCGAGGGTGAAGCGCTGTCCATCGCTGTTGCCCGAGGCGTCGGCCGTCCACTGCGCCGTGACGTTCGCCCATGGGTTTTCCCATTTCACGTTCCCCCCGGCCCATAGGCCGCCGTCCCGGTCATCCATACCGTCGAGAATCCGTGCGTCGTCGTCCTCATAGCCGCTGGAGTCGTAGTGGATCACTGCGTTGAACTTCAGTTGCTGAGTGTCATCGAGGCGCAGGCTCGGCAGCTTGATCTCGGCAGTGGTGCCGAACACCTCAAGATAATCGTTCTCGAAATAGATCAGCGGTATGACCTGGTTATCCCGATCGATATCGGTATAGGGCTGTTGGCTGCTGGCGACACCGATCCCCAGCCCCCAGGATGAACTCCCTTCGGCGCGTTCCGGTTCGGCGGCGCGGATCGCCAGGGACGTACTCGACCCAACCAGAGCGGCTGAAATGACCATGCAGCGCGTCAGCGCCGTCAAGCGTTTCGGAGCAGGGAAGCGTGAAAGAGACATGCAGCTCTCCAGAGCGAGGATAAGGACGCCGCGATGATCGGCAGCTTCGTCTTACCGAACACTTACCGGGCGACATCTTTCGCTCCTTGTTCCTGGTAAGGATCTGGAAAGGTTTCCCGCTGGATAGTGGCCGCCTTGCAGCGATTTGCGCACAAGCCCCATCAGCATCGCGCCGACAGCGCTGTGTCCAGGAATACCACCCGCATGAAATCGATCTCCCGCCAAACGGCTCTCGTGGCCGTGAGCACCGCCGCAGCGATCATTTTGGTGATCGTCGCCCTTGCAACGAGCCCCTCTGAATCCACGCCGGATGTCAGCCAGGCAGCCCCCGCGGCAAAGCCTGCGCTTTCGGTCGCGGTCACCACGCTGCAGCCGTTGCGGCTTCCCGTGCGGATTCATGCCAACGGCGACATCATGCCGTGGCAGGAGGCGAGCATCGGGACCGAGGCGGACGGGCTGCGCCTGGCGGAGGTCAAGGTCAATGTCGGCGACCAGGTCCGGCGCAACCAGTTGCTCGCCACCTTTGCCCCCGACACGCCTGGCGCCGAGCTTGCGCAAAGTCAGGCCGCCACGGCGGAGGCGCGGGCTGCCCTTGTCGAAGCCGAGGCCAATGCCAAGCGGGCGCGCTTGCTGGAGGTCGACGGTGCGATGTCAGCGCAGCAGATCACCCAATACCTGGTGGCCGAGCGCACCGCGCAGGCCCGGCTGAAGTCCGCCGAGGCCACCGAGCAGTTGCGGCGCCTTCGACTGGCCCACACTCAGGTACTGGCCCCGGACGACGGTGTCATCTCGTCTCGAACCGCCACCGTGGGCGCCGTGCTGCCGGCTGGCCAGGAACTGTTTCGCCTGATCCGTGGCCAGCGGCTCGAATGGCGGGCCGAAGTCGCGGCCGCCGATCTTGCGCGGTTGAAACCCGGCCAGGTGGCCAGGGTACGCCTGGCCGATGGCCAGGTGGCGCAGGGCACCCTGCGGATGATCGCGCCCACGGTGGATACGCAAACCCGCAACGGGATGGCCTATGTCGATCTGCCGGCCGGTGGCGTCGCCCGTGCCGGCATGTTCGCACGAGGCGAATTCGAGGTGGGTGCCGATCGGGCGATGACCTTGCCGCAGAGCGCGGTACTGTTGAGCGATGGCTTCAGCTACGTGCTGCGCGTAGGGCCGGACGCCAGGGTCATGCGAAGCAAGGTATCGGTCGGGCGCAGCGTGGGCGAGCGGATCGAAATCATTCATGGCCTCGACCCTGCTAGCCCCGTGGTCCTGGCCGGTGGCGGCTTCCTGAACGAAGGCGATCATGTCCGGGTCGTTGAGGCGCTGCCGGCTCCCGACCCTGACCAGGTGACATCCAGTTCGAGGGCGGGTGCTGGCAGCCTGCGTTTGCCGGAGAGCCAGCCATGAGCCTGAACGTGTCGTCCTGGTCGATCCGAAACCCGACACCGGCCATTCTGCTGTTCATCCTGCTGACGTTCGTTGGCCTGATGAGTTTCGCGATGATGAAAGTGCAGGAGTTTCCCGATATCGACTTGCCGGTGGTGACGGTGACGGCTGAATTGCCGGGCGCTTCGCCGGTCCAGCTGGAAAACGACGTCGCCCGCAAGATCGAGGATTCCCTCGCCACGGTGCAGGGCGTCAAGCACATTCGCAGCACCCTGTCCGACGGCACCGTGGACATCTCCGTCGAGTTTCGTCTGGAGAAGTCCAGCCAGCAAGGGTTGGACGAGGTTCGCGACGCCGTGGCCCGTGTGCGCGCGGACTTGCCCGCCGACCTGCGGGACCCGGTGATCAGAAAGGTCGACATCGCCGGCTCGGCGATATTGATCTATACCCTGGCATCGACGCGCCTGGACGATGAAGCCCTGTCCTGGTTCGTCGAGCACGAACTCAGCAAGGCGCTGCTGGCGGTTCGGGGTGTCGGGGCGGTTTCCCGCGTCGGTGGGGTCAGTCGTGAGGTGCGCATCGACCTGGATCCGGTGAAACTGCTCGCCCTCAATACCAGCGCCCTGGATATCTCCCGCCAGCTGCGGCAGATGCAGCAGGAGGCGTCCGGCGGCCGGGCCTATCTGGGCGGCGCGGAACAGTCGATCCGCATGCTGGCCAACGTGCAGTCGAGCGAAGAAATCGCCCGTTTCGAAATCACCCTGAGCGACGGTCGCCGTGTCAGGCTCGACGAAATCGCCTCCGTGGCCGATACGGTGGCCGAACCGCGTTCAGCCGCACTGCTCAACGGCCAGCCAGTGGTCGGTTTCGAGGTGCTGCGCGCGCGCGGCGCCGGGGAGGTCGAAGTGGGCGAAGGCGTCCAGGCCGCCCTCGACGCCCTCAAGACCAGGCATCCTCATATCGTGGTCACAGAGGTATTCAACTCGGTGGAGCTGGTGGTGGAGAACTATGACGGTTCGATGCGCCTGCTCTACGAAGGTGCCGCCCTTGCCATCCTGGTGGTGTTTTTCTTCCTGCGTGACTGGCGAGCGACCGCCGTTGTCGCCGTCGCGCTACCCCTGTCGGCCATTCCGACCTTCGCCGTGATGCACTGGATGGGATTCACGCTGAACACCGTAACGCTGTTGTCCTTGTCCCTGGTGATCGGTGTGCTGGTGGACGATGCCATAGTCGAGATCGAGAACATCGAGCGCCATATGCGGCTGGGCAAGACTCCTTATCAGGCCGCGCTGGAGGCCGCTGATGAGATCGGGTTGGCAGTGATAGCCACCACGTTCACCTTGATCGCGGTATTTTTGCCGACGGCGTTCATGAGCGGGACCGTCGGCAAGTTCTTCGTCCAGTTCGGCTGGACAGCTGCCATTGCGGTGTTCTTTTCACTGCTCGTCGCGCGAATGTTGACCCCGATGATGGCGGCCTACCTGCTCAGAGCACCGAAGTCGTCGAACCGACAGTCTTCACGGTGGATGAACCTGTATCTGTCCTGGGCTCGCTGGTGCTTGCGTCATCGTCTGTTGACGGTGACGATCGCGGCGGCCTTTTTCGCCGGTGGCCTGATGCTCGCGGTGTCGTTGCCAGGAACGTTCATTCCTGCCGATGACGATTGGCAAACCCAGGTCACGCTGACACTCGCTCCGGGCAGCAAGATGGCCGATACCCTTTCCCTCGCCGAACGGGCACGCCGGATCGTCGAACAGAACCCCCAGGTAAAGCGGGTTTACACCGCCATTGGTAAAAGCGCCGCCGAGGATGATCCAGGCGAACCGCCTGCCAGTTCCGCCGGGGACGTGCGTACCGCCGTACTCACGATCAGCATCGCACACCGCAATGACCGCCCCGGCCTGAGCAAGCAACAGATCGAGGGCGAACTGCGCGAAGCGCTGGGCGTGTTGCCGGGAGTGCGGGTCGGGGTCGGCATGGGCGGTTCGGACAACTTCGTGCTGGTGTTGGCGGGTGAAGACGCTCTGGTGCTGACCCGACATGCGCAGCAGGTAGCGCGCGAGCTGCGTACGCTTCCAGGGGGCGGCGCGGTCACTTCAACCGCCAGCCTGGTGCGACCCGAGTTGATCGTGCGTCCTGACTTTGCGCGCGCCGCCGACCTGGGCGTCACCTCCGCTGCGATCGCCGATACCCTGCGGGTCGCTACCCTGGGGGATTACGACCAGGCGCTCGCGAAGTTGAGTTTCAGCGAGCGACAGGTGCCGGTGGTGGTAAGGCTTGCCGATGCTGCCCGGGCAGACATCGAGGTGCTCAAGCGGCTTCCGGTTCCCGGGGCCAGGGGGCCTGTAGCGCTGGAGAATGTCGCCACGCTGGAAATCGGCAGCGGCCCGGCTGAAATCGCACGCTACGACCGCATGCGCAACGTCGACATCGAAGTCGAGCTCAACGGCCAAGCCTTGGGAGACGTCGAGCAGGCGGTGCTGGCGTTGCCCAGCCTGCGGACGTTGCCGGCAGGGGTGGTGCAAACCTCCGGTGGCGATGCCGAGGCCATGGGCGAGCTGGCCATCGGCTTCGGCCTGGCGATGCTGACGGGCGTCCTGTGCATCTACATGGTGCTGGTCTTGCTGCTGAAGGATTTCATGCAGCCGTTGACAATCCTGGCGGCGCCGATGCTATCGATCCCCGGGGCATTCGTGGCCTTGTTCTTCACCGACACCGAGATGTCGATGCCGGCGATGATCGGGCTCATCATGCTGATGGGCATCGCCACGAAGAACTCTATCCTGCTGGTCGACTACATCATCCTCGCTCGCCGGGATCATGGCCTTTCCCGCTGGGATGCGATTATCGATGCCTGTGGCAAGCGTGCCCGTCCCATCATCATGACCACGATGGCCATGGGGGGTGGGATGCTACCGGTGGCCCTGGGTATAGGGGCCGATCCGAGTTTTCGAGCGCCCATGGCCATCGGCGTATTGGGCGGCCTGATGACGTCGACCCTGCTCAGCCTGCTGGTGATCCCGGTGGTCTTTACCTATGTGGACGACGCCGCCCAGTGGATCGGCAGACTCACCGGCACCTTTGGCGGGCGGCCGATGGCGGGCAAGGAAGGGCATGCCGATCTTTCTGGTGGAGGTGCTGGGTCATGAGTGGACGATGCCGCCCGAGAACCATACGCCTTACGAAAAACCGTGATACTCGTTCAGGCTGCGTTGAAAACAGCCTGATCTTGGGCTCAAGATTTTTCGGACAGAGCCTAAGGCTGCCTTTTGGTGTCGGTCGAGACCACGTTCTCGAGACCGGCCGCATGGGGTATGTGGTTCGGCACGATCAATTGCACTTGCTGACGGCGGCATTTGAATTTCACGCCCTTGCGGGGCGCCATGCCCCTGGCCGTTTCCATGCATATTTCCTTGGTGGCATAGGTCGGTCCCGGCTTGCGTTCTTCCACGCAGCCTTCCTTGCCACTGCAGATCGCCATGACCATAACGTATACAGTCATCATCCCGGTGTTGCTCCCATAGAAGCGATGCGATTGTTGCGTCCTGCGCCAGCCCTTGAAGGGGCAGACGAGTAGCAATGACACGCGGATGATGAGCCTTCATTCGAACGCCCAGCAATGGCATGGTGATGCCATTTGTCGGAAAAACGTCACTATTTTAGTCTTTGGTATTTTTGCCAAAAATGGCGACAGTATATTGGCGTTATTGCTTGGAGGGCTGGGTTAATACTATGGGTTGAGCTGAGGTGAAGGTCGGTAAATAAAGGGCTGTAAGTGACGCTGCGGCTGGTTGGGGGACTGCTGTTTCGATCACTGGATTCTGCTCAAAAATGATCGTGCAATACCTTGATTCGAATCACTTTTAAAGGGCCCAGGGCTGCGATGGCGGGGGAACATGCCGCTGTCAACGCGATCTGGATGAGGGCGATAAGGGTGGGGCAGCGCGGCGGGTCTCGAAGCAATTCACCCTTCGCAAGCCTGACCTGATTGACGAGTGGATTGTTTTCTCGCGCCGGGGCGAGAAACTGGCGACAGCAAGCGCTCGATGGCACCGCCCACCATATTTGTCATCATCAGGCCGCGTGCTTGTTCATCCAGCGCATATTGACCAAGCCAACTGGGCGCGCTGTTGAGCAAGGCGGCAATGGCATGAGCGGCAGCCATCTGGCCTTGTTCGTCGAGTTGCAGGCGCACGCCGAGCAGCAGCAAGAGCTTGCTCTCATACTGTTCGCGCAACTGCCGGACCCGTTCCTGTTGCGCCTCGTTCAGGCAACCGCTGTCACGTTCCGCCAGACGGAAGTGCCAAGGCATCTCCTGATGCAGGTTCAGGTGCGCGCGGATCACAAGGTCGAGCCTGTCGCGTTTCGCCGGGGCGGTTCGTTCGACGCGTTGCAGGGTGGCGAGCAACTCTTCGTAGAACTCTTCGATCAGGTCGAGCAACAAATGCTGCTTGCTGGGGTAATGGTGATACAGCGAGCCTGGGGCGAGCCCCAGGCAGGTTGCGAGCTCACGCATGCCGACCTGACCGAAACCCTTGCAGGCAAAGAGCTCCAGCACCTTGTCCCGATATTCGGCGAAGCGTGAGCAGCGTTCAGGCATAGGCATGGAAGCCACGCCCCGTCTTGCGTCCCAGGTAACCGGCGGCGACCATTTCCTTGAGCAACGGGGCAGGGCGGTACTTGCTGTCGTTGAAGCCCTCGTAGAAGGCTTCGAGGATTGCCAGCACCGTGTCCAGGCCGATCAGGTCCGCCAGGGCCAGAGGGCCGATCGGCTGGTTGCAGCCCAGGCGCATACCCGCGTCGATATCCTCGGCACTGGCCAGGCCTTCCTGGAACACCAGTATCGCTTCATTGATCATCGGCACCAGGATCCGGTTGACCACGAATCCCGGACGGTTGCCGGCGGTGATGGCGGTCTTGCCGAGGGCGGTGGCCATGTCCAGCGCCAGGGCGTGGGTGGCGTCGCTGGTCTGCAGGCCACGAATCACTTCGATCAGGCCCATCACCGGCACCGGATTGAAGAAGTGCAGGCCGATGAAGCGCTCAGGTCGGCTGACGCTGGCGGCGAGCTGGGTGATGGACAGTGACGAAGTGTTCGAGGCGATCACGCAATCGGCGCTGACCTGGGCCGCGATCTGTTGCAGGACGCGCAGCTTCAAGTCGAGGTTTTCGGTGGCGGCCTCGATCACCAGTTGCGCATCCTGGAGGCTGTCGTAATCGCAGCGGGTGCGGATCCTGTCCAAGGCTGCGCATTTTCGCTCGGGGGTCAGCGTGTCCTTGGCGACCTGGCGGTCGAGATTTTTATCAATCGTCGCGATGGCTTTCTGCAGGGCCGTCTCGCTGATGTCGATCAGCGTTACGTCGAAGCCGGCCAAGGCGCAGACCTGGGCAATACCGTTGCCCATGGTGCCGGCGCCAATGACGCCGATATTTCGTGGATTCATGCGCATCTCCTGGATCACACCCGTTCGAACAACACGGCGATGCCTTGGCCGCCGCCAATGCACATGGTTGCCAGGGCATAGCGGCCCTGGCAGCGATGCAATTCATGGATGGCCTTGGTGGCGATGATGGCGCCGGTCGCGCCTACCGGATGCCCCAGGGAAATGCCCGATCCGTTCGGGTTGACCTTCTGCGGGTCGAACCCCAGCTCTTGCGCGACGGCACAGGCCTGGGCAGCGAAGGCTTCGTTGGACTCAATGACGTCCAGGTCGGCGACGGTCAGGCCGGCGCGCTTGAGCACCAGGCGGGTGGCGGGAATCGGTCCCAGGCCCATCATCGAAGGCTCGACGCCGGCATGGGCGTAACCCACCAATCGGGCCATGGGCTTGAGGCCTTGAGCCTGGACGACTTGGCCCGTGGCCAGGATCAATGCACCGGCCCCGTCGTTGAGGCCGGACGCATTGCCGGCGGTAACGCTGCCGTCCTTCTTGAAGGCGGGTTTCATGCGGCTCAATTGCTCGACATCCACCTCACCTCGGACATGCTCATCCGTGGCAAAGGAAACCGTTCCTTTGCGGGTGCTGATTTCGATCGGCACGATCTGCCCATCGAAACGCCCTTCGGTAATCGCCCGGGCGGCCCGCTGCTGGCTGAGGACCGCCAATTCATCCTGGGCCTGACGACTGATGCCGTAGTGCTCGGCGATGTTTTCAGCGGTGATGCCCATGTGGAACCCGCCAAACGGGTCCTGCAGGACCCCAAGCATGTAGTCGATGGCCTGCATGTCGCCCATTCGTGCGCCCCAGCGGGCCTGCGGCAGCAGGTACGCGCCTCGGCTCATGGACTCGACGCCACCGGCCAGCGCCGCGCCGGCATCTCCCAGCATCAGGCTTTGCGCGGCGCTGACGATTGCCTGCAGACCCGAACCGCAAAGGCGGTTGACGTTGAAGGCAGGCGTCTCTTTCGGCAGGCCCGCATTCATCGCCACGGCCCGTGAAATATAGGCATCACGCGCTTCGGTGGGGATCACATGGCCCATCACCGCATGGCCGATGTGTTCGGGCGCCAGGCCCGACCGCTCGATAGCGGCGCGGCAAATGTCGGTTGCCAGCTGCACAGGCGGCACATCCTTGAGCGAACCGCCGAAGCTGCCGATGGCAGAACGGACGGCGCTCATCACAAAAATATCGGAAGGGTTCATGGCGACTCTCCAGGCAGGTCTTTTTTGTTGGCCAGGAGTCTAGAATCTGCAGCGCCACTGGCCTATGCCAAAACTGTCCAGGGGTGATGGCGTTTTTTGCCATGTCCAGGGGTGACGAGAGGGGCGTTCAACAATGCGGGAAACGGACTCGGTGGCGGTCTACTTCATGTACCCCATGCTTCATGCACTGCGTGACGAGCCGCAGCGCCTGCGCTCGGTGCTCGAGCAGGTGGGGATCGATCCGGCATGGGTGGATCAGCCGACGGCACGGGTACCGGCCAAGGCTTTCGCCGCGTTGTGGCTGGTGCAGATTCGTGAGTTGAACGACGAGTTTTTCCAGCTGGACTCCCATGGCATGCCGCCGGGCAGCTTTGCCTTGATCTGCCGGGCATTGATCCAGGAACCGACGCTGGAAAAAGCCATGCGCCAGTGCCTGGCCAACTTCGGACTGTTCCTGCGTGATTTCCGTGGCACGTTGAGTGTGCGGGGCAAGCGCGCGGTCATCAGCTTGCAGACCCGTTCGCAGAGCCGTGAGCTCGGCAGACTGGGGGAGGAAACGTTCATGGTATTGATGATCAGCCTGCTGTGTTGGCTGGGCGGACGGCGCATCCCCATCGACCGGGCGGATTTTCACCATAACCGCCTGTCACTGCAGGATGATCCCTTGCTCTGGGGGCCGAACCTGACCTTTGGCACCGAACACACCGAAATCGAGTTCGCCAGTCACTACCTGCGGCTGCCGGTGGTCCAGGACCTGGCCTCGCTGAAAGCATTCTTGCGTACCGCTCCCCAATGGCTGGTGATTCGCTTCCGCAACCAGCATGGGCTGGCATCCCAGGTCTACCAGCGCCTGCGCCATAGCCATTACAGCGAATGGCCCACCTTGCAGGCCTTCGCCCTGGAACAGCGCCTGAGCCCCAGCACCTTGCGCCGCAAGCTGGGGCGTGAGGGCTGTTCATACCAGGAAATCAAGGACGAGGTACGGCGCGGGGTGGCGTTCGAACGGCTGCGCCAGGGCCAGGCGAACATCAGCGAGATCGCCGAGCAGCTGGGGTTTCAGGAGCCGAGTGCTTTTCACCGGGCATTCAAGAAATGGACCGGAGAGAGCCCCGGGCAGTACCGGTTGCGGTTTCAGGGGCGCGAAACAGGTGGCCACTCTCTGCAACGGCGTGCTTCGGGCCCATGACGTGTTCGGCAGGCTTGGAGGAGAGGAGTTCGGGGTGGTCCTTCCTCATACCAGCGGGGTCGATGCGCTGGCGGTGGCCGAGAAGCTACGCGTGACCATCGAAGCGGCCATTATTCAAACGGACCGAGGCCCATTGCAGATCACGATCAGTTGTGGAGTCGCCTCCCTGTCGCTGGCGGGAGACAGTCCGAGCCAACTGATCGTCCGTGCGGACGATGCGCTATACAGCCAAGCACGCAGGCCGCAATCGAGTACGAGCTGCTCCTGCCTGTGTCGAGCAGCCGACGCAATCCCAAGGGCGATCTGCAGGCTGATAGCAGGTCGTCAACGGTCAGGATCGAGGCCTGTCTCAACCGGTAGCAACCCACTGCTGCGGTTCGTTGATTTGAGTCAAGGGAGGAATGTCGGGTAGTGGCACATTGGTATTCATTCGCCTGTGCTTCTACCAATAAGAGATACGCCCGTATATGCCAGCCTGCAGCCGTGTTCGCAGAGGTTTCTTGCCGACCCGACGTCTTGCTTCAGTTCTTCCCGCCACCCCGTCACCCTTGGCTTGCAGCTCCATTGCAACGTCTTCGCAGGATCGCAGCGAGGCTGGATTCGCCTCGCCAAGCATCAAGTACTGGAAGGGATTCTGCTCATGCCCATCTCCTTCAGTAGATCACTGCCATGCCGGATCATAAGGATCTTTCGCAAGTCTTCATCCAGACCCTGGAGCAGAGTGTCGACAGCGTCGTCGTCATCGACAGCCATAACTCCATCATCTTGTTCAACGAGGCTGCCCAGAAGCTTTGGGGGTACAGTCCTGACGAAGTCATGGGCCGAAATGTGGACCTGTTGGTCCCGCAGAAGATTCGCCCTCATCACGATGGGTTCATCGATGCCAACCGCCGCACCGGCATCAACAAGATCGTCGGCACCAGTCGCACTGTGCCGATCGAGCGCAAGGACGGCTCTCGTCGTTGGGGGGCGATGTCCATTTCGAGGGTCGAGACTCAAGGGCAGATCCTGTATACCGCCTTCATCAAGGACATTACCCAGCAACATGAAGAACAGCATCGCCTGTATCTCTTGTCGCTGGTCGTCGACACCACCGAAAACGCCATCCTCATAACGGATGCCTCCTGGCGGATCATTTTCGTCAATGACGGTTTCGTCCAGATGTTCGGCTATGGCGCTCAAGAGGCTGCCGGCAAGACGCCAATCGAGCTGCTCGCGCCGCACCTTGAACACCGCCAGGTCGCAGGGATTCGCCACCAGGTGGCCAGACACCATGTCTATCACGGACAGAACTATGGCTATCACCGGGAAGGGCCGCGGGTGTGGTGCAACATCACCAGCCATTCGGTCCACGATGCCCATGGACAACTGGCCAACACCGTAAGCGTGTTGACGGACGTGACGCATACGCGGATGCATGAGGTGCTGCGCCACAAGATTCTCGAGGCGATGGTGCGCGAGGAGTCATTGAAAACCGTCTTGAACCTGGCATGCCTCGAAGTCCAACGGATCGCCCCTGAAGTCACTGCTTCGGTCCTGCATGTCGATGACCGCGGGTGCCTGCAGACATTGGCTGCCCCTGGCTTGCCGTCAGGCTTTTGCATGGCCCTGGACGGCACGGCCATGGGAGCCGGGCTCGATGCCTTGGCTGCGACGGTATTCAGCGGCGAGGCCGCCACGATAAGCGAACTCGACGCTCATCCGTTCTGGGCGCGATTCAAGGAGCAGAAGCAGCCACTGGGCCTGACGAGATGCTGGGCGACGCCCGTCAAGTCCAACGACGGACGAGTGCTCGGCCTGTTCGCTTTCTACTACCGCGACTCAGGCCAGCCAAGCAGGCTTCATCAGTTGCTTGTCGACGCCTGCATTCATTTGTGTGCCTTGGCGCTGGAGCGGGAAGAGTCGCGCCAGCACATACGCAAGCTGGCGTTCTATGACGAACTGACGGGGCTGGCCAATCGCAATCTGCTCCACGCCCGGGCCGAGCAGGCGATCGCCGATGCGTCCAGACATCAGTCGAGCCTGGCTGTGGTGTTCATCGACATGGACCGGTTCAAGCAGGTCAACGATTCGTTGGGGCATCCGGCCGGCGATGAGTTTCTGCGTCTGGTCGCCCATCGCCTGTCCGAGGACCGGCGTGAGCACGATATCGTCAGTCGGTTATCGGGCGATGAGTTCGTGCTGGTGCTGCCTCAATGCGACTCGGCGCAGGCGATCGACCTGATCGAGAAACTGCGGGCACGCCTGAATGTTCCTAGCCAGGTGTGCGGTGTGACCCTCAGGCCCTCGGCGAGTATTGGCGTCAGCCTGTTTCCCGAGGATGGCTGCACCATGGAGGTGCTCCTGCACCGCGCCGACATGGCGATGTACCAAGCCAAGACTCGTGCGCGGGGAAGCGTCTGTTTCTTCAACGATGGGCTTAGCCAACTGACCCAATGCCGGTTGCGCCTGGAAGCGGCGCTGCGTGAGGCGATGGATCAGCGATCCCTGCACCTGGCCTATCAGCCGCAGATCGATCTGGGCCGGTCGGCGTTGTATGGGGTGGAAGTGCTCGCGCGTTGGACGCATCCCCAACTGGGAGAGATTTCGCCCGCTCGTTTCATTGCGCTGGCGCAGGAGTGCGGGCTGATCAGCGAGCTGGGCCTCTGGGTGCTCAGCGAGGCCTGTCGTCAATTGGCCGCGTGGCGCAAGCAGGGACTGTTGGTGCCGGCGGTATCGGTGAACATGTCGCCCACCCATTTTCATGACCGTGACCTTCCGACGATCCTGATGCGGACGCTGCGGGCCCATGGCCTGCAAGCCAGGGACCTGACGTTGGAGATTACCGAAAATGTGCTGATGGACATCAATCCGGACACGCTGACCACCATCGAGCAGGTTCATGCCTTGGGTATAACCCTGGCAATGGATGATTTCGGTACCGGTTATTCAAGCCTCAGCTACCTGCGGCGCTTGCCGATCCAGGAGCTCAAGCTTGATCGAAGCTTCGTCCACGACCTTGAGTGCGATACGACCAGCCAGGCCTTGAGCGAGGCCGTCATCCGTATCGGCGAAAGCTTGCAGATGAGAGTGGTCGCCGAGGGCGTCGAGACGTTGGCGCAACAGCAAGTCTTGCAAAACCAGGGGTACCGGATCGTTCAAGGGTTCCTGTATTCGAGGCCCTTGGTGGCCGAGGAAATAGGCCCCTGGATCAGGGCGCGCTACGTGTAGATGTGGTTGACCCGGCCCACGAGCCGGGTTTTTTATGGCCACCTGCTCGGGGCGCTGGGAGCGAACCGGCTTCAAGCGTGCATCGGCCTGCACTATTTGAAGCGTGCCGCATAGGTCGCCAGATTGTCTGCGGTGATCAGTTCGTAGGGGACCCAGACGTCTCCCTGCACCGGCTCCTTGCGGATCATCTTCAGCGCGGCCTGCACGGCCTGCAGCGCCTGGCCCCTGGGATCCTGAAACACCGAAGCCGCCAACAGGCCGCGCTTGATGGCCGCCTGGCCATCGGGCAAGCCATCCACACCCACCACGGGGACGTCCTCCCTGCCAGCCTGGCGCAACGCCATGGCAGCGCCGATCGCCATTTCGTCGTTGTTGGCGACGACGGCGTCGAAGTCTGTACCAGCGGTCAACCAGTTGCTCGTCAGGTCCATGCCCTTGCTGCGATCCCAATCGGCGTTCTGCTGCACCACCACCTGAATGCCCGGAAAGGCCTTGAGGCCCTCCTTGAGGCCTTCGGAACGGCCCCGGGTGGCGTTTTGGGTCAGTTCACCCATGATCAGGGCGATGCTGCCCTTGCCGTTCAACCGCTTGGCAATGAACCGGGCCTGCAGCTGGCCGGCCTGCAGGTCATCCGAGGCCACGGCAACCACGCCGTTGGGAATGCCGGGATCGTCGGGGCGGCGGTTGACGTAGACCAGCGGGACCTTGGCGGAGGTGGCGGCCTGGGTGATGTTGACGGTGGCGGCGGTGTCCACCGGCAGCACGATCACGGCGTCGACGTTCTGGGCCAGGAAACTCTGTACCTGGTTGAGCTGGCGCACGACATCGCCCTGGGCGTCCTCGAATTGCAGGGAGACCTTTTGCGTCTTGCCGGCTTCCTCGAGGTTACGGCGAACGTAGGTCATGAAGTTGTCGTCGACCTTGGCAATGCTGACACCGATGCGGTAGTCGGCCAGGGCCAGGGGAGTGAGGGAAAGCGCGAAGGCGGCGCACAGCAGTTTGCGAAGTAGCATGTCCGGTTCCTTTTGTTGTTATGCAAACGGGATGAAAACCTGGATCTATAACGTGAAGGCACTTTTGAAACGCTGGAGCGCACGTTCGCAATTGCCATCCGCCGCCCAGCCCTCCAGACCGACCACGCCTCGATAACCCAGCTCGGCAAGCGTCCGGGCGATGGCGGGGTAATGGATTTCGCCGGTGCCGGGTTCGCAGCGGCCCGGCACGTCGGCCACCTGGATCTCGCCGATAGCCGCCCCGGCGCGCCGGATCAACTCGATCAGATTGCCCTCGCCGATCTGGGCGTGATAGAGGTCCAGATTGAGCCGCAGGTGTGGGCTGTCCACGGCCTCGATCAGCGCCAGAGTGTCTTCGGCACGCGCAAAGGGAACCCCCGGATGATCCACCGCGGTGTTGAGATTCTCCAGGAGGAAGACTTTGCCAGCGGCCTCGCCCAGGCGCGCGATCGCCATGAGGGTGTCCCGCGCGGCCAGCCATTGCGCGCCAGTCACGGTGGGCAGGGGCCTGACCGGCAGGCCGTTGCTGTCCAGGCCGGTGCCATGCAGGTTGAGGGAGGGGCAGCCGAGCCGCTCTGCGACGGCCAGAGACTCCCGGGCACTGGCCAGCAGCGCGGCGCGTCCCTCGGCGGTGACCAGGTCGCCCGAAACATACCCGGTCATGGAGGTGAAGCGGGCGCCGGTAGCGGCCAGGGCGTCGATGTCGTGGCGCGTCCAGTCCCAGATTTCCACTGCGAAACCCAGGGCGTGCAAGCGACGAACCCGCTCGACGAAGGGCAGGTCGATAAAGACCATCTCGGCGCTGACGGCCAGTACAAAAGGTGTGGTAGAGGTCATGGCATCACGCTCCGACGGCGACCGGCTGGCCGGATTTCACCGATTCGATGGCCGCCAGAGCGATGGCCAGGGCGGCCCGGGCGTCGGTTCCGTCCACCGGCACGGGGGTGCCGCCGCGCACGGCGTCGACGAAGGCGCGCAGCTCGGCCAGATAGGCGTCGCGCAGCAGCTGCGCATCCGAGCGCTGGGTGGTCTGGCTGATGCCTTCGGCTCCGTAGCAGACCAGCTCGCTGGTGCGCACGTCGCCGGCGGTGAGCATGCCTGCGCTGCCGAACACCTCGCCACGTACGTCATAGCCGTATACCGCCTGGAAGTTGGCCTCGGCGGTAGCGATGGCGCCGTTATCGTAGCGGACGGTGACCACTGCGGTATCGAGCAACCCCTGGTCGCGCAAATCGGGTCGTACCAAGGCGTCGGCCACCGCATACACCTGGGTGGCTTTGGCGCCTGGGTTGAAAAAGTTGAGGGTGTCGAAATCGTGGATCAGGGTTTCCAGGAAAATGGTCCAGGGTTTCACCGCGGCGGGATTGTGCAGGGCCGGATCCCGGGTGAGCGAGCGCAGCAGTTGCGGCGTGCCGATGCGACCCGCGAGGATCAAGTCGCGCGCCGTACGAAAACTGGTGGCGAAGCGCCGATTGAAGCCAACCTGCAGGGCGACACGGGCTTGGGCGCAGGCCGCGATGGCCCGGTCGGCTTCTTCCAGGGTCACTGCCATGGGTTTCTCACAGAATACCGGCTTGCCAGCGCGGGCGGCCGCCACCACCAGTTCGGCGTGACTGCGTGCCGGAGCGACGATCACCACCGCGTCCACGGCGCGGTCCTCGATCAGTGCCTGGGGATCGGTGTAGATGCGCTCGACATCCAGGGTCTCCCCAAGTCGAGCGGCGGCACCCGGGGCTGGATCGGCCAGGGCAACCAGGCGGGCGCCGTAAAGATGCCGGGCGAGGGCGGTGGCGTGGAATGTGCCCATGCGACCGGTACCGATGAGGCCGAGGGACAGAGGTGTCTTGGAATGCGGCATGGAAGGGCGTCCTTTTGTGGTTGTTATAGGCGGCCGTGGGCCTTGATAGCCCGGGAGCAATCGCCATGCCACTCCTCCAGCCCCCGTTTCCAGGCGCTTTGGCGGCTTGCCTGCTACTGTCTATGTCTAAGAAAAAGACATGTCTAGCTGGACATGTCCAACCTCTGGACAAGACTGACCCATGACGCCCCTGACCGCCGCGACCGACCTTGAACAAGAGCTGCTGTTCGTCGCCGAGCTGCAGCAGCCTTCATCCGCCGACGCCACCCAGCATTCCCTGCACGCGGCATGGGAAGCCTGCCTGGCTGGCGATTGCGATCTGGCCGCTGTACGACCGGTGATTCGCGCGTCCTGGCTACGCAGCCGGGAGGCAGGCATTGCCGCGGATGAATTCCACTATGAATTCGTCTCCCCCGAGGATCTGGCGAGCCGTCTCGCTGCCCATCGCGAGCTGCTGGACATCGCCGCACCGATCATGGCCGACCTGTTGCGCTACAACCCGGACGGCCACCTCAATCTGGCGGACGCCGATGGCGTGACCCTCAGCGCTTGTGGGGTGGACCTGACCCCGTTGGGGAGCCGCCTGCTGGAGCAGGTTCAAGGGACCAATTGCACGGGTTTGGCGCTGCGCGAGCAGCGCCTGGTATTCGTCCTGGCCGCAGAGAACTTCAAGCGGGAACTGCGCGAGCGACACATGCATTGTGCTTCGGCACCGGTGCGCGATACCCAGGGACGCCTGCTGGGCGCCCTGACGCTCACAGCGGCCGTGGGCAATTTCCATTGCCACACCCTTGGCACCGTACAGGCAGCGGCCGAGGCCATCTCCCGGCAACTGGCGCTCAAGGCGTTGCTGGAGGAGCAACAGCGGGTACTGGAGGTGCTCAACGAAGGGGTCATCCTGCTGGACGATGACCGCCGGATCCGTAGCCTGAACGGCTATGCCCGGCGGCTGTTGCAGCTCGACGAGCCGCAGCAGGGCCGCCCCTTCGCCAGCCTCATCACCCAGGACACCGACCTCGATGTCTGGTTGGACCGGCGCTGGGAGCGCCAGGATCGCGATCTTACGCTGCTGCTGCCCGATGGCAGCGGTCTGCCGTGCCTGGCCTCGGCCTGTCCCATCGCCCAGGGCGGCTGGGTGCTGTCGCTCCGTGAAAACCGCCGCATCCGTGAGATTACCCGCCAGTTGCTGGGGACCCGGGCGCGCTACAGCTTCGCCGATATCCAGGGCCGTTCGGCGGCGCTGCAGGCCAGCCTGCAACTGGCACAGGCGGCCAGTCGCAGCGAAGCCACGGTGCTGGTGCTGGGGGAAAGCGGGGTGGGCAAGGAACTGTTCGCCCAAGCCATCCACAATGCCAGCGGACGTCGCCACGGTCCTTTCGTGGCGGTGAACTGTGGCGCCATCCCAAGGGATCTGGTGCAGAGCGAGTTGTTCGGTCATGTCGAGGGGGCCTTCACCGGTGCTGCGCGGGGTGGCGCGGCCGGCAAATTCGAACTGGCCGACGGCGGGACCCTGTTTCTCGATGAGATCGGCGACATGCCCCTCGAGGCCCAGATCAGCCTGTTGCGGGTGTTGCAGGAAGGCGAGGTCACCCGCGTCGGGGCGAGGAAGGCCCAGGCGGTGGACGTGCGGGTCATCGCCGCCACCCACCGCGACCTGGCCCAGGCCGTGGCGGAAGGAACCTTTCGCGAAGACGTCTTCTATCGCCTCAACGTCCTCACCCTGCAGGTGCCTGCGCTGCGCGAGCGCCGCGAGGATATCCCGCTGCTGGTGGCAACACTGCTCAAGCGCCTGGGCCGCAACCTGGAGCGACCGCCGCTGGCCATTTCCGACGAGGCGCTGGCGCGGTTGATGGCTCACGACTGGCCCGGCAACGTCCGGGAGTTGGAAAACGTCATCGAGCGAGCCATGAATCTCGCCCAGGGTGCGTTCATCGAGCCTGCAGACTTTCCCCCCGCGCTGCTCGTCGATACCGCAAGAACAGCGCAGGACGAGGAGCGCCTGACGCCCTTGGAGCAGGGGCAGCGCGAACTGATCCGTGCGGCCTTGAAAGACTCGGGGGGTAACTTGCGCCAGACGGCGAGTCGCCTTGGCATTTCGCGGGCGGGACTCTACGTCAAGCTCAAACGCTACGGGCTTAGCGCGACCAACTTTCGAGGGGCCTCGGCGCCTTCGCCACGAATGTCAGGCCGGCGCCACGAATAGGAGGGCGTCGGCGCCTCGTCCAGCCGCGGTTCATATCGGTTCGGTCAATGGCGTGTAGCTTCGCCGGTACAGCAGATTGCCCGCCAGCTTGAGCACAGACGCGCGGCCCCAGCCAGGCAGCCTGCGCATCTTGTCCCGGGCGATGCATTGCTTCTGGACCCAATCGACGCGTGGCTTGCGTCGTTGCGTATAGCCAGCAAGGGCATCGCCGATGCGCTCACTGGCGGATAGCATCTCAGCCAGCACCAGCGCATCCTCCATCGCCATCGCAGCCCCTTGTGCCATGCTCGGAGAAGACGCGTGCGCCGCATCGCCGATCAGCACTACATGCCCCGAGACCCAATCCTCCATGACCACCTGCTCCAGACGACCAGCATGGACCTGGGTGTGTGCAGGCATCTGCTCGACAAGCGCGGACAACGGTGCCGGGAATGTCTCGAGCAGGGCATTGCGGGGTAGTTGGGCCAGGTCCTGCTGCGCTTCCCGTTCGCTGGCGCTCCTATCGGCATACATGTAGACCTGCCCGTCACCGATGGGCAGCGCCAGCAGGCTCATCGAGTCCCCGAGCATCACTGTCCAGGCATCGATGCCCACGGTGTCGGCGGTGATGAAGCGCCAACAGACGTTCCCGACATACTGGCTCAAGACCTCAGGGAACACGCTTTGACGTACCTTCGAATGAACGCCGTCGGCGCCGATGACGAGGTCGTACTCGACCATGGTCCCGTCGGAAAAGGTCGCCAGGCTGGTCTTTTCGAGGGGTTCGATCTCGCTGATCGAAGTCCCGAAACGCAGGTGTGTTTCACGCAGCGATTGGCGCAGCGTCGCGTGGAGGACGCCACGGGGAAGCGCCAGGCACGGCCCGCAGGATGCCCAGACGTCCTGGGTCTGGGTAATGCTCAACGGTCGGCCTTTGTGGTCCAGGATGCGCTGGGTCTTGATCGGTGTCGCCAGCGCTGAGGTCGCATCCAGCAATCCCAGGGCTTGCAAGGCCCGGGCTGCGTTGCCTGGCAAGTAGAGCCCGGTCCCGCCTTGGGGCACGTCGGCCTTGCGTTCGATCAGGTCGGGGCGCAATCCCTTGAGTTCCAGCGCCCTGGCCATTGCCAGGCCAGCGATACCGCCGCCCACGATCAGTATTCTCATTGCATTACCCGATGGTTGCTGTGGTTGGCGCGATCATACCGTGCGCGGCGAGGAGGAGATCTGCGGCTCGTTCGCCGATGACCACGCAAGGGGCCATGGTATTGCCGACGGTGATCCTGGGCATGATCGAGGCATCGGCGATGCGCAGTTTCTCGAAGCCATGCACCCGCAGCCGATGATCGACCACGGACATCTCGTCGCGGCCCATTCTGGCGGTGCAGCACGGGTGCCAGTAGGACACGGCGGCGTTGCGGATGAATTGCTCCATGGCGCGGTGATCCCTGGGGCCGGGTACGACTTCGCGCTTGACCAGGCCGTCGAAGGCTTCGCTGTTGCCCAGTGCCCGGCAGAGATCGACCGATGCGAATGCCGCCGCCATGTCCTCGGGCGCGCTCAGCGAGTTCGGCTCGATGAGCGGGGCATCCAGGGGGCCGGCCCCCGACAGGCGCACGGCCCCTCGGCTGACGGGACGGGCCAGCCCGGCGAACATCGTCCAACCCTGTGGCGGTGGCTGGATGTCGACTTCGGCTGGGGAGGGCACCGCGAATTCCAACTGACAGTGCAGAAGGTCCGGGGCATCCAGGCGGCTGTCGCTTTTCCAGTACAGCGTGGTCTCACAACCACCGCCGCCCACCGCCTGGGGATGCAGGTACTCCCAGGTGCAGCCAAAGGCGATATGGTCCTGGAAATTGCGACCCACGCCGGGCAGGTGACTGATCGGCGCGATGCCATGGGGGCGCAGTTCGCTTTCCGGGCCGATACCTGACTGCATCAGCACCTTGGGCGTGTTCACCGCGCCCATGGACAAAGTGACCTCGGCGTGGGCATGGAAGCGCTGGCGCTGACCATCGACCACCGCTTCGACTCCGATCGCCGTTGTGCCGCGCAACAGCACCCGGCAGACCCATGCGCCGGTGAGCACCGTCAGATTCGGCTGCTTCAGCAATGGTCGAAGATAGGAGTCGTAAACGGATTCGCGCCTGCCCTGGTTGATGCGCAGATCGGTGATCGCGACCCCGCCCGGGCTTTCCATCATCGCTCCGTTGGGACTGTCATAGCGGGGAATGCCCAGGCGATTGGCCGCTTCCAGCGTTGCCCAGGCCAGGGGCTGGGGCTCGGCCGGTTGCTCGACGTGCGCAGGACCACCCGAACCGCGCCGTGCGGCGTCCGGTATGCCTTGCCAGTTCTCGATCCGCCGGTAGTAGTCCAGTACCGAGTCGTAACCCCAGGCAGGATCGCCGGACTCGGCCGCGAAATGATCCCAGTCCGTTCGATGCCCGCGGGCCCAGACCATCACATTGATGCTGGAGCCGCCCCCCAGGCCCTTGCCCATGTTCAAGGCCAGGCGGCGACCGTTGAGATGGGGGTTGGGTTGCCCGGCGAAGGCCCAATCGCGCTCGGAGCCGAGGTTCAACGGCCATTGGCCGGGCTCGACCACCTCAGGGCCGG
The DNA here is from genome assembly GCF_900119645.1 of Pseudomonas sp. NFACC43. NCBI lineage: Bacteria > Pseudomonadati > Pseudomonadota > Gammaproteobacteria > Pseudomonadales > Pseudomonadaceae > Pseudomonas > Pseudomonas sp. NFACC43. The sequence continues at coordinate 180,027 of NZ_FPKK01000008.1, forward strand.
CGTACGCCTGGCCGGCTTCGATCAGCAGTACGCGTACGTTGTCCTGGCGAGCGAGGCGGGCCGCGACCACGCAGCCCGCCGTACCTGCGCCACATACGATGAAGTCATAGTGACGATCATGCAGATGATCCATGCGTCCGTTCCGTACAAATGCAGCGGTTGAGTTCAGGGCTGTGAAGAGGCGGCGATCACTGTTTGTCGACGCTGTTCACTGCCTCGAGGATCACCTTGGCCACTTCGGCTGGCTGCGACTGCTGGGGAACATGGCTGGTGCGCAGCTCCGTCAGGGTGGCGCTGATACGCTTGGCGGCGGAACGCTGGACATCGGGATGGATCATCCGGTCTTCGCGGGCGAGCAGGTACCAGGACGGCTTGGTCTTCCAGGCGGAGACGGTCGTCTTGTCCTCGAAGGCGGAGGCCTTGATAGGGCCTTGCGTCGCAGTCATCACGGCGGTCTGTGCCGCGGGGAGATCCTGGGCGAAGTCCTTGGCCATGCCTTCTGGCGTGAGGTAGAGGAAACCGTTGCCGTCCGCCTTGATCTGACTGATACCAGGGGGCGTGGGCGCGCCTTTGCCCTGTTCGCCGCTGGTTTGTCCGGCATCGGGCGCGAAGGCGGCCACGTAGACCAGGGCGCGGACTTTCTCGTCGTTGCCGGCCTGGGTAATGACAGTGCCGCCCCAGGAGTGACCGACCAGCACGACGGGGCCCGACTGGTTGTTGAGTGTTCTCTGCGTGGCGGCCACGTCGTCGGCCAGGGAGGTGAGCGGGTTCTGCACCACCGAGACGGCCACCCCTTTGGCCTGCAGAAGCGGCACGACTTTGGCCCAATCGGAGCCGTCGGCGAACGCGCCGTGTACGATGACGACCGAAGGCGTTGTATCTTTGGCCTGGCTGACACCGGCGGCGAATGTGCTTGCAACGGCAAAGGCGACGGTGATGGCTTTCAATCTGAACGTTTTCATGGGATGAGCTCCTGTGTAGGTGCTCGAATTCTGCTGACTGGCCTGCTCGCTGGGCATCGGTCATTTATCCGACCCCAAGGTTTTTCCATGGATAGTGCGTTGCGGCTGGACATTTCATTGAGCGGAGCGCTGCGGGCGATCGGCCAGGTCGGCGACCTCAGCATGGGACAACCCCTGGGGCACTCCCGCCGCGTCGCCACGTTGGCGCAGAGGTTGGCGCAGGCCGCGCACGGCGAAGGCGAGCACCTGGCAGTGGCGGAGCAGGTCGCCTTGCTGCGCTGGTCCGGCTGCACCGCCAACGCCGAAGGTTTTGCCGACCTGCTGGGCGATGACGTCGACGGCCGCCGCGCGATGCTCGACCTGACCTTGAGCCGCGAGGAAATGACCGCGGTGCACCAGGCGACCCCGTTGGCGGTGGTGCACTGCGAGGTATCCGGCGAAGTCGCCAGGACCCTCGAACTGGGTGAGGCGGTGCAGGCAGGCTTGTGTCGTGTATTCGAAACCTACGATGGGACTGGCCGGCCGCTGGGCCTGACCCATGAGCACATTCCGGAAGTCGCTTATCAGGTGGTGCTGGCCGGTGACCTGGATATCCTCAGCCGAGCCCATGGCCTGGACGCCGCCCTGCGCTGGATCCGGGACCAGTCGAATCGACGTTATCCCGCCGCGCTCGCATCGTTGCTGGCGGATAACGCCAATGATTGGCTGACCGAGCTGGAAAATTCTTCTCAAGCCCCGGCCAGTGAGCATGCCGAGCGTTCTGTCTCACTGACGTTGGTGGGGGATGTGATCGACTTGAAGCTACCCTGGCTGGCTGGCCATTCGCGGCGGGTGGCCCTCCTGGCGATGGAAGCAGCCCGTCTGTGGGGGGTGAGCGAGCCCGCCCTGACGGCGCTCGGGAAGGCCGCGCTTGTCTACGGGCTCGGTCGGGCAGCAGTGTCCAACCAGCTCTGGAACACCGCCGGGGCACTGCCTTATGGCGCCGTGGAGCGGGTGCACCTGGTTCCCTACTGGACGCAACAGGCGCTCAGGCCGATCAGCGAACTGGTCGTGCCCGCGCAGATTGCAGCCCATGCCTACGAGCGGCTCGACGGCAGTGGTTATTTTCGAGGCGTAATGGGCGATGCGCTGTGTGCCGAACATCGGCTGTTCGCTACTACCGTCGCCTGGGTCGCGCTGAGGGAGGCCAGGCCGTGGAGGGCGGCCCATGGAGAATCGGAAGCGGCCAGGCTGCTCGAACAGGAGGCCGTCCGTGGCTTGTTCGACAAGGATATCTGCGACGCGGTGATCGCCGCCGCCCGTGGCGAGCGTCGAGCGCATCAGCCCAAGGCGTCGTTACTCACCGCGCGCGAGTGTGATGTGCTCCAGGAGATCAGTCGCGGCGCCAGTAACAAACAAGTGGCGCGACTGCTGGACATCAGTCCGAGCACGGTTCGCACACACATGGAGAGCATCTTTCGCAAACTGCAATGCTCGACCCGAGCCGCCGCGACCCTCAAGGGATTGACGCTGGGGTTGATCTCCTGAAGTCGGACAATAGCGTCAGTTCTCCATCAGGCTGGAAGTGCCATGGAAGATCGTCCCATTCGGCTGGCGAACACGAACGCACCGATGGCGTCAGCCCTCAAAGCTGCCCCCCTCGATATGGTAGACCTGCGGTTCTTCGGAAAAATATTCCTCCAGGCCCATCATGAACAACCGATGGTCTTCACTCGCTTCGAAGCCTGGCGTGTGATCTTCCAGTGATTGCCATCTCACGATCAGATTGAACACCTCGGGACTTTCGATCCCTTGTGCGAGCAGATGGCCGCCGTAACCTTTCGCACGGCTGAGCAAAGGGGCGACCTCGGCAAATGCGCCTCGGAACATTTCAATGCGTTCTTTGTGAACGGGAAGTCGAGCGATCTCGTAGATCATGGCGTTTCCTCTGGCTTGGCTTGATGATTGAAATTACCCACTCAAGGAATCAGCGATGGCTCCACTGCGATCGCGATTTTTCCTTGGAGACCGTTGTTGGGCGTTTCCAAACGGGCATGGGCGAGGGCAATGTCGGCGAGCGAATAGACGGCGCCGACATGAGGCCGCAGCTGACCGCGCGTTATCAATGCACTGAGCTCATCCAGCTTGCCGCGGTTTTGCCGGGTGAACACGAAGTGATAACTGGCGTTCTTGCCCCAGGCCTGGATGAGGTTTTGTGGCTGTGCGATGTCCACGATGGTGACGACGCGGCCAAGCTGGGCCAGCACGTCGGAGCTGCGTGACAATGTGTTGCCGCCAATGGTGTCGAAGACGACATCGACGCCGCGACCATTCGTTTCCCCCATGACGGCGTCGACGTAATCCTGTTTTTCGTAATCGATGGTCACGTCGGCCCCCATGCTGCGGGCGAATGCGGCGTTTGTCTGGCGTACGGTGGTGAACACCCGGGCTCCCATGGCTTTGGCCAGTTGAATCGCGACATGACCGACGCCGCCCGCGCCGCCGTGGACAAGAATGCTTTCCCCGACCCTGAGCGCCGCACGCACCACCAGCGCTTCCCATACTGTCCCGCCGACCAGGCTCAGGCTTGCCGCCTCGAGGTGGCTCAGCGAGGAGGGCTTCTTACCGACAATGCTTTGGGCGGCGACGTGGTACTCGGCATAACTGCCTGGGCCTTCGAATATCTGTGGCGTGTACCAGACTTCGTCTCCCGGAACGAAGGCCGTCACCCCTGGCCCCACTGCTTCGACAACGCCCGATACGTCGTGCCCGGTAATGGCCGGCAGTGGTACCAGGTCGGGATAGTCGCCACGTCGAACCTGGTAATCCAGCGGATTGATGGACGTGGCGTGGACCCGCACCAGCACTTGCCCGGCTTGCGGTACAGGCTTGGGTACTTCGCAGAGCTCGAACGATTCAGGACCGCCGAATGCCTTGAGAATCATCGCTTTCATGGTTGAAAACCTCGTATCGATAAAAAGGGATATCGAGATATCTCGATATATTGCGGCAAAAAAATCTACAGCTCTTTCCCTATGATCTCGGCCAGTGCACCGATGGCCGCTTCATTGCGCTTGTAGTACGTCCACTGGCCGATGCGCCTGACTTCCACCAGGCCGACTCGTTGCAACGTAGCGAGGTAACCCGACACCGTCGACTGCGACAGCCCGATACCTTCCTGGATACTGCTGACGCAGACGCCGACCGTGAGAACGTCCCCTTCATCCTGTGGAGGGAAGTTCTTTACGGGGTCCTTCAAACCTTTCAGGATCTGAAGACGCGTAGGGTTCGAGAGGGCTTTGAATATTTCGATCAATTCCATGCGCCGAGGATATCGAGATTTACCGATATGTCAATACGAAAAAATTGGTCCGCCCGGTTTTTCCTCGGCCGAAGCATGCCGCTCTTCAGTCGAGGCGGCCGATGGCGTGGGCAAGGTTCGCACGTGCCTGTGTTTCAAACGCGTCGAAGTAAGTGGCAGTCGTATAGAGCCGCCCCCGGGCCAGAAAGCCCTCCAGCACCTGGCGCCGCTTTTGGCGGTAAAGGGGCAGGGGCACGTAGCTGTATTCCTGACGGATTTGCCGGTCGTACTCCTCGAAGCGTTCGGGCGGCGCCCCGAGAATCGCCAGATCCGTGTCCACCAGCACTGCCTGGTCTGCCGAAGCAGGGGCTGCGTCGTGCCGCGTCACCATGACCAGGTCGTACAGCCTGCGCTGTGTTTCGGCACACAAGCCGTGATCCCGAGCGACCTCGGCCAGCCACTGGGCACTGCGCAGCTCGTTGTCGTTGCGAAGTGGATCGTAGATCGCATCATGGAACCACAGGGCGAGGTCGACCTCGGCGGCTGCCTGGCAGCTGGCGCCGACGCCTCGTCTCACCCGCAGGCACTCAGTCAGGTGCTGGCGGTTGTGGTAAGCGCGATGTGGTTCGTCGTAGCGCCGAATGAGTGCTTCGTATGTCTCGTGCGACGCCGCTGTGACGCCCAGCACCGACCAGGCACGAGCCCAGGCCGAAAAGTCCATCGCGCCGGTGTCTTCATGTGTATTGGCTGGAAACGGGGTGCTTTTTTCTGATGATGCCGTCATTTCGTGTCCTTACCATCAATCCAGGGGCTTAGCTGCATGTGCTGGCAATAACCAGAGGAGGCGATACCTGATACAAGGATTGATTCGCCGGTCAAACCGAGCGATCTCGATCAGCCTCCTGAACTTTCAATCAGCATGGCGCGCAAGCGTTGGCGTTGTTCTTCGAGTGCATCGATCTGTCGTTCGAGCCTCGCCAGCCGCTTGCGTTGAGTCTCGGTGATGTCCGCGCAGGCTTTCGCTCCTTCGATCAACAGCATGCAATCGGGAAAGCTGCGGATTTCATCCAGGCTGAAGCCCGTGGCGATCAGGCGCTGGATCTGCTTCACCTGGGTGATGGCTTTTTCCGGGAACGCCCGGTAGCCATTTTCGCTTCGCGTGGAGGCCAGCAGGCCATGCTGATCATAATGACGAATCGAGCGCACGCTGACGCCGGTGGCCCGGGCCAGGGCACCGATCTTGAGCACGGTGGGGGGCGATATCTGGTTCATGGGCGAACGATAGCATTGCGGCTTGACTGTGACACTAATGTCAGGGTCCAGGATGTGCTCTTTCAATACTGGAGGAGCTTGAACATGATGTCGTTCAAATGCTTCAACCACGGGCGCAGCTGGCTGGCTGGCCTGCTGCTGATGGGCGCGTCCTGGCTGGCACAGGCCGCCGTGCAACCGTATACCGTGACGGCGCCTGACGGTGTGTCCATCGCGGTGCAAGAGGCGGGGGACCCGAACGGTCAGCCCATCATCTTCATTCATGGCTTGCTGGGCAGTCATCTGAGCTGGGAAAAACAAGTCGAGAGCCCTGAGCTTCAGCGTTATCGCCTGATCACCTACGACCTGCGTGGGCATGGGCGTTCCGGCCAACCCGGGGAGGGCGATGCCTACAGCGACGGAAGACGTTGGGCCGATGACCTGGCGGCGGTGATCGCAGGATCAGGCGCCCGACGCCCCGTCTTGGTGGGATGGTCCCTGGGGGCTGCCGTAGCGACCAACTACCTGGCCGCCTATGGCGACGAGAAGATCGCCGGCGCCGTTTACGTCGGCGGCGTCATTGAGCTCAAGCCTGATCAGATCGTTGCGCACCCCTCTGTGTACAGCGGCATGACGTCGCCTGATCTCAAGACCCACCTCGATGCCGAGCGTGAGTTCGTCGCGCTGTGTTTCGCCACACGGCCTGATGCCGATACTTTCCAGCGTTTGTTGGCCAATGCGGCCATGGCTTCCGAAAACATGCAGAAAGCCGTGCATGGCATGTCGCTGGACGCCCCCAAGGGCCTGGGTGCGATGCACAAGCCGTTGCTCTTGATTTATGGGGCGCGTGACGCCCTGGTACAGGCCGAACCGTCTTTCAATCGTGCCAAGGCGTTGAACCCCAGCATCCTCGGCAAGTTCTACCCGAGTTCGGGGCATTCTCCCTTTCTGGAAGAGGCGGGGCGGTTCAATCGTGACCTGTCCGCGTTCGTTGACGCTGCGATGCGCGCTCGGCGATGAAGCCGGCCGCTCACAGCTTCAACGGGTATTCGATCACGATGTAAATCCGGTCGATGTCATCCCCGCCCTGAGCGCTGTTGGCCCGATGGGACACGTGGGATACCTGCATGGACAAATCCTTGGCCGGCCCGGAGGGCACGATGTAGTGCAGGTCTATATCCCGTTCCCAGTGGCGTCCGCCATCCCCTTGTTGCGGGACGAACTGGCCGGTGTCCGGGTCGAGTGGGTTATACGCTCCACCTTGGGGGGCATGGGTGCCGTCGATACCGCGGCCGGTGACGTAGCGGGTCATGAATTTCAACCCCGGGACGCCGAATGCGCCCAGGTCAAGGTCGTAGCGGGCCTGCCACGAACGTTCGCCGGCACCGTTGAAGTCAGCGTATTTGATGGAATTGGCGAGGTAGATCGAGTCGCCGCCCACAAAGTCGAATGGCGTGTCGCCCTGGATCTTCTGATAGGCCAGCGTGAATCCCTGGGCGCCAAGGGTGTATTTGCCAGACAGGCTGTACGCAGTGTTATCGATCCTGCCGGACGTAGCGTTGCCGTAATCCCGGGTGTGGTAGACGTTGCTGTCCAGGAAGAACCCGGATCGCTTCAGATGTGCATTGGCGTAGTACTGACGCCAGGTGTCGGTCAGCTCGGAAGCGTACAGGGCGCCGCCCAGGGGCTGGTCTTCGAAAAATTGGGTACCGAGAAAACTGATGCTGCCTGGGTCAGTGCTTGACCCGTAGCCCGTGAAGTCCCCTTCGCTGGTGGAGGCGTCCTGATTCTTGAACGCGGTGAACCGCCCGGCCTGCAAGTGCACATCGTCGAACTCCCGACTGTCGAGCAGAAACCCTGTGGCATATTCCGGTTGCAGGCGTTTGTCGGCGGTGTCGAACACCGGGGTTTGCACGGTCATTTCACCGTAGGCCAGGGTGGTTCTGGACGAGCGCAGTTTCAACGCGCCACCGGCACTGGAGTATTCGCGCTCACTGCGGCCTTGCGAATCCAGCGGCAGCAATCCCGTTCCGGAATGCCCTCGGCCGCCATCCAGTTTCAATCCGAGAAAACCATGGGCATCGACACCGAACCCGACAGTGCCGGAGGTAAAACCGGAGGAAAACGAGGCGATGAAACCTTGGGCCCACTCCTGTTTGTAGTTTTTGTTCGCCGGGGAGGGGGATCGGTAGTCGTTCTGCAGGAAGAAATTTCGGCTCAGCACGCCGAAGGTCGAGCCGGCCATGACATCCTGCACCGAAGACTCGGCAGCCAGGGCCGTGGTGCTGGAGCCGATCAGCACCATGGATAACCAGAGTCTGTGCATGGGTTGTGGCCACCGTTGCGTGCAAGCTTCATTGCTGCAAAGGCGCCGGGTTTTCACCGCGTGATTTGTCGTGTGCATGCTACAACCGGTTCGGTGGCTTCAAAGGGGGCGTCGGGCCATGTATGCGGGCGTGGGAAAGGCTCGCGCAGAGGGCTTGATTATTGGCTGCGGGGCTCTGGCGAGTGAGTTAAACGTTGTTAATTTCAAGCGGAACGCGTCGGGGCCTCAGATCAGGATGTAATCGCTGCGTTGGCCAATCCCCTTATGAGCGCCTGGAACCAGATGCACGTAACGGCCATTTACCAGGTCGACCGGCAAGCAATCGTCCACCTCGAGTACCGCGTCGGTGTGTGACTTGAGCCACCCGGCCGGCATGCGTTGCCTGCCCAGTTGTCTGGCCTGGGCCTTGTTCTGCGCCACCACCAGCAGGTAACGATGTGCCTCGCCAAACACACCGGGTTCGTAGCCCCCAAGGTTGATGAAAAACAGCCTCGGATCGTCGGGCCCCGGGGCCAATTGGCCGAGTTCGACACGGTAGGAGTCGATGCCGTCGACCTCCAGCCACGAGTCGATGTGCAGGCCCTTGGGGCTGCCGAACCAGGCGTCGCGCAGTTGCGGATACGCCTGTTGCAGTGAGTCCGCCTGGGCGAACAGCACATCATGTACTTCAATGCTCGCCCTTGGATGACGGCCACCGAGCATGACGATGTACAGCATGGATAACTCCTTCGGGACGCGTAAGGCGCGACATTCTGCGGATGATGGGGCGTTTATTCAAAGTCGTGAAAAACCTATACATGGTTTGAAATTATCTGTACAAGAAACTAGTCTTGTACAAGTATTTCTCTCGCCCTGATAGGTGCCTCATGGCAAATCCGGCTCGTTGGGCCTGCCTCTGCTTGCTGTTGACGGTGATGTCGTCGGCGGCAGCGGACTGGCGCACGACATTGCCCACGGCGCAACGGCTGGGAGGCGGTGATTTCACCTGGTTTGGCCTGCGCCTCTATACCGCACGGTTGTGGACTGTCGGTCTTGTACATGACTGGAACCAGCCTTTCGCCCTGGAACTGCTTTACCACCGATCCATGTCCCGGGACACGCTGGTGCAGGCCAGCCTCGAGGAGATGCGCCGCCTGGGTTCCGGTAGCGTGCTCCCGCAAGACATCACGACCTGGACTGAAGCCATGGAAGCGGCGTTCGTGGATGTGCGCCCCGGCATGCGGATCACGGGACTGTATCTGCCAGGAGAGGGCTGCCGCTTCTATGTCGACGGCAAGCTCAGTCGGGAAATTGCCGACCCGGTTTTCGCCCGGGCGTTCTTTTCCATCTGGCTGGATCCCCAGGCCCGAGACCCACAACTGCGTCAACGCCTGCTTGGCCTGGCTGACAACGACTGAGGAACATGAACATGTACAAAGCGCTTGTGCTGGTAGCCTGCCTGTTTCTGGGCAGTTGCGGCAATGTCGGGGTCGAGCATTACGCCGGGGAGCAGCCACGTCTGGACCTGGCGGCTTTCTTTTCTCGACCGGTGCAGGCCTGGGGCATGTTCCAGAAGCGCTCCGGGGAGGTGGTCAAGCGCTTTCATGTGCGTATCGACAGCCGTCGGGAAGGCGAGCAGCTGATCCTCGACGAACATTTCCTCTACAGCGACGGCACGCGTCAGCAACGCACCTGGACGCTGGTGCCGGATGGCCCGGGCCGGTGGAGCGGCACGGCGGGGGATGTGATTGGCCAGGCCCGCGGCGAAGTAGCCGGCAATGCCCTGCGTTGGCGTTACCGATTGGACCTGCCGGTGGACGGAGAACACTGGCAGGTGGATCTGGATGACTGGATGTACCTGATGGATGAGGACACCCTGATCAATCGCTCGAGCATGAGCAAACTGGGCGTGGAGATCGGTCAGATCACCTTGTTCTTCCGCCGCCTGCCGGAGGGCACACCATGAACCTGAACAATCTCGCCGAGCGAGTCACTGCCGGGGAAGTCCAAGAGCTTGAACTGCTGTCGCTGGAAGGAGGTTTCTACATCCTGCGGGCCCTTACTGGCACGGGGCCGATCACCCTGAGCGATGCGCAGGGGCAACCCCTTCGATTGCGCTCCACCACCGAGCTGCGCCAGTTACTGGCGGACATGCCTGCGGTGCCGTGCATGCTGGTGCAGCAAGTGGTGCATGACGAGATGTGCGGCCTGCGTGATGGCCCCGTTGCACCGCTGCGGGTACCGGTGTCGCTGACGACCCAGTGGTAACCGGTGGATGCTGGGGCTCAGCGCCACGCCGCGATGCGCACCAGCAGCATAAAGACCAATGCCCACACCACGGATAACAGCAGCGCTGTTTCCACGGTTCCCAGGGGCAGGCCCACATTCGCCAGCCTGGCGCCGCCCAGATACGCCAATGGCCCCCCAAGGGCACCCAGCAGTGCGCCGCGCCAGATGGGCCGGCCTGCCCAGGCCAGGCTGTGACGCAAGCCGCTGGCCAGCACCAGCCACAGCAACCCCAGCCACAAGGGCAGCGGCCTGGCGTCGAAGCTGAACACACCCAGTGCCCCCAGCACGCTGTCGAGCACGCAGCCGGCCAGTGCGACGCGCAACAGTGCCTTGGCCTCGGCAGCCAAGTCCGGGCAAAGCCACAGGTGCACTGCCAGGCCAAGGGGTACCAATAGCAACAGCCAGGGGCGCTGCGCGCCCAGGACGCAGATCCACCAGCCGGCCTGCAGCCAAAGGGCGTTGCCGATCAGCCAGTATCCGGGCATCAGGCTGGCCCGGACATTGGCGCGCGCCGTGCCTGGGGCGCCGCCCACAACAGTTGTGCCACACCGATGGCACGCTCCTCGAAGCCGCCCTGGCAATAACACAGGTAGAACTCCCACAGGCGCTGGAATGTATCGTCGTAGCCCAGCGTGGTCAGCTCGGCACGGGCATGACGCAGGTTATCGCGCCAATGTTCCAGGGTGCGGGCGTAGTCCAGGCCGAAGTCCTCCAGGTGCACGAGGTTGAGCGGGGTGTGCCGGCTGGCGGTGTCCAGCATCACGCTCAGCGAGGGCAGGGCGCCGCCAGGGAAAATGTAGCGCTGGATGAAATCCACCGAGCGCCTTGCCTGGGCGTAGCGCTGGTCGCGGATGGTGATGGCTTGCAACAGCATGAGTCCATCGGGCTTGAGCAGTGCCGCACACTGGCGGAAATACACCGGCAGATAGCGGTGCCCGACAGCCTCGATCATTTCGATCGAGACGAGTTTATCGAAGGTTCCTTCAAGGTCACGATAATCTTCACGCAGCACCGTCACCCGCGCCTCCAACCCCAACGCCTGAACACGCTGCAGGGTATGAGCGTACTGCGCCTCGGAAAGCGTCGTGGTGGTGACCCGGCAGCCATGGCGGGTGGCGGCGTGGATCGCCAGGCTGCCCCAACCACACCCGATTTCCAGCAGATGATCGCCGGGGTGTAATTCGAGTTTCTGGCAGATGCGCTCCAGTTTGTTCAACTGGGCCTGTTCCAGGGGCTGCCCGGGGTGTTCGAACTGGGCGGCCGAATACATCATGGTCGGATCCAGCAGCCGTTCGAACAGGGCGTTGCCCAGGTCGTAGTGGGCCAGGATATTGCGTCGTGAACCGCGCTTGCTGTTGCGGTTCAACCGGTGCAGCAAGCGCAGGGCCGGACGGCCGAAGCGTGCCAGGCCACCTTCCAGGGCATCGAGCACGTCCAGGTTGGCGACGAACAGGCGAGTCACCCGTGCCAGGTCCGGGCTGCGCCAGTAGCCATGGATGTAGGCCTCGCCGGCACCGATCGAGCCATTGCCGGCGATCATGCTCCAGGCGGTGTCATCCAGGACCTCCACTTCGGCCTGCAAAGCGCTGTCGGCATCGCCAAAATTCCACTGCTGTCCGTGGCTGAGCAGGCGCAGATGACCGTGGCGCAGTTTGCCCAGTTGGGCGAGCACAGCGGTTCGCGCGAGGCCGCCGAGCAGAGGCGCCAGGCCTGCGGACTTGCTAACGCTCAGGGTAGGATTCGACATGATCGGGATTCTCGCAAGGTTGGCCGAGCGCCAGGTTGCCCCGGCGGGTCGTGTGGTCATGGATAGGGGTACGTTTGAACAACAGGCGCAGGGCTTGCCAGTAGATGGCCGAGACGGTGCGCAGGCTCATCCAGGGGAAGGCCAGGATGTATCGATGCAGTGCCTTTCGCTCCAGCGGTTGGCGGTGCAAGGCGAGGTCGGCCTCGAAGACCTTGTCGGCGCCTTGCCAGTTCTCCATGTGGATGCGGACGCGCTCCTCGTCCAGGACGAATCGCAGGCGATACTCCATGTCCAACGGCATGAACGGCGACACATGGAAAGCCTTGGCCATGGCGAATGACTTCGCATGAGCGTCTTGCACCGGCAGTACATAGTGAAAACGTTCATGCCAGGGGGTGTTGCGCACTTCCAGCAGGATCGCCGTCAGATGCCCGTCCCGGTCATGGCAAAAATAGAAACTCACCGGGTTGAACGACAGCCCCCAGCAACGCAGTTGGGTGAGCAAGCGGACCGGGCCCTCAGGCATCTGTCCCGTGGCCTGACCGACCAGCAGGCGGGCAGCCTGGGCCAGCGATTCACCCTGGCGGGTCAGCGCCGGCAGGTAGTCGGTCTCGCGCCAGCTCAGGGGCGCCAGGCGCCGACGCCCCAGCCACCGAGACAGGCCCAGCAGCCAGGTTTGCTCGTCCAGGTCCAGGTAAAACATGCCGGTCCGGTAGCGAAAAGCATGGCGTCGCGGCGACAGGCGCCGATGGCTGATCCAGCCCAGGCAAAGGCTGCTGTTCACAATGATTCTCCGAAGTGCTCAGCCACCTTCAGAGCACTGACCACACTGTCTTCGTGAAAACCGTTGCCCCAGTAGGCGCCACAGTAATAAGTGAACTGCTGGCCCTGCAGCTCCGCCTGGCGCGCCTGTGCGGCGGAGGCCGCCAGGCTGTACTGCGGATGGGCGTACTGGAAGCGGGCGATGATTTTCGCTGGATCCACGAGCGCCGTCTGGTTGAGGCTCACGCAGAAGGTCTCCGGCGCCTGGAGGCCTTGCAGGATGTTCATGTTGTAGGTCACTGCGGCCGGAGCCTGCTCGGTGCCGCCGAGGCGGTAGTTCCAGCTGGCCCAGGCCCGGCTTCGGCTTGGCAGCAGGCGGGTATCGGTGTGCAGCACGACATCGTTGTCGGCATAGCCGATGGCGCCCAGCACGGCTCGTTCTTGCAGGCTGGGCGCTTCCAGCAGCGCCAGGGCCTGGTCGCTATGGCAGGCGAACACCACGTTGTCGAAGCGTTCGGTGCCGGCGGCGCTGACAAGAGTGACGCCTCCTTCGTCACGGCTGACGCGCAGGACTTTGCAACCGAGGCGGATCCGTTCGGCAAACGGCCGGCACAGCGGGGCTACATAGCTACGCGATCCGCCCTGGATAACCCGCCATTGCGGACGATCATTCACCGACAGCAAGCCGTGGTTGCGACAGAAACGCACGAAGAACTGCAAGGGGAAGCCGAGCATGTCAGCCCGAGACATGGACCAGATGGCCGACCCCATCGGCACGATGTAATGGTCGATGAAGCGGTGCCCGTATCCTTGGGCCTGCAGGTACGCACCCAGGGTGGTGTCGGTATCGATACGCTGACTGTCCAGGTCGGCCAGGGCCTGGCGGTTGAAGCGCAGGATATCGCGCAGCATCCTCCAGAACCCCGGGGATACGAGATTGCGCCGTTGGGCGAACAGGGTGTTCAGGTCGTGGCCGTTGTATTCCAGGCCTGTGAGCGGATCATGGACAGAGAAGCTCATCTCGGTCGGCTGTGAGGTCACCTCGAGCTGATCGAGCAAGCGGATGAAGTTCGGATAGGTCCAGTCGTTGAATACGATGAAGCCGGTATCTATGGCATAGGGCTGGCCACGCCAGATTACATCGACGGTATGGGTGTGGCCGCCGATCCATTCGGCGGCCTCGAACACCGTCACCTCGTGTTTGCGTGACAGCAAGTGGGCACAGGTCAGGCCCGCGATGCCACTGCCAATAATCGCTATGCGCATTGATCGTTATTCCTGTTCATGACGGGCCAGGCGTTGACCGAGAGCCAGACGCAGGCGCGCGGGCAGCGCCCCGAGCAGGCGCAGCACCAGGGTGAAAATGCCGGGGAAATTGATCTCCAACGGGCGTCTGGGCAGACGCCGGGCGATGTGTGTGGCGGCACGCTGCGCCGACCACAGCTGGGGCATGGGGAAGTCGTTGCGACGCGTCAGCGGCGTGTCGACGAAGCCGGGGCTGACCAGGGTGACGTCGATGCCCTCGCGGGCCAGGTCGATGCGCTGTGACTCCACCAGATAGCGCACCGCGGCCTTGGAGGCCCCATAGGCACCGGCCCGGGGCAAGGCCAGCCAGGTCACGGAGCTGCCCATCACCACCAGGTGGGGGCGTTGGCCGGCGCGAAGCAAGGGGAGGGCCGCCGCCAGACAGTAGCTGACGCCCAGCAGATTGGTGCGCAACACACGCTCGACCACGGCCGGGTCGAACTGGCCCGGCTCCAGGTACTCGCAGGTGCCAGCGTTGAGGACCGCCATGTCCAGCGCCCCCCAGGCCTGCTCGATCCGGGCGGCGATTCCGGCAACCTGCTGCGGGTCGTCCAGATCGCCGATGGCCAGCAATACCTGCCCCGGAAAGCGTTCAGCCAAAGGAGCAAGGCGATCGGCGCAGCGACCACCCAGTGCGACCTGATGACCTTGCTCCAGCAGGCTTTGCGCCAGGGCGGCACCGATACCGCTGCTGGCGCCGGTCAGCCAACAGCGGCTCATGCCAGCCTGCCTTTGAGCCAGCGGATTGCGCCGCCCATGACGGGAATGTGTTCGTAAAGCAGGGCGCCAGCGTCGAAATAATCCTGGTGGAAGTGGACACGGTCATGCCACTGCAAGTGACTGCATCCCTGCAAGGTGATCTGTTGTCCATGGGCCAGGCGTGGATGGCGGAACTGCAGGGTCCAGCGCAGGTAACCCTGCCCGGGCTGCACTTCGTCCGTGCCGCTGATGAGGTAGCGGATATCCTCTGCGTTGGCGTACAACTGGGCGAAATAGGCCCGCAGGTCCTGCAATCCGCGAATATGGTGCAGGGGGTCGCAGAAGACGACATCTTCACTGTACAGCTTTTCCAGCGTGTCGAGGTTATCCCCATCGAGGCTGGCGAAGCGCTCGGCGAATTGCTGCAGATAGGCTGACATGGGTGGCTCCGGGCAATCTTGTACAAGAAAGAATATCTGTACAAGTATTGCTGAAGCCTAAGGCTAAATCTGTACAAGTCAATGGCTTTGTACAGTTATTTTGAGTCAGCGTTTGACTGCGTCCAGTTGGCGGCGCAATTCAGCGACTTCTGCCTCCAGTTCGCGGACCTTCTCTTCGGCCGATATCTGCGCGGTGACGTCACGCTGGATGCCGATGTAATAGGTCAACTGATCCGCCTCATTGTGCACGGGCGTGATGGACAGTTCGTTCCAGAACAGGCTGCCATCCTTGCGGTAGTTACGCAGCACCTGGCGGCAGGGCCGGCGTTCGCGAATCGCCTGGCGGATGGTCGCGATGCCCGCCTGGTCATGATCCTGGCCCTGGAGAAAACGGCAATCCTGATAGAGGATGTCGTCGGCGCTATAACCGGTGAGGCGCTCGAAGGCAGGGTTGGTGTAGATGAGGATGCTCTCGTGGCCCTCCTGCTCGGCGACGACGATGCCATCGTTGGAGTGCTCGACCATCAATTGCAGGAGTTTGGCGTCGATCATGGGGGTCACCTACAGGATTATGCGGCGCTATGCGAAGCGCCGAGGCGGTTCGCTACATGATGACCTACGCAGGCTCGCCGCAAAAGGTATCTATGGGTTTAGAATGTGCCACCCTTCGGAAAACCACTATGACTCAAACCCCTTCACCCGATCTGCTGCCCATGCGGGATGTGGTCAGCCTGACCGGCATCAATCCGGTGACGCTGCGTGCCTGGGAGCGGCGCCATGGGCTGATTCGCCCGCAACGCACCGACGGTGGGCATCGGCTGTACACGCCCGACGATGTCCAACGGATACGCGATATCCTGCGCTGGACTTCCGATGGCCTGCCCATCAGCAAGGTCGGCGAAATGCTCCAGGGCGAACGCGATGAGCCCCCTCGGCAACTCAATGCCATCCAGGATTGGCGCGCCGCCGTATTACGCGCCACGAAGGCATTCGATATCCAAGCGCTGGAAGAGACTTATCAGCAACTGTTCACGCTCCTGCCCAGGGCAACGGCATTGCGTGAAGTGTTGATGCCGGCCTGGCACGAGCTGTCATCAGGAAGCGCGTTTGGCGAGTGCAGTCAATGGCTGCTGCTCGATACCTTCCTGCGCGCTCGCCTCATGCTGCGCTTGCAGATGAACCAGGTCGAAGCCCCGCGCGTACTGCTGGCGGGCACCGAAGGGCATGCCGAGTTGCAACTGCTGTGCGCCGGTGTGCTGTTGAGCGGCAGGCAACAACGCATCGAAGTGCTCGGCTGTGGGCAACCACTGGAGGAGCTCCCCTTGCTCTGCGCGGCGATCCAGCCTGCTGCGCTGGTCATTGCGGTACAGGCACCAGTGAGCCCGATCCTGGCCAAGCGGCTGCGTTCGTTGCAGATGGAAATCGCCTGTCCACTGGCCCTGACAGGGGCGGGATCGGCGGGTTCGCAGGCTGCCTTGCAAGGTATTCCGCTGTGTCTGTTGAACGAGCAGGACGCCGATGTGGCAGGGGTGCTCAGTGCCTTGATCAAGGGCACCCTGGACCTTTGATTTGCATGGCCTACAGTGGCTCCGCTACGTATAGCCCGCCAGTATTGCTCCTCCTGGCCCGAAAAAAGACCGTAGGCCTGCACGCCTTGCCAGCGGATATCTGGGTGGCGATCACTACGACGCTGGTTCTTGCCATGGAAAAAATGATGGTAAAGTGATGGCGTTGTCTGAGGGTCAATCGAGCTACGCTGGACGTTTTCAAGAGCCAATTCGAGCAAGGAAGCCAAATGAATCAAAATGCATCCGCCACTGATTTCCAGCTACCTGAGCGCATAGGTATCGCAGCTGACCTGTGTTTTTCAGTTTCAGATCATGTTGGCTACCTGGCGGATTGTCTGCTCGTTCATGACGAAGTCGTGATTCCACTCGACGCTGCGGTATTGAACCGACTGGAGGCAGCTTTTGATACGGGCCCCCTCCATCTGCTGATACAGAAAAAACGTATTCGTTTTTGCCCGTCCTACTCGTTAAGTCATGCAAACGGCGTCGAGCCGCAAACGTATGATCGCGATCGATTTTTCGCCAGTGTCCGCGACAGTGACATGCATAAGCATGGCAGTGATCGCGATGCGCTGTTCAAGGACATAGAAGACACGTTCGTTGACCCGATTGGATTCAACTACTCAACCTGGTTGCCAGCCAGGGATGTCATTGAAGATGCCTTCGCTTATTACGCAGGACGTCCAGGTTATGAGTTTCTCTTTCCCAGCGCGCGGTACTATCTGAGTGGTGCAATAACCGGGGTCGCCAGAATGAATGACCTGATGCTGGCCGGGGTCCCATCCATGGAAATGGATCTGGAGTTACCTCAGTTATTGGAATTGTGCTACCCCATCAAACGATTGAAAGGCGCCTCCCCAGAAGCTGACCATTTCGCGGCAAAGGGTGTAATCGAGCAACTTCATAAGGTTCAGAATCTTCCAACGTTTGAAAAGCTCGCTTCAAGTTCACTCAGGCGAGAAGAGGAAATCAAAGACATCGTGGACATCATCTTGAGTGATGAAGCCCACGACCTGAGGTCTTGGCTGGCAAGAAATCTGAAAGCCGATCTTGATGTACGTGCAGCCTATGATTCGGCTGAAAAGCGGCTGCCGTCCAAAAAGTCATGGACGAATTGGGTCAGGTTCGGGATGTCCACCGGCGTCGGTACGGTTGCCGGTTTGTTCCTGGCTGGACCACCAGGTGCCATAGCGGGGGCAGCGATAGGAGCAGCAGATCTGGCCGGAGGTGAAAAAGCAGTCGCTCTTTTTGATGGCTATCACCCTAAATTATGGCTGTCGCACATACAACGAACCGGGCTACTGAAAAAAATCTGATCCCGATCGCATCGGGTGCGTATGCCTTGAGCAAACGCCTCCAGCGATGACAGGCGAAAGTTCATGTTTGCCTGCAAGCAGCGTTCGCGCACCGTAGCCGGACGCTACCGTCCTACCTCAGACGTCCTCGACCAGCCACAGGTCGTTTCTGGAATATCGAGGCGCCCAGCTAAGGGGCAGTGTGCTGATGACCTGCTGACGCCGATGGATTCTCATGAGTGACCCAATGGAACGCATACCCTTGGCGCAGCAGGTGCCTCGCCCGCAGCTGGGGATTGTCCTGTGCCTGCTGTCGATGATGATATTCGCGTTCCAGGACGCGATCACCAAGGTCATGGTGAGGGACCTTCCGGTCACCCAACTGGTGATGGTCAGGTATTGGGCCTTCCTCGCGTTCGCCATCGTCTACAGCCTTTGCAAGGGTGGTTTGCGCGCCGCGTCCAGAACCCGTCACCCTTATCTGCAGGTCATCCGCGCGCTGATCGGCATTGGCGAGATCGCCTTGTTCGGCATCGGCCTGCGTTATCTGGGACTGGCGCAAACCCACGCACTCTTTGCGGTATTCCCGTTGATGACGTTGGCTTTGGCCGGCATTTTCCTGAAGGAATTCGTCGGAATCCGCCGATGGCTGGCGGCAGCGGTAGGCTTTGCCGGCACCCTGGTCATCCTGCGCCCGGGTAGCGGGGTATTCGAGCTGGCGGCGCTTATTCCCCTGATTGCAGCGCTGTGCTTCGCTGTTTTCAACGTCCTGACGCGAAGAATCAGCCAGGGCGACGCCTTCGCCACCAACATGCTCTATATGGGGTTGGTGGGAGCGGCCGCCATCACGCTGGTGGGATTTCCCGGCTGGGTCGCGCCAAATCCGTTGCAATGGGCATTGCTGGGCGTCCTTTCGATCACCGGCGTCGTGGCCCAGCTGCTACTGTTCCAGGCCCTGCGCTATGCGACGGCTTCTACTTTGCAGCCTTTCAATTACACGCTGCTGGTGTTCGCTACGCTCATTGGATTGTTGTTCTTTGGCGAGCTTCCCGATATCTGGACGGTGACAGGAGGCTGCATGGTCATTGCGGCCGGCTTGTACGCGGCGCGGGTCGCGAGGTAAAGCCCAGGCGAGGGGAGAGAGCCTAGAGATGATGGCCTTTTGATTTCAGCTGGATCCGGCTAGAATTCGTGCCCCTCTCAGTGAGCGGCATGTAGAAATTCACGCAAGGAAGTTGATATGCAATTTGCAAAAGCCATAGGCCTCGCCTTGGCCCTGAGCCTCAGTGGATGCGCCAGTTTCACCAAAGATGAAGTCGCACCCGTGAACCTGCCTTCAATGGCCAGCTACTCGAACAAGCCAAACGTTTATGTCGACTTCGATTTCTATCAAGGCGAACCTGGCAATGCCAAGGCCACCGAGGTGCCACAGGCGCGTGACATGCTCAAGCCCGAGCTGAAACGAACCTTCGATGAATCGGGGCTCTTCGGGCGGGTGGTCTTCGACGAGTTCCAGAAGCAACCAGGCGACTACAGCCTTCGACTGAAGGTCTATAACCATGCGCCAGGCGGCGGACAGCTGGTATTGGCGTTCATCAGTGGTTTCACACTGGGTGTGATACCCGCGGTAGGAACCGACCAGTACACCATGAGCCTTGAAACCCTGGACGATCAAGGACAGCCCCTGGCCAAGTCCAGCAATCATGATGCGATCAATACCTGGATCGGCATCTGGTTCCTGCCGCTGGCAGGCAACACGCCCAAGGCTGCGGTCACCGATACCTTCAACCGGCAGGTCAATGCGCTGTTGAAGAACTGGGTCGACACCAACCGCATGAAATACTCCGCTGTCGACACCCGCATTCCAAGGGGCTGACACTGATGAAAAAAAGAGCCGCAATCGCGGCTCTTTTCTTTATTACTTCAACGCTTGAGTGAACTGTGGGTCGCTGTACAGGCTCTTGAGAAGATCGTGCACCATCGGGTTGTAATTGTTCGCGGCTGCCGGAATGGCGATTGCGCCAATGAAACTACTGTCCCATTCACGTTGCACGTCCTTGGTGGACTCGTACAACACCTGATCACCTTTACGCAGCGTGAAGCGTGCCGCCAGTTGCCCGTGCCCAGTGCCCATGCCTGCGGTCAGCTGACTCTTGACCAGCTGAACCTGCAGCTGCCGGTCAGCACGTGGGTCCAACAGACCCGCCTGGCGAAGCTCATCGTTGATCGCGGCCTGGATATGCAATGGAACGCTGCCTGCGGGGGAGGAAATCGGGTTCATGCGCACCATCAGCGACCCTTGGCCGGAATCGGCATTTACCTGTGCTTCGCGCAGAGGCTGCATGGGTTCGTTTTTCTTGAGCTGCTGAACGTTCTGGAAATCGGGTTCATAGCGGGTCATGGTGACACCACAGCCCTGGAGCAACAGAGCGCAGATTGGTAGAGCCAGATAGAGCTTCTTCACAGCAAATCCTTATGTGCTTTTTTGAAGGGAGGGGATTATCGGCAGATAGCTATTGGCCATCAAGGAATAAGTTCTGCGGCAGCAGATACGCCTGACGTCGTGGTAGCTGCGATGTGCGATGAACCTTGCTCATTGCCGGAGCCGAAACGGTTCAAATGAGGGCCAACCGACGAGACGGCCGATCTGGAGCAGACCGTGATCCAGACCTCTGAATCCAGTCACCATGTCCTTTCACGGCACCGGAAAAGGAATATTGCCGTTCAGGGCCGCAGTTCTCGAGAACACCTCAGCCATGAAGTCCATGAACACGATTGCCCGCGTGGGGAGCAGTCTGTTGGCGACATAGACGATCTGCACCGGGACGGGCGGAGCGACGTGGTCCGCCAGGATGAGTTGCAATCGACCACTGCTCAAGCCTTCCTCAAACAGCCACGCGGGCCCATGTCCCACCCCCAAGCCTGCCGTGACCGCAGCACTCACGGCGTCGGGCGAGTTGACCCGGAACCTGCCGGAAACCGCAATTTCAGCGTCACGCAAGCGCCAGGTCGCCCCGGACGCCAGCAGGGTGTAGATGACGCAGTCGTGGTCGCGCAGGTCATCCGGTGTCAGCGGGACTCCGCGTTTGCCCAGGTAGTCCTTGCTGGCCACGAAGACGCGGTCGTACCATCCAAGACGCCGGGCGCGCAGGGCGCTGTCTTCCAGGTGTCCGATGCGAATGGCAAGTTCGGTTCCTTCATTGACCAGATCCACGTAGCGATCGTTGAGCTGAAGATCCAGGGTCAGTTGGGGGTAACGCTCCAGAAACGCCGGTACGTGCGGCAGCACGAACGCGTGTGCAAGCGCTGTCGGGCAGGCTACACGCAAGAGTCCCGACGGCTCGATGATGTTTCGCAAGGACGACTCGGATTCATCCACCGCATCGAGGATTCGCCGCACGTCCGCATAGTAGCGTTCACCCTCCGGCGTCAAAGACAGCTTTCGCGTCGAGCGGTGAAGCAGACGCGTCTGCAAATGCTCTTCCAGCGCCGCCACGTAGCGACTGACATTGGGTTGCCCCAGTCCCAGGTCGCGGCCCGCAGCGGAAAAGCTTCCGGTTTCCACGGCGCGTGCGAAGCATGACATCAAGAGAAACCGATCCATACCACTCCCTGGATTCATGTAATTTCTGCATGAATCATATTCAAAAGCTGGATCTTATCTATTTGTTGGCATGAGCGCACATTCTCCATCCCGACCGTGTGGGTCGCTATTCCCAGGAGAAACCAAATGTCGCGCTTGCAAGGTAAACGTACTCTCATCACTGGCGGCACCAGTGGCATCGGCCTGGAAACCGCAAAGCAGTTTCTGGCCGAAGGCGCCCGGGTCATCGTCACGGGCGTCAATCCCGATTCGATCGTCAAAGCTCAGGCTGAACTGGGATCCGAAGTCCTGGTACTACGGGCCGACTCGGCCAGTGTCGCCGCGCAACAGGAACTGGCACAAGCCGTCAAGGACCACTACGGCCAGTTGGATGTTGCTTTCCTCAATGCCGGGATATCTGTCTGGCTGCCCATCGAGCAGTGGACACCAGAGATGTTCGAGCGCTCTTTCGACATCAATGTCAAAGGCCCTTACTTCCTGATGCAGGCGTTGCTGCCGGCCTTTGCGAATCCTGCTTGCATCGTACTCAACACCTCCATCAGCGCACATGTGGGCGCGGCCCGCTCGTCCGTGTATGCCGCCACGAAGGCTGCATTGTTGAACATGTCGAAGACACTTTCGACTGAACTGCTGGGACGCGGTATCCGTGTCAACGCCGTCAGCCCCGGACCGATCGACACCCCCCTGTACGATAAGCTCGGGGTTGCGGATGCGTATCGCGAGCAAGTCAACAAGGAGATCACGGCAAGCATTCCGCTTGGCCGCTTCGGTACGGCCGAGGAGGTTGCCAAAGCGGTGCTGTATCTGGCGTCCGACGAGTCGCGCTGGACCGTGGGTTCTGAAATCGTCGTTGACGGTGGCCGCCTGCTCAATGGGTAAGCGCACCGCCCGGATGTTGGGCGAAAGCGACTTGGCATCGGGCCGATGCAACGAGGCGCTGAAGGTTTGCTTCAGCGCTGAGCGACGCGCCGACCTACTGGCGAACAAAGCGCGCGCCTTGCGCACTACAACGCCAGCTGCAACAGTGCCTGCGCGTGCCCTTTGCTGACCTGCTGCGCTCGCTCAGTGCCTAACCCCATTTTTTCAAACCACAGCAAGCTGTCTACCTGCCATTGTTCGATATCAGGCTGAGAGGTCTGGCCCAGGTCGGAACTGTAGAGCGCCCTGGGGACTTCGCACAGGACCTTGCTGAAGTCTCCCCAGGGCTGGTAGCCGAGCAGATAGGTCAGGGCGGTTTGTTCGGTGTAGACCATGGGCGCTTGAGCCAGCTCCAGCAGAGCGGTGGCGTCCAACCCGGTCAAGGGATTGGCCGGCTGGTTGAGCATAAGCCTGGGCACATCCAACCGCACCGCCGCGTCTACCAAAAGACGTACTTCCCGGGCGTCGGCATGACCGGTGGAAATGACGATCGGATAGTCCCGGGCCATCCGCAGCACATCCAGGGTTTGCGCATTGAGTTTCCCCTCCTGACTGACGGTGAGCGGCCGGATGGGGTATTTATCCAGAATCCAATGACTACTGTTGCGTTTGAGGCGGGACTGGTGGGAGCGACCTGTGACGGTGGGAAGGTGCACGATCAGCCGGGCTTCGCTGTCCCCGTGGTGGCACAGCGAACGCTGCACCACCCTGAAATCGATACCGCCGGCGATTTCATTGAGAACCACCGAGCCTGAAACCGGAAGCCCTTCCTGCCTGGCCTCCCAGGCTTGGGACGCGCTGCAGCCAAGGTGGTTCTTCAGCACCACCCAGCCGTTCAACGAGCGGTAATGCCGACCGGCCTCCATCACGCCATGGCGCCGCAGGTACGCGTCGGGACCGGCGTGATAATGCACATCGATGAAGTCAGCCTCGAACAAACCCAGCGGGCGGCTCATGCGGCCACCTCCAGGTTGATGCCCAGGTGATCGCGCACGGTGCGCATGACCAATGCCGGCGCGTCGAGCAATGGACGCATGCCGCCATCGGGAATGGATAACCGGCAGTGGCGGGCCTGATCGTTGACATGCACGTTTATACCCCGCACCAGCTGCGACTGTTCGCCATAAACCGCCAGCAGTGCGCCGGAAAAACCGTGGCTCGCTTGTCGCAGGTCGAGGCGATTAAGCAGCCGGAAACCCAGGTGCAGGCGCCTGGCCTGGCGTGCGGCGCTGGCCTGGTCGATGGCGATTGGCCCGCTGGGACGTATCCGGGTCGCCGGTTGTACAAGCTGGTCGAGTAGCTGGAGCGCTTGTTCGAGATCGCCGAGCAGGGCCAGGTCAGCCATCTTCCCCAGTCGACCGTCGAGGATTCCATCGGCGAAGGCAGGGGAGGACAGCAATAGCACTTTGCTGATGTGCGGGGCGAGGCTGGTGCCGAGTAGCGCCTGGACGACCGCGCCACCCAAGGCCGATCCCACCAGCAGATCGATCTGGCCCAACGCCGACAACTCTTGGCGCCAGCGCTGTGAAAACTCTTCAAGCGATTCGTTTTCGTCGCCCAGCAGCGATAGCGTGTCGAAGACCACTATCCGGTAACCCGCTTTTACCAGTGGTGCGATCATGGGTTGGAAGAACTGCCCTTCATCCCATACGGGCATGACCGGCGACATGACCACTGCCAGTTGATTGCCGTTGCCCCAACGGCGGCTGACTGCATTGGACGTTTGCATAATCCTTCTCCGGATGATCAGGCGATTTTGCCGAGAGCCAGCAGTTGCTGGCTGTTGCGCAAGATGCGCGTGGTTTCGCTTAACAGGTCATGGACGATCTGGCGGGCGGGCTTGATGTCGCCTACCAGGTCCAATACTTCACCTGCCCAGATCGCCCGGTTGTCGAGATCATCAGCGAGCACCGCCCTGGCGTAGTCCTGGCGAATCGAATCCGGCGCCTCTCGCAATGCCTCGTCGCGCCCCAGCCAAGCTTGCGAGAAGCGGTTGGCAATGGCCCGGCCGCTGTAGTGCTCAGGCCATTCGATGCCACGCACCAGATCGAAGATCCGGGTGCGCACGGTGTCCGACGTGCTGGATTCGATCAGGCGCTTCTTGAACGCGGCCGAAGGCAGGGCCTCCTCGGTCGCGAGCAAGCGTGTGCCCAGCATGACCCCATCGGCACCCAGCATCAGCGCCGCTGCCACGCCACGCCCGTCTGCGATGCCGCCGGCCGCAATCAGCGGGATTTTGTCCCCGACCCGATCCTGCACCGCAGGCAACAATGGCATCAGGCCCCGGCGCAAGCTGTGCCCGCCGGCTTCGGCACCTTGGACGATCAAGGCATCAGCCCCGGCGTCCAGGGCCGCAGTGGCCTGGTCAAGCTCATGAATCTGTACGATGGCTTTCGCGCCGGCCCGATGGATGATCGGCACGAATGCGGCAGGATCGCCAAACGACAATGCGACGGCGTCTGGTCCGTATTCCAGTGCCAGGTCCAGCAGCGCCATGTTTCGGGCTACGGTGAACATCACCAGGCCAACGCCCCATGGTTGCTTCAGGTCCCGCATGGGCGCCAGCTCGGTGCGCATCCACCGCTCCTCGCCATAGCTGGCGCCGACCAGGCCCAGCCCTCCGGCCTGGGATACCGCAGTGGCCAGCCTGGCCCCAGAGGCTCCCCCCATGGGCGCGAGGACGATCGGGTGGGAAATATTGAAGGCCTGTGTAAGGCGCGTGTTGAGCTCAGCCATATCGATACTCCTGTTCTCGTGCGGGCAGGCCGTTTCGGCCTGCCCGTTCTGGCTTTGGGATTTATTCAGCGATGAGCGCCGCGGCCAGGGCCTGAGGAATGAAATCGCTCACCTGGTAAAGGTGGAACTCCCATGTCCCGGTGTCCTTGAGCCCTGAATAACGTGACATGAATGACTCGTCCTGAAACAACGAATCAAAGGCATCCTTACTGCTCCATTGGGCCTGGTTGATGACCGTTTTGCCATCGAGGCTCTTGTACAGTCGGCTCCACTGGAAGGCAGGGTAGGTTTGCGCCACGTACTGGACGGTTTCGCGCAGGACGGCGAGGGCGGCATCTTGCTGGCCCGGGTTCACATGGACGACGTTCACCAGGAAGATGGCCTGGTCTTCGCCCGATTGCGGTGCCTGGAATTGTTCGATTTGTGTCATGAGTCATTCTCCTTGGGATTGGGGCGGGTCATTGCGTCAGGCGGGCGGATATCGCCGGGCTGCCGTTTTCCCAAAGCAGTGGATTGATGCAGTCGGCGAACCGGACTGCGTCGACGCGACCGATGATCACGTCGTGGGTGCCGTAGCTGAGGTGACTGTCCAAGGTGCAGACAAGGCTCGATTGCGCATCCGCCAGGCAGGGCAGGCCTTGAATGTCTTCCCATTGACCATGGGCGAAACGTTCGGGCCCTTTGACCTGGCCGGCGAACACCGGCACCAGGTCGCTATGGGTCGCGCTCAACAGGTTGACGCTAAAGCGCCCGGATAGCATGAGCGGGCTGTGGAGGCTGGCTGAGCGGTTGATGCATATCAGCAGAGCAGGGGGGCTGGTGCTGACTGAGATCACAGCGGTCGCGACCATGCCCACCGGGGCATCGCCGTCGCGGCTGGCAATGATCGCCACGCTCGATGTCAACCTGCGCATGGCGTGCTTGAACTGATCCGCCAGTTCGCCAGAAACCACGTCCGTGGTGATCGGCAGGACCGCGACATTGCCCGTAGCACTGCGGGCCTGGGAATATCTGCTCATGCCACGGCCTCCATGATCCTGCCCGGCTTGTGCGGCGCGCGTTGGCCGGCTTGCTCCATCAAGGGCAATACCTCCTTGACGAAGCGCTGAAGCCCGCTCTGGTAGTCCAGCCAGGTCAAGTTGATGCCGTCCACCCCCAGGTCGGACCAGCGCTGCATCTGGTCGACGATCATCTGGGCGGTGCCCACCAACGGCACGCCGGCAAAACCGGCCTTGAAATGGAAGCGAAAACGCTCGGCATCGGCGGCGTCCTTGAACATGCCGCTTTGTACGCCGATCTCGCGGGTTACGTTATCCAGCGCCGCGTCGTCCCCATGCTGGGTCACGTAGTAGTCGAGTTGCTGGTGCGCCTGGTCCAGTGTGTCTTCGTGGACGACGTAGGCGTAGACCCAGATCTGCAGTTCCCGGCCATGTTCCAGGCGTGCCAGGTCGCGATAGGCCTTGATCTGCGCGCGGATGGTGTCATCGTCATCTTCATGCTTGAGGATCAGGAACGCGGCATCGCAATGTTGGGCGCAGAATTGCCGACCCCTTGGGGAGCCACCAGCGTTCATCAGAAACGGCCGGTTGATCGGCTTGGGCTCCGCGTAGCCTTGCTTGACGTTGAAGAACTCGCCCTCGTAGTCAAAGTACCCGTTGGCCTCCCACGCTTTTTTAGCGATCGCTATCCACTCATCGGCATGGTCGTAGCGTTTATCGTGGTCACGCTGGTGACCATTGAACATGCCCATTTCCTGGCCGAACCAACCGCAGATCATGTTCAACCCGAAGCGACCGCCGCTGATGTGATCGATGGTCGCCGCCTGCTTGGCGGCAAACAATGGGTGGACGGTGGACAAGTGTGATGTAGTGAACAGCGCGATCTGCTCGGTGACCGATGCCAGGCCTGCTGCCCAGGTGTAGGTTTCGTAGGAAACGCCCATCGGATTGCTGGCGCCTTCCCAGCCTCGCCAGCGGCCCACGGGTAGCAAAAGCTCAAGGCCTGCGCGATCGGCCAGTGTGGCGATCGCCAGGTTGCTTTGCCAATCGGCTGCCCTGTGGCGCTCTGGAACGGTGGTCAGTGTGCAACCGCCTTCGATGTTGAAACCGAACACGCCGAGTTTGATTTTGTTCTGGCTGTCGCGAACCGGATTAGGCTTGCGAATGGACACGTTTGCAGTGGTCATGTCTTGAATACTCTTTCGAATGGGGAAATAAGTCGAAATCAAGCGTTCGCCTGCTTTTCCTTGGATGACAGCCAAGGCTGGTCGTAGCGGTGCAGGGCGCGGGCCTGTTCCAGGGTGTAGCCATTGCTCACGCTCTGGATAATGTCCTTCTCTGTCTGCTCGACAGCCTGGGCACGCCGGATGACCTCTTGGGCCTTGTCTGCCGGAATTGCCAGGCAACCGCTGCTATCGCACACCACCACGTCGCCCGGATTGATCGTCACCCCGGATATCTGCACGGGTATCTGGGTTGCCTTGAGCTGCACTCGGTTTTTCGCCGATTGCATGAAGCGGGCTCGACTGAATAACGGGTAGTTCAGGCGCTGGACCGTATCGATATCCCGCGCGGCCCCGTCGATCAGCGTTCCTCGAATGCCTCGGCTTATCGCCACATGGGTCAGGATGTCGCCCCAGGTTGTGCAGTCCGTGCGCCCGGGATTGCTGGAAACGATGACCGCGTCGGGCGGCACTTCATCGATGTAATTGGCGGCGGACCTGAAGCCGTTCCGTTCCTGGACTGGCTCGTACAACACGGTGTAGGCGAAGCCGATACAACGGGTCCCTGGCACCTGCTGGTTGAGGCCGGCCAGGCCCCCGGCCAGCCCCAGGCTGTCGAGTGCATCTGACAGGCTGGCGGTGTCGAGCGCCTCGCAGGCCTTGAGCAGCGCATGGTTGTTTTGCAAAGCGGGAGAAATGATGGCGTTCATGCATGGGCTCCTTTTTTCAGGCCGTGCTTGTCCTGGTCTCCGGACTGCCGGGATGTCAGCCCGTCAAGCCGCGCCACCCATTCGAGAGCTTGCTTGACGATGGCGGCCGCCACTTCGAAGGTATTGGCCGTTCCGCCCAGGTCGTAGGTGCGGCAATCACTGCGTGCGACCTGGGAGACGGCGTTGCGAATCGCCTGGGCGGAGTGCCGATGTCCGAGGTGCTCGAGCATCAGCGCGACTGACAGGAACATTGCGCTCGGGTTGGCCCGACGTTGGCCGGCGTAGGCGGGCGCGCTGCCATGGACCGGTTCGAAGTAGGCACCCTGGGCCCCGATGTTTGCGCTGGGCGCCAGGCCCAGGCCACCCATGACCCCGGCCCCGAGGTCGGAAAGAATGTCGCCAAACATGTTTTCCGCCACGATCACCCCGAAGCGCTCGGGCCGTCGGACCATCCACAACGCAACGGCGTCGACGTTATCGATGTTGCACTGGATGTCGGGAAAGTCCGCGGCAACCGACTCCAGGATCTCTCGGGCAAACGCGCCGCTGTACCGCAGGACGTTGGGTTTGTCCGCCAGCGTGACGCGCTCGTGGCCCTGCTGGCGTGCGTACTCGAAGGCAAAGCGGAACAGGCGCAGTAGTCCTGCGCGGGTTTGCAGGCGCACCGTCATCGTGGCATCGGTGCAACTCTCTCGCGACCATGGCGCGCCATTGCGTTCGCGCTCAGCCAGTATCGGTTCGAACGCCTGCGGAATGCTGGCAAAATCCAGCCCAGCATACAGGCCCTCGGTATTCTCTCGAATCACCGAAAAACGATAGCGGTTGTTGCCCAGTACATCGGTGACAGGCCGTACATTGGCAAACAGTCCAAGTTTTTGGCGAAGCTGGATAACCGGAGAAACATAGACTCGCCCGGTTCCCCTGAGTATCGATGAAAGTTCCGCTTCCGCTTCACGAAGAGGCTTGCTGGTAATCGCTCCTAATAACGTGGCGTCACTTTCATTGATCAAGTCCCAGGTTTTATCTGGAATGCAATTTCCTTCTTTCTGCCAACAGCTCCAACCGATATCCCCAAACTTTAGATCGATGGGCAATCCAAGGGCTTCGAATAACGGCAGTACCGCGTCGGTAACTTCGACGCCAATGCCGTCACCTGGCAATACACATACTTGTTGTCGCCGGCTCATTAGCGGATACCTCCGCTTGCCAGGGAGGGCGATAGAGTCGTCGGCAATGGCTTTATAGACTTTTCCGGCTTGCGGCTACCCTGTTCGTGCAATATCTGCAAAGCGTGGAAAGTTGAAGCGGGGCTGTACGCCTTTATCACATCATCCAGGCGTTGCTGAACATCGAAGGGCATGTTGTAGGTGCCCATCATGACATCTGTCAGCGACAATGGCAGGCTGCTGGCGGGCACGGTGTCGGCGGTGAGCTGGGATAAATGCAGGGCACTCACCAGGTCATAGTCATTGCGAATGCCGGCACGGTGCAGGTAGGCGACAAAAACACCCAGGTGCAGATTGCCCGCCCCCTTGCCCATGCCACAGATTGAAGCATCGATGTATTCGGCGCCGGCATCCATGGCGGCAATGGAATTGGAAAGCGCCAGGGAAAGGTTGTTGTGGGCATGGAAGCCCAAGGGGATCAGGACCCGGCTGGATATCCGAGTGATCAGCCGGTCTACATCGGCAGGTATCATGTTGCCGTTGGAGTCCGCGAACACCAGCAAGTCTGCCCCGGCGTTTTCCGCGCGCAGGCTCATATCGGAAATTTCCCCAGGACCCAGGGTTGTGACATGGGTGATATTGGCGCTTACCTGGAAGCCATGAGCCTTGGCCAGTCGCACGGTGGCCAACCCGTCGTCCAGACGGTCGCGGCGCAGGCAAACCCTGATCATCGACACGCCATATTCCTGAAGCAGCTGGAAGTCGCTGGCATCGACATTGTGCGGATGCACCATGACGCACAAGTCGATCCGCCCCGCGGCGGCGTCATGGACCGCACTCAGGTACTGGGCGTCGACAGCGCTGGTGAGCCCATGCTCGTGCTTGCGTACGAACGAACCGTTGCGGTAACCGATTTCGCAGTACGGAATGCCGGCTTCGACCATTTGAGAAATTGCAGACTGGGCGTAATCAACGGTGAAGTTGAAATCATTGCGGTATCCACCGTCTCGCAGCGTGACATCGATAATCTTTATCTGGCTCATGAATACAGTCCCTTTTTCATGTTTCGAAGGCACGCAAGTGTGCCGCTTTAACTTCGAATAAGCAGAGGTAACCAGGAGTAACAATGTCTTGCGCAGCCGTATACGCATAACGATCAGCCGACAGTGGCGGCGTTATTGGCGTAAAAGGCAGGGGGATTATTATTATAGGAATGTAACGGTTTTCTACGAGGTCATGATTTCAGCGAAAACTCGTTCGCCTGACCTGATTCGATACTGGACAACATTCCGCAGATTGTAAACAGGTTGTTTTTAACAGCTGCTGTTAAAAAATTCCCAGTCGGGTCGAACCTTTTATTAACGATGTTGCTGTGCAAAGCAATGAATGATGAAGTCCATCATGGCCCTTATTCCGGGAGCCGTTCGCATGTCGCGATGGACCACCAGCCATAGCTCAGCATGTAACGGCCGCTCTTCGATCGAGACCCTGTGCAGGCCGCTTTGAGGATTGGCCATGAATACGGGGAGCAAGGCGATACCGGCGCCGGCCCTGGCCGCTTCGGCCTGTACATCGAAGGATTTGACCCTTAGCACCACTGGCCTTTGGCCCGCGGCATTCTCCAGCCAGATGCGCTGAGGGGAGGGTTCTTGTTCATCGTCATGGGCGATGAATTCATAGGCTGAGGGGGCACGGCCCTGGAGATAGGATTGCGCGGCGAAAAAACCGAAATCCAGGGTGCCGATCTTCCGCACGACCAGGTCCGTCTCGGTCGGTCGTCCGACGCTGATCGCGATATCCGCTTCGCGCCTTGCCATGGAGGCCATGCGGGGGTTGGACAGGATCCGCACGTTGACGCCAGGACATTGCTCCCTTAGCTGACCGAGACGGGGCGCAATGAAATGCGTCGTCAGGTGGGGAGGTGAGCTGAGGGTAATGTCTGCGACTTTATCGGTGCGGATCGCGCAGACCGCGCGGCTCAGCGCGCAGGCAGTTTCCTGCATGCGGTTACCCAACTGGGCGATCCGCTCGCCGTTTTCGGTCAATTCGTATCGGTGGCTGCGCCGGTCCACCAGGCGTATTTTCAGTGCCGTTTCAAGGGCCGCTATCCGCCGTGAAACAGTCGCGTGTTCGACGTTTAACGACCGCGCTGCGGCAGCCAGGGAGCGTATTCTCGCGAAGGCGATGAAATACCGAAGGTTCTCCCAATCGAACTGGGTGCTGTCCACAGGGAAATCGACGGCCTGCGAGGCGGTGAGTGAAGTGCTGCTAACATCCATATCGTAACTCCGTCCGAGTGGTTCTGACCGATAAAAACTCCGCTGAGTTCGAGAAAGACCGTGGCAGGCCACGGTCTCCGAGGAATGACTTTAGTGCAAAACCGCCTGGGTTTCCGACGCAAGGCCTGGTTGTCGGGCTCCATACACAAGCACCTTGGTCGCGATTGTCGCAGCTGCCAGCGCACAGAAAACCAGCCCGCTGACGATGGTTCCTTCCATTCCCAAGCGTGCGAGGAACCAGCCGCCGGCGGTTGCACCGAGCGTCACGCCCAAATTGATGAATGAAATGTAGAGTCCCGTCACAAACTCGGGAGCCTCCGGGGCTTCGGAGGTCAACCATACCTGCGTTACGATCAGGCCACTGGTGTGTGTGGCGCCCCACAGCACGACGATCAACACCATCGGCAAAATGGCTGCACTGGCGAAGAAATGGAGGATCAGGTAGGACGCACCCAGCATGATCGGATGCATCAGCGTGGTACTCACTTTGTTCCTGGACAGCAAGCGGCCCGCCAGCAAATTACCGGCTACACCTCCCACACCAAAGAGGATCAACATGGCGCTGATCACCTCACCGCTCATGCCGGCTTCACGAGACAGGTATTCGGCGCTGTAGGAGTACACCGAAAACATCGCACCGAAGATCAGGGTGGAGGCCAGGATATTGAGCCACAGCGTCGGTTTGCGCAGGATAGCCAGCTGTTCCCCATAAGGGGTTCGCTGTCCGGCAAAGGTATCGGGTAGCCGGGCGATGATGCCGAGGCCGGCGATCACATTGACTGCGGTGCAGAACAGAAAGGCCGCCTCGTAGGAGAAGCGTGCGGCGATCCAGGTGGTGATAGGCACGCCCAGGACCATGCCCATGCTGGTGCCGACAAACGCTTTGGCCGTCGCTTGCGTAGCCTGTTCCTTGGGATAAAGAGACACCGCTGCGACAAAAGCCAGAGAGAAATACACCGGATGGAAGAACGCCGGAATGATCCGCAGGACCGCAAGCGATCCGTAATCGGGCGCATAGGCCGACAAGGCGCTGGAACCGGCAAAAATGAACAACGACAGGGTCAGGATCCGCTTGCGGTTGTAACGTGAAAACAACAGCACCATGAAGGGGCCGAATACCGCAATGATCAGGGCGAACAGGCCCACCAGATAGCCCGCCTGAGAGGCGCTGACGCTGTAGCGTTCGATGATCACTGGCAAGATACCGACTACGCCGAACTCGATGGTGTAGACCCCGAACAAACCCAGCGCGATGAAGAACAACGGGTTGAACATTTTCATGGCCGGTCCTCCAGGGTCACGATGACTTTGCCGAACTGCTCACCGGCCTCCAGGTATTCATGGGCCTCGACGATCTCGTCGAAGGTAAAGGTTCTGGCGATTACAGGGGACAGGCTGCCGTCGATCAGGCCGCTGGAGACGAACGCCTTGCCTTGGGCAAACAGGACCGGGTCGTTGACGATTTCGTGCAGCAGGTAGCCTCGCAGCGTGAGGCTTTTCCCTAGCACGGTGAACAGCGGAAAGGGCGAGGGCTCGCTGCTCAAGGCTCCGTACTCGATGATAATGCCGCCGCGACGGGTGGCATCCGCCAACGGCTCGATAGCCGGACCGCCCACTGGATCGAAGACAACCCTGGCGCCATCGCCGGCCGTGATCTCCCCGACACGTACCGCCAGATTTTCCTTGTCGCTGACAATCACATGAGCGGCACCGGCCGCCAGCAGCTTGCGGACCTTTTCCTCGCCACGGGTCACCGCGATAGGTATCGCCTTTACACGGTTGGCAATCTGAATGGCAGCCAGGCCTACACTGCTCGAAGCGGCGGTTATCAGCACGAAGTCACCTGCAACCAGTCCGGCGACGGGCAATAACGCGCCCCAGGCCGTGAGATATTGCATCCAGACGCCAGCGGCCTGTTCGAGGCTGAGGCTGTCCGGATGTTTGACCAGCATCGCCGCCGGCACCACCGCCTGCTCGGCATAGGTTCCCCATCGAGCGATGCTCGAAGGGGGAACGAGGCTGACCGGATCGCCTATCTCAAAATCGTGTACGGCATCGCCTAAGGCTTCGACAAAACCGGCTGCTTCGTACCCCAGCCGGCTGGGAAACTCAGCCTGCTCAAGGTACTGGCCGCGCCTGAACATGGATTCGGCGCGGTTGAGACCGATGGCTTTTACCCGGATGCGGACCTCATCAGGGCCTGGCTGGGCGACCGGTAAATCCTCGATTCGCAGGACCTCTGGATCACCATACTCATGGAACCGAACGACACGTGTCATGGCATTTCTCGCAAGGGTTGGGGACGTTTGCAGTCTAGAGGCGCGCCGAATGCAGAAAAACGCGCTGGAGTTCCGGTGTTAACGGATGTATGTGTCCGCAATGGGAATTGACCGGGCCTGGGGTAGCCGGCGGCCAACACTGCGAACCAGGACGTAGAAGAGCGGGGTGAAGAGCAATCCGAATGCGGTCACGCCCAACATGCCGAAGAACACCGCGACGCCCATCGCCTGGCGCATTTCCGCTCCGGCTCCGGTGGAAATCACCAGGGGGACGACGCCCATGACAAAGGCAATCGAGGTCATCAGGATCGGCCTGAGCCTCAACTTGCTGGCCTCCCAGGCGGCGCTCGACGGGGTGTGCCCCTGGCGTTCCAGATCCCTTGCAAATTCGACGATCAGGATGGCGTTCTTGGACGCCAGGCCCACCAGTACCATCAGGCCTATCTGGGTGAAAATGTTGTTATCGCCTCCGGTCAACCAGACGCCCGCGAGCGCCGAAAGCACCCCCATCGGCACGATCAGGATCACCGCCAGCGGCAGCAGGAGACTTTCGTACAGCGCCGCCAGAACCAGAAAAACCAGGAGCGTGCTGACCGCCAGCACCCAGGCGGTCGTGTCACCGGCCAGCCGTTGCTGGTAGGTCAGGTCGGTCCATTCCATACGTACGCCCTGGGGCAGGGTCTGCCGGGCGATGCGCTCGATGGCTGCTTCTGCCTGGCCCGAAGAGTAACCGGGGGCGGGGGCGCCGTTGACGTCCGCCGCTGTAAAAGCGTTGTAATGCACGACCATTTCCGGCCCATAGCCGGGATCGACCGACAGCAGCGTCGACAAGGGCACCATGTCGCCGTAGGCATTACGAACCTTCAAGCGTTTGATGTCTTCGGGGTGGGCCCTGAACGGCGCATCGGCCTGCGCCCTGACTTGGTAAACACGCCCGAAAAGGTTGAAATCGTTGACGTATAGAGATCCCAGGTAAATCTGCAGGGTCTCGAATACATCGGTTACCGAGACGCCGAGCTGCTTGGCTTTGACCCGATTTAGATCGACGTCCAGTTGGGGCACGTTTATCTGGTAGCTGGAGAAAAGGGGGCCTAATTCCGGCGCCTTGGCAGCCTCGGTCATGAAGGCTTTGACCGCGCTGTCGAGTGCGACATAACCCAGGCTGGCGCGGTCCTCGATCTGGAGTTTGAACCCGCCCAGTGTTCCCAGCCCAAGGACGGGGGGCGGCGGGAAGACCGCAGTGAAGGACTGCGCAATCTTGCTGAACTCGGCATTGAGTTCTGCCGCTATCCGGTTCGCCCCCAACTCCTCGCCGGAACGCTCGGCAAAGGGTTTGAGGATGACGAAGATGATCCCGGAGCTTGAAGAGTTCATCAGACCGTTGACGGACATGCCGGGAAACTCGAGGGTGTGGGCAACGCCAGGATGTTTCAGCGCGATGTCGTTCATTTGCTGGATGACCTGCTCGGTTCGATCCAGCGAGGCACCGGCGGGCAGTTGAGCGAAACCCACCAGGAACTCCTTGTCCTGGGCCGGAACGAACCCCGTCGGTA
The DNA here is from genome assembly GCF_900119645.1 of Pseudomonas sp. NFACC43. Taxonomy (NCBI): domain Bacteria; kingdom Pseudomonadati; phylum Pseudomonadota; class Gammaproteobacteria; order Pseudomonadales; family Pseudomonadaceae; genus Pseudomonas; species Pseudomonas sp. NFACC43. The sequence continues at coordinate 215,396 of NZ_FPKK01000008.1, forward strand.
GCGTGTGGCTCAACCAGGCGCAGGCACACAGCAGAACCGCGAACACCGCGAACGTCCTGCCCTTGTGCGCCAGCACACCGTGTACGCCGGCACCATAGTGCTCCTCGGCTTGCTTGAATCGACGATTGAAACCTTTGAAAAAACGCCCCATGACTTTGTCGATTCCACGTTCCAGCGGATCCTTTGGCGCGCCGTGTGGCTTGAGCAGCAGGGCGCAGAGGGCCGGGGAAAGTGTCAACGAATTGAATGCCGAGATCACCGTGGAAATGGCTATGGTCAAGGCGAACTGGCGGTAGAAACCGCCAGAAAGGCCGGGCATGAACGCCAATGGAATGAACACGCAAACCAGCGTAAGGGTGATGGCGACGATGGGTTTGCTCACCTCTGCCATTGCCTGGTAAGTGGCCTGGTGCGGTGACAACCCTTGGCTGATGTTGCGTTCGACATTTTCCACCACGACGATCGCGTCATCCACGACGATGCCGATCGCCAATACCAGGCCGAACAGTGACAACGCGTTGATGGAGAATCCGAACGCCAGCAAGAACGCCAGTGTGCCGACGATGGATATCGGCACAGCCAGCAATGGAATGACCGAGGCGCGCCAGGTTTGCAGGAACACGATCACCACCAGCACCACCAGCACGATGGCTTCGAACAGAGTGCTGATCACCGCATCGATACTGGAACGGACGAACTGGGTCGGGTCGAAGACGATTTTGTAATCGACGCCTGCCGGCATATCGGCCTTGGCTTGAGTCATGATTTCCCGAGCCCGGGCTGAAATGTCCAGCGCGTTGCCGCCCGCCATCTGGAAAACTCCGAAGCCTACCGCCGGCTGCCCGTCGACTAGCGAGCGAAGCGCGTAGGTGGAAGCGGCCAATTCGATCCGGGCCACATCGCGCAAGTACGTCACGCCCCCGTCCGGTACCGTCTTGATGACGATATTGCCGAATTCCTCTTCGGTTTTCAGCCGACCTTTGGCGTTGACCGAAAGCTGCAGTGGAACGCCCGCGTTCATGGGCGACGCGCCTATGACGCCGGCCGCGACCTGAATGTTCTGTTCTCGTATGGCCGCCACCACTTCGCCGGCGGTGAGGCCTCGCTGTACAACGCTGTCGGGGTCGATCCAGATACGCATGGCGTAGTCGCCGCCGCCCCAGATGCGCACTTCGCCGACGCCAGGGATACGTTCAAGCTGGCTCTTGATGTTAAGGATGCCGTAGTTGCGAAGGTAGTTGGCGTCGTATTCGTTGTTGGGCGACACCAGATGAATCGCCAGGGTCTGGGTCGATGACGATTTGCTGGTGGTGACGCCAAGGTTCAACACGTCGGCCGGCAGGCGTGGGAGCGCTTCGGAGACACGGTTCTGTACCAACTGCTGAGCCTTGTCGGGGTCGGTGCCCAGCGCGAATGTCACATTGATCGCCAAGGTGCCATCGCTGTTGGCCTGCGATTGCATGTACAGCATGCCTTCCACGCCGTTGATACGCTCTTCAAGCGGCGCGGCGACGCTCTCAGCCACCACTTTGGGGTTGGCACCTGGGTATTGGGCGTTCACCACGATCAACGGCGGCACCACATCGGGGTACTCCGACACTGGCAGCCGCGTTAGCGAGAGTATCCCGGCCAGCAATACAAGAGCGCTGAGGACGCCGGAAAAAATCGGACGGTCGATGAAAAATCCGGAAATGTTCATCATTGTTGCGCCTGTGGTTGGGAAGGCGCACGTACCGGAGCAACCTGGGAGCCCGGTGTCGCCAGGTGCAGGGAACTCACGACCACCTGCTCCTCGGGTGAGATGCCCTGATCAATGACCCGTAGCGCACCCTGACGTATCCCGGGCTTGACCTGGCGATACTGGACGCGGCCCTCGGCATCGACCACCAGTACGTACTTTTTGTCCTGGTCGGTGCCGATGGCGCTGTCGTCGACCAAGGTTGCCGGGCGGCTGGCACTGCCTGGCAGCAGGACCCTGGCAAACAGGCCCGGGCGCAGCTCTCCGTTGCTGTTGTCGAAACTGGCCCTGACGCGGATAGTGGCTGATCGAGTATCCAGCCGGTTGTCCAGGGAGCTTAGGTTGCCCTTGCGTGGATAACCCTCTTCGTGGGCCAGCCCGAGCATGACGGGTACCGGATCGCCTGCGGGGCGGTTGCCCAGGTAGCGCAGGAAGGTTTGTTCATCCACGTCGAAGTCCGCGTAGATCGGAGAGATGGACACCAGGTTCGTCAGGGCTGTGGAGCGCTCTCCCACGTCAACGATATTTCCCGGTGTCACCTCCACCCGTGAGGCGCGACCGTCAAATGGCGCGAGGATGCGGGTGTGCTCCAGGTCGAGCCGGGCCAGTTCGACCCTGGCCTGGGCTTCATTGACCCTGGCCTGAGCTTCGTTGGCGCTCTGTATGCGCTTGTCCAGGTCGGTTTTCGCGATGGCATTGCTGGTGATTAAATGCTCGTAGCGCTGCAGCTCTTTCTGCGCAAACAGACTCATCGACCTGGCGGCCACCAGCGCGGCTTGGGCTTGTTGCAGCGTCGCGGCATAAGGACGAGGGTCGATCTCGAACATCAGGTCGCCTTTGCGCAGCAGCGCGCCGTCCTTGAAGTGCACACTGATGAGCGTACCGGCCACCAGAGGCTTTATGACTACGGTGTCGGTGGCGACCAAGCGACCGGTGTAGCTCTGCCAGTCGACGACATCTCGCGTGATGGCGCTCATCACTTGCACCTGAGGCAGCGGAGCGGGGGCGCTTTTAGCCTGGGCTACCGGGGCCCGCATGCTGATTGCGAAGCCGGCGATTAGCGCCAGCGCCAATAAGCCGAGTGCCCAAACGGGCACGCCGCTCAACCTGCGAATAAACGATGACATGGCTAGCATCCTTTCCAGTGGAGAAATCAAACCTGAGGAACACTCATTGGTCGCTCGATCGGCTTGGCTTTGCCCCAACGTCGCATGGCGGGCCGCTCGACGAAGGCGAAAAGCAGCCAGCCCCCCAGGATCGACAGGCAGAACGTGGCCGCGAGAATCAGAGAGGCCGGTACTACTGCGAAACGTTGTCCATCCAACAGCGAAGTCACGCACATCATGATCAGCAGGTGGACCATGTAGAACCCGAACGAGATCTCTCCCAGCCAGACCATCAGTGGATGACGAAACCAGGACTTGAGCTGCGCGACGTCGGCGGCAGCCAGGCTGGTGATCAGCAAGGCAATCGGAATGACGGTGGTGAGTGACAAGCTGTAGATGAAGGGCATTTCTCCTGCGAGGAAGTATGTCGCCGCCGCCAATGCCAGCGTCGGTGCGACCGGGATCGCAATCCAGCGTCCCGCCATCAGGATGCGGGCCATCAACATGCCGAGAACGAACTCGAACAACCGTAGCGGCGGAAAGTAGTAAGCCAACCACCACTGGCTCAGGGAGATGGGGTATTCGGCGATCTGCGGTGCATCGTCGACAACCTCGGCGATGAGCCAGTGGGTCACAGCCATCGCACAGACTGTGAGGCCCGCGGTCAGCCAGAGGCGGTCCTCGCCGACCTTCCACAAGGCGCGCAAGAGAAACGGAAACGCCAGGTAGAAAACCAGTTCACAACACAGGGACCAGGAAGGCCCGTTGACACTCAGGAACACCGACATGTCCGGGACCCAGGCATGAACCAGCAGCAAGTTGGGCAACCAGGCACTCACGGCTGTCAGCGGTACAGCGAACAAGATCATCGCCAGGACGAAGGTGACCAGATGATTGGGATAGATCTTCACCAGGCGACGGCGCCAGAACGCCCCAAGCGTATCGTCCCTGCGGGCCGACCAGGTTATGACGAAACCACTGAGGACGAAAAAAAACGATACGCCAAGCCAGCCCCCCACGCTGAACAAGCGCTGGAAGCCGGCGACAATGTGCTGGTCGGCAAAGGGGTTGAATCCGATGATCTTTGTCAGTGAGGCGTGAAAGAAGAACACCAAGGCAGCCGCGACAAATCGAAACCCCGTCAGGGAGTCCAGGCGTACGTTGGCATGGTTGTGATACAGGCGTGAATGCGTCATGAGTCGATACCTTTCAATAAAGATCCGCGGCGCTGTCGAAAGCCCAGGCGCCTGGTCAATTCCATGGGGCAGGTAGCCAAAAAAAAGCTGGACAACTCAAACTGCATTCGCATGAAGGCCGGCTCTCAAGCCGGTCTTTTCATCATGAACTCCTTATCGCCGCGTGAACCTTTGGCCATTCAGGCACCGTATACGGCGTTGCATAGATCGACGGTGAACTGCCCGAACATGCCTTCGAACGCCGTGTTGGTGAAGGCCACCACGCAGATCTGTTGCACCGGATCGACGAACCAGGAATGACCGAAAGCCCCACCCAGACGCCACGTGCCAACGGACTCGGTCGTTTGTGCGGCCTGCGGGTCAGTCAGCACGGTGAATCCCAGGCCGAAACCACGGCCAGGCCAATTGGCGAGTTCCAGATTGCCGGTCTGGACACTTCCCATTTCTTTCGCAAGGGCCGCTGGCATGAGCGGCCCACCACCCTGGCGCAAGGTTTCGAGCAGGGTCAGGAACTCTTCGGCGGAGCCGATCATGCCGGAGCCTCCCGATGGATAGGCACTGCTATCGAGGGCCCGATCCGCGTCCATCCGGATACCTGCAGTGTTCTCGAATACTTCGATCACTTCGACGCCATTCATGCGGCGTGGAACGGGATCGGCATTGAGGTAGGCGGCTGTCAGGCGGGAGGTGTCGACGACGTTGAAGCGGGTGTCGGACAGGCCGAGAGGCTCGCACACCAGTTGATTGACTGCTTCAGCCAGGCTACTGCCGCATACCCTGGCGATGAGGGCACCCAACACGTCGGTGGCAATGGAATATCCCCAGTTGGTGCCGGGGCGATAGAGCAACGGCGCGGTCGCCAGCCGCCGGATGTTTTCCTCCAGGGTCAGCGGTGCGCTCTCCAGCCCGTCACACACACCGGCCTGCGCGTAGGCGCCGCCACCCTGGGCTTCGAGAAAACCATAATTCAGGCCTGCTGTATGGCTGAGCAATTGGCGCACGCTGATAGACACCCGAGTGCCGTCCGCCAGGGTCGGCTGGAACTCCGGTAGCCAGCGGGCGATAGGGTCATCCAGGCCAATGCGGCCTTGGGCAACCAAGGCCAGGGCGGCCGCCGAGGTGATAGGTTTGGTGACCGAGGAGAGCCGGAACAGGGCGTCGGTGCGCATCGGTATCCCGGCCTCTCTGTCGGCCAGGCCCACCGCGTTTCGATAGGTGATTTCGCCACGGCGGGCAACCAGTACGACAGCTCCCACCAGGCGTTTGTCTTCAATGGCGCTGCTCAGCGCAGCGTCAATTCGGGCCTGCATAGGGTCAGTGGCGATAGCGCTGGATAACTGAATGGATGCTTTGGCGGTCATGATCGCGATTCCCTGCTGTGATAGACGGTTGTCATGCTAGGTCGCAGACGGCAGGGGAAACAGAGGCTAGAATTCCGGACACATCGGACGTTTCGTTCCGCAATCAAAGCGCCAATACTCAAGGAGAGAGCGTGGACAACCTCAGCGGTATCTCGGTTTTCGTCCAGGTCGCCGAAACCCGTAGTTTTGTCGCAGCCGGTCGGCAATTGGGTGTGTCGTCATCGGCCGTTGGCAAAAGCGTCGCGCGCCTGGAGCAGCGCCTGGGAGTCAGGCTGTTTCATCGCAGCACTCGAAGCATCAACCTGACAGCGGAGGGCATGCTTTTCCTGAACCGCTGCCAGCGTGTGCTCAATGAACTGGAAGCAGCGGAGCTCGAGCTGTCCAGCTCCAGCAGCGAACCCCGTGGCAAGCTGCGCGTGAGCCTGCCCTTGGCAGGGCAGTTCCTGTTCACTTTGTTGTCCCGCTTTGCCAAGCGATACCCGGACATCCATTTGGAGCTGGACTTCAGCGACCGTCTGGTGGATGTCGTGGAGGAGGGCTTTGATGCCGTGGTCAGAACCGGCGAATTGAACGACTCTCGTCTGGTGGCGCGGCGATTGGGCGCCTTCCGTTTCCTGCTGGTGGGTGCTCCGGCCTATTTCCAGGCCCAGGGCGTGCCCTTGGACGCTGGCGACTTGAGCAACCATGACTGCTTGTTGTACCGAGTGCCTTCCACCGGGAAGCTCGAGCGCTGGCCGCTACCGGATAAAACTCACAATGGCGCGCAGGATTTGCCGGCAGTGCTGGTTTGCAACAACATCGACATGCTTTTCAACGCCGCCATGGAAGGTCGGGGCATCGCCTGCCTGCCGGAATTTGCCGTCAAGGATGCCCTTGAGTCCGGAGAGTTGCAGGCGGTGCTGACCCAAGATGTCACCCGCACCATCCACTTCAGTGTGCTGTGGCCGCCGAACCGCTTCATCACGCCCAAGCTGCGTTGTTTCGTAGATTTCATCTCCCTGCATATGTAAGTGATCAACCGTCTAGATCCGATGACAGTTCCTTGAGGAAATCCTGGATCTCGTCTTCGTCGATTTTGACGTTCAGCGTCTTGCAGAGATGATCGGGTCACCCTGCACGTGAGCGTAGCTGTCACCGAATGCGTGGATCAGGAACCCCGGTTCCCAGCCAGGCACCTCGAAGTTTGGCCATCCTTGCCGTAGTAGGGGATCAGTACACCCAAGTTGCCCGCCGACAAAGAGTGGACCTCGGATTGCCGGCCTGGATCGGCCCGGGGCACTTTGAGCCTGTGAATCTCTGGCGACGTTGAAGAACAGCCGTATAACAGCGCAAAAGCAACCTTTCCATAACTATCGAAATAACCGGATTGGTTGACCAATTCGCCCAGCGTTTCGCACGTGAGGCAGGGTTTGACGGTGTTGAAATCCACGGCACCATTGGCTGCGAAGATAAGTATTCCTTTGACTGGTCTTGCCGGGGCTCGATGGAGGCAGCTGCAATCCTGCCGCGCAATATGCTCCAATGGCATCCTTCCTTGAATATCGAGACCTCATCATGGCTGACGCCTCCGACCAAGCCTTCTACGACCGTGCAGACGCCCATATCGAACTGTCCAACGAACAGATCAAGACCCATGGAGATCTCGGTGGGGTCAGCGCCTCAATGATGTTCGGCACCACTCGTTTCAATGCTTGGGCGAGCGCGCAGAACTTCAAGTCTGATGCCGAAATGGCTGATGCTCGAGAGGCGCTGTTGAAGTATTTCTGCGATCAGTACCGGATGATGCTCGAGGATAATCTTGATGATCACATCAACAATTTCAGTCAGTACATGCAGGTGAAATAGGTTCAGGTTCAGGTGCCGGCACATCCAGACCTACTCGCATCTGCACTCAATCCATTACCATTGAACCGCTTTTCAACAGTCCCAAGTCTCTGACTGGCTAGGGCACCCGATGGAACCAGGGAGAAAGGGATGTACGTCAAACAAAAGTATGGCCGGTTCATCTTGCTGGCCGGCGCGTTACTGGTCAGCGGTTGCACTTCGTTTCTACAGGGCAAGCAATATGTCGTCCCCGGACCCGCTGACCCTTCAGCAACGGTTCGCCTCAAGGCTGGAGGAGGGGCGAGGCTGGATGCCATGACCTTCAGCGATAATGGATGCTATGCCGGTTATACGGTCCTGCCCTCCAACGGGGAACATATCGAATCACGGGTTGCCGTGGACAAAGAGCTGATCCTGACCTATTGGCAAGTCGCGGGTAGCAGCGCTTGCAAGATCCCGTTCTCCTTCAAGCCACAGAACGGAGCCACTTATACCTTGATTTCGGGCTCCTGGACCGAGCCTAAGGCTGGCATTCTTCCGATCTTCAACCGTGACGAGTCTTTCTGCGGGGTGGCCGTCATCAAGAAGGTCGGTGAACAGGAAAATATCGAACCCATTCAGCAACTGCGGATCAAGACCGGGTTCGGGTGCCTCAGGTTCGTCAAATAAAGACATTGAGGCCAGTGGCAAAGCAGAGGGGGAGTGCAATGACAATAACCATGGCACTGCGCCCCCAAGATCGAAACTGCCCGACATTAAGCCGGCTCAGCCATTACGGTACGGAAACCCCGAGTTCGGCGAGCTTGGCCTTATGTTTCTCCAGCAGGTATTTCTTGTCGACCAGCGCCAGGAATTTCTTGAAGTCGGCCCTGGCATCATCCTTCGCCCCCAAATGGTCGTACGCGACCCCGCGGGTGTAATAGGCCCAGGCATAGTCCGGCTGGCGTTCAAGGCCGGCGCTGAAGGCTTCGGCGGCCTCTCGGTATTGGCCCAGGTCCGTCAGGGCCAGGCCTAGATGATAGTAGGTCGGCATATGGAAGCCGGAGCCCTTACCGGCTTCTCCCAGTCCGTTGTCGAGGTTGTACTGCACAAGTTCGAGTGCTTTCTTGGGGTTGCCGGCCTCACGATACATCGCGCTCAAATCCAGGTTCGCCCGCGGATCTGGCTTGACTGCCAATTGGATGGATTTTTCCTTGGCAGTCACGGCTTGGGAAAATTGGTTGAGGTTGCTGTGGGCTTCAGCCTGCACCGCATAAATCACGCTTTGCAGCGAGGCGGGCAGTGTATTTTTCTGCAAGCACAGATCACCTTCCTGCAGCACCAGGGTGTAGTTTTCGGCCTTGAGCGCCTTCAATTGATTGGAGCAATGGGCGAGATTGGCTCTTTGCGGATTCTGCATCCCGGCACATCCTGTGAGGAGGAGGGAACAAGCGATCAGTGCGGACCAGCGAGCATTCATGGAAAACATCCTTGTCAGTCGAGCAGATGAGCGTTGAGGTCAGGGCGATAGACCTGCAGCAACGGCGCGGTCACGGTGCCTTGTAGCGAGCAGAACACGGTGGTACGTCCTGCGAGCGGCGGTTTCATGTCGCCCGTATCGACCATCAAGGCGCGGTCTACGAAACCAAACGGAGTAGCAACCCCCGGGCCGGTCAACCCTTCGGTGCGCCATTGGCCGATCGGATCACCGATGCGACGGATTTCGGCGCGGGTGATGGCTTGGCCCTGGCTGGCGAAACGTGCGTTATCGACAATGAGTGGCTTGAGTTTCGTGGCCACCTCTTGTGGCGAGCCATCTGCCACGAATCCCCAAAACAGAAAATTGCCGACGCTTTTGATGGTTTGGGCCTGGTTGTAATAGCCGACCATACGCACGCCATTGATGATCAGGGGTGTTTCTAAGTGCTGGTAAGTGCCACCTTCCTGCAACGGATCCCTGACGGTCGGCGCCTTGACCGAGCCGTAATCACTCAGGCGCAAGGTAGCTGCAGGGAGACGGGCGTCGCGCAGGCTTTCGAAGAAATGTGCATCGCAGCGAGAAAATTCGCTAAACAGTTGCTCGGGCGTGGTGTCGGGCTGAGCCTGGGCCGTACAGGCACCGGCGACGGCGAGCAAGGCAACGCCGGGGAGAACAGAGCGGAACATTGAAATCATCCGTGAGACAAGAATGAAGGCTGTCGGCCTATCAGGGGCGAACTTTAGTAAGACGGGGCGGAGGAGGGGTTAGCGTCGGCGTCTCAGAATAAAAGATCGGGTCTGGTCGAGGATGGCACAGCAGAAATTTTCAATAGATCACTACACATCGTTGGGGTGGCCAAGCCACCTTGGATGATCATGGTTGAGCTCATTCTCGTCGCGTCTTGCCGCGGGGCGAGACAGGCTTCTCGCGATCTTGACCCGACATCCGTCGTGTTCCTGTCGCTTGCGAAACGCCGAGCCTGACCTAGCCTGACGAGGTGGCTTCATCGTCTCCAGCAATATCTTGTGAGAAACAAAGCATGCCTACAGACTACATAGTGACAAAGAGACAGGCACAATTGCTGAGGCTTGGCAACGCAGTGATCGACATTATCAAGGGGTTAACTCCCTACGGTAGTGGCAATCAGTTGGATGAGGAGTACGCCGCCTCACACATTCGTACTGCGGCCACCTACAACTTCATGGAAAATCCAGTCAACAGCGCCATGCTAAGACCTCGGCGTATATTAGAAATCGCCAAAAGAACAGGTGCGGGCAATTGCGATCAGCTGGGGGCAATGGCTTACGCAATCTGCAGGGATTATCTGTCGTCAGATTATTATTCAGCGTGGGTCGGCACCAACGCCCACACGTTTGCTTTGATTGGACATAACTCTGGAGATGCTGAGGACGCCATAGCGGTGGACGCTTGGCCTCAGCGGCCGCAAGCGGTGTTGTATAAACACCACTTCTGTTACGGCATGCAATTCGACACCCATGCCGCAAAGCCAGGTACAGGGCGAGGGAGGTACAAGGAATCAACGGCAGCTGAAGGCCTTAATTTCAAAATATCGAATCAATGGGACGCCGTATTCAACAATGCTGAGATTCAAAACTGGAGATATGAGAATAATAACGTTGTGACCCCATGGAGGGGCCGTCAATATCGATACGTTACCGTCGGTTAACACATATCGCTGTCGCATCGAGTCTCGCGTTTCCACACAATCTTATAGACACACATAAACATTGAATCGCCCCGGGTTTCGTAGACCACTACATGCGTGTCGACGAGCTAGCTGCCCATAGGTAGCCACTGTGAAGTGTCCTTAGAAATAAGAAGTGGCTACCCAAGGCAGTGTATCGTTCACGCTATTGCAACGGAACATACACGTCAGTTTTCCACTGGTCCTGCGGCGTCTCGGGAAAGAGGCTCAGGTAATGGAAGAACAGTGGCTGGTCACGCAGTTCCTCTTCACTGGCAGGAAGCCAATCGCGGTAAATCGGATAGATCGTTTCGCCGATGTGATCCGGTGACCCCACATGTCGCACCACGGCGCAGCGCCCGCCTGGAATCACGGTCTCCCGCACCCCGAACTCATTTGGCGCCACGGCCTCGTGAATTTCGCCGCAGATTGCGAAGCGAAATGCCTGCGCAGGTGTCGTATCGGGGTTGCCAAAGGGAATGCCGAAGCTGCGACTCGAAGCTACCGGCGACTGTCCGCTTTGCTTGCGCCACTCGATGAACTTGCGCACGCTCTCATTGAGAAGCCCGGCGGGCCCGCGATGTTCAAATGCCGCGACCCTGACTTCAGGGAATTGCACGACTCGTATCTGCATCATGATCGTCCTGGAAAAATGAGGGATTGCGAACACCGTATTCCAGACCTGCCAGTTCGGCTCTTTTCTGAAAGCACTCGGCGACATACCGAACGCCCGGCTGAAGGCCCTGCAAAATGCCTCCGGACTTTCGAAGGCAGCACCCAGTGCTGCCTCCAGTACCGAGTGCTCCGCGACGGTTGCCAGGCGATGCGCCGCGCGTCGTAATCGCATCAGTTGCACATAACGTGAAACAGGCACACCTACGAACGCGCTGAATTGCCGATGGAAGTGAAATGCCGAAAAGTTCGCCACACGGCTCAACGTATTCACCGACAGATCACCTTCGAGATTCTCATCAATGTAGGTGAGGACGGCGTTGAAGCGTTTTGTGTAAGCGACGTTGGTCGACATGTCGGGCACTGGGTAAATGCTCCTGGAGGTACGGTCGGCGATAGAGTCGACTATAGCAACGTGAACGTGCCTAGCCGCGTTTGCTCAATGCACGGATCGGATTGACTCATGTAGCTCAACGCAGCTCAAAGGTCGAGCATGTCAATTCAGCAAGGCTGAGCGAGGCATTGCGAGGGTGCTTGTCCGAATCTTTCCAGTGCTTGCGCGAGGTGGCATAGAGGGAGGCAGGGTGGGAAGGTCGTTGGTTTGGCTGGATTACGGTAATGGCGGCAAAGTTCGGTTTTCAGGTACAGGTGACAGCTAGTGATAAACAGGAAAACACACACTGTTTAACATAATATACATTATGCGTAACTATTTGTTTCAGAGCCGGACCGCAACACCCGGTTTGAAACCCATCCCGTGATCAACCTCTGTAGCGTTTGTCTGGACCTCGGAAACATAACCCAGGAACCCAGGAACCCAGGAACCCAGGAAGAGTTTCCTGGAAACCGCGCTCCTTGTGACAAGCGATCACGCTGACCAGAGTCCACCGTTACGGATAACGGTCTCTGGTGAACACATCACGGTAACGCTCGAACGAATCTTCCGCTGCCCAGTGCCGCCGTTCTACAGATCTGCAGGCGCGGTATGAAGCCACTTCAACAGGTCGTGACCGTCAAGCTGTACTTGCGACTTGCCGATTGACTGAAGATGCTGGTGCGCCGCTCTGGGTGCATCAACGTCAGGATCTACCTTGGATGCTGAGATCGGGCACGGACATGAAACTCTTCAGCTGGATCTCCATACCGATCATTGAGCGACGCTTCTTTTACTTGAAGATCGGCACCGAGCCCGACCGGTTCCGAAGCTGTTCCTGCTCCCGCAGCCTAAGACCGATTTCGGCGATTTTCTGCTCGCCGGCGCGCAATGCCTCGGGGCTGGTGTGGACCGAGTAGTAACCGAGATGAAGATCGAACGGGTGCGCAATGGCTGAGCCAATGACAAACACCGCATCGCCCTCTCCCGCCGTGATGCGTATCGAAGCGCTGCCTGGCTCGAACACCACCATCTCTCCCGCTTCGACAACATCCGGCGATGTCAGTTGTCCACGGGCGACGCTCAGCCACAAGGCGTCATGGCCTGCTGGTGGGGTGTATTCCCAGCTGGTGCCTTCTGAAAGAGTAACCAGCAGGTAGTTGATACCCTCGGGGGCCCGAACCGGACTTCGGACCCCCGCATAGTGGCCGAGAATGACCCGGGCTGGGCCCGCTTCAGGCATCGCAGCGGCCTCCAGGTATTGGCTGTCGACGGCCGCGTTCTCCAGGTCTGGAGGTAACGCGATCCATAGCTGAAAGCCCTGGACGCGTTCAGAAGTGCCGGCGCTCATCTCTTTGCCATGCCAGACACCGCCGCCGGCTCGCATCCATTCGACGCCGCCATAGGCGATTTCGCCGCTGCCGGACTCAGGATCATCAAAGTGCAGATTGCCTTCGGTGATGACCGTGACCGTGGCGATTCCTGAATGAGGGTGCATGGCCATCTGGCCGAGAAACGACCTGTCGCCTTCGAACAAGTCGAGGAATACGAAGGGTTTGATCAACTGGCCCAAGTCCGACGGGCTCATGAGCCGGACAATCGGCCCATGCTTGTGCCCCCGGGTGCGGTGAGTGATCCGACGGGAAACCATTGCATTGCCAAGCGCTGAAATACCCATGACAACTCCTCGAAGAATGATCGGTCCGCCCGTACAAAGCCTGGCGGCGGCGTATGTGCAGTGATCATAAGGAATCGGCATTAAGCTGATTAGAGCCTACAATTGCTTTTCACTCGGCCATTTTTGGAGTAATCGAATGTTCGATCTGAACGACGTGGCCATTTTTATCCAGGTCGTCGAATCCGGAAGTTTCGCCGGCGGCGCACGGCGCATGGGCGTTCCGCCCAACACGTTGAGCCGGCGGATCAAGCAGTTGGAGGACACGATGGGCGTGCGGCTGTTACACCGTTCGACCCGCAAACTGGCACTGACCGATGCGGGCCGGGCGTTGTTCGAACAAAGTGCCTCCCAGATCGGAGAGCTGCTGGAAGTGAGCCGACGCTTTGCCGACCGCAGCCAGGAACCTGCGGGACGGGTGCGTGTGGCCGTGACGGCAGATTTCTTCGACGTGTTCCGCATGGAGTTCGTTGCCGGTTTCCTGGCTCAATATCCCAGGATCCAGCTGGATTTCCTGCTGAGTGACCATCGTGTCGACCTGATTGCCGAAGGCATCGACCTGGCGTTCAGATCGGGAATGCTGCCTGATTCCAGCCTGGTCGCACGCAAGATATTCATTGGTAGCCGCATGCTTGCCGCCAGCGCAGGTTATCTGGAGCAGCATGGATCGCCTTCGCATGTTTCCGAACTGAACCAGCACCTGTGCATTTTCCCTTCCAGCCCCTCAGGTCAAGCCACGTGGCGCTTTTCCGGGCCGGGCGGCGCCGCGGACATCGTGGTGACCGGGCGAGTCTGCGCAAACACCGCTCAGGCGCAATTGAAGGCGGCGGTCGCGGGCCTGGGCATCTGTTTCTTGCCGGGGCCCATCCTGCATGCCAGCTTGAGGAACGGAGCGCTCGTCGAAGTGCTTCCCGAGTTTCGCCAACAAGACATCGACCTGTACGTGGTCTATCCGAGTCGACGCCAGATTCCGTTGGCGGTAAGCACGTTTGCCGATCAGGCCGTCACTCATTTGCTCGAAGAAATGGCCTTCCAATAGCGGCTGGATGATCAGGCCACGGCCAAGGACAAGCAATACTCGGGCTGCCGCTCAAGATGTCGGGCGAAGCAGGAGCGCAGCCAGCGTTCTCGAGGATCGGCATGGCTGGTGCCCCGCCATGCCATTGCCAGATCGGGACTTGAAAGCTGCAGCGGCGGGTATTCAGCGCGCAGTCCATGGATCCGGGCCATCGCCTGAGCCGCGTAGTCGGGTACGACCGCAAGCATGTCGCTATCGACCAGCAGCGCGGGCAAGGCGCTGAACTGCGGGACCGCCAGCACGACACGGCGCCGACGGCCATGGCAAGCCAGGGCACGGTCCACATGATCGGTTACCTTTCCCAGGGCAGATACTGTCACATGGGGGCGCCGGCAGAACTCATCGAGGCTCATGGGACCTGCCGAGTCGGCGCATAGCAGCATCGGCTGCACCGGGCGCAGACTCCGGCAGTGAGCCCGGGCCGGTAGTTCCTGGGCTTGGCCGACACCCAGGGAAATGTCCCCGGCAATCAGCAACTGCGGCAATTGCCACGAATCCACCCGGCGTACCACCAGGGTAATGTTGGGGGCCTCAGCTCGAAGATGCTGCATCAACTGAGGCAGCAGTGCGTACTCCACTTCGTCACACAGCCCGACGTGAAAAGTCTCCTCGCTGGTGCGCGGATCGAAGGTCTGCGCGCAGCTCAGGGCCAGGGCAACACTCTCCAGCGCGGGCCCCAGATGGACATGAATTTCCTCGGCCCGCGCGGTGGGCTCCATCAGCCGTCCGGTCCGGATGAACAACGGGTCATCGAACATTGTCCGGAGCCGGTTCAGCGCGCTGCTGACAGTGGCCTGGCCGAGGAAAAGACGCTCTCCTGTCCGGGTGACATTGCGTTCGCGCATCATGGTTTCGAAGATCACCAATAAGTTGATATCGGCATGTCGCAGGTCATATCTGTTCATCTTATCCGCCGCCTGAGGAAGTTGATGTTCAACAGCCCTTATTTCGTCCCTCTATCGATGGGACTTTCGAGACGACCTGAGTATTTCAAGCGAGTACCTGCCAGTCACTTGTACATGGGTTCAACGGGGTCGTCCGTTGGGTATCCAGAATAATACTTGTGTATTGCCTCGCTCGTTTCCAGCCGAGGGCTCGGGCTCCGTCTGAGCCGAAGCAGTTCGGCGCCTGACACTTCTGCGGACGATACTTTCGTATGGTTCTGTCCAACGCATGAGTGATCGCCCTACACCCATGTAGAACTGTGCCTGGAAGTTTTCCTATCTAGCATTCACTCACGGCAGCCCACTGCAACTCCATAACGCATATCGCGGTTAACGGTGAGCAGCCTGTCGTGCCGAAATGCTCGAAAGGATCAATAGCCCTATCCCTCTAGATGAACTAACAGGAGAACGACCATGAGCACTTACCTGAACAGTTTCGCCCCCGACAGTGCCTTGCCGACTCAGGAGTTGGTGCCCTCGCGCTATGCCCTGCGCCTGGGTGAGATCGATGTGCTGGTGGTCAGCGATGGCGTGCTGCCGCTGCCGACCGAAACCATGTCCACCAATGCCGATCCGAGCGAGCGTGAAGCCTGGTTCAAAGAAATGTACCTGGGGCCGGACATGTTCGATTGGGCGCTGAACGTGCTGGTTGTGCGTAGCGGCGAACAACTCATCCTGGTCGATGCCGGCCTGGGCAACCAGTTCCCCGGTTTTCCCCGCGCGGGACAGTTTCCCAAACGCTTGAAGGATGCCGGCATCGAGCTGTCTGCCATCACCGATATCGTGATCACCCATATGCACATGGACCATATCGGTGGGCTGCTGGTCGATACGGTGAAGCAAGGCTTGAGCCCGAATGTGCGTATTCATGTCACGGCCACGGAAGTCGATTTCTGGAAGATTCCCGACTTCAGCCTGACCGAAATGCCTCAACCGGTGCCGGACGTCCTGCGCCGGACTGCCAACCAGTTCATTGCGCACTATCAGGATCGCCTGCAGACCTTCGAAGACGAGCACGAAATAGCCCCGGGCGTGGTCGCGAAACTCACCGGCGGACACACGCCAGGCCATTGCATCGTCTATGTGAATTCCGGCGGCGAACGCCTGACCTTTGCCGGCGACGCCCTATTCCCGGTGGCTTTCGATCATCCTGAATGGCACAACGGTTTCGAGCACGATCCGCAGGAGTCGGTCCACGTGCGTGTACGTCTGTTGCGAGAGGCTGCGGCAAGCGGAGAGCTGTTCGTTGCGACTCACCTGCCCTTCCCCTCGGTTGGCCGTGTGGCGCTGGACGGCACTGCATTCCGTTGGATTGCAGCCTACTGGGACTACTGAGAATCGACAGGTAGCTGACATTTGATCCTGTCGAACTGGCTCCCACTCACCTTTTCAATCGAAGACGCAGGTGGGAAGCCGCCCTACTTCAGGCCGCGCATACAGGTAGCCTTGCATCAGCTCGACCCCCAGGTTCAGGAGCTCGGCACTTTCTCCACGGGTCTCGATACCTTCAGCTATCACGGTGATCCCCAAGCGTTTCGCCACCAGGATGATGCCCTCGACGATGGCTTGCTTAACCGGGTCCTGATCGATGGTGCGGGTCAAGGCCATGTCGATCTTCATGACGTTGGGCTGGAACATGGCCAACAGATTGAGACCTGAATAGCCGGAACCGAAATCGTCGATCGCCGTGGTGAAACCCTGGCGTTCGTATTCCGTGAAGATGGACCTGAGGTGTTCCGGGTCGTCCACCCTTTCGCCTTCGGTCACTTCGAACATGAGCCGTTCGGGCGGGAAACTGGCCTGGCGGGCGGCTTCCAGCGTAGCGCGTATACAAGTCTCGGCCCGATACACCGCATTGGGCAGGAAGTTGATGCTCAACAGGCAGTCGGGAATATCGAGGATACCCAGCCTGGCCGCTTCCTCGATGGCCTTGACCCTGCACGCCTGGTCGAACCGATAGCGGTTACCGTCATTGACCAATCCCAGGATATGTGACGCCGATTCGCCATTGATGCCCCTCACCAAGGCTTCATAGGCAAACGTGGTGCCTGTGCGGACATTGAAGATAGGCTGGAAAGCCATGGTGAAATCAAACCCGAGTGCCACGTGGTCGCGGCATTCAGCACAACCGATGGATTTGAAGGGTCGAGAGGAAAATTGCTCGGTCATGATCATCATCCGTCGCGGTCACGGGACGTCCCTGCAGTTGCAAAGAACACTAGCCAACGCTTAGTGAATCGGCAAAGACCGGGTATTCTGAAATTTTGATCAGGATATGTGCCCAGTGTTCCAGCAATCGTGCCCATCCCCCTCCAACAGCGTCCATGGCAGGATCGGGCTCAATGCCTGAGCTGATGGCGTTATCCGGTTACTTCGGGCTGTTCTTCGCCGGCATGGGAGCCGCCACGCTGTTGCCCATGCAGTCGGAAGCGGTACTGGTCGGGTTGCTGTTGACCGGTCAATACGCGACCTGGGCACTGCTGGTGGTGGCCATCACCGGCAACGTGTTCGGTTCGGTGCTCAATTGGCTGTTGGGCCGCTCTATCGAGCATTACCGGCATAAACGCTGGTTCCCGGTCAGCGAAGCCAGGCTGGAGAAAGCCCAGCGTGCCTATCAGCGCTACGGGCGCTGGTCGCTGTTGCTCAGCTGGGTACCGATCATCGGTGATCCAATTACCATGATTGCTGGAGTCCTGCGCGAACCCTTCTGGAGCTTCGTATTGATCGTTACGCTGGCCAAGGCCAGCCGCTATCTTCTGCTCGCTGCGTTGACGCTTGGCTGGCTCGGGGTGGGTTACTCGATAAGTGTCTGACTCGGCTGCACAAAAATACGGGTTGAGGGGTGGCCAGGGCAGGCGTTTCATGTCGCTGCGCAAGGGCGCAATCCATAACGGCTCATCGGTATACAACCGCAAATGTATCAATGTGAGATGAGGCTAGCGTTTTCAAACCATCCCTGGCCGACCCAGCCGAGACTGATCGCTCCCCTCGGGGTACAGGCGCTTCTCTCCATCTGTCGCTCCCACCACGCGGGTTGTGCGCCTGAATAGTCCGAAACTCCCAGTCGGGCTGGGAGTATCGGTCGATGCGCAATCCGCGGCGCTTTCCCATAGTGACGAGCAATGGTCAACGGTCAGGCCTCGATGACCGCACTAGCTCTGGAGCACATCATGACTATTGGCGAGCAGAAATCCTTGTTCACCCCCACGGCAGCCACCGACCTGGAAGTCGTGGCCACCGGTGCCGACGTTACCCTGGACGAAACGGCCGGCCTGCAGAACGGCACCGCGACACCAGGCACTGCGGGCGATGCCGACGACAACGACATCCTGCTGACGTCCCTGCCCTCTGCCTTTGCCAGTCGCCTGACCGCCCTCGGTGCCGGCACCGCTACGGGCGCAGCGCTGAGTGGCTATACCGGCGCAGCCGGCAATAGCGGCAGCAATGCGTTCACGCTTTCCGCCGACCCTGGTGCGATCATTACCGATATCGGCTTCGTCGACAGTTCCGGGGTACCCCTGGACGGTGTCGACAGCGGTCTGTTCACCCTGGATGGCATCAGCATCCTGCTCTACACGGACACTGACAACAACATCGTCCTCGGCCGCGCCGGAGGCTCGGACGGTGCGATTGTATTTGCCGCCTACATCGAGGAAACCGGCTCGCCTGTCTCTGGTGGCAAGATCTGGACCGTGGAATACGCCGCGTTGAGCCATCCGGACACCACCAACCCCGATGACCCGCTCAGCCTGCAGGACAAAGTCTTCATCGGCGCCAGCCAGGACCTTGAGTTCAGCCTGGCCAATGCACCTTCCGGGCAGAATCTGTTCCTGATGTTCACCGCTGCGAACCCGACGACGGAGGTGGTCGACGGTGTTACCCGTATCACCGAGCCCACCATCATTGCCACCGGGAAGAACCCCGCCGACCAGTCCAGCGGCGTCAACATCACCACCGGCGACACCGTCAATACAAGCCAGGCCGGCGGACCGACCACCTTCGGTACCAACAACCAGATGATCGTGGAACAGGAAGGCATTCGATTTACCTTTGTCACCGGGGCCAGGCAGGATGTGACCATACCCAACCTGGACCAGAACGAAGCGGACCTTGAATCCAACATCGATTTCACCGAGATGTTCGATGCCAAGACCGCGAGCTTTGACGTGGTGCAATTGCAAAGCGGCAAAAGTGCCGTGATCACCGTCAGCGCTTTCGACACTGCTGTCGAAGCGGGCGCGGACTTTATCAACGGCTATGCGGGGGATGACCCCGTTGCGATCACCAACGTGCGCGTCATCAATATCAGTACCGGTCTGGTGATCGCAGATTCGGACGGCTCGGTGACTGATCCAACCCTCCTGATCAGCTTCGTGGATGGCGTTGCGACCATCAGCGGTGTGAAGGCCGGTTATCAGATCGAATACAGCACCACAGCGGATCACAACCGTGTGCTGATCGAAAATGGCGCGGCCGTGGATGCCAAAGGCAATAACCACGCCGATTTCGATATTGGCGGCTTCACCCTGCTCCAGGCCTCTGTCGCCAAGGCCGAGATAGGCTCGCAGATCATTTTCGAAGACGACGGTCCAAGCATCACTACCACCGGCACGGAACCTACGTTGACCGTAGACGAGACGGTGCTGGCGACTGACGCGACCCAGAGCTTCGCCGCCAACTTCACCTCGGCGTTCGGTGCCGATGGCGCTGGCACGAAGGCCTATTCACTGGGAGTGGTCGCCGGTGCCTGCGGATTGACCGACACGGCCACGGGTGAAGCGGTGAACCTGTCGCTCAACGGTACAGTGGTGGAAGGCCGTACCGCCGGCACCAACCTGCTGGTATTCACCGTCAGCGTGGATGCCGATGGCAGCGTTACCCTGGATCAGCTTCGAGCAGTGGTCCATCCGGATGCCACCGATCCGAATGATTCAACGAGCCTGACTTCGGACGAGCTGGTCACACTGACGGCAACCACAATCGACAGGGACGGCGACAGTGTCCAGGCAACGCTGAACATCGGGCAGAACCTGGTATTCAGGGATGATGGTCCCAGCATCAGCACCACCGGTACGGAACCTGCACTGACAGTGGACGAAACGGACCTGACCAGTGGCGCGACCCAAGGCTTTGCCGCCAATTTCACCTCTGCTTTCGGGGCTGACGGCGCCGGCACCCTCACCTACGCGCTGGGAGTGGTCGCCGGCGCTTCGGGGCTGACCGACACCGCCACGGGCGAAGCGGTGAACCTGTCGCTCAATGGCACGGTGGTGGAGGGTCGTACGGCCGGCACCAACCTGCTGGTATTCACCGCCAGCGTGGATACCAATGGCAGCGTTACCCTGGATCAGCTTCGTGCAGTGGTTCACCCGGATGCCACCAATCCCGACGATTCGACGAGCCTGGCATCGGACAATCTGGTCACCCTGACGGCAACCGTGACCGACAAGGAAGGCGACACGGCCCAGGCGATCCTGGATATCGGCCATGACCTGGTGTTCAAGGACGACGGCCCCAGCATCAGCACCACCGGTACGGAACCCACCCTGACGGTGGACGAGACCGACCTGACGAGCGACGCGACCGAGGGTTTCGCGGCCAACTTCACCTCAGCGTTCGGCGCCGATGGCGCCGGCACCCTGAGCTATGCGCTGGGCGTGGTCGCCGGCGCCTCGGGGCTGACCGACAGCGCCTCGGGCGAAGCGGTGAACCTATCGCTCAACGGCACGGTGGTGGAAGGTCGTACGGCTGGCACCAACCTGCTGGTCTTTACCGTCAGTGTGGCCAGCAACGGCAACGTTACGCTGGATCAGCTCCGGGCGATCATTCATCCGGATGCAACCAATCCTGATGACTCGACGAGCCTGAGCGCGGATAACCTGGTGACGTTGACCGCGACCAAGACAGACAAGGATGGGGACATGGCCCAGGCGACGCTCAATATCGGGCAGAACCTGATATTCAAGGACGACGGCCCATCGCTCGCCTTCGGCAACCTGATCGGGACCGGCAGCGTACTGCCGCAATACGGTTACTGGGACCGGTCCGCCGGGGCCGATGGACTGGGCGCGGCCGGGTTGGATATTTCCCTGCTCAACGACCAGTTCACCCTGGTCCGGCCAGACAACACGACCACCACCGGAACCGGGACACTGACGGAACAGGCGCCCTCGCCGGACATCGACGGTGCGTATCATTTTTCCGGCACCCTGACCGGTGACTTCGACAACAACGCCGACACAGCGCACACCAGCGTCGATTACACGCTGACGGCTTATGCCAATGGCAGCTACGCACTCGATCTGGTGCAAGGCTTCAGTTCGACCATCGTGCGCAGCAGCGCCGACGGCTCCCTCGATGCCGGCGGCCCGGACCCCGTGCGCACATTGTTGATCCCGGAAACCAACGACCCGACCATTCCTTCGGCCTCGGAGGAAATCGTGTTCTTCTCCGCGAAGGCGCTTGCCTCCACCACAGACATCCTGGCGGGTATCGGCCTTGGCGCTCCCGACCCCACCGAGGCGGCCCTGCAGACCAATCCCCTGCCCTCGTACATCGACCCGACGGCGATGAACGTCAGCACCTCCGGGATCGGCGTGGGCAACAATCTCCTCCAGGGCGATAACCTGGCGGCGATCGGCGCCGCCGATGAAAGCTTCGTCATCAACCCGGAAAGCCTGCTGACCGGCATGAAGATCTTCATCGACAACTCCGTGGCGGGCTATAACACGGCCACCGAAGACCTGTACTTCAGGATCTTCTACGAGGATGGCACTTTCTCCAATCTCACGGAGGTGAACACCCTGACTGCGGAAGCCGGCGGCCAGGTGTCTTTCCTGGTCGAACGTGAAGGCACGGCGATGATCGATGCCGTCCAGCTCACCATGGCCCGGGGCGCGATCAAGATTCCAGTGATCCAGTTCATCCAGGAATCCGAGAGCCTGGCCAGCGACATCCAGCTGACGTTCAACGCAACGTTGACCGACAAGGATGGGGATAGCGCCACCAGCACCTTCGACGCCAACCTGTTCGCCGACGAAGCGGACGACGCCACGTTCGATTACCTGCTGGCAGGCACGGGCGGTGAGCGAGATGCCTTCAACGTCGACCTGACATTCACCGAAAACCTGTACCAGCTCACCGGCTTCGATACCGCAGGCCAGCGAGACAGCCTGGTACTCAACGGTGACCAGGGCGCGGTGGTACAACTGATCGACAACACGGGAGCCGACAGCATCGTGACGGTGGCCGAGTCGGGCGGACAGGTGACTACCATTACCCTGGTGGGCGTCGACCTGCTGAGTACCGACATCGTGCTTGGCAGTGCCTGATAACCGAAGGTGCTTGACCCGATGCGAGGGCGGCCTGGAAGCCACCCTCGCACGATGAGCATCAATCCAGCTCCACCCAGGTCGACTCGGGTGGTGCCTGGTTGCTGGTGAGCCCGTGTTTGAGGGCATACATCAGCAGGTCGATGCGATTGATGAGATTGAGCTTCTGATAGATGTTGCTCAGATGATTGTGCACGGTGTGTTCGCTGATGCCCAAACGCTCGGCGATGCTGATGTATTTGGCGGAAGGATCACCCACGATGGCGAGAATCAGCTCTCTTTCGCGCAGGGTCAGCCGCGCCTGCTTGGCCTGCTCCAGGTTGCACTTCAACGGTATGTGCCCACTGGCGGCATAACCTGAAAGCCCATCGGCCCACGCCCGGTCCATACCGACATCGCGGTGATGAACCTGGATGATGGCCCGGATGATGGATTCCGTCGGATCCTCCGCCAATACAATCCCGCGGGCCCCTGCCTCGATCGCCTGGGCAGCGGGCACCGCCTCGTAAAGTCCCTTGAGCACCAGGACTTTCATTTCGGCGCTGCGAGTGAGCTCCGCGACGACCTCCAGCGGATCCAGGGCGTCCGGAAAGAAGCTGAAGAAGATCACGTTGGGTCGCAATTGATCGGCCAGGTCCAGCGCATTGGTGTAGGTGGAGGCCTGGCCGCTCACTTCCATCTGGGGCTTCCTGGCATTGATCAGATCGTGAAGCCCCATCAGTACCAGGGGACGACAGTCGATCAGCATCACACGAATCGGTTTCTTATGGTCCGACGTCATATTCCTGGCCCCCCTGAAGCACCGACGAGAGCCTCCATCCTTGACACTTGTTGTGAGGGTGGATAATCCATGAAGCCGGATAAACCCACTGAGGCGGAATAAACAGGAATAATTATCAACAGCTTACACATGATAATGTGCTCCCTCGAGCCTGTTTGCTGAGTCTAGGCCAGCTGGCGCCCTGTCAGTCGCAACTGGCAGGGCCGCTGCATCGAGCGCAGATCCGCCGTTTCGCTGCGCATGGCCAGTCAATAAAAAATATCCATTGAAATCATCCAGCTACCTCTTTTTCCTGTGACGATATCGCTGATCTGGAAAAGCGCACTCCGTCAATTAACCGACCAGCGGCGCGAAATTGGAAGTGACAGCCGCAGGCTCGTCAATTTGCCGTCGACTCCGCGCAGCGCGGCACGCTGCTGAACGCCGGCGCCTTCACCTGGCGGCATCGATACGTTTCTCGCCCGGACCGTTACCGGGGCCCAGCCAGACATTGACGTTTGCGATGCTGTCGGCTGGTGGTTTTCCTGCCCAGCGATTGAGGATCAGCACATTGCTGAGAAAATCGTATTGCGTCTTGAGCAGGTCGCGTCGAGCGCGGAACTCGTTGCGCACGCTGGCCAGCACATCGACGGAATTGATCATCCCGTAGCTCAGCGCTTTTTCCGCCGCGACCCGGGACAGCTGGGCGGAACTCAGGGCCAGGCGATTCGCGGCGATTTTCTCGCCATTGGAGCTGGCCGTCAGATAGGCACTGGTGATTTCCTTGACCACCCGGCGCCGGACGGCTTCCAGTTCCTGTTCGGCAACCTGCTGGTCCTGATAGAGCCCACGGACCCTCGCCGAAGTCGAACCACCGCTGTACAGCGGCACCTGGATGCCGATTCCAGCGACATAGCTGTCAGTACGCGGAGCGAGGGAATTGTTGTAGCCCTCGTTGGTCTGCAGGGCGCTCAGGTTCAGGCTCAGGGTCGGGTAATGCCCGCCCTTGCCGCTGCGCAAGGCAGCGCCGGCGGCTTCGACACCGCTCTCGTTGGCCTTGAGGGCCGGGTTGAGCGCGATGCCGTCGCGGACCCAGGCTTCCAGGCTCTGGGTCGAAACCTGCAAATCAATGTCGTCGCGGATCCGGTTGAGCCTTTCCTTCACGGGGCGCCCGACGATTTCCGCCAATGCCTCGCGGCTGATGCTGGCCTGGTTGCGGGCATCGAGCTCCTGAGCTGCCAACAAGTCCACCCTGGCCTTGAGATCAAGCTGGTCGGTGACCAGGGCCAACTGCTTCTCGTACAGGGCATTGACCCGATCCAGGCTGCTCTGGGTGGTTCGACGTTCCGCCCGCACCAACTCCAGCTCATCTTCGGCCGCCAGCGCCAGGAAATAACGCCGCGCCAGCTCCACCGCCGCCTCGGCCTGGGTATCCAGCGCCTGGGATTCGGACTGTCGCGCCAGGCTCTGGAATTTGCGGTAGTTCTCCCACGCCGTTTTGTTGTAGAGGTACTGACGCAGCACCAGGTTGTAGCTTTCACTGTCGTAGCTGCGCTGCACCAGGTCGCTGTCCTGATGGATTCGATTGGTCCCGGCGTTGAACGAAAGTTGCGGCAACAGCGCTCCCATGGCTTCGCGCTGGTGTTCCTGGCCTGCCTGTGCTCGTGCATGGGAAGCCAGTATCTGCGGATCTTCCAGGCGCGCTTCGCGATACAGCTGCATCAGGTCGGTGGAAAATGTCGAGGCACTGACCCCGGTCGAGATGGTCTCGGAGGCCTGTGCCAGGACGGCATTCGTGGCGAGCATCAACCCGCCCAAAAAAACGGCTGCACGGTCCATGCCTCACTCCTCGATCATCGATTGAGACAAGGCCGCCCGGGCTGGCTGCATCAAGTACTGCAGCAGCGTGCGTTCGCCGGTGATGATCAATACATCCGCCGGCATCCCCGGCAGCAGCTTGCGTTCCCCCAGGGTCCGAGCGCCGTTGGCAGTCACCCGCACGCGTGCCAGGTAATAGGCAGTGCCGGTCTTTTCCTGGGTCAGTCGGTCAGCCGATACGCTGCTGACCTCTCCTTCGATGACGGGCGTCGTTGCACTGTCGAACGCGCCAAAACGGATGTCTGCACGTTTGCCGATGGCAATGCGATCGATGTCCACCGGCGCGACCTGGGCCTCGATCACCAGCTCGGAAACCGAAGGCACGATGTCCAGCAACGGCGTGGCCGGACTCACCACCCCACCAATGGTGTGCACCGTCATGCCGATCACCATGCCCGCATCGGGGGCGCGGATGACGACACGGCTGAGGCGGTCTTCCAGGGCCGAGGTCTTTTCCTGCAGGTCGTACATGCGCCCCTGGACTTCGGCCAACTGCTTGACCACATCGGCGTTGAAATCCTTGTCGATCTGCAGGATCTGCAACTGGGTTTCGTTGATCTGCAGGCGGGTCCTGTTGATGCTGGAACGGTGATCGGCGAGCTCCGACCTGAGCAGCCCCAGCTTGCGCTCCTGCTCGACCAGGCGCTGCTTGTCGACGAACCCTTGCTTGAGCAGGTCGCCCAGCTCGGTGATTTCACCGCCATAGGAGCGTTCCAGATGCGCCTTGGCGGCGATCATCGATTCCAGGCCCTTGACCTGTTGCTGCAGCTGGCCGATACGCTCACGCAATACCGCGACCTGCCCCGCCCGTGCTCCTCGGCGGGCATTGAACACCTGGGTCTCGCCTTGGCGTGCCTCCTCAGCACGCAGGCTGGCCGGGCCGGAAGCCCCGCCAAAGTCGATGGTCGCGAGTTCGTCGCGTTCGGCTCTGAGCCTTGCCTCCATGGCCTTGGTCGCGACCAGTTGGTTTCGGCTGATCTCGTATTCGAAGCGCAACTGGGCGTCGTCGAGAATGATCAAGGGGTCGTCACGCTGGACGATGTCACCGTCATGGGCCAGCAGCGTCTTGACGATGCCACCTTCCAGGTGCTGGACCGTCTTGCGGTAGGACTGCACGGTGACCACCCCCGGCGCGTAAGCGGCGCCATCGATAGGCGCGACTGCCGCCCAGGTGCCGAACAGGCCAAAGGTCACGCCGACAATCGCAATGCCCAGGCGGCGGATCTTTCGATCGGAGGTCGGTAGTTCGGTAGGGCT
Source organism: Pseudomonas sp. NFACC43 (assembly GCF_900119645.1). Classification (NCBI taxonomy): domain Bacteria; kingdom Pseudomonadati; phylum Pseudomonadota; class Gammaproteobacteria; order Pseudomonadales; family Pseudomonadaceae; genus Pseudomonas; species Pseudomonas sp. NFACC43. Next base: position 241,753 of record NZ_FPKK01000008.1, read on the forward strand.
TTCAATTCGACGGTCTGGCGTCGCAGGGTTCATCGGTATCACCCCTGCCGGTATCGACACACGTGATGCCGGCGCTGGCGGGCATGGCGGGCTTCTGTGCCCGCTGTTGCTGCGCTTTGAGTTCGGCCAGCACATCCTCGCGTGCCCCATACAGACTGATCGTTCCGGCGTTCATCACCAGGAGCCGGTTGAGTTGCGACACGATACTGGTGCGGTGCGTGATGACGAACAGCGTCGCGCCGGTCTGCTTGAGCTGCTGCAAGGCAGCCGCCAGGGCACGGTCACCGACGTCATCCAGGTTGGAATTGGGCTCGTCGAGCACGATCAGGCGCGGGCGGCCATAGAGCGCTCGGGCCAGACCGATGCGCTGGCGCTGCCCTGCCGACAGCATCACACCTTCACTGCCGATGACGGTGTCGTAGCCATCGGGCAGTTGCAGGATCATCTCGTGGACACCGGCGGTCCTGGCGGCCAGGATGACCTCCGCCGGATCCACCGCGGAGAAGCGTGCGATGTTCTCCGCGATACTGCCCTCGAACAATTCGATGTCCTGGGGCAAGTAGCCGATATGGGGGCCGAGATCATGCTTGTTCCAGGCACTGATGTCCGCGCCATCGAGCCGGACCACCCCATGTTGGGCGACCCACACCCCGATGAGCGCCCGGGCCAGGGTCGACTTGCCCGCGGCACTGGGGCCGATGATGCCGACCATGCAACCGGCCGGCACGCTGAAGCTGATGTTCTTGATGATCGGGGTCCTGGAGCCGGGCGCTGTCACCACCAGGTTCTCCACCTGCACATGTCCCTGGGGCGCCGGCAAGGGCATGCATTCGGGTTGGGCTTGTTGTTTGCGCAGGATGTCGTTCAGGCGACCATACTGCGACCGCGCGGCGGTGAAACCCTTCCAGCTGCCGATGATCAGGTCGATGGGAGCCAGGGCCCGCCCCAGCAGCACGGAGCCGGCGAACACCATGCCGGCACCCACCTGGTGATCCACCGCCAGGTACGCACCCACTCCCAGTACCAGCGATTGCACCAGCAGCCGGAAGGTCCGGGACAGCGTGCTGATGGCCGCGCCTCGATTGCTCGCCAGCGCCTGCAGCAACAGCACGCTCCGTTGCCGACGCCCCCATCGGTCCATCAGGGTTTCAAGCATGCCCATGGACTCGATGACTTCGGCGTTACGCAGGTTCTTCGTGGTGTCGAGCGTGGCGCCGATGTGCTCCTTGTTGGCCTGGGCCAGCACCGGCCCGGTGAGTTTTTCGTTGATGAACGCGAGCATCAGCAACAACAGGGCACTGCCCGTGGCGACCCAGCCAAACCAGGGATGGAAGACAAACATCACGGCGATATAGATCGGTAGCCAGGGCGTGTCGAAGAAAGCGAACAGGCCATTGCCGGAAAGAAACTGCCGCAAGCCTGTCAGGTCGTTGAGGGACTGAGCCGAGGCGTCCATGCCACCGCTGTCCAGCGCCCGTCTGAAGCTGGCCTTGTAGACCTGGCGACTGAGCAGTACATCCAGCCGGGTACTGACGTGGACCATGATGCGCGAACGTATCCACTCCAAAGACCCCAGGGTCACCACCAGCCCGGTCATGATCAGCGTCAGCATGGCCAGGGTGGTGAGACTGCCGCTGGTCATCACTCGACCGTAGACCTGGAGCATGTAGAAGGTCGGAACGAGCATGAGTGCATTGATGAAAAGGCTGAAGAAGCCTACAGAAATGAAGCTGTCCCTGCAGGCCTCCAACGCTTTCCCGAGACTGTTTTCAGATGCGCTTCGCATTGGACCCCCCTGCTCGGGGCGACTCTTTTCTGGAGCTTAGATCAAGCCAGGCGAAGCCGTGGTTTTCCTTTTGCAATTCAATGAAAAAGCTCATCTGAAAAGCGGTCTGCCAAAAATATGGCAGCGAAATCCCGGCGTCCGAAGTACGTCCGCAAGCTGCCAATGACCATCCCCTCAGGAGGCGTGGTGACGGTCGGGCGTCGCGAAGGCGAGCATCGACAATCCATCAGGATCAGGACCCGCCCCTGGATGTCAGTTGCCCCCCTCCCCGATCGGCTGCAGCGCCCCGGAGGGCTCAGGCTTTTTTGCGAAGAGTCGCTGGGGCAACAGGAAGTAAGCCAGCGCCGGCAGCAGGATCAGGGCGCCGAGCATGTTCACCAGGAACATGAACGCCAGCAGGATGCCCATGTCGGCCTGGAACTTGATCGGCGACCAGGCCCAGGTTGCCACGGCGATGGCCAGGGTGATGCCGGTCAGCAGCACCACCTTGCCGGTGAACAGCAATGCCCGGTAGTACGCCTCGGACAACGAGGCGCCGGCGCGCATGTGCACCAGGATGATGCTCAGCACGTAGAGTGCGTAGTCGACGCCAATCCCCACGCCCAGGGCGATCACCGGCAAGGTGGCCACCTTGACGCCCATGCCGAGTCCGACCATCAGCGCCTCGCAGAGAATCGACGTGAGCACCAATGGCAGCACCGCGGCGAGTACCGCGCGCCAGGAGCGGAAGGTTACCCAGCAAAGCAGGACAACGGCGCCATAGACCCAGAACAGCATCTCGCGCATGGCCTTCTTGACCACGATGTTGGTGGCGGCTTCGATCCCGGCGCTGCCGGCGGCGAGCATGAACTTGACGTCCGGCAACTGCTGCCGGGCGATGAAGGCTTCGCTGGTTTCCACCACCCGTTGCAAGGTGTCGGCCTTATGGTCGGCCAGGTACACGTAGAGCGAGAGCAGCGAACAGCCCTGGTTGAACAGTTCTCGGGGCGCCCGGGTCTGTACCGCGCCAAGGGCGCCGTCGTTGGGAATCAACTCGTACCACTTGAAGTTGCCCTCGTTATAGCCGGCGGCGGCGATCTTGCTCAGGGCGGCCATGGAGTTGGTGGACTCCACGCCCGACAGTTGTTCCAGTTGCCAGGCCAGGGAATCGACGGCAGCCAGGGTCGGATAGCGGGTGCACTGGTCTTCCGGAGTTTTCACCATCACCACGAAAATGTCCGAACTGGCCGCATAGTTTTGCGTCATGAAGGCCGCATCGCGGTTATAGCGTGAGTCCGGCCGCAGTTCCGGCGCGCCGGGATCCAGGTCGCCCACCTTCAATTGCAGGCTGACGGCGAACCCGCCCATTGCCAGCGCCAGGCCAACCAGGCAGGCCGCGCACGCCCAGGAACGCTGGGTGAACAGATCGAGAAAGCGCCAGAACGGATGCCTGACGCTCGCAGCCAACTCGGCCGTTTCCGTGCGCAGGCTGCGTGCCGCCGCCTTGGCACCGACCCCGACATAACTGAGCAGAATCGGCAGCAGGATCAGGTTGGTGAAGATCAGCACCGCCACACCGATACTGGCGGTGATCGCCAGGTCCTGGATCACCTGGATCTTGATCACGATCAGCACGGCGAAGCCCACGGCATCGCAGAGCAACGCGGTCATGCCAGCGGCGAACAGACGACGGAAGGTGTAGCGCGCGGCAATCACCCGGTGGGTGCCACGACCGATGTCCTGCATGATGCCATTCATTTTCTGCGCGCCATGGCTCATGCCGATGGCGAATACCAGGAAGGGAACCAGCGCCGAATAGGGATCCAGGTCGTAACCGAGGCTGGCGAGCAGGCCGATCTGCCAAAGCACAGCCACCAGCGAGCAGAGCACCACCAATGCCGTGCTGCGCGCACAACGGGTGTACCAATAGAGCACCGCCACCGTCACCAGCACCGCCACCACGAAGAACAGCAGCACCTGGGTCAGGCCGGCGATCAGGTCGCCGATGATCTTGGTGAACCCTGTTATATGGATCTGGATCCGCGCGCTCTGGTACTTGTCGCGCAACGCTTCCAACTGCCGGGAGAACTCGCCGGCGTCCAGCGCCTTGCCGGTCGCCGGGTTGATCTCCAGCAACGGCACGAAGATCACGCTGGACTGAAAGTTGGCCGCCACCAGTTGGCCGATCTCGCCGGAACGGGCGACGTTGGTGCGCACCTCGTCCAGGCTGGCCGGCGAGCCGTCGTAGCTGTCCGGGATCACCGTGCCGCCATCCAGTCCCTCTTCGGTCACGGCGGTCCAGCGGGTGGTCGGTGTCCACAATGACTTCATATAGGGCTTGTCGACACCGGGCAGCAGATAGATTTCGTCGTTGAGCCGGGCCAGGGTGTCGAGGTAGTCCTTGTCGAAGATACTGCCGTCCTTGACCTCCACGGCGATGCGGATCGAATTGCCCAGACCGCTCAGTTCGCTGCGTTGTTCGAGGAAATGGGCGACATAGGGATGGGACGTCGGGATGGTCTTCTCGAAACTGGCATTCAACCCGATCTTGCTGGCCTGGTAACCCAGTACCAGGGTCGCCAGCAGGCAAAGCAGGATGACCCAGGGCCGGTGATTGAAGATCGCCCGCTCGCCCAGGTTGCCGGAGCGCGGGTCGAAGTCCTCCAGGCGGGCGGTCACCACTTGCTGTTCGAGGGCGGGATTATGGTCGTTCACGTCAGGCTCCGAATACGGCCACGAGGGCTCAGGCAAGTTGTGTTCAGCGTTGCGCCGGGGAAAGGTCGGGATCGAGGCGGGTCACGCCGCCCAGGCCGACGCAGATCAGGCTGCCGTCCGGAGCCGCCACCAGACCGGCGACTGAAGTGCCGGCCGCAGCGGCCAGGGGCCGGAAACGACTGCCGCCACCGGGGCTGAGCAGCAGGTCACCGCCCTGGCTCGCCAGGACCGATGCGCCATCACCCAGGCGGGTCGAGGCGGACAAGGCCGACTCCAGGCCGGTGTCCATGCGTCGCCAGCTAGCCCCCTGGTCGCCCGACCAATACGCATTGCCTCGCAGCCCGAATGCCAGCAACTCGCCGCTGGCGCTGCCCTGCACGCCGAAGAAACTGCCGGGGTAAGGTGACTCCAGGGAGTGGAAGCTGGCCCCGTCGTCCGTAGAACGCAGCAGCAGGCCTCGCTCACCGACAATGAACAACGCGCGACCGGCCGCCCGGATGCCGTACAGGTTCAGCCCTTCGGGGTTGTCGACCTGTTGCATCCAGGGCTGCCAGTTCTGCCCTCCGTCCTGGGTCCGCAGGATGAGGCCATAGGCACCCACCACATAGCCATTGCGCGCGTCGCTGAAGTACAGGTCGAGGAACGGCTTGTCCGGACCGTCCGCCACCAGCCGTTCGGCGTCCTTCAACCGCTGGACGTCTTGCCGTTGGCGGGCCAGAAACAGCGCTTGCTGCGCGGCTTCGATGCCGTCCAACTGCCTGGTCCAGGTTTCACCGCCGTCGCGGCTGTGCAGCACCACCCCCATGTGGCCGACCGCCCAGCCCTGCTGCGGATCGACGAACTGCACCGCCGTCAGGCTGACGCTGACCGGCACCTCGGCCTGGCGCCAGCGCTTGCCGGAGTCGTCGGAGAGCAGGACGATCCCCCGCTCCCCCACCGCCACCAATCGTTCGCCCGCGCGGGTCACCGCCAGGAGCACGGCACGGGGTGCTTTGGCGCTACGCATGGCCGGTTGATCCAGCAACACGGGTGTGGGACTGGCCAGCGTCCAGCCCGATACCAACAGCAAGGTCAGCATCATGCTCAACAACCGGGCCGCCGACCGCCCTCGCCTCAGTGAAAATGTCCCGATCATGTCCGCTCCCGTCACTGCATGAAAATTATCCAGCCCCCAGCCAGGCGCACCGCTGCCCAGGCAGTGGCGCGCCTTGCAATGCCTAGCGCGAACTGTCGTTGGCCATGGCATCGGGGGTGAAGAACGAAGCCGACGGACGCGGATAACTCTGGTACTGCACATCCAGGTCGTTGGCCGAGGAGTTCAGGAAGTAGGCGCCGGTTTCCAGGTTGTAACTGCCCCATTGCATCTGCGCGGTCAGTGCCGGCATCTCGGGGGCCAGCAGGGTCAGCGAGTAGTTATGCCGTCCCAGCTTGCCCTGGGCGTCGTAACCGTCGACCAGCAGCACTTGCCAGGAGTCCTCATCCACGTAGTAGGTACGCTTGGGCACGACGTGACGCTTGCCTTCGCGCAGGGTGGCGCTCACGACCCAGACCCGATGTTTCTCCCAGCGCACCAGGTCGGGATTGAGGAAGCCCGGCTTGACCAGGTCGTCACTCCTGGCCGCTGCGCAGCGGTTGTTGTTGTACGGCACCAGCAGTTCTTTCTTGCCTTCCAGCTTCAGGTCGTAACGGTCGGTCGGGCCGAAGATCATGAAGGCTTCGTCGAAGAAACCGACGCCGGAGGTGACGAAGTCCGGAGTGTCATAGGCGATGTTCGGCGCGCGCCGTACCCGGCGCTGGCCGACCAGGTATTGCCAGGCAGCACGTTTTCCAGGATCCATGTCCCAGTGGGTCATCAGGCCTTCGCCCGCCTTTGAAGAGGGCAATTCCGTGGACAGCTTGCCGATCCGGAATTTGCCGGCGAACGTTTCGAGGCTGCCTTCCTTGAAGTAGTACGGATCCTGGTACCAGAAACGGGCCCGGGTAGCCTGGATCTTCTTGCCGCCGGCGGTCATCAGCCAGGTGTCGAACGGCGCATAGAAGGTGTCGGCGCCCTGCCAGGACAATCGATAGTTCCACAGGGCCTCGGTACCGTTCTGCGGCAGCGGGAACGGAATCCCGCCGTAGGCACCGCTGACTTTCTCGGTTTCCACATCAACGGTGGCCCGGGTCGCGTTCTGCAGGGTGTTGTCATATACCCACTGCGGGGCGGCGACACTGCGGTGGGTCGGATAGACGTCCAGGCGATAGCCCGGGTATTTCTGCATCAGGGCCTTGGTGCCCTCGGCCAACAGGTCGGAGTATTGCGCCATGTTCGCGGCGCTGACCGAATACAGCGGTTTCTCGGAGGCAAATGGATCGGCGCGTTTGTCGCCGTTCTTGTAACCGGCGGGCACCTGGGTGTAGCCGCCTGTCCACGCCGGGATGCTGCCGTCCTTGTTGCCTGCACGCTCGGCGCCCATGGGGGTGAGGTCTTTGTTCAGTCGTGCCGCCTGCTCGGGGGACACCGCCGCGTGCACGAAACCAGTGCTCGACAAGGCAATGACCAGGGCCGCAATACGCAAGGAAAATAGGCTTTGCATGGAAAATGAAACCTCTTATTAGAATGTGGTTTTCACGTACACGGACACGAAATCGCGGTCGGCCAGGGACTGCGCGTAGCTGAAGTTGCCGTCCTCGCGCAGCCCGGCGCCGGTCTTGCCGAAGAAGTTCACGTAGTTGACGCCGAAGTCCCAGCGCTGCAGGTAGGTGGCCTTCAGCCCGATACTCCAGTCACCGGCGTGGGTATTGCCGAAGCCGGACTTGCTCACTGCCGATGAACGTCCATCGAGCACCACGCCAAAGCCCATGGGAACGCTCACGTCCAGCGCATCCGCCACCTGGAAGTAGGCAGGTTCGGCCAGCACCCGCAGCGCGGTGGCATCGCGGGTGGTGTTGGAGTCCAGGGCCGCGCGGTTTTCAGTGACACTGAGGGTGCGGTTCCAGGCCAGCTCGGCGAGGACCGAGCCTCCGTCCCACAGCGCGTTGGGTGGCAGCAGGTAGATGGTCGACAGGTTGACGTGGGCGGTCTTGCCCTTGGCGTAAAGCGCATCGCCACTGTTGTCCGCCGCAGTCCCGGGCGTCACCACTTGCAGGTTGCTGACCAGGGGCGCGTCCCAACGCACCGAGGTCTCGCCGGCGAAGTTGAACGGGCCATACGCGGTCGAGAAGCTGACGCCCACGGTCTTGATGTCTTCGGCATAGACCTGGCGATAGGCGCCCAGGATCGGCAGCCCGGTGGCAGCCGCCGCCGCGCCGTCGAGGTAGGCATAGAGCGCGCTCGGGGCCTTGTCATGATACTGGGCGGCATAGAAACCCAGTTCCAGTTCGGTGCCGTCGGGCTTGTAGCGCAGTTGCATGCCGCCCTGCCCCGAGTTCCGCGCCTCGATATCGGACGCATGCACGGTGGTATTGCCGAACACCTGGGTCCAGTCCCCGGAGCCTTCGCCGATACCGTCGTTGTCGCTCAGATAGCTGCCGGCACCCGGCAGATTGGAACGCTCCCACTCGAACTGGTAGTACGCCCCCACCGACAACTGCGGATTGATCTGCAATTGCCCGGACATCTGGTTGACCGGGCGCAGGATTTCCTTGAACTGGGTTCCCGGAACACTGAGCAACTTGACGACGTCGGTGGGGCCCTGGGCGGCGGCGATACCGTTGCCACCGTAGAACAGGCTCTCGCCGTAGATCAGGCTATGGCGCCCCAGGCGCAGGGTTCCCTGGCTCGAATCGCCGACATTGCCTCGCAGGAATACAAAGGCATCGAGCAACTCGGCGTCGCGCCCGTGCAGTTCGCGGGTATCGTCGAGAAAATGCGGGTTGGCGCTGTCGTCGGTGTCCTGGTTATAGATGTCGTCGTACCAGGCCGCCCCACTGATCCGCAGGCCATAGTTTTCCCGGCTCAGGTCCATTTCACTGAACAGGTCCAGGCGATTGGAGACCAGGCCACGGCTGAAATTGCGATCGCCCTGGCTCTGGATCGAAGGATACAGGCCGCCCGCCGTCGGTGCGTTGATCAGCTTGTCGTCGGCACCGTGCAGGCGCCAGGCCTGGCTGTACTTGATGGTGTTGTCCCAACGCAGGCGCCATTCACTGTCGCCCAGATCTATCTGCGCCGCCTGGGACTGGGAAGCCAGGCTGGCCAGGCAGGCCGACAGCGCCAGGGCGGAACGCTTGAAACCCGGGTTGTAACGAAAGTTGCTCCGAGAGTTGCGCATGGTGTTCCTCATTGTTCTTGTTGTGGGAAACAGGTTCTTGGATCGACCTCTGGCCGGCACCACCGGCAAGGGCTGCACGTCAAAACGCGGCAAGCGGTACCTCGTTCAGATGTAGGTGGAGGCCAGCCCGCCATCGACAGGCAGGTTGACGCCGTTGATCCAGCGCGACTCATCGGCGCACAGGAAGGCGATGACGGCCGCCACCTCATCGGCGTAGGCCGGACGTTTCATGCGGTGGGCATCGGCCGCGACGCGCTCCTGGCCGAGCATGCTGACGAAGTCACCGAGGATCGGCGTGAACACCGGGCCGGGGGCCACGCTGTTCATGCGCACCGAGGTCTGCATGAACCAGGGCTGGGCCTGCAGGTAGGTCCAGACGATCAGGGCTTCCTTGAAATACTGGTAGCAGCTGTCAACCGGCACCGGATGTCGAGCCAGCCAGGCCTCGCCTTCGCCATACCCCTCGGTGCGCGCCAGGGCCCTGTGCAGTTCCAGCCGTTGTGGCCACTGGGCGCCGAGGATCGAGGCGACGTTGACGATGCTGCCCCCGGCACCGATGCGTGGCAGCATCGCCGTGCACAGATAACGCAGGCCCAGATAATTGACCTGGGCGACCAGATGCGGATCGGCAGTTCCCGGCACCCCGGCGATATTGCACAGGCCATCGAGAGCCTGCGGCAATTGGCGCACGGCGGCATCGATGGCTGTGGGATGGCTGAGATCGGCCTGGATGAAACCGTCCAGGCTCAGGTTGGGCTCATTGCGATCCATGCCGATCACAATGGCTCCGTGGGCACGCAGGGTTCGGGCTGTTTCGGCGCCTATGCCGGAGGAGACTCCGGTCACGACGATCCTCTTGTTGGTCAGCTTCATACGGGTTTCCCGATTCGCGCTTGTGCTGTGCCAGGGGGGCGCCAACCAAGCCATGTTGTTATTGCCGAATTAGTTAAACTCGGTAACTAGTTGTAGCAAGCGATATGCCATCTAACGGAAATGACACAGCGACCGCTCAAGCACGGGACATTCAGCGAATCAGGGGAATGACAGCGGAGAAACCGAAGCGGAACAGGACCAGGAAAAGTGATGATTTCATCAAATTCATGCTGCACTATGCAGATTATGATTATTCCTATTAAGGATTGGCGATGGCAGACAAGCTGATTTCCCTGGCGGAACTTTCTCGCGGAGCCCAGCAAAAACCGGTGCGCGGGGCCAGCGAGCAACTGCCCCCCGGCGCCGCGCCTACCCTGCAGGACCTGACGGAGTGCCTGCTGTTCAGCCCCGGCGATGGCCGCATCTGGCTCAATGGTGCACGCATGCTGTTGATGCACAACAGCGGCATCGGTGCATTGCGCCGGGAACTGATCGAAAGCATGGGCCTGGCCCGGGCCCGCGGCATCATGCTGCGCACCGGCTACCATTGCGGCGCCCGGGACGCAGCGCTGATCAAGGAGCGTTTCCCCGAAGCCGATACCCTCGCCCTGTTCGCCGCCGGCCCGGTGATCCACGCCATCGAAGGGGCCGTCAAGGTCGAACCGGTACACTTCGAATTCGACATGAACCTGGGGACCTATTACGGCGAGTTCCTCTGGCATCATTCCAGCGAGGACGATGAACACATCGCCCAATACGGCATCGGCACCGAGCCGGCCTGCTGGATGCAGACCGGCTACGCCACGGGCTACACCTCGGCGATGGTGGGCCGGTTGATCGTCTACCGCGAGGTCGAATGCCGTTCCACCGGCTCGAATATCTGCCGCCTGATCGGCAAGCCCGCCGAAGAATGGGAAGACGCGGAACAGGACCTGGCCGATCTCAGCGCCGAACCCTTCGTCAGCAGCAGCGGACGCAGCACGACACCCCGCGGCGCTGCCGGCAGCGGCACCCTGCCGGCGAACCCGCAAGCCGATTCGGGGCCGGCCCAGGACGGCGACATGGTGGGCATCTCCTCTTCCTTCAATGCCGCCTGTCACATGCTGCGCCGGGTCGCGCCTACCCAGGCGACCGTGCTGTTCACCGGTGAGTCCGGGGTCGGCAAGGAAATGTTCGCGCGGATGCTGCACCGCATCAGTCCGCGCCATGACGCCCCGTTCGTGGCCATCAACTGCGCGGCCATTCCGGAAAACCTGATGGAGTCGGAACTGTTCGGAGTCGAGCGCGGCGCCTTCACCGGTGCGACCCAGTCACGCGCCGGCCGCTTCGAGCGCGCCAACGGCGGCACGCTGTTCCTCGACGAAATCGGTACCCTCAGCCTGGTGGCCCAGGGCAAGTTATTGCGCGCCCTGCAGGAAGGCGAAGTCGAGCGGGTCGGCGGCAGCCGCACCCTCAAGGTCGATGTGCGAGTGGTGGCCGCTACCAACGTCGATCTGCGTGCCGCGGCGCAGCGAGGGGAATTTCGCGAGGACCTGTTCTTTCGCCTGAATGTGTTTCCCATCCACTTGCCGCCACTACGCGAGCGCAAGGAAGACATCCCGTTGCTGATGACGCACTTCCTGCATCGTTTCACGCGCCTGCATGGTCGCCAGATCAGTGGTTTCACGCCGCGCACCGCCGACACCCTGCTGGCCTACGACTTTCCAGGCAACATCCGGGAATTGCAAAACCTGGTCGAGCGCGGTGTGATCAGTGCGCCGGATGGCGGTGCGATCGACCTGGCCCACCTGTTCACCAGCGGTGAACGCCTGGCCCAGCCGATGTTTTCCATCGGCACCCGCGGCCAGTTGGCAGCGGCGCCGAACGACTCGCCCTCGTCTCAGCGCCCTATCCCAGCGCCCGTGCCTGCCGACGCAGGTATTGAGGCGATCCAGGCCTTGTTCGGTGGCAAGGACCTTAGCCGACTGTCATTGCAGGAAATCGAAGACACGATGATCGACCATTGCCTGAAAGAGGTGAAAGGCAACGTCTCGGAAGCGGCCCGCCGCCTCGGCCTGACCCGAGCCCAACTGTCTTATCGTCTGTCCCGGCGCCCAGGCGGCAATTGAGCTTGCCGCGGGATTGGCCTACGCCTTCGATAAGGGTGAGTGCTGGATGAAACAACGGCCGAACATGTCGAGGGCGACGTCGACCCGCTGGCTGATCTGCTCGTCGCTCCAGTGCTGCTGGATGCCCAGGGTGAACAGCTTGAGGGGCTGTGAAATCAACAAGGCGTCGATCAATTCGATCGCAGGTTCCACATCACGGGCCGCCAGCAGTCCCTTGCCGGCGGCCTTGCCCAACCAGCCCCGCAACAGGCTCAGGCAGCGCTCGGCGCCCTCCTGGTACCAGATCCTGGCGATACCTGGCGCGTTCTCACGTCCCTGGGCCGCCATCAGATAAAGGCCCAGCGCCAACGGCGACAACGTCAGGCGTGCCCACAGCGTCAGGTACATGCGCAACTCACTGAGCAGGTCCTCGGCGCAATCGATGCCGCTTTCCAGCAGCAGTTCGAGGGTCGACAAATCCCGGGCCACCAGTTGCGACAACAGCGCTTCCTTGCTTTCCACCAGCAGGTAGACGGTCTTTTTCGAGACTCCGGCGGCACGGGCGATGGCGTCCATGGTGACATTGGCGAAATTGCCATTGCCGACCGCCTCCGCCGCCGCATCCAGCAGCAGGCTCATCTGCTCCTGGCGACTGCGAACAGGCGGTCGGCCTCGACCGCGCCTGACGGTCTGCAAGGTGCTTTCAGGCATAAGCGCTCTCGTTCTCCTGCACTGCCCTGCCGTGAAACGCCTCGCGCAGGGCATCCTCTATCGACTGCCAGGCCTCATGGGCCGAAGCGTCCGGTCCCAGATGGGTGAACATATGGTCGCAACCTTGGAACATCTTCGCGTTCACCGAGACACCGGCCTGACGCAACTTTTGCGCATAGGCGTCACCCTCGGCGCGCAGGATATCGTACTCGGCCGTGATCAGGGTCGTGGCGGGCATGCCCTTCAACGCCTCGACCGTCGCCAGCAATGGCGACGCCAGAGGGTCCTGGGCCTGGGCTGGATCGCTCAGGTAGCAGCTGTTGAAGAAACGCACCAGGCCCGCGCCAAGCAGCGGCTTGTCCAGGGGCGAATGCTTGAGTGACGGGTCCTGGAGCAAATCCAGGACCGGATAATCGATGATTTGATGCACCACCCGCAGCCCTTGGTGCCCCCGCGCCAGATTGGCCACGCCGGTGGCCAGGTTGCCGCCAGCGCTGTGCCCGCCGACAGCGATACGCTGGGGGTCGATGCCCAGGTCCGCAGCCTGTTCGGCCAGCCATTCGAGCACCCTGAAACTCTGGCGCAGGCCGGCGGGAAACGGATGTTCGGGCGCCAGGACGTAATCCAGGTTCACCACCAGGCACCCAAGGTTATGGGCCAGTCGGCGGCAGTAACTGTCGTCATGTTCGGGCACGCCGGCCACGAAACCGCCGCCGTGCAGGTTCAGATACACCGGTAAAGGGCTTGTGTACGTAACAACCGGCCAATAGAACAATGCCCGTGCCGGCCCCCAGGCCGTCGGGATATCGACTTCGTCCACGCTGCGCAGCGGATGCTGCGCCGGATCGTACGTGAACCTGGCTTTCATGCGCTTGGCCAGGGCACGCAGCAGCTTGGCCTTGAAGCTTTTCAATACGCTCATGATCAGGCTCCCTTCGCGGCTCACTCGGCCGTCAGCAATTGATCCAGCAATCCGTGAATCATTGCGCCGTAGGGTGCGCGCATCGCCAGGTTCGACTCACCGATCGGGCTCTGTACCACCACCGCCTTGGCATGGCTGAAGGTACGGAATCCGTAGACGCCATGATAGGCGCCCATGCCGGAATGGCCGACACCACCGAAAGGCAGCGCCTCGAACAGCACATGGCTCATGACATCATTGATCACCACCGCGCCTGATGTGGTGCGCTTGAGCACCTGCTGGCGCTCGTCGGCATCCTCGCCGAAGTAATACGCCGCCAGGGGGCGTGGACGACTATTGACGTAGTCGATTGCGCTGGCGAAGTCGCGGTAGGTCTTGATCGGCAATAACGGCCCGAAAATCTCGTCGTGCAGGACCTGCATGTGCTCGCTGGGATCGAGTACCAAAGTCGGGGCAATCTTGCGAATCTCGCGATCGGCCAGGTCTTCCTGGGCCGGATTCATCTCGATCAGCCGAGCCCCCTTGGCCCTGGCGTCGGCGAGATAACCGTGCAAGCGGTCGAAGTTGCGCGGGTTGATGATAGAGGTGTAGTCCGGATTGTCCCGCAACGTCGGGTACAGGGTGGCTACAAATCGCAGCGCCTCTTCGACGAAGTCTTCGAGCCACTCTTGCGGCAACAGCACATAGTCCGGCGCCAGGCAGATCTGGCCGGCGTTGAAGGTCTTCACCGTCAGCACTCGCTGGACCGCCATAGCCAGATCGGCGCTGCGCGAGACCAGCACGGGCGATTTGCCGCCCAGCTCCAGGGTCACCGGCACCAGGTTCTCCGAGGCGGCCCGCATGATGTGCCGAGCCACTGACGTACCGCCGGTGAAGATCAGGTGATCGAACGGTTGTGCACTGAACAGCGCCCCGACCTCAGCGTCGCCCAGTACCGTGCTCAATTCGTTCTCGTGGAAATAGCGGCCCACCAGCTCACCGATCAGCGCCGAGGTGCGCGGGGTCAGCTCCGAGGGCTTGAGCATGGCGCGGTTGCCGGCGGCGAAAATGCTCGCCAACGGCCCGAAGGCCAGCACGATGGGGAAATTCCACGGACTGATCACCCCGACCACGCCCAGTGGCTGGTACTCGACCCGGGCCTGGCATCCGGGAAACGGGGCCGGATGGGATTGCGGCTGCATCCATTGAGCCAGGTATTCACGGCAGTGCTTGAGGCTGGCCACCGAACCGGCGATATCGGACAACAGGGTTTGCTCGCGGCTGCGATTGCCGAAGTCCGCAGACACCGCAGCGACGATGGCCTCACGGTTGTCCAGCAACAAGGCAATCGCCCGGTCGAGGCGATCACGGCGCAATTCCAGGCTCGCCGGCCCCTCGTCCAGGTGAGCTTGCTTCATTCGTGCGAGTGCTGCCGACAGTTGTTCGGCACAAGACGTCGTGGCGGATTGGCTGGTGATGCTCATGGTGTGGGTGCCTGCTGATTGATTGTTATTAGACAGTACTAAATACCGGGCAAGCGGACGCCGCTGTCGGCTCGCGGGCCGAGTATGACAAAAAAATCAACAAAGGAAACCCTTCAGTTTCTTTATTTGATGACACCTGTGAACGTGCCTTATAGCCAATGAAAACAGGAATATCGAGAAGAAATGACAGGTACGTTGCCCGTTCTGGCGACGCACCTGATATGAAATAGAAGCAAGGAGAAAAGCTGCACGGTCAATGCATCTAATTAATTTAGATAACTATTTTTTCTTGCATCAAACGGGCGGTCTCAACCGGTGAAATGCCCAGGATGAGCCTTCTCGCAAGCGTTCAAAAGCACGCTGATCCAGCGGATCTGCCGGGTGAGGTCCTGGACCTTCTCCTCGGGCATGGTTTGTCGCGCGCGGGTGAAACCCGCCAGGGTGCGCTGCTTGCGGCGCAGCGCGCGCTGCCACTTGTCCAGGAATGCCGGCGTACGCGCCTGCATCAGCAAGGGGCCAAAATACAATTCTTCATCGGTATAGATCACCGGTCCGGTACGATCGGCGACGATGATTTCGTAGTCGAAACGATTTTCCCGCAAGGCTTCCTCACACAGGATCCGGTAGTCGTTTCGCATCAGCCACTGGCGCAGCGGTTGTTCGCCGCCGTTGGGTTGCAGGATCAGCCGCTCCTGGCCGTTAAGGCGTGCCTTGCCGTCCTCGAGAATGTCGCGGATGGTCTCGCCGCCCATGCCGCAGAGGCTGATCGCGCTGATCCCGTCCTGCGCTTCGATGGCTGCCAGGCCATCGGCCAGGCGCACGCAGATTCGCGTCTGCAGGTCATTCTCGTGCACGGTGCGCATGGCCGCGCGATACGGCGTCAGTGCCACTTCACCGGCCACCGCCGCGACGATAGCGCCACGACGCATCAACGCTACCGGCAGGTAGCCGTGGTCCGAGCCGATATCGGCCAGGCGTGCGCCGGCCGGCACATGCGCGGCCACCCGTTCCAGGCGCGTGGACAATGTCTGCTCGTTCAACCCACCGCTCCTTTGCGTGATCGTCGGCCCGGTTGACCGGATCGGGGGGCGCAATTGTGTCGGGCAATGCAGCGCATTTCAAATCCAACTGACGGAGTCGGGCTACCGGCCCGAGCAGGCAAAAAAAACCCCGTTACCGAGGCCGGTACGGGGCTAAGGGAATTGGTTGGTTGCGGCCAACCAAAGGAGCACAGACAAAACGTTCGGGCCGGTCAGATGCAATCCTGTGCGGCGCGTTCAAAACTCGATGGCAGCAGGCTCGAAGCCAGCAGCCGGCGTTCGTAGATGAATACCTTGCCGCCATTTCCAGCCTTGTAGGCTTCCAGCACGTTGTCCGCCGCGACCTTGCTCGGCACTACGATCCGGTAGCTGCGCTGGGTTTGCGAAACGGTCGGGTTCAAGGTGCTGCTCTGCAGCTTGGGCACGACGCAATCTGCGTATTCGGCCGGTGTCTTCTCGGTCGTCAAGGTCAGGGACGGATCGTTCGGTGCGGACGCACAACCGGCGAGCAACAGTGAGGCCATCGCCATGGCGGGCATGAATAAAGGGCGCATCGGGCTTTCCTGGAAATGAAGTCTGGTTCGTTATGCGATGGAGGCGATTGTCCTTGGATCGACAACGAAGCAGAACTTGCTTTTCTTGATGGTCACTATCACTTCAAGCAATAGTTATGGCGTAGACCTTCCCGGCCGACTGCTATTCAATCGTGACGTTGGCTCGGGCACGGTCATGGACTGTGGCTGAGTCGTCCATATTTGCGGCCTGCCGTGATCGCCGCTAGCAAACGATGAGGTCCGTCCCATGAATGAAACGTCCTACACACCTCCGAAAGTCTGGACACACGAAGCCCCCTCAGGCGGTCACTTCGCCAATATCAATCGACCCGTCGCAGGGCCCACCCATGAGAAGACCCTGCCCGTCGGCAAGCATCCGTTGCAGCTTTATTCCCTGGCCACGCCCAACGGCGTGAAAGTGACCATCCTGCTGGAGGAGCTGCTGGCACTTGGGCATACCGGCGCGGAGTACGACGCCTGGCTGATTCGCATCAACGAGGGCGACCAGTTCTCCAGCGGCTTCGTCCAGATCAACCCCAACTCGAAGATCCCGGCCCTGCTGGACCGTAGCGTCGAGCCGTCGATCCGTGTCTTCGAATCGGGCTCGATCCTTCTTTACCTGGCGCAGAAGTTCTCGGCGTTCCTGCCCACCGACCTGGCCGGGCGCACCGAAACCCTGAACTGGCTGTTCTGGCAAATGGGCTCGGCGCCCTACCTGGGCGGAGGCTTCGGCCATTTCTATGCCTATGCACCGGAGAAACTCGAGTACCCCATCAACCGCTTCACCATGGAAGCCAAGCGCCAACTGGATGTGCTGGATCGTCGCCTTGCCGAAAGTCGTTACCTGGCCGGCAATGATTACACCATCGCCGATATCGCGGTCTGGCCGTGGTATGGCCAACTGGTGCGCAACAATGTTTATTCGGCTGCCGAGTTCCTCAGTGCCCACGAATACACCCATGTGCAGCGCTGGGCGGAAGAGATCGCCAAGCGGCCGGCGGTGATCCGGGGACAACGGGTCAACAGGACCTGGGGCGATGAGGCGAGCCAGGTGCCGGAGCGGCATGACGCACGGGATCTGGGCTGACCTGCCTCGCAGGTCCGGGGGCATGTCCCCCGGACCGAGAGCGGTCAACGCTTAGGCTGTACGAAAACTCTTGAGACGAAGGTCAGGCAAGGCTGTGTTCAACGCAGCGTTTTCAGCTCTGCCCCTCGCAGTTGACCATCCAGGCAATCCCGAAACGATCTTCGAACATGGCGAAACGCTCCGCCCAGAAGGTCTTCGCCAACGGCATCTGTACGTTGCCACCCGCGCTCAAGCCATGGAACAGGCGCTCGGCCTCGGCAACGCTGTCGACATTGAGGGATATCGTTACACCCTGGGGTTTTTGAAAGGGCTGGCCCGGTGGGCAATCGGAAGCCATGATGCTGAAATCGCCCACCGTCAGGCAGGCATGCAGGATCATGTCCGGGTCCTTGGGCACGCCCGCCTCCTGCGGCGCGTCGGCGAAAGACATGGAAAACACCTCGCCGCCCAGCACCTCCTTGTACAAGGCAAAAGCTTCCTTACAGTGACCATTGAAACCCAGGTAGGGAATGATTTTCATGGTGTAACTCCTGTTGTCGGTTTTCACGATTGACGGGACACCCGGGCTCGCAAGCGTTCTTCCTGCTCGCGCAACTCAGGTGTAAAGGTCTCGCCAAAATCCTCGGCTTCGAAGATCTGGCGTATTTCGATTTCGCTGTCGCTGATCATTGGGTTCGGGCAACGCTTGACCCAATCGATCGCCTCTTGCAACGACTGGACCTGGAAAATCCAGAAGCCGGCAATCAGCTCCCCGGTGTGGGCAAAGGGTCCGTCGACCACCGTCCGGTCCTGCCCGGAAAACCGCACGCGCACCCCCTTGGCGCTGGGGTGCAGACCTTCGGCGGCGAGCAGGACGCCTGCCTTGACCAGTTCCTCATTGTAGGCCCCCATGGCCGTCAGCAAGGCTTCGCTGGGCAGTTGCCCGGCTTCCGATTCCGGGCTGGCTTTTACGATCACCATGAATCGCATGGTCTTATCTCCTGGTGGCAGATAAGCCGTCCTTGTGGCGGCTCCATGGATAATCGAACGGCAACGGATGGAATCGACAGCGATGAAGTTTATTTTTCTGGCAATCGCTGCGATGGGCGATCGTGGCAGCCCGGACCTCGAGGGATCCGGAGCATGTTCCATTGATGGCAGCCATGGGGCCAGAGCTGTCAGGCCTTGCGAATCCGCTCCACCAGCCGCGCCTGGAGCGCCCTGAGTTCTTCGGCCTCGGCCTTGCCCCTGCCGTGTTCGCCCGCCTGCAGGCCTTCCCAGCGAGGGATGATGTGCATGTGAATGTGATAGACCGTCTGCCCGGCCACCGCACCGTTGAATTGCGCGATCTGGACGCCATCGGGCTGCAGCTCGTCGACGATGATTCGCGTCAGGTACTGCACGGCCGACATCATCGCGCTCAGCACGGTGGGTTCGACCTCCAGGATGTTGCGGGCCCGGGACGCCTTGGGAATGACCAGGACGTGGCCGGTGGACTGGGGAAAGATGTCCAGGAAAGCCAGGACCTGGTCGTCTTCGTAGATTTTGTAGCACGGCGCGTCGCCGCGAAGGATCAGGGCAAAGATGTTCTGTGGATCGTATTGACCGTGGAGGCTCATGCTCGCTCCTTCAATGAGCTGGGGGGTGGCATCGGCATCGGCCGACCGGAAAATGGCTGGGCTGCCCGAGGCTTCGGCGCAGGGGCAACGTCCTACTGTAGTTCGATATCCCGGCGATAGTCGGATTACCGCAGAGGCCCGTTGACTATAACCGAGAAACAGCAGATCCAGCCCCCATGACCGCCTCGGCCGATCCATGCCCGCAGTGGCCTGTGTGGCCAATTCGAGTACTCGGATTAACCGTACAGGCCTCTAGCGAACCCGCACGAACTCGGCGCTCACCCGCCCGCCGTCCGGGCGTGTAAAGCTTTCGAACATCCGCTCGCCTTCCACCTTGAGTTGCAGCTCCTGTTTCGTGCGAACGCTGCCGACCCAATTCGGGAACGTGGAGCCCTCCACACGGTTGCCCGAAAAATGCCCCTGGGCGTCCACGGTATAGGTGCCGAAGAAACCGATGCTCGAGGCCATGGCGCGCCGGTTCTCCTCATCCTTGCCATTGCCGCGTACGTCTGATTCAAAGCGTGGGGCCTGGCCATTGGTGAGCACCTCGACAAAGTGCATGTCGGCGGTGAAGACCAGCATGCCCTGGGGATGCTCGCCATAGGGCCGTTCGATGCGACCGTCGCGTTCCAGCGTGGCGGACACCATGCGCCACGTGCCGGCGATTTCGTTGGGGCCAGCCGGCCACAGGCGTTCACTGGCACCAACGGCCCCGGCCGCGACGAGCAGAAGCGCAGGCAGCCACTTCATGGCTTGTCCGCCGTCAGGGTCAGGGCTCTTTGCGCCATCAGGTCGTCCAGCCGAGCGGTCAGTGCCTGATGGATGTGCTCGAATGCCGTGCTGCCCAGCGCAATGCGGCGCCTGGGCCGGGCCGAATCCGCCACCTGGATGATCGCCTCGACCGTGCGCTCGACGTCTCCCTTCACTTCGAACGTTCCGCCGGACAAGGCCCGGCGCATCTCGCCAGCCGGCGTCGCATCGTAGACAGGGAGCGGCGTCGCGTGATCCAGGCCCTGGCCGAAGCCGGTCTCGGTCGGCCCCGGTTCGGCAATGACGACGTCGATGCCAAACGGGGCGACCTCTTGCGCGACCGCATCAAGAAAGCCTTCGATGCCCCACTTGGTGGCGTGGTACAGGCTGAAGTTGGGATAGGCCACCTGACCGCCCTCGGAGGACACCTGCACGATCCGCCCGCCGCCTTGGGCCCGCAGATGAGGCAGCGCCGCGCGCACCAGCTGGATCGAGGCGCTCAGGTTGGTGGCGATCTGGCGCTCGATCTGCGCATCACTGGCCTCCTCCGCGGCGCCGAACAACCCGTAGCCCGCGTTGCTGACCACCGTGTCGATGCGCCCGAAAGCCTGGAAGGCGTCGTCCAGCGCTCGACGCAAGGCGTGCGTGTCGGTGATATCGAAAAGCGCGACACGCAGCCGGTCTGCCGCCATCCGCTGGAGCGCTTCGAAGGCAGTGGCCCGTCGCCCGCAAGCCACCACCCGGTCGCCTCGCTCCAGCAGCTTGCGGGTCATGGCCCAGCCAATCCCGGACGACGCACCTGTGATCAACCATGTCTTCATCGGTAGCTCCTCTTGGGGTTTGTCCCGAGTATATGAAGCCGGATCGCCTACAATAAGCCTCACCAATACGAACGAGCTGGTTAGGAATATTCACCAATGGCCGATATCAGTCTTTCCGATCTCAAGGTTTTCGCTCACGTGGCGCACCATCGCGGTTTTCAGAAGGCCGCCGACGCGCTGGGCGTATCCCGGTCCTCCCTCAGTCATGCCATCAAGGGACTCGAGCGGCGTCTTGGCGTACGCCTTCTGCATCGCACCACCCGCAGCGTGGCTGTGACCGAGGCAGGCGAACAATTGCTGTTGCGCTTGAACCCGCTGTTGCGGGAACTGGACGACGTGCTGGATGCGGTCAGCCATGGTCAGGACGAACTGGTCGGCACCCTGCGTATCAACGCCAGCAAGGGCGGCGCGCGATGGTTGCTCAAGCACGTGGTCCCGTCGTTCCAGCAGCGTTACCCTCGTGTCGCGCTTGACCTGGTGGCCGAAGGGCAACTGGTGGATATCGTGGCCGAAGGTTTCGACGCCGGCGTGCGCCTGGCTGAATCCGTTCCCAAGGACATGATCGCGGTCCCCTTCGGCGGCGACGTCCGGTTCGTGGCGGTCGCTGCGCCGGGTTATATCCAGGCGTTTGGCCTGCCCGTGACGCCGAACGACTTGATGGCCCACCGTTGCATTCGCCAACGCCTGCCCAGCGGGAAGCGCTATCGCTGGGAGTTTGAACAGGGCAATCGGCAACTCGCGCTGGACGTTCCCGGCACGCTGTGCCTGGACGACAACGACCTGATGGTCGAGGCGGCTTGCGCTGGCTTGGGGATCGCCTTCGTTCCGGAGCCCTTCGCCCGCCCGGCCTTGAATGACGGCGCGCTGGTCCTGCTCCTGGACGACTGGACGCCTGCCTCACCCGGCCTGTGTCTCTATTACGCCGATTTCCGCCATGTGCCCGCGCCACTGCGAGCATTCATCGAAGTGGTACGCGAGGCAACGCAGCATTAGCCATGCGCCGATACCCATGCACGCTATGAACCGGGAGCATGCCAGGCATGCTGCCATCTGGATTCATTCCAATTCGAAATAACCCCTATAACTAAAGAAACTGATCAATAACCGCCTGTCGCCTATCTTGAAACACACTTCAGTGCTGTCGCCTTGGTCAGGAACATTGGAACCAGGCCAGGTGATCGCGGACGAGCGCTATCCGCAGGATACGGATCGAGCCTTACGTCCACGCTGATTGGGGTGAATGACGAGGCGATATGGAGATCACGCAAAACAACCGGCTGGTGCAGGTCGACAGTCCCCTCGGCGGCGATGTCCTGCTGCTCAGGAGCATGGAAGGCAGTGAAGAGTTGGGGCGTTGTTTCCACTATGAGCTGGATCTGACGTCCGATGATCGGGCGATCACGTTCGATCAGTTACTGGGCAAGCCCATGGGCCTGACCCTGGAACTGTATGACGGGGCCAAGCGCTACTTCCATGGCATTGTCTGCAGCTGCCGCCAACTGGCCGGCCATGGCCAGTTCGCCGGTTACCGGGTCAGCCTGCGACCCTGGTTCTGGTTGCTCACGCGCACCTCGGACTGTCGGATCTTCCAGAACAAGACGGTGCCGGACATCATCAAGCAGGTGTTGCGCGACCTCGGTTTCTCCGACTTCGAAGACAGCCTCAGCGGCAGCTATCGTGAGTGGGAATACTGCGTTCAGTACCGCGAGACCAGCTTCGATTTCGTCAGTCGACTGATGGAACAGGAGGGTATCTATTACTACTTCCGCCATGAGAAGGCCCGTCACGTCCTGGTGATGGCCGATGCCTATGGCGCCCACTCCACGGTGCCGGATTACGCGTCGGTGCCCTTCTACCCGCCTGACCGGCAGATGCGCGAGCGCGACCATTTCTACGATTGGCAACTGGCGCGGCAAGTGCAACCCGGCTCCCTGGCGCTGAACGACTACGACTTCTCGCGGCCCCGCGCCAGCCTCGAGGTGCGTTCAAGCGTGCCGCGCAGCCATAGCAACAGCGACTACCCGCTCTACGACTATCCCGGTGAATACCTGCAGAGCAACGACGGCGAGCACTACGCTCGTACCCGTATCGAGGCCATTCACAGCCAGTTCGAGCGGGTGCAGCTGCGTGGCCGCGCCCGCGGGCTCGGCGCCGGTCACTTGTTCAAGCTGAGCGGCTATGAACGAACGGACCAGAATCGCGAGTACCTGGTGGTGGTCGCCCGTTATCAGATCCGCCAGGAACCTTATGAAAGCGGCCAGGCTGACCTGGGCGAACAGTTCACCAGCGAACTGGATTGCATGGACGCCAGCCAGGCCTTCCGCCCTCTTCCCCTGACACCGATGCCCATCGTCCGCGGACCGCAGACGGCCGTGGTGGTCGGTCCCGGTGGCGAGGAGATCTGGACCGACCAGTATGGTCGGGTCAAGGTGCATTTCCATTGGGATCGCCATGACCAGTCCAACGAAAACAGCTCCTGCTGGATCCGGGTGTCCCAGGCCTGGGCCGGCAAGAACTGGGGATCGGTGCAGATTCCGCGGATTGGCCAGGAGGTGATCGTCAGCTTCCTCGAAGGCGACCCGGATCGGCCGATCATCACCGGTCGGGTCTACAACGCCGAGCAGACCGTACCTTACAAGTTGCCGGCCAACGCGACCCAGAGCGGCGTGAAGAGTCGCTCAAGCAAGGAAGGCTCGCCGGCCAACTTCAATGAAATCCGCATGGAAGACAAGAAAGGCGCGGAGCAACTGTTCATCCATGCCGAGAAAGACCAGGACATCGAGGTAGAAAACGACGAAACCCACTGGGTCGGTCATGACCGCAGCAAGACCATCGACAACGACGAAACCGTTCACGTCAAGCACGACCGCACCGAAACGGTGGACAACCACGAAACCATCACCATCGGCGTGGACCGGACCGAGAAGGTCGGCAACAACGAAAAGATCAGCATCGGCGTCAATCGTACCGAGGATGTCGGCAGCAACGAGACCATCACCATTGGCGCGGACCGCACGGAAAGAGTCGGTGCCAACGAAAAGATCTCCATCGCCAGCAATCGCACCGAGGACGTGGGTGGCAACGAGACCATCGGCATCGGCGGCAACCGCAACGAGACAGTCCAGGGCAATGAAGGCATCGAGATCAACGGAAACCAGAGTACCCGGATCGGCCAGAACGAATCACGGGACGTCGACCAGAACCGCAACAGCAATGTCCGGCAGAACGACAGCCTGGACGTCGGCAAGCATTTTTCCCTCACTGCCGGCGATTCCATCACCCTGACCACCGGGGCAGCCAGCATCACCATGAAGAAGGACGGCACCATCCTGATCAAGGGCAAGAACATTACCCTGGATGGCTCCGGCGCCATCAATATCAAGGCCAACAAGAATGTGGTCGTCAAAGGCCAGAAGATTTTGCAGAACTAGCCACGGAGTGGGCGCCATGACCGTCGAATACCACCTCCCCGTTTCCTCGACATCCACCCCGACCCGGGTGGACGGCGTCGTGATTGGCGTGCTGCTGGATGTGCCCATGGCGGACGCTCCGGTGGTGGCCTTCGCCGGCTGCCCCGTTGACACAGGCCTTGCCGCACGCACCACCACCCCACTCACTCGCGATGACATCGGCGCCCAGGTCGCGCTGATGTTCGAAGCCGGGGACGTGGCCCGTCCGCTGGTGGTCGGGCGCATCCAGCGCTTGCAGGAAACCGTGACGCCGGCGATCGCCCATCTGGACGGAGAGCGCCTGGAGTTCAGCGCAGAACGGGAAATCGTCCTGCGCTGCGGCAAGGCCAGCATCACCCTGACCCGCGCGGGCAAAGTGATCATCCGCGGCACCTACCTTTCCAGCCGCTCCAGTGGGGCCAACCGCATCAAGGGCGGCTCGGTGCAGATCAACTAGAGGCCGCAGCCCATGGAATTGCTCAACGCCAGCAAACTGGCTGCTGCCTATACCCTGGGCATGGGGAGCGACGGTCGCGAATCCCTGGTCGTGGTGGCCAAGGGCACTTTCAACCTGCCACTGGATGGCCGCGTCGCGTCCCTGGCGGATGCCCAGCAGCCGCTGTTGATGGCCGATACCTTCCTGGGCGAGCCGGGGCTCAGCGCGCCGCTGCAGGAGATGGACTTCGCCCCGGTCAAGCCATGCTGCGATGTGCTGGTGCGCGGCAAGGCCTATGCACCCGCAGGCCGGCCCGTGACACAGTTGACCGCAGGCATTCGCATCGGCCGGGTCAGCAAGGCTTTTTCCGTGCTCGGTCCTCGGCAATGGCAGCAGGGAATAATGGGCGTTGCCCCAGGCGCGCCGCAGCCCTTTGTCGAGCAGGACATCTCCTACGCCCAGGCCTTCGGTGGTGCCCACCCCACGCTGAACGCCCCCGAAATGCTGCGTTGCTATCCGCACAACCCGAGCGGTTGCGGTTGGTACCCCAGCGATATCGACAGTACTGGTATCGTCGCAAGACCGATGCCGAACACCGAGGAACTGGGCAAGCCGATCGACAGCCCCTCGGGGGACTTCCGGCCCATGGCCCTCGGCCCCATCGGGCGTAGCTGGCCGCAGCGGGTCCGTTTCGCCGGTACCTATGACGACGCCTGGTTGGCGGACTGCTTTCCGTTCCTGCCAGAGGATTTCGACAATCGCTACTTCCAGGCCGCCCCCGAGGACCAGCAGGCCGACTATCTGCGTGGCGGCGAAGATGTGCTGCTGCTCAATCTCACGCCTCAGGAACGCGCAGGCTTTCGCATTCCCGAGATGGATGTGCCGGTCACCTTCTTCCTGAAAAAAGGCGGTCACGAGACGGTGCGCGGGGTGATCGATACCCTGCTGATCGACACGAACGCTCGCCAGGTGCAGTTGACCTGGCGTGTATCCCGGCCCCTGCGGCGCAATCTGTTCGAGATCGCCCAGGTGCTGGTCGGAACGATGCCTGCGGGCTGGTGGCGCGCCCGGGAGCTGGGCAAGGATTATTACCCATCGCTCCGCTCCCTGGTCAAAACCAGGCGGGCTTTCGAGGAGACAGACGGATGAGCGCGCTGTGCATCATCGGTTCGGGCATGGTCAGCGCGGTCGGCCTCAGCGCACCGGCGAGCTGCGCGGCGATCCGTTGCGCCATCGACAACTTCCAGGAGACCCGCTTTATCGACCGTGGTGGCGAGTGGCTGATCGCCGCCGGCGTGATGTTGGAGCAGCCCTGGCGGGGTCGCGCCAAGCTGATCAAGATGGCCGCCCGCGCCATCGCCGAGGCATTGCAGAGCGCTCCCGGCATCGATCCGCAGCAGACGCCCCTGCTACTGGGCCTGGCGGAAGCCGAGCGCCCGGGTCGCCTCGATGGCCTGGACAACAGCTTGCTGCAAGCCATCGAGGCCGAGCTGGGCCTGCGCTTTCATCCTGACTCCTGCATCATCGCCCGTGGCCGGGTCAGCGGTGCCGTGGCCCTGCTCGATGCGCGCACGCTGATCTACCAGGGGGGGCATCGCTATGTACTCGTCGCCGGGGTGGATTCTTTTCTCGCCGCACCGACCCTGGACGCCTTCGAAGACCGCCAGCGCCTGCTCACCAGCCAGAACTCCAATGGTTTCATCCCTGGTGAAGGCGCCGCCGCTGTGGTGTTGACACGCCCTGTCGCCAGCACAGAGCCGCAATTGACTTGCATCGGCCTGGGGTTCGGGATGGAAAAGGCCACGGTGGAGGCCGAAGACATGCCCCTGCGCGCCGAAGGCCTGAGTCAAGCCATACGCGCGGCCCTGGGCGAAGCCGGCTGTGGGCTGGAACAGATGGATTATCGGCTCACCGACATCTCCGGAGAACAGTACTACTTCAAGGAGGCCTCTCTTGCCTTGGGCCGTACCCTGCGGGTGCGCAAGGAGCACTTCCATCTCTGGCATCCGGCCGACTGCATCGGCGAAGTCGGCGCCGCCATCGGCCCGGCCATGCTCGCCGTGGCCCTGGCCGCCAGCCGCAAGGGATACGGCGATGGCCCGAATATCTTCTGCCATCTGGGCAACGACGCCGGCGAACGTGCTGTCGCCCTGCTCAGTTACCAGACAACGAGGGCTGCCTGATGGCGAACGAGGTCTACGCCAACAATATGGAAATATCCTGCAAGGCGGCGGACGGCAAGTCGGTGGCCTGCTTCCCGGACGTCTGTTTCACCCCGCCGCAAACCGCCGCCACTCCACTGGGGGTGCCTATCCCCTACCCCAACACCGGCTTGGCCAAGGACACCACCCGGGGCTCGCGAACGGTGAAGATCAGCGGCAAGGAAGTCATGCTCAAGGACAAGAGCTACTTCAAGACCAGTTACGGGGACGAGGCTGGAAATGCGCCGAAGAAAGGCATCATCACCAATAAAATCAAGGGAAAGGTGTATTTCACTGCCTGGTCGATGAATGTGAAGTTCGAGGGCGAGAACGTCGTCCGGAACATGGACCTGACCACCCATAACCACGGCTCGACGGCCAACACGCTGGCGTGGCCGTACCTGGACGCGGTAGCCATGGCGGACCCCGAGAATCCGTGCGTCAAGTCCGGCACCGTGAAGAAAATCAAGGCGGCCTGCCCTCCGCCGGCCAAGTCATTGTCGCGCGGTGCCATCCCCGGCCCAGCCGACAACACAAGCCCGGAATGCTGTGAAGCACGCAAGTGCATGCTGGTGCCAAACTCGCCAAAGACCCGTTGTTCGAAATGTGGCGGGAAGACACCCCACCACCCGGTGCCGGTGGCAGACCTGTCGACTCCCCGGCCGATCAACCCCAAGACCGGCAAACTGAAAGTGCGCGGGGACGCCTTCGTTCCTACCTACGATCACAACAAAGCTCCCTGCGTCTGCGTGGAAGGCGCCGACCACAACTCCCGTGAGGGGCCGACCGAAAAGCTCATGCAACATGGTCGTATCGGTCGCGGCTACGTGGTCAAGCGCGATGCGATGTTGGGCGGGGCCGATGACTTCACCTACGCACAGATCAGCGACCTCGCAGCCCAGGCGGTCGCCGATGAGACTGGCTGCGACAAAGACTGCCTGAAGGCCCAGATCGACAAGGGGCACCAGGATCTGGGCGTAGGCCCGGAATCAGGCATGCGCAGGGGCGAAGTTCGCGCACCAGCCCTCGAGAAGAAGCCGAAGAATCCGGCCCCAATGATATAGAGAGCCCATCATGGATAATGAAGACTCGCTGTTTTTTACCTGCGGCCTGGTCATCAAGGCGGGCACGATCGTCGTGCCTGGGCAGTACAACTCCCTGCCGGACGAGCAAATGTCCAGGGTCGCCTTCTGCTTCGATGGAAACTGGGTCTACAACGACGTGGACGACGACGTCATAGGCGCCATCTGTTTCAGGCACAGTGACAGCAGCCTCTGGATGCTCGGACGCAAGGGCCACCTGCGTCATGTGAAAACCGGCTCGGCGGACTTCACACTCGCCAATGTCCGAGGGAAATTCGAAAACCAGCGGATCGAAACGGGCCGGCTTGGCGAACTGCTGTGCATCCGGGAAATCGCCAATGAGCTGTATATCTGCGGTCAGTCGTCCCAGGTCTACCGTCATTCGAACGGTGGCTGGGTCGGCATCAGCCCGCCGGGAGCGAAGATAGCCTCCCCCACCCTGGAAAGCCTGGATGGCCTGTCGTCCGATGATATTTATGCCGTCGGCGAAAAGGGCCTCATCATGCATTACGACGGGGCACGCTGGAGCACCCTGGACTCTGCGACCAATCGCCCGCTGTCACGGGTCCTGTGCAAGAGCGCAGAGGAGGTTTACGCCTGCGGGAACGATGGCGTGCTGCTGGTGGGCAACCGAAATCAGTGGCAGGTACTCGATACGGAACGAACCATGAATTTCTGGGACATGGCGCTGTACGACGGGCAGTTGTACATCGCCCACGTGCATGGCCTCGTTCGATATGACGGAAAAGACTTCTTCGATGTCGACACCGGCCTCCTCCCCGCGCCCGGCGCCCACAAGCTCGATGTCGGTGACGGGCTGCTTTACTCCTTTGGAGTCGACGACATTCTCAAGTTCGATGGCAGCCGGTGGGAGCGCGTGATATGCCCGCACAACACCTGAGTTCGCCTGCGGCCATCGCGGCGATGCAGTGTTCATGAGCGACTCGCTGTCTCTGGTGATCGAGCAACATGCTGAAGAAGCCAGCTTCCTTGCTGTCCTGCGCGACGATGCCTCGCGCGCGCCGCACTACGATCTGGATCACCTTGGCAAACTCGACAGCCGCCTTGACGCCCACCTCGATGGCTTGCGCATCGCAGGGCCACCTGGGCTGGAAACGCTGCTGATGCAACTCGGCCCAGACACCCTCGGCGAGATGTTCGCCAGTGTGGTGCTGGCCTTCGAGTCGGCCAATGGCAAAATGTTGTCACGGCTCAGCGAACACCTGCGCAATGCCGCAGAAACGGAGCGCGGTTATCTGATGGCCCTGGGGTGGCTCGATTGGCAGCGGCTCTCACCCTGGATCGACCGCATGCTCGCTGCGCCTGAGCCGCTGTTTCGTCGACTCGGCCTGGCGGCCTGCGGCATGCATCGTCAGGACCCTGGCCCTGCGCTGCTGGGCGGCCTTCGCGACCCTGACCCAAGCGTGATGGCCCGGGCTGCCCGCTCCGCCGGCGAGCTGCGCCGGCGTGACCTGCTGGCCGAGATCCGCGCCCATTGCCGACACCCGGATGCGACCACGGGTTTCTGGGCCTGCTGGGCCGCCGCCCAGATGGGTGATCGGCAGGCCCTGGAGCCGCTGCGCCAGTTCGCCGAGCAACCGAGCTTTTTTCAGTACCGCGCCCTCTGCGTGTTGTTGGCGTGGCAAGAACGCGAGTCCAGCATCGCCGGGATACGCCAGTGGGTGCAGGATCCCCGGCTTCGACGTGTCGGCATCCAGGCCCTTGGGCTGCTGGGCGATCCGGTCTGCATCCCCTGGCTGATGGAACAGATGCGCGATTTGCCGTTCGCCCGTGTCGCCGGCGAAGCCTTCAGCCTGATCACTGGAGCCGACCTGGCATTGCTCGATCTGGAATTGAAGGACCTGCCGGATTTCGATGCCGGTCCGAACGATAATCCACAGGATCCGAACGTCGCCATGGACCCAGATGAAAATCTGCCCTGGCCCGATCCGCGGTCAATCGAACGCTGGTGGCAGACCCACGGCGGACAGTTCCAGTCGGGAACTCGCTACATGCTCGGACTGGTCCACAGCGAAGCCGCCTTCGGGCAGGTGCTGGTCAGGGGCCAACAGCGCCAGCGCATCGCCGCCGCCTGTGGTCTGGCACGCTTTCGGCCGGATGAAGCGCTTTTTCCCACCAGCGCCCCGGCCTGGCGGCAAAAGCGCTTGCTGGGCATGAAGCAGGCATCCGGCCCGCAGGTTTGGCCCGGTCACCTATAGTTTGCGCAACTCGCCGCCCTCCTTCTCCAAACGGGCCAGGTACGCGTCGGCATCCAGCAACTGATAGGGAAAGTAGAGCCCTGGCGGCGTTGGCGGTTGGCCGTCCAAGCCGAGCAGCCGCTCCAGGGTCATTGCGACGCTGAGGCCGGTCAGCGGTGCTGCGCCTGCCGGGTGCACGACGGCATGACGGGTGCGCAGTGGTTTACCCACCAGGTCCTCGCCAGACAGTTCGATGATGATCTCGGTGGACTTCGGCCGGCCCTGGCGTCGAGTCGAGCTCACCCCGGTGCCCATGTTGAACTGCACATTGGGGGCGCCCGTGGCCGCCCCCAGGCCGACGACATCGATGGACGAGAAACCGGAGGCCTGGATTGGCGTACCATCCACCGCGTGAAAGCTGACCCTGGCGTCCTCGCCTTCGCGCCAGACATAGACGCCATCGCGCCGTGTCAGCGCGGCCGGCAGCATTTTATTCAGGTGCTCGAAGTCGGTGGCGACAGTCGGGCCTCCGGTGTCCTGCTCATCCACCAGCGCGTGGAGGCTGATGTCCTGGACCCGGCTGAAGGCCCGGGCAATGCGCAGCGTCGCCACCGTCGTCGCCCCTGCCATCCATTCGTAGCCGAGGACAATGGGCGAGGCCTCGGGTGTGTGCATGTACGTCGCGATTTCCGGCGCGATCTCGAAGACACCGGAAGAAATGCTGAGGTGCGGCACCCGGCATTTCTGCGCATAACGCAGTCCCGCCAGGGCGTGGTCCATGTAGAAGATCACGACGGCGCTGACCTGGCGCTCACCGAGGCCCAGGTCCTGGGCGCGGGAATCGATCACCACTCCCTGCGCCCCGCCAATTTCCTCTGCGGTGCGCTGGGCCTTGGCAAGATCGCGGCCGCCAATCAGCAGCGGCACGTCCGGGTAAGCGGCGCGCAGCGCCCGGGCAGTCTGATGACCAATGGCGCCAGAGCCGCCCATGAACAAGATTGGATCAAGTGACATCGTATGCTCTCCTTTTCGGGGTCAGTCACCCAATAGCAGAAGCGTCTTGGGGTCGGGTTCGCCGCAATAGAACTGATCGAGGGCTCGCTGGTACACAGGGGAATCGGGCTGGGCATGGACGAACAGTGTGAGGCAGGAGCGAAACTTCAGGTCGTCGGGCGAGCCGAACAGCTGCCCGGCGCTTATATCACGGTGCTCCAGGACAGTGTTCACACACTGCTCCAGCCGGGGGCCTAGTACCTCGTGCTGCAGATATGCGCGTGCTTCGGCAAGGCCGGAGATGGCGAACCGAGCTGCCATCGCGGAACGACCCAGGCCTTGCAGTTGAGGAAAGATGAACCACATCCAGTGACTCGTTTTGCGCCCGGCGCGCAGTTCATCCATGACACGACTGAACACAGGGCGCTGGGCTTCGACGAACCGGGACAGGTCAAAGGTGTCGTGCATGCTCGTTGTGCCTCCATCGGTGAACGCGCCTGATCGGCTTCTTGACACCAGGCGCTGTCTGAACGACCTGCGCGGTTGGCCAGGCGAGCAGCGCCTAGCCGTCGGACCGACGCCGACTGCCGCCCGGTCCCGCGTTCTTTATTTGTTCGATATTTTCCAGAAAGGTTTTAAGGATGGGCGATGGATTATCGGTCCGGTACCCCACCGCCAGATCAATGGTCGGTCGGGTGCCCTTGAGCTGTCGGCTCACGATGGTCCAGGGAAGCAGCGGCTCGACGTACGCCGGCAGGATGGCGACGCCCCGGGTGGAGCTGATCAATGAAATGCCGGTGCCATAGTCATCCAGCCAGTAGGAAGAGCTGACCTGCACGTTGCAACTGGCGAAATATTGCGCGATGACGTCGCGCAGTACATGGGGGATCTCGGAACAGCCGATGAACGTCTCCCTGGCCAGCTCGGCAGGGTCGATATCGCCCACACTGGCCAGGCGATGGTCGTTCGGCATGATGACCAGCAGCGGCTCCTTGGCGACCACCTCGTAACGCACATCCGGGCGAGGCTCCACGCGCAGGAAACCCAGATCGACGTCGCCTCGCTGAATGGCGTCGGCCAATGAGGGCGACTGCAGGCTGATGACCTTGAATTCGATGTTGGGCAGTTCGTGGCGAAGCAAGCCGGTCACACTGGGCAACCAGTCCGCCTCCTGCCCCGTAAGGAAACCCACCGAAAACACTTTCTTCGCTGGCCGCGCCGCCCGTCGTGCAGCCGCCACCGCCTCTTGCGCATGGCTGAGGGCGAGCCTGGCCTGATCCAGGAACGCGGCGCCCGCCGGCGTCAGCTCGACCCCCCTGGCCTTGCGGACAAACAGCTCCGCGCCGACCTCCAGCTCCAGATCGCGCAATTGCCGGCTCAGGGACGGCTGCGCGGTGTGAAGGCGCTTGGTTGCCGCGGACGTCAGGTTGCCCTCCTCGGCAACGGCCACGAAATAACGAAGATGACGCAGTTCCATTCAGCGATGCCTCCGGGGCATGGGTGAGGACAGACAAAGTCTTTCTAAAAAACACTGTCGTTCTCTAAAGTCTGGGCAACGGAGCGAGATCCCTCGCCCGTCGAAAAAAACGCCAGTCACGCAAGGGGAAGAAGATCATGACACCCACTCATCCACCCCGGGTCCTGATGATTGCAGCCAAGGGCTTCGAAGATTCGGAGCTTTTCGATGTCCGTACCGCGCTCGCTGACGCCGGCGCGCAAGTCTACCTTGCCTCGATCGATAAAGAGCCGATCAAGGGTGTGGTCTGGGACGCCGCCACCGGTGTGTCCGCGCCCTCTGCTCAATCGATCACGCCTGACAAGACCTTGGAACAGGTCTCGGTGGACGACTATGAAGCGCTGGTGCTTCCAGGTGGCCTGGTCAACCCGGACATTTTGCGGACGATCCCGGCGGCCGTGGAAATCGTGCAGCAATTCATGGGGCGAAACAAGGTCGTTGCGGCCCTCTGCCATGCTCCCTGGCTATTGGTGGAGGCTGACGTCCTGCGGGGCCGGACGTTGACCGGCTGGCGATCCATCCGGCGCGACCTGCTCAACGCTGGCGCAACGGTGGTGGATCAGGAGGTGGTGGTGGACGGCAACCTGATTTCCAGTCGCATGCCGTCCGACATCCCGGCGTTCTCCAATGCCATCAAGCACGCGCTGGGCCTTGTCGCCGCATGACTGACGGTGACTGGCTCAACGTTCTCTCTACGATTGATTCAACAGCCCAAGAGGATAACTCCATGAACAAGATCGCACTGGTGACCGGAGCCAGCCGTGGCCTGGGGCGCAATGCCGCGCTTGCCATCGCCCGAAAGGGACATGACGTGGTCGTCACCTACCGCACCGGCGAGGCCGAAGCTCGCCAGGTCGTCGCAGAAATCGAACGCCTCGGGCAGGCGGCCATTGCGCTGAAACTCGACGTCGGTGACGTGTCCAGCTTTGCTGCGTTCGCCACCGCGCTGTCCAGTGCACTGCATGAAGTCTGGGGTCGAGCCGATTTCGACTTTCTCATCAATAATGCGGGGCACGGCGCCATGGCGGCGTTTGCAGAAACCACCGAACAACAGTTCGACGATCTCTTCAACGTTCATGTCAAAGGCGTGTTCTTCCTGACCCAGGCGCTCTTGCCGCTGATCAGGGACGGCGGGCGTATCGTCAACTATTCATCGGGCCTGACGCGAGTGTCCTTTCCAGGCTTTTCAGCCTATGCCGCGGCCAAGGGGGCGGTCGAAATCCTCACTGTGTACCTGGCCAGGGAACTGGGCAGCCGAGGGATCGCCGTGAACACCGTCGCCCCTGGCGCTATCGCCACCGACTTCCTCGGCGGCGCCGTGCGCGACATGCCCGATCTCAATGCGCAGTTCGCCGGGATGACGGCGCTCGGTCGGGTAGGTGTCCCGGACGACATCGGCCCGATGGTCGCCAGCCTGCTGGCCGAGGATAACCGTTGGGTCACGGGGCAGCGTATCGAGGTGTCCGGCGGGCAGGTCATCTGATACCAGGCGTGGGCAGCGTGTCCTGCTGGCCATACTGCCCTCACCTACGATCGCGGCCGGCCGCGTGAGTCGCAACCGGCGGTGCCCGTTTTCGTCCGGCAGTCCTGGCTCAGGCCGTCTGTTCCTGCGTCAAGCGCTTGAGCAGCGCCTGGGCCGCGGCTTCGGAGGACGCGGGGTTCTGGCCGGTGATCAGGTGCCCATCCTCGACGATATGGCTGGCCCAATCCGCAGCCTTGATATAGTCCCCTCCCTTGGCCTTGAGCATGTCTTCCACCAGGAACGGCACCACCTGTGTCAGCCCCACCGCCTCCTCTTCGGAGTTGGTGAACCCGGTGACTTTCTTACCCTCCACTACAGGCCGGCCGTCCGGTGCGTTGACGTTCTTGAATACCCCAGGCGCGTGGCAGACCGCCGCGATGGGTTTGTTCGATGCATAGAACGCTTCGAGGAGGGTCTTGGAGTCGCTGTCCTCGGCCAGGTCCCACAGCGGTCCATGGCCTCCTGGATAGAACACCGCGTCGAAGTCGTAAGGGTCCACCTCCCCCAACGGCACCGTGTTGGCCAAGGCCGCCTGGGCCTTGGTATCCGCATCGAAGCGACGGGTGGCATCGGTTTGGGCATCCTCTTCATTGCTCTTGGGGTCCAGCGGCGGCTGCCCGCCCTTGGGAGAAGCAAGCGTGACCGCAGCGTTGGCATCGACGAACACGTAGTACGGAGCGGCGAACTCTTCCAGCCAGAAGCCGGTCTTCTTGCCGGTGTCGCCCAACTGATCGTGAGATGTGAGGACCATCAGAATGTTCATGTGAATCCAGCCTCCGGGTCTGAACGGGCGAACGGTGTCCACCCTGCATTACTCTCAGAGGCTGTGTCGCGGCAGACGTTCAAGCGGATGTAGCGAACGCCCCTTCGCTTGCGTCACCGTCCTACCAGAGCGCGACGTCATAGGTGAAGTAGATGCGGTTGCTGTCCCGCCCCCGTGAAAAATCCGAACGGTAGACATAATTGCGCAGCTTCAGGCCCAACCCCTTGAAGCTGCCTTGCTGGACGACATAAGCGATTTCGGCATCCCGTTCCCATTCCCTTACGGCACTGCCGGACTTGCCGTCGCTGCCGCTGAGGTAGCGGCTGGAAAATGTCAGGCCAGGCACGCCAAGACGGGCAAAGTCATAGCCATAGCCGGCCATCCAGGTCTTCTCGTCTTCTTCGATGAACTTGCCAATGCCGACATTGCTGAAGGAATAGACTGTGGCGCCGCTGATATATGGCAAGCCGGCTTCGCCGCTGAGCTTCTGGTAGCCGGCGCTGAACGTATGACCGACCACGGCGTAGGACAGCTGGCCGCTGAACATATCGTTGTCGATCCTGCCGCTGTAGGCCGAACCTGAGTCGACGCTGTTGAAATAGCGCAGGTCGCTGGTCAGCACCCCGGCGCCCAGTGCCAGGTCATGCTGGATACCGGCGTAGTTCTGTCGATAGAAGTTCTCGAGCTCACCGAAGAAATAGCTCAAGCGGATAGCCTTGCCCAGCTTGTAATCGGCGCCGGCATAGCTGAAGTCGCCAGCCTCGTTGCCGCTGTAGCCGTCAGGCACGATCGGCATGCTGTTGGCGGAGTCCCGCAGCTTGAAACGCTCAAGATGGCCGGCAGTGAGCGCAAGATTGTCGATGTCGGTGCTGTTGATCTGCGTGCCCTGGTAAGTCTGGGGCAACAGTCGTGCATCGTTGTAGACCAGTACCGGGGTCTTGGGCAGCAAGGTGCCGTACTTGATCGTGGTCCTGGCAATCCGGGCCTTGGCGGTCATGCCCGCGCTGGCGAACTCATCGGCGGCACGACCATCGTCATGCACCGGCAGCAGGCCGCTGCCACTGCGCCCGCGTCCCGAGTCGAGCCTGACCCCGAGCAGCCCCAGGGCATCGACGCCAAAACCGACGAAACCCGGCGTGAACCCGGACTGGTAATCCAGCAGGAAGCCTTGGGCCCACTCGGTGCGCTCGCTCTTGGCCGTGCGCGCCGCTCGCGGACTCAGGCCCTGCTCGTCGCGAAAATTCTCGTTGAAATAGACGTTGCGCAGCTGCAGCTTCAGCTTGCTGTCGTCGATGAAACCTTCGGCGTTGGCCGCGGCCAACGGCATCAGGCCGAGCATGGGAAGCAAAGCCCCACGGGTGGCAAAAATGGTCATATCAAGCTTCTCGTTGTTGTTATTGGACGTGCAGCCCGGCGCACACCTCGACGGCGAGGTGTGCCAGGCAGGAAGGCGCAAGGGTCGGGTCGATCAGGAAAACAGTGTCAACGCCCCGGTCAGCAGGGCCAGCGCGGTAATCACCAGGGAAGTCAGCACGGCCCACTTGACGGTGGCTTTCTGGAAATCCCCCAGGTCGCGATCGACCATGCCCACCAACAACAGGGTCGAAGCCACCAGCGGACTCATCAGGTGCACCGGCTGACCGAGGATGGAGGCCCGTGCGATTTCCACCGGATCGATCCCGTAGGCCGCCGCGGCGTTGGCCAGGATCGGCACCACGCCGAAGTAATAGGCATCGTTGGACAGGACGAAGGTCAGCGGCATGCTGGTGATCGCAACCACCAGCGGGAACAGATGTCCCAAGGATGGCGGGATCCAGTCGACCAGGGTCTGCGCCAGCGCGTCGACCATTTTTGTCCCGGAAAAAATCCCGGCGAAGATGCCTGCGGCAAACACCAGCAGCACCACCGTCATGGCATTGCCCGAGTGGGCAAGAATGCGTTCTTTCTGAATATCCAGTTGCGGATAGTTGATCATCAGCGCCAGGACGAAACCGATCAGGAACAGGATCGCCGAATGCATGAGCCCCATCACCAGGGCGACCATCACCGCGATCACCAGCAGCAGGTTGACGTAGGCCAGTTTCGGACGCTTGTGCGGGGTGTCTTCGATGATCGCCTTGATATAGCAATCCCCACCACCGCTCTGCAACTGGACGTTACCGATGCGCTTGCGCTCGGCGCGGCCCAGCACAAAGGCCGTGAACACCACCCACATGGCCCCGCCGATCATGGTCGGCAACAGCGGTACGAAATAGTCGCCGGCATCCAGGCCCAGGGCCGCGATCGCGCGGGTCGCCGGCCCGCCCCAGGGCGTCATGCCGCTCATGATGCTCAACGAAAGCATCGCCACGGTCGCCAGGATCATGGGGTTCATGCCGATACGCTTGTACAGGGGCAGCATGGCGGCGCAGGTAATCATGTAGGTCGTCGTGCCGTCACCGTCCAGTGCCACCACCAGCGACAGCAGTGCCGTACCCACGGCGATTTTCATCGGATCGCCATTGACGCGCTTGAGGATCTTGCGGATCAACGGATCGAACAGGCCGGCGTCGATCATCAGGCCAAAGAACAGGATCGCGAAAAGCAACAGCGCAGCCGAAGGAGCGACCATCTTCAAGCCGTCCAGCATCATCTTGCCGGTGGTCCCGCCAAAGCCGCCGATGACCGCAAAGACGATTGGCACCACCGTCAAGGCCACGATGGGCGACAGCCGTTTGGTCATTATCAGGAAGGTGAAGACCACCACCATGGCCAAGCCAAGTAAAGCGAGCATATGTCAGATCTCTTGTTGTTATTCAGTAGCCTTACCAACATCCGGGCGCACGGCTCCAACCTGCCAGGCAATAGGCTGAGTGTGCCTGGCAGAGGTCATTCATGTCGTCCCGCCCT
Source organism: Pseudomonas sp. NFACC43 (assembly GCF_900119645.1). Lineage (NCBI taxonomy): Bacteria > Pseudomonadati > Pseudomonadota > Gammaproteobacteria > Pseudomonadales > Pseudomonadaceae > Pseudomonas > Pseudomonas sp. NFACC43. Next base: position 279,444 of record NZ_FPKK01000008.1, read on the forward strand.
GATATTGAATTTGCCGTGCCCGGCTAGGTGTGTTGCGCGACTTTCATGGCATCACCCATTCTTGCAATTGTGCTGATGCAACGACCCGGCAGCCGGCTAACCCGCCAGCCGGTGCGAAGCCTTGGCGTAGACGAAACCGGAAAAGAGCCGGCGTGCGGTACGCACCACCGAGGCGCGGATGGTCTCCCCGTGTTCGCCGACGTAGGACAGAACGACATCGATCGCACCGCTCGGGTGCTCGATGCGAACCCGCTGCAAGCGAGGCTCGCCTGGGCCGCCGGTCAGTCGTGCGGCGACGCTGCCTTCGGTTACACACGCGGTGGCAAGGCCGATGGAGCCTGTGATCGCCAGCGCCCGATGACAGTTGTGTGGCATGAAATAACGCACCTGCAGTGTCCCGCCGGAGCTGGCTGGCGACACCAGGACCGGCTTGGGAATCACCTTGTCGCTGACGTCCCCCAGGCCCATGGCCAGGCCGGCCTTGAGCCGCAGGGATTCAAGGCGCTGCAGGAAGTCGTGGTCGGCATCCAGTTCGGCGGGGCTTTCGTCGCCGCGCTTGCCGAGCTGGCTGGCCTCGACGATCACCATGGGCATCGCCATATCGATGCAGGTCACCGGGATGCCGTCGATCAGGTCCAGCACCTGGCCGGTGGGAAACAGTTTGCCCGTCTTGCTGCCGGCCGCATCCAGGAATGTCAGTTGCACTGGCGCGGCGGTGCCCGGTACGCCATCGATGGCCGTGTCGCCTTCATAGCTGACCTTGCCCCCAGGGGTCTGCACCTCGGAAACGACGAAAGTCCCGGTATTGAGGTTGCGAATGCGCACCCGAGTCAGGTCGCCACCGGCCTTGACCAACCCTTGTTCGATGGCAAAGGGACCCACCGCACAGAGCATGTTGCCGCAGTTGGGCGCGGTGTCGACCCGACGCTGGGAAACCATCACCTGGACGAACAGGTAATCGACGTCCGCCTCGGGGTGCAGCGAGGGGCTGACGATCGCCACCTTGCTGGTTTGCGGGCTGCCCCCCCCGATGCCGTCGATCTCCAGTTCATGGCCGGAACCCATCAGGTCGAGCAGCAGCTCGTCACGCTCGGTGACGGAGGCCGGCAGATCCCAGGCGAGAAAGACCGGTCCTTTGGAGGTACCGCCGCGCATGAGCACACAAGGAATACGTTGCATGAACACTAACTCTTGTTGATCAATCTGGATAATTGATGTTCTGGAGGCAAGAGTGGCAGGGTTTAAAAAGTGTTTCCAATGCAAAGATCGGCGCGTTTATTGCGTTTTACAGATGAATAGCCGTAGGATGATTTGCACGACACGTCGCGAGCTTGAGTGGAACCTGCATGGAATATGAACTTCAGGACATACGATCTTTCGTCAAGATCGCCGAACTTGGCAGCTTTCACGAAGCAGCCGATGCACTGCACCTGTCACAGCCGGCGCTGAGCCGACGGATGAAAAAACTCGAGGAAGGGTTGGGGACGGCTTTGCTGGATCGCACCACCCGCAAGGTCAGCCTGACCAGTGTCGGCCGTGATTTCCTGCCCAAGGCGCGGCGCCTGCTGGACGATTTCGACGATTCGATCCTCAACATCCGCGAGTTGGCGCAGCGGCAGATCGGCCGGGTGACCCTGGCGTGCATCCCAACGGCCGCCTTCTACTTCCTGCCCTCGGTGATCCGCCTGTACAACGAGCGTTATCCGAAGATCCGCATACGCCTGCTGGACCTGAGTGCCAACGAAGGTTTGGAGGCGGTCCTGCGCGGCGAAGCCGACTTCGGCATCAACATGATGAGCGGCCAGCACCCGGACATCGAATTCGTGTCGCTGGTCAACGAACCCTTCGTCCTGGCGTGCCGCCGCGATCATGAACTGGCAGGACGCAACGCCGTCACCTGGTCGGAACTGAGCGACTACCGACTGATCGGCGTGGGACGACTGAGCGGTAACCGGATGCTGCTCGATCATGCCTTGTCGGGCCTGAGCTGGCGCCCCCAGTGGTTTTACGAAGTACAACACCTGTCCACGTCGCTGGGGTTGGTCGAGGCTGGCCTTGGCGTGTCGGCGATGCCCAGCCTGGCGATGCCGGCCGGAGACCACCCGACACTGGTCAGCGTACCGCTGGTGGAGCCGGTGGTGAACCGCTCACTGGGGCTGGTCTATCGACGCGGCGCGTCACTGTCCCCTGCCGCCGAGAAATTCGTCTCGATTCTGCTCGAGCAGTGGCCACAGTGAGCCTCGTGCGGGGCGCTGATGCGCCCCGCCGGAACCGCATTCAGCTGGATACGGGCCACGCCCCCTCCCCCAGCAACGCCGCAACGGTCCGCTCGCCCAGGCCGAGCCCCACGCTCATGCCCAGGCCGGTGTGCATCAACACGGCGGTTACACCGTCGGCGGCAGGCAACACACTGAACGGGCCTGGGCCGCGAGCACCATAGACGCCCTGCCAGCGCTCCAATACTTGCAGGCGTCCACCCAGGGTGTGCTCCGCCAGGTCGATCAGCAGGTTATCCACGTCCTCTTGGTTGAATGGCGCGGCATCTGTGCCGTAGTCGTGAGAATCGCCGATGATCAACTCGCCATGGGGTGTAGGGCTGATCAACAGATGGATGCCATGCTTTTCCAGTTGCGGGTAATCACGCTGGATTTCCCGGCGGATCGCATCGGCCTCGGGCAGGTCGCTGAAGGCGCCGTAGTGCACGCAACTCAGTCCCGTGAGCACCGCGTGGCGCAGATCCAGAGGCTGCGCCAGGCGCGCCCGCAACATCTGCAAACGACAGACTGACGGTCTCAACGCAGCCATCTGCTCGGCCAGTAGCGTCTGATAATCGTGACCGGAGCAGACGATGATCTGGCCTGCCGAAAAGCGGCCTGCCGTGGTCAAGGCGCTGCCAGGTCCGACGTCCCGTACCAGCGTCGAGAAGTGGAATTCGACGCCCTGCCCAGCCAGGTAGTCGATGATTTGTGGCAGCGCCTGCCGGGAGAACAACTGCTGATCGTCGAGCCCATGCAGAGCCGCGCGGTGATGGACGAAGCGGCCTTGGTAGAGGTTGTCCAGGGCCGGGCCGCGCAGCAGCTCAGTGCGGTAGCCCAGTTCCTCGGCACGGCCAAGGCAGAACGCGTCCAGCATGGCCTCCTCGGCCTCGGTGCGAGCGAACACCAGTGAACCCTGTTGTCTGATCGCCAGCCCGGCCGCCCTGCCCAGCTCGGCCCAGAGCCCGTGGGACTGACGCGCGAGGTCGAGCATGGGCCCGGGAGCCTGGCCCGTGACCAGTGCCTGGCCAAAATTGCGGATGGATGCACCCAGCGGTGTATGGCTGCGTTCGAATACCCGGACCTTGAGGCCGCGACGCATGCCTGCCCAGGCATGGGCGAGGCCCAGGATGCCGGCGCCTACGATCAGCAGGTCACAGTCGTGCTGATGCATGGAAATCTCCTTGATGGGGGAAGTGGCCGCCGGGGCGGCCAGGTGAGTCACGATGGAAGGCGCGGATGAGTGCGCCGCTTACTGGCTGACCGGCTCGGACTTGCCGTCATAGCGCTTGCGCCATTCGGTCAGGATGCGATCGCGGTTCTGGGAGGCCCAGTTGAAGTCGTTCTTGATCAGGCGCTGTTCGTAGTCGGCCGGCAGTTCCTGGAACCGTTCGGCGATACCTGGCTGGGCCAGTACGGCAAAGTTGGCCTTGTACAGGTCCATGGCTTCGCGGCTGGCAGCAAAGTCCGCGAGTTTCCTCGCGGCGTCCAGATGCCGGGTGCCCTTGATGATCGCGCTTGCCTCGATCTCCCAACCCAGGCCTTCCTTGGGCAGTACGATGGCCAGCGGCGCCCCCTTGCGCTTGAGCTGCACCGCCGGATACTCGAAGGAAATACCGATGGGAAACTCCCCCGCCGCGGCCTGCTTGCAAGGCTTGGAACCGGAATGAGTGTATTGGCCGATGTTCTGGTGCAACCGGTCCATGTAGGCCCATCCACCGTCTTCGCCAAAGGTCTGCAGCCAGGCGCTGACGTCCAGGTAGCCGGTACCTGAGGACGCCGGGTTGGGCATGACGATCTTGCCCTTGTAGACCGGGTCGGTCAGGTCTTCCCATCTGGTCGGCTTCGGCAGCCCCTGTTTTTCGGCTTCGATGGTGTTGAAGCAGATGCTCGCGGCCCACACATCCATGCCCACCCAGGACGGTGGATTGTCGCTGTCACGATAATGGGCACCGATCTTGTCCAGGCTGGCCGGTGCGTAGGCTTCGAGCATGCCCTGCTGCTTGAGGATGGCCAGGCTGGAGCCCGCCAGTCCCCAGACGGCATCCGCCTGGGGACGGTCTTTTTCGGCCAGCAGCTTGGCGGTGACGACCCCGGTGGAGTCACGTACCCACTTGATGCGGATATCCGGGTGCTGTTTCTCGAATGCCTGCTGGTAGGGCTTGAGTTGTTCGACTTCCAGCGCGCTGTAGACCGTCAGCTCGGTGGCGGCCTGTGCATGCAGGGCGCCGGCGGCGAGCAGGCCGGCGGCAAGGGCGATGCGCTTGAACATGGTGTGGTTCCTGTGGGTGAAGGATGGGCGAGCGAACAGGGAAAACAGCTTCAGCAGCCTTGCGGACTTTCACCGCGAGCCAAGCGCGCGTTGATGGCGTCGACGACCGGTGGCAGGTCGGCCAGAGTGTCGATCAGGTAATGGGGGCGGCTGCTGGCGAACAAGTCATCGATCCGTTGACGCTCGGCCTCCAGCCGCTCATTGGGCAACGCCTGGTATTGCGCCCAGGTGAGGCCCAGGAAGTTACCGGAGAAACGCAGTGCCACCGTCCACATGCCGGCGCAGCGCCCTTCGAGAATGCCAGGTTCGGTGTCGTCGACCTTGACGCAGGCGGCCACGTCGTCGAGCCCCAGGGCAATCACATTGGCCAGCGCCTGGGCCGGACTCGGGCGGCCCTTGGGCACTTCGTCGGTGGCGACGACGTGGTCCGGTCGATAGCCGGCCGCAGCCGCCAGTTCGACCACCTGCTGCATGACCCCCTTGGGATAGCCAGAACAACTGCCTATCTTCAGGCCGCGTTCACGCAGGCTCGCTACGGTCGCCAGGGCGCCGGGAATCGGCGCGCTGTGCTCGGCGACCCTGGCGATCTGCAGGGGCATGAAGCGCTCGTAGATGGCCGTCACGTCGGCATCGCTCGGCCGGCGCCCGAAACGCTTCTCGAAGCGCTCGGCCACAGCAGGCTGGTCGCACAGGGTGCGGATGTGATCCCACTTGCCCATGCCCATGGGACCACGGGCTTCAGCCAGGCTGACGGCGATGTCGAATTCGGCGAATGCCTCGACGAAAATCCGCGTCGGAGCGAAGGAGCCGAAATCGACCACGGTTCCCGCCCAGTCGAGAATGACGGCCTGGAGACGATCAGGGTGTTGGTAGTGCATGGCAGTACTCCGCGAGATCAGAGGCCCGGCGCCGCGCGCCAGGCCTGGGAGCGGCGCGACAGACCACGCGAAGCCCAGGCCAGCAGGAGCGACACGCTGGCACAGGTGAGAAGAATGAGGGTCGACATGGCGGCGGCACCGCCGACGTTGCCAGCATCGTCCATGTTCAGCACGGCGACGGATGCCACCATGCTGTCCGGGCTATAGAGGAAGATCACCGCCGATACGGTGGTCATCGCCGAAACGAACAGATAGCGGACGATGTCCAGCAGCGCCGGCAGGCAGATGGGCACCGTCACGCGCAGGAAATGTCGCAGCAGCGGTACCTTGAGCGACAGCGCGGCGGACTCGAATTCAGCATCGAGCTGACGCAACGCGGTGGCGGCAGTCATCTGCGCCGTGGTCAGGAAATGCGCCACGGTGCATACCACCAGCAACCCCAGGTTGCCGTAGAGCCCATGCAAGGGATTGGCCGGCAGGTTGAAAAAGAATACATAACCCAGCCCGAGCACCAGGCCGGGTACGGCCATGGGAATGAAGCACAGCAGGCGCAGCACTTGCGTCAACGGATTCTGCCGAGTCTTTTCCAGGAGGTAGCTGCCGGTGAAAATCGCCACGCTGCCGAACAACGCTGTCGCGGTGGCCAGCACCAGGCTGTTGCGATAGGCCAGCCAACCGCCGGGAAGATCGGAGAACACGTAATTGTCCAGCGATAGCGACAGGTCGTAAGGCCAGAATTTCACCAGCGACGAATACACCGCCATGCCGAACACACCGAGCAGCAGCGTGCCGACCAGCGCGACCAGCAGCAGAAAGGCGCCATCGCGTCCACTGCGCGGTTGCGGATGATAAACCTGGGCGCGACCACTCATGGCGTCGCGCTGGCGGCGGCGCAGCCAGGAGTCGACGGCGAAGCTGAACAGCGCCGGCAGGAGCAGGAACAACCCAATCAGGGCGCCGCGGCCGAATTGCTGTTGACCCAGTACCGCCTTGTAGGCTTCCAACGCCAGCACCTGGTAATCGCCACCGACCACCACGGGCACGCCGAAGTCGGTGATGCACAGGGTGAACACCAGGCATCCTGCGGCGAATGCCCCCTGGCGGCTGCCGGGCCAGGTGATGCTGCGAAAGGCCCGCCACGGCGACGCCCCCATGCTGGACGCTGCGTCGAACAGTCGTGCGTCCGCCAGCGCGAGGGCGCTGAGCAACACCATCAGGGCATGGGGGAACGTGTAGATGACCTGCCCCAGCACGATGCCCCAGAAACCGTAGAGACTGCCCGGCATCCAGTCACGGAGCATGCCCTGGTTGCCGAACAGGTAGATCAGCGCGATCCCTGGCAACATCGAAGGCGCCAGGAGTGGAAGCAACGATAGGCCGCGCCACAGTTTCTTGCCCGGCAGGCAGGTACGCAGCAAGCCATAGGCGAAACCATAGGCCAGCGGCAACACGATCATCACCACGGTCAGCGCGCTGGTCAGGCTGTTGCCCAGCAACCAGCGAAAGTGGGCGCTGCGATACAGTTGCGCCGCAGCCGCAAGGCCACCGCCTTGCGTCGGGTCGCCCGCCAGGCCTCGCCAAAGAATGGCCAGCAGCGGCAGCAATACGGCCAGCACCAGCAGCGCCAGCATCACCCATCGGCCACCCAGCACGAATAGCCGGTCGGCCAGGTCCGTCGAACGCCGCGGGGATTTCACCCCCTGCTCCATCATCGCCACCTGTTCCATCAGGCGAACACCTGCAGGCTGCTCGGCGGCAAGGCCACGCGTATCTGCTGGCCGTGCAAATGCGGCAGCGCTTCAGGAGACATTTCCGCCAGCAAGGCGTGGCCCGGCAGGTCCTCCAGCTCGAAGCTCAGGCGACAGCGATTGCCCAGGAAGGTGAGTTCGCGCATGCGCGCCGGGAACAGGTTGTCCTGCTCGAATCGAGGGTTGACCCGTATCGCCTCGGGCCGGCAGAACAGGCGTCCGTCTCCACCGGGCCCGGTATCCGGCAAACGCATGCTCAGGCCACCGACACGGGCATGCTGGCCGTCACGCTGGAACGGCAACCAGTTGCCCTGGCCGACGAATTCGGCCACGAAAGGCGTCGCGGGCGTGTTGTAGACGGCCTGGGGAGTGGCGTACTGCTCGATCCGCCCCTGGTTCATCACCGCGATGCGGTCGGCCATCAGCATGGCCTCTTCCTGATTGTGGGTGACCATCAGGGTGGTGATGCCAAGCCGGCGTTGCAGGGCACGCAGCTCGCCGCACAGATGCTCGCGCACCTGGGCATCGAGGGCCGACATCGGCTCATCGAGCAGCAGCAGCGAGGGACCCGGCGCCAGTGCGCGGGCCAATGCCACGCGTTGCTGCTGTCCGCCTGAAAGTTGTGCGGGGTATTTGTGCCCACTGCCCCCCAGGCTGACCAACTCGAGCATTTCATCGACCCGGCGGCGCACCTCATCGCGCCCACGGCCAGACAGGCCATAAGCGATGTTCTGAATGACCGTCAGGTTGGGGAACAGCGCGTAGGACTGGAACAGAATGCCGTAGTCACGCGCCTGTGGCGGTAGCGTCGAGACGTCTCGCGCGGCGAAATGCAGGCTGCCCTGCCCCTGGCGCTCCAGGCCGGCGATACAGCGCAGCAGTGTGGTCTTGCCGCAGCCGGACGGCCCGAGCAGACAGACCAGTTCGCCGGCCTTGACCTCCAGCGATACGCCGTCCAGCGCCTTGAAAGTGCCGAAGCCCTTGTGAATGTCGCGCAGTTGCAAGTCGACGGTAGCCATGCCAGGAATCTCGTTTGGAATCGAACGAGGGTCATCTTGGGTCCGGCTTGCGAAGGCTTTATGGCAGTTGGGCAAAAGTTGCCGATAGTGATATCGGCGTTTTTTGTGACGACGCCCTGGTCAGGCCTCGGTCGACTCCCGGGCGATGGCCAGGAAAGCCGCCGGCAGGCGTGCTTGGCGGCGTTCTCGCAGGCAATAGAGATACTCAGGAATGAGAGGCGCGTCATCCAGGGCAATCACCCGCAGCTCCTGATTGTCCGGAACCTCATGGCGGGCGATGACACTGATGCCGATATTGCGCAGCACCGCCTCGCGTATCGACTCGCGGCTGCCGATTTCCAGCAGCGGCCCCTGCGCGACTGCGGCCTTGCGCAGCATCTGCTCGGTGAGCTGGCGGGTGGTCGAGCCCACTTCGCGCATCAACAGGCAGTGCCCGGCCAGGGCCGAGGGCGGCAATCGTGTGTGCTTGGCCAGCGGATGGCTGCGGTGCACGGCCAGCACCAGAGGGTCCTCGCCCAGCAACAGACGGGTGAAGCGCGGGTCTTCCTCCAACTGCGAGGATGCGGCCACGTCAACGCGATACTCTTCCAGCGCCTCGATCACCTGGAGCGAGTTGCCTATGTCCATGGTCACCTGGATCTGCGGCATGCGCTCGCGAAAGCGCCTGACCAGATCAAGCATGTAGTAAGGCGCGGTCGCGGCGATGCGCAAGGTACCCTGCAGCTGGCCGCAGTTATGCAGGTAGAACTCGATATCGGCTTCCTGCTGCAGCAGCGCCTGGACCATGGGCAACAGGCGCGCGCCATCCTCGCTCAGGGTGAACCGTCGGCCGCCGCGGTAGAACAGCTCGACCCCATACTGTGCTTCCAGGTTGCGAATCTGGGTGGTGACGGTGGGCTGGCTGAGGCCGAGCTTTTTCGCTGCATGGGTAATGCTGCCCAGGCGGGCGACCATATGGAAGGACTTGAGCTCGGCAGAAAGCATCCGTTGACAGCTCCTTGGGCCAGGCAGGCATTTGGGTGACTTGAGGCACGAAGGCGAATGGTAGGCTGCCGACGTAGCGAAGGCCACCTGAGTTTTGCCCGCGAGATTGAAGGGTCATCCCGTCGCCATCAACCGAACCGGACCCGATCACATGGTCGCGCCAGGCCCGGGCTGATCCGATACGATGCTTTTGGCCTCGAGAAACGCCTCCAGGCCAAAGACCCCGAACTCCCGACCTACACCGGACTGCTTGACCCCGCCGAACGGGGCAAGCAATTCCGGTGCGATTCTGTTGATCAACACTGAGCCGGCCTGCAGTCCGGCCGCCACGTGGCGTGCGCGTTCCGGTCGCCGGGAAAACACGTAGGCCTGCAAGCCGTAGAGGCTGGCATTGGCGATTTCCACCGCCTGCTCTTGCAAGTCATAGGCGATGATCGATATCACGGGGCCAAAAATCTCCTGTTGGGCGATATCCATGTCGTTGCTGACCTCAGCAAACACCGTAGGCCTGACGAAATAGCCCCTGTCCAGGCCGACCGGCCTGCCCTCCCCGCCGATGACCAGCTTCGCCCCCTGGGCCAACCCACGGCGGATGAAACCTTGCACGCGGTCATATTGCGTCTGGCTGACCAGGGGGCCGATGAGGGTGGATGGATCCTGCGGATTGCCGACGACCATCGCTTCTACCAGGTTCTTCACCCGGTCGATGATGAGCTTGGCCTGCCTGCGCGGCACCAGTAGCCGCGTGCCGGCGACACACGCCTGGCCGTTGTTCATGAACGCGGCATTCAGTGCCAGGGGAATGGCGATGTCGAGATCGGCATCATCCAGGATGATGGACGCTGACTTCCCCGAGAGCGAGAGGCTGACGCGCTTCATCGTCTCGATGCCGGCGCGAGCGATCAGTTTGCCGGTGGCGGTGGAGCCCGTGAATGAAATTTTTGCGACCTCCGGGTTCGTGCTGATTTCTTCACCGACATCGCTGCCACGTCCCAGCAGAATGTTGAAGACGCCCTCAGGCAAACCCGCACCGTGCAACGCTTGGGCAAGCACATCGGTCTGCAGCGGGCTCAGCTCACTGGGCTTGATGACCGAAGCACAGCCAGCGGCGATGGCCGATGCCAGCTTGCTGCAAATCGTCCCTGCCGTGCTGTTCCAGGGAGCGATCAACGCCGATACGCCCACCGGCTCCATCACGACGGTGGCGTCGCCGACCGTGCGACGCAGCGCATGGTTCTCCAGCACCTGCGCCGCATTGGCGAAAGACTGGGACGCGTAACGGCTGACCCATTGGGCACGGGCAAACGGCGCGCCGTATTCCTCGATGGCCGTGTCGCGAATTTCATCCGTCTTGGCCAGCACAGCGGCCTGTAGCTGTCTGAGCATGTCGATACGCTCGGCCTTGGAGCTGCCGCGCATCGCGACCTGCGCACGGGAGGCCGCGGCGATGGCCTGCCTGGCATCATCACGATTCGCCAAGGTGACCGTACCGATGACCGCCTCGGTCGCCGGGTTGATGCATTCCACCGTTTCGTTGCCCTGGACGGGAACGAATACTCCATCAATGTAACTGTGATCGATCTCCCACATCGTGGCTTACCTGGCTGATTGCAGTGTTTGCGGGTCCGGCATGGCCTCTCGGCTGAAGGCTTGCACCTCCTGCACCAGGCCTTGGGCGGCCATCATCACCAGTTGCCGACCTTTTTCCGGGGAGGCTTGCGCCGGGTCCGACCCCATGCGGCCATCCGGATGACGGGCACGGAAATCGGCAGCCTCCCGGATCGGGCCCCAGTTGGCGATCTGTGGCGAGTAGTCCGCCGTCTTGATGGCGTGGGGATAGGCCCATTGGGTCACGGCAATTTCCGACGGTGTCGCATGGATACCGTGGCCAGACGGGAACTGCTCCCGCGCCAGGTCATTGACCCCTTCCAGGTCCCACCAGTTGCACAATTTCAAGGCGAAGCCCGCCGGGCGACGGGCGAAACTCGCCTCGGCATAAAGCTCCGAAAACGCCGCTTCGATTGACGCGATATTGCCGCCATGTCCATTGAGGAAGAATATTTTTTCGAACCCGTGGGCAGCCAGGGAGCGTGTCCAGTCGCCGATGGCGGCGATGAACGTAGAAGGCCTGAGCGAGATCGTCCCCGGAAAACCGAGATGATGCTGGGCCATGCCGATGTTGAAGGTCGGAGCCACCAGGATATCGGCTGTCTGTTGTGCCTGATGGGCGATGATTTCCGGGCACATCCAGTCCGTGCCCAACAGCCCGGTGGGACCGTGCTGCTCGTTGGAGCCGATCGGAATGACGACGGTACGGCTGCGCTGGAGGAAATGCTCGATTTCGGCCCAGGTCGATAAATGCAGAAGCATGTGCGTTCTCTCTCTTGAATGGGTTCCTTGCGGAACACGTGGGTTGACGTTCAAAGCGCCTGTTCGATTCGCCCTGTACCCAGGGTCCGGTCGCGGTGCGCCAACGGTTTGCTCGCGATGATGACGAACGCTGTACACAGAAACACGCAACCGACCGCGACGATGCCGGGGGTCATACTGGCCGTCGATGTCTTTGCCCACCCGATCACCGCGGGGCCCCAGAAGCCGCCGCACAGACCGATGGTATTGATCAGTGCGATGCCGCCCGCTGCCGCCTCGCCCTTGATCAGTTCAGAGGGCATTGCCCACAGGACCGTATAGGCCATGAACATCATGGCAACCGCCAGCGTCAGCAGGACCAGGGAGAACAGCAGGCTCCCATCGGCATAGGGGTACAGGAGCAACGACATTGCCCCGATGCCTGCCGGCACCGCGCAGTGATAGCGGCGCTCTGCGAAGCGATCGGAGCGACGCCCGATCCAGTACATGCCCGCTGCTGCGGCTACATAGGGAATGGCGACATACCAACCCAATTGCATCATGCTCTGGATACCCTGGGCCTTGAGAATTGCCGGCAGCCAGAAACTCATGGCGTAGATCGAAAAAATGATGCAGAAATAGGCGCACGCCAGAATGTAGATCCTGCGATCGCGCAACACGGCCCCGAACGAGTGGCCCCCCTCCGGCCCTGCACCCAGCTCACGCTGCAATAGCTGTTTTTCGCCTGTGCTCAGCCAGCGAGCTTCGGCAGGATGGTTGCAAAGGCAGCAATAGGCGACCACACCCAGCAGGACGCAGGGCAAGCCTTCGATCAGGAACATCCATTGCCATCCGACGAGCCCACCCACGCCTTCGAACGTGGTGATCAGCCATGCCGACAGCGGACCGCCGGCAATGCCGCCCACCGGACCGGCAATGAATACGATCGCAATGGCCCGGGCCATCCGCTTGGGGCCGTACCAGCAAGACAGGTAATAGATCATTCCCGGGGCGAAACCGGCTTCGAAGACACCCAGCAGAAATCGCATGGCGTAGAACATCGGCACATTGCGTACGAACAGCATGCAGGCCGAGGTGATGCCCCATAGCACCAGGATGCGACTGAAGGTCTTTCTGGCCCCCACCTTGGGCAACATCAGGTTGCTGGGCACCTCGAACAGCACATAGCCCAGAAAGAACACACCTGCACCGACACCATATGCAGCGTCGGATAACCCAAGGTCGTTCTGCATCTGCAATTTGGCAAAGCCGACGTTGATCCGGTCCAGATACGCGAAGACGTAGCAGACGAACAGGAGCGGCAACAGGCGCCAGTTGAGTTTGCGGTACAGGGTTGCAAGGGCCGCGGCGGAAGCCGGCGTCACGACGGTCGACATGGGGAGTCTCCAGTTTCTTGTTGCTCTGACGTGCCGAGGATGTTGCGCCGACAACGCAGACAGCAGCAAGAGCAACTATGTTCGTGTATTGTTGCCCTATGAGCAACGCACAAACTGAGGGAGAACCCATGCGCGAGATCAACCAGCAACGCTTGCGGTACTTCCATGAAGTGCTGACCCACGGATCGATCCGTGGCGCGGCGGACAGCATCAACACCTCGCCGTCGGTGATCACCCGTCAGATCAAACTGCTGGAAGAGGAACTGGGCACCCGACTGTTCGAACGCCAGGCCCGCGGCGTCCAGCCCACCGAGGCTGCCGCGCACCTGCTGGAGTTCTGGCGCGGCTATCGATCACACCAGGAGAAGCTCGAAGACCAGCTCCAGGCCATCAAGGGGCTGCAATTGGGACAGGTGCGGGTCGTCATCAGCGAGGGCTATGTCGATACCCTGGTGGACCATGTGCTCGCGCCGTTCTGCAAGCAGTACCCCAAGCTCGACATCCGGTTGGACATATTGCCGGTGGACGACGTGCTGAACGAGATTGCCGAGAATCGTGCGCATATCGGCCTGGCCTACAACCCTCCTGCGCACCCGCATATCGATTACCGAGCGACGTCCCGGCAGCCCGTCATGCTGCTGGTTCGCCCGGACCATGCGCTGGCGTTGCGCGGAGCAATGGCCACCGTCGCCGACCTGCTCGAATGCCGGTTGGTGCTGACACCGACGACCTTCGGGATCGGCCATGCGTTGAAGATGCTCGAGTATGCCGAGAAGATCCAGATCCGCCCGGCGCTGGTCAGCAATTCGTTGGCCGCCCTCAAGCGCCTTGTCGCCTCCGGTGAGTTTGCCTCGCTGTTGGGCGAAGTGGCGGCCTACCGAGAGATTGCCCAGGGCAACCTCGCGGCCGTGGCCATCGACCATCCCTTGTTCCTGGGCGTGGAGGCGAAACTGTTGGTGAAGGCCGGACGCCCGCTGGCGGCACCGGCCCAGGAACTGCTCGACTGGATGCTGCGGCGTTTGCCGATGTTCGCCAGCGGCGACCCTGGCCAGCCAGGTGCTTGAACTGCAGGCTAAGCCGTCTTGCCCTCGGTTTCGTCGATGAATTTCAGGATGCTGATACCGCCACGCAGGATATCGTCGGCGATGGCCTTGCGAGCCTTTGCCGGTTTCCTGTCTCTCAGAGCGTCGATCAACACCAGGTGTTCGTCGGCGCCGATGTAGGAGTTGTGGCCGAAGGTATAGAACAGATTCAGGATCGGGCCCATGGACACCCAGAGGCTCTCGATTTGCGCGGTAAGCATGTCCATGCCCGACAGCCGGTAGAGGGTGAAGTGGAACTCGCGATTGTGATGCATCGCAGCGAGGCCGTCGTTCTGTCGATCGGCTTGTTCGAAGGCATTGTGCAGTTCCAGCAGCTTCGCCAGGTCGGCATCGGTCACATGGTGCGTCGCCAGTTCCGCAGCCAGCCCTTCCAGGGCAATGCGGATGGTACGGACCTCCAGATAGCGCGCCCGGGTCAATGCAGGCACGGTCGCAAACCGGCCGGATCGAAGCTCCAGGCCGCGCTCGCTCACCAGCCGAAGGCATGCTTCACGCACCGGCGTCACACTGGTTCCCAGTCGCTCTGCCAGATCCTGCATGACCAACCGTTCCCCCGGCTTGAAATTGCCGGCGATCAGTCCTTCGCGAATCGAATAGTACGCCCGGGCCGAAAGGTTGCCTTGTTCCAAGGGTTGAATCTGCACAGTTCACTCCTAATGATGACCGTCCCGTGCCATGACAGGACTTTCCCATACCCATACGCGATAAGCCGCCACTTATAACATATAGGCAGCCGAGTTCCGACAAGCGCCCGCACCGAAGGCAGCGGTCAGGCTGCCTCCGGTGCCTGGCGCCAGGAACGATCAGACCAGGGTCTTCAACACGTCCTCCATCACCCCGAGGGACTCATCCAGGATCTCCCGAGTATGAGCGGTGCAGAGGTATAGCCGCTTGAGCTGCATCGGCTGGAAGATAAGCCGCTTCTCGATCAAACGCTGACGAAAGGCCACATCGAGTGCGTCATCGTTGCGCAGCAGGTCCGTGTACTGGCTGTACGGTCCCTCGAAGAAATACAGCAGCCAGGCCGAGCCATAACCGGCGCTCTGTGCGGGAATCCCGAGGCGCTGGACGATGAGGTCCAGCTGGGCACGCATATAGTCGCCCAACTCGAACAGCTTCTCGTAGGTCCCGGGGCGCGCCAACTCTTCAAGAGTCGCCTGCACGGCCGCCAACGTCGAAGGTGTGCCATTGCAGGTGCCGCCCATGAACACGCCCTTGGGCCCGGTCAAACCGATCAAGTGCATCAGTTCCCGTTTACCGGCGATGAACCCTACGGGATAGCCGGATGAGGCGGCCTTGCCGAAGGTGGCCAGGTCCGGGGTCACCCCGACGATGGACTGATAGCCTCCCAATGCATGCCGGAAGCCAGTGATCACCTCATCGAAGATCAGCACGACGCCATGGGCGCTGGTCAGGCTGCGCAGGTCTTTGAGGAATGCATCCGTAGCAGCCACCGCCCCCATGTTGTGAGCGATGGGTTCGACGATGATCGCAGCCACCTCGCCCGGGTGAGCCTTGAGGTACCGCTCCACCGAGTCGGCATCGTTATAGGGCAGGATGATCGTGTATTCGGCGGCGGCGCGCAGGATTCCGTCGGACATCGGATCGAATTGACCGATGCGCTCCCGGGTCGTCTGCCCGTTCATGGCGACATAATCGTGCCAGCCGTGGTAACCGCCCTGGAACTTGATGATCCGTTTGCGTCCCGTCGCCGCGCGGGCCAGTCGCAAGGCGTGATAGGTGGCCTCCGATCCGCTGTTGCAGAATGCGATCTGCTCGGCGCAGGGAATGTACTGGACCAGTGTCTCCGCCACTTCGACTTCCAGGTCGGTGATGCCGGCCCCCATCAGGTCCATGCGCTGGGCGACTTCGAAAACCCGGTCCCGTATCGCCGGATGCCCATGGCCCAGTACATGGGCACCGAATCCACAGTGGAAGTCAGTGTGGCGTTGCCCGTCCGCGTCGAAGAGATAGGCCCCTTGCGCACGTACGAATGCGTAGGGTTGCCCGAGCCTGCGACTGGGGCTCAGGTGTCCACCGGGCAGTACCTTTTGTGCGCGTGCATACCACGCCTGGTTAGCCGACATGACGCTGCTCCTTGCCGGAGAACCGGGCCAGCGCCTGGCGGGTGACGGCTTCGATACCCGCCGCGTCCAGCCGATAGTGACGGTACAGGTGGGTGGGCGGTGCGATCAGGCTGTACTCGTCATGGATACCATGACGGACCAGGCGCACGCCGATGCCCTCATCCGCCAGCACTTCGGCCACAGCGCCTCCCAGGCCGCCGAGTACGTTGTGCTCCTCCACGGTGATGAGCAGGTTCGTTGCGGCGGCAGCCTTCAGGATGGCTTCGCGGTCGATGGGCTTGAGGGTGTGCATGTCGATGACCCCCACCGTCAGGCCGCTATCGGCAAGGGCGTTGGCCGCCTCCAGGGTCGGGTGCAGCATGCTGCCGGTGGCGATCAGGGTCACGTCGGCACCGACGCGATGGACGATGGCCTTGCCGAACTCGAAAGTGACGTTTTGCGGATAGACGTTGGGCTCCTGGCCACGCCCGATGCGGAAATAGATCGGCTGCGGATGATGAATCGATGCGCGGATGGCAGCCGCCAGCTGTGGGCCGTCCGCCGGGGCGACCACCGTGAGGTCGGCGATGCTGCGCATGATCGCGATGTCCTCGGTGGCATGGTGGGAAGTGCCGTAGAACCCCAGGCTGATGCCGGTGTGATGACCGATCAGCCGGACCGGCAGCGCCGAGTACGCCACGTCCATGCGGATCTGCTCGCAGCACAGCAACGCCAGGAACGAAGCGAACGTGGCGACGTAAGGTGTGGTCCCGGTGGTGGCGATGCCCGCGGCGGCACTCACCATGTTCTGCTCGGCGATACCGAACTGGATGAACAGCTCCGGGTGCTTGTCGGCGAAACGGTTGAGGCCGTTGGAGTACTGCAGGTCGGCCGTCCCGACGGCAATCGAGTGGCCGTCGGCAACCAGGTCCAGGAGGCCTTCCGAGAGATAGTCGAGCCCGGGATTGATCGCGTTCAGCTGGCGATACTGCCAGCTGGCCGGCTTGACTGGCGCACTCATTGAACACCTCCATTGACCTTGATTTCTTCGATCGCCAGCGCTTCGTCTTCTGGCGCGAGCCAGCCCAGGTGCCATCCCGGTTCGGTCTCCATGTACCCCACCCCCTTGCCCTTGGCCGTCAGTGCGATCACGCAGACCGGGCGCTCGCGCGCGGGCTGCGCTTTCAACTCACGAAACAGCGTCGCGAGCGCCGCCACGTCATGGCCGTCCACCTCCCTGACATCCCAGCCAAAGGCACGCCATTTATCGGCCAGGGGCTCGATACCCACCACATCGTCGACCTTGCCGTCGAGCTGGTAGCCGTTGCGATCGACGATGGCAATGAGGTTGCCGGTCTTGTGGTGCGCCGCCGCCAGCGCGGCTTCCCAGACCTGCCCCTCCTGCATCTCTCCGTCACCCAGCAATACGTAGACATCGAATGCCTGCCCCCGCAGGCGCGCACCCAGGGCCATGCCCAAACCGCCCGACAAGGCATGACCGATGGACCCCGAGCTGAAATCGATGCCCGGCACCTTGCGCATATCCGGGTGATCGCCCAAGGGGCTGCCCAGTCGGGTGTAATCATCGAGCCAGGCCTTGTCGAAGAAGTCCCAGTCGGCGAGCAACGGGTATAGCCCGACAGCGGCGTGCCCCTTGCCCATCAGGAAGCGGTCGCGCTGCGGCCACTTCGGTTCGCCGCGCTTGAGGCGCATGGCGTCGTAATACAGCGCCGAAAATATTTCGGCGCAGGAAAACACCGAGGTGTAGTGGCCGACCTTGGCGATGGAAATCAGTCGCACCGTTTCGAGACGCACGAACAGCGCGCGTTCTTTCAAACGTGCGACCTGCTCGGGCGTCAACGGCATTACGGGGTCACGAACCGCAGGGTTTGCAGCGGGCATGAGGGCACTCCTGAGTGGGTTGATCGAGGCCTGACGCGGCCTTCTTCTTACAACTTATAAGTTATATTTTGTAGAATCAACCACCGATCGACGGTTTATTTTTTTCTCGTCGAGGGCTTGCGTGACGTTGAATTCAGTGCCAATCATATAAGTTATAAGTGATCAGCAGCCCTCAACGAGGTTTTTCATGATGCAGGAAACGCCCCTTCCCTTAACCGAACTGGCCCGCACAGACGTGCGTTTTCATCTGCATTCGCAGACCAATCTGCGGGCGCATCAACAACATGGCCCGCTGGTCATCGAACGTGGATCGGGGATTCATGTGACGGATGAACATGGTCGCGACTACATCGAGGGGATGTCGGGCCTCTGGTGTGCGGGGCTTGGCTTTTCCAATGCGAGGCTGGTGCAGGCCGCACAGCGCCAGATGTCGGTCTTGCCCTACTACCACACCTTCAACCATCGTGTGCCGAGCGTGGTCGCGCAGTTGGCCGAACGCATTGCCTGCCTGGTGCCGTTCGATAGGCCAAAGGTGTTTTTCGCCTGTTCGGGCTCGGAAGCCAACGACTCGATGATCAAGCTCGCCTGGGCCTATCATCGTGCTCGTGGCCATGGCGACAAGCGCAGGATCATCGCCCACCAGAAAGGTTTCCATGGTTCGACGGTAATGGGCGCCAGCCTGTCGGGGCTGCCCAACATGCACGCGGCGTTCGGCCTGCCCCTGCAAGACAGCGTCCTGCATGTGCAATGTCCGCATTTCTATCGCTACGGTGCCGAAGGAGAAAATGAAGCGCAGTTCACCGAGCGCCTGCTACGGGACCTCGAGCAACGCATCGAGGCCGTGGGCGCGGACTCCATCGCTGCCTTCATCTCCGAACCGGTGATGGGAGCCGGTGGCGTGATCGTGCCGCCGCCAGGTTACTTCGCCGGTGTGCAGGCGATCCTGAAGAAGCACGACATCCTGTTCCTTGCCGACGAGATCATCTGCGGCTTCGGCCGCACCGGCCAATGGTTCGGCCATCAGACCCTGGGTTTTGCGCCTGACATGATGGCCTGTGCCAAGAGCTTGTCATCGGGTTATCAACCGATTTCCTGCGTGGTGGTCGCCGGAGATATCTACACGGCCATCGAAGAACAAAGCCAGCAACTGGGCGGCTTTGGCCACGGCTTTACTTATTCCGGGCACCCGGTGGCGGCCGCCGTTGCCCTTGAAACCCTGACCATCTACGAAGAAATGCGTTTGCCGCAACTCACGCGAGAACTGGGGAGCTTCCTGCACCAGCAACTCGAACCGCTGCTCGACCATCCGCTGATCGGGGAGATTCGGGGGGTGGGCCTGGTGGCCGGACTGGAACTGGTTGCGGACAAACGAACCCGCGCCTCCTTCCCCGTCGACCGCACCATCGGTGTTCAGGTCGAACGGGCCTGTCGGGCGAACGGCCTGATCGTGCGCAACATGGGGGACTCCATTGCCCTGGCCCCGCCTTTCATCATCACCGCCGAAGAGATCGTCGAGCTGGTAGCCCGCCTGAAGCGCGCGCTCGATACCGTCGCCTTGGCCAACGGGTTGTCACTGTGATGAACGCCAAGGTCTCTATCTCCCAAAGCACCCAGCCCCTGATCGAGTTCAATGGGGTCCAGAAAAGCTATGACGGCAAGACCCTGGTCATCAAGGATCTGAACCTGGGCATCAGTCGTGGCGAATTCCTGACCCTGTTGGGCGCCTCGGGCTCCGGCAAGACCACCACGCTGATGATGCTGGCCGGTTTCGAGACGCCAACCCGGGGCGAAATCCGCATGGGCGGCACGCCGATCCAGAAAAAGCCGGCGCATCAGCGTGGCATGGGCATGGTGTTCCAGAACTACGCCTTGTTTCCCCACATGAGCGTCGAGGAAAACCTCGCCTACCCGTTGAAGATGCGTGGCCTCAAGCGCGCCGATCTGCAAGCCAAGGTCAAGCGCGCCATCGACATGGTGCAATTGCATGGCATGCAACAGCGGCGCATCACCGAGCTTTCCGGTGGGCAGCAGCAACGCGTGGCCCTTGCCAGGGCGATGGTCTTCGAGCCCGAGATCATTCTGATGGACGAGCCTCTGGGAGCCCTGGACAAGAATCTTCGCGAACACATGCAGTACGAGATCAAGCAACTGCACAAGTCCCTCGGCGTCACCGTGGTCTACGTGACTCACGACCAGAGCGAAGCCCTGACGATGTCGGACCGGATCGCGGTCTTCCACCAGGGCGATATCGCCCAGATCGGCTCGCCGGCGGCGCTGTACGAACATCCGGAAAACGCCTACGTCGCCAACTTCATTGGCGAGAACAACGTGCTGGTCGGTACCGGCCGACGGCGCGACGAACAGAGTTGCGAAGTGATCCTGGAAAACGGCCTGCAGCTCACCGGGTCCGCCAAGGCGCTGAAAAACCCTCGACCGGAGCGGGTGGAACTGGTCATCCGCCCGGAGAACATTCGCCTGGGCCCTAGCGAGACCATGCCCTGGCAGGCCACGGTGACCGACACCGTCTACCTCGGCGACCACTTGCGGGTGCACCTGCGCCTGGGCAACGAACAACCCCTGGTGGTGAAAGTGGCCAATAACGCGCTCTTCAAGCAACTGCGGCCCGGTCAGGTGACCGGCTTCGACTGGAGTACCGACGACGCCCATCTATTCGAACTGAACTGATCCACCGTCGCACCCTGAACCATAAGTCTCGACAACAATAATGATCCGAGAGGCAACCATGCACACCCTTTCCGACACCGTCTAGTTCGTTACTGCCCGTTTGTGAACCTTGTATTTCCCTTACATCCTCAAACAGCAGGAGGGACACCCATGTCCTCGATATTGCGCCGCACCGCACTGACTACCATCTGCGCCGTCACCTTGTTCTCCAGCCAGGCGCTCCTGGCGAGGGACCTCACCGTCGTCGGTTTCGGTGGCGCCACCCAGGAAGCCTTCGACAAGGCTTACTTCAAGCCATACGCCGCGCAAAGCGGCAAGCCAGTCGTGCAGGACACCTACGACGGCGGCATCGCCAAGCAAAAGGCCATGGTCCAGGCCGGCAACCCGACCTGGGACGTGGTCCAGATGGATGAGAACGAGATGGCGCTGGCCTGCGAGCAAGGCCTGCTGGAGCCCCTCGACCGCAGCAGGTTGAACAGTGCCGCGGACATCGCCCCCGACAAGTTCGCGCCTTGCGGCGTAGGCGCCATTGTCTGGTCGGAAGTCATGACCTACGACCACAGGAAATTCCCCAGCGAGGGTCCGCAGACCTGGGCCGACTTCTGGAACGTCAAGAAATGGCCTGGCAAGCGTGGCCTGCGCAAGCAGGCTCGCATGACCCTGGAAATCGCCCTCATGGCCGATGGTGTAAAGCCTGCCGATGTCTACACGGTGCTGGCGACCAAGGCCGGACAGGACCGAGCCTTCGCCAAGCTCGATGAAATCAAGCCGCATATCCAATGGTGGGAAACCGGCGCCCAGCCCCTGGAATGGTTGTCTTCGGGCAGCATCGCCGTCACGGCGGCCTACAACGGACGCATCGCCATCGCCAACCAGCAGGGCGCGCATTTTCCGCTGATCTGGAACCAGCAGCTCTACAGCATGGATTACTGGACCATCATCAAAGGCACGCCGAACCTCAAGGAAAGCTATGCCCTGCTCGACTACATGCTCAGCCCGAAAGCCCAGGGTGCCTTCGTCCAGGCCATCCCTTACGGCATCGTCAACGGCAAGGCCCAGGCGGCACTGGACAAGCAAACCCTGAACAACCTGCCCACCGCGCCGGCGAACCTGGAAAACGCCTTGCTGCTCGATACACCGTTCTGGGTCAACTACGAGGAAGACCTCATGGCTCGCTTCACCAACTGGGCGGCGAAGTAGATCCATCCCTTTGAATGGCGGCTTCGTTATCGAAGCCGCTGACATCCCATTCCGAGGTCATCGATATGTTCGCCCCTGCATTGGATTCACTCGCCAGCGCCCACCAGAGATCCAGCCGGCACAAACGGCTCGTTTCTGTCTTGCTGCTTTTGCCGCTGCTGGCCTACACCGCCGTATTCTTCGTTCTGCCCATCGGCATGATGCTCTATCGTGCCGTCAGCAATCCGGAGCTGGTCCAGGCATTCCCCCGCACCGTCCAGGCATTGGAACAGGAAATACGCCGTGACGCCTCGAGCCTGCCCGGCGACGCGGTGTTCGAAGCGATCGAGCAGGATTTCATCCACGCCGGGAACATGGGCGTCATGGGTGAAGCCGCGCGGCGCATGAACTATGAAAACAGCGGCTACCGTTTCCTCATCACGGCCACCGCCCGCCGCTACCAGTGGCCTGCCAACCAGCAACCCGTCAACGGTGAGACACCCCGGGCGCGCCTGGTGACCATTGATCCGCGCTGGGCAACCCCCGAGCTTTGGAATGCGTTCGAGCGTGCATCACCGGCGTATACATCCTATTACCTGCTCAGCGCCCTAGACCTGGAGCGTACGGCTGACGGCATCCAGCGCGTGCCCGCGGAGAAACGGGTCTACCTGGACCTCACTTTCAAGACCCTGAAGATCGCCTTCGTTGTCTCGGTGCTGTGCCTGCTGCTGGGCTTTCCCTTCGCCGTCCTGCTGGTCAAGGCGTCGCGGCCGTTCCAGATGCTGCTGATCCTGGCGGTGATGCTGCCCTTCTGGACCTCATTGCTGGCCCGCACCACGGCCTGGATCGTGGTGCTTCAAGAGAAGGGCATCGTCAATACCCTGCTGCTCAAGCTCGGCCTGATCGACCATCCGTTGCCCATGATCTTCGATGCCCTGGGGGTCTACATCGTCATGGTGCACATCCTGCTGCCGTTCACCGTCCTGCCGTTGTACAGCGTGATGAAAGGCATCGAGGCCCATTACATGCGCGCCTCGGGGTCCCTCGGCGCGCACCCGGTTCGCGGTTTCCTGCACGTCTACTTGCCCATGACCCTGACCGGCATCGGTTCCGGCACGCTGCTGACGTTCATTGTCGCGGCAGGCTACTACGTCACCCCAACCCTGGTGGGCAGCGCACGAGAGCAGATGCTTGGCTACTTCATCGCGTTCTACACCAACACCACGGTGAACTGGGGCATGGCTTCGGCACTGGGCCTGGTGCTGATCCTCTGTGTCATGGCGATCTACCTGGTCGCTGCCCGACTGGTGGGCATCCGCCAGATCGCCGGACTCAAGTAATCGGGAAAATCCTATGAATCATTTCACCCTGTGTTTCATCAGCCGCAACCTTTTGCGCCTGTTCGGGCTCCTCATGATCGTCTTCATGATCGCGCCCTTGCTGGCGGTGGTGCCCATCTCCTTCAGCAGCGGCACCTTCCTGTCCTATCCGCTGCCGGGATTGTCATTGCGCTGGTACGAGAAAGTGTTCAGCGCCGGCCCCTGGCTGCAGTCGCTGCGCAACAGCCTGCTGGTGGGCTGCGCCTCGACGGCGCTGGCGACATTGCTGGGCACCCTGGCGGCCCTGGCCTTCGCCCGACGCAACCTGCCCGGCGCCACCCATGTGTTGGCCTTGCTGATTTCGCCCATGATCATTCCACCGGTGATTTCGGGGCTGGGCATGTATTTTCTGTTCGGCCAACTGGGGCTCACAGGCACCCTGACCGGAATGATCCTGGCTCATACCGTGCTGGCGACCCCCTTCGTCCTCATCAACGTTGCCGCCAGCCTGCAAGGCCTGGACATGAGCCTGCTGAGGGCCGCGGCAATGGCCGGGGCCTCACCGGTACGGGCGTTCATCGATGTCGCCTTGCCCATCATCGCGCCTGGGGTGATATCGGGGGCGCTGTTTGCCTTCATGACGTCGTTCGACGAGATTGTCGTCGTACTGTTCATCGGCGGCCCCGGCCAGCGCACGCTGCCGCGGCAGATGTTCGACGGTATTCGTGACACCATCGATCCGTCGATTGTCGCCATGTCATCGTTCCTGCTGGTGGTGGGCCTGTTGGGCCTGCTGGCCACGACCTGGCTTTCCCTGCGTTCGAACAGGTCCCTGAACCAACCGGCAGCGTGACCCGCGACTGCCCCCATTCCCTCACCGACGCCGTCCGGTCAAGAGGCGGCAAGACCTTCAGGAGCAACACCCATGTATATCGTGACAGGCGGCACCCAGGGCATCGGCGCCGCAACCGTGGAAAAACTCGCCAGCCTCGGCCATCCGGTGGTGTTCACCGGGCGCGATCCATCTGCAGGTAGCCAATTGGCCGAGCGCTTGCCCGACTGCACCTTTGTGCCGGGCGACGTACTGAACGAAGACGATTGCCGTCACGTCGTGGCGACGGCGCTGCAATTGGGCGACGGCAAGCTGGCGGGCCTGGTGAACAATGCCGGCATGTCAGGACGCAAGACCTTTACCGACACCACGCAGCAGGAATGGGACCTGCTGTTCGCCGTCAATACTCGCTCGGTCTTCTTCTACACCAAGCACGCGCTGCCAGGCCTGATCGCAGGTCGCGGCGCCGTGGTGAACGTTTCGTCCATCGCGGGCAAGACCGGCGAGCAGGGGCTTGCCACCTACTGCGCCAGCAAGGCCGCCCTCCTCGGCCTGACCCAGGCCCTGGCGCTGGAATACGGCGGCCAGGTGCGCTTCAACGCCGTCTGCCCGGGGCAAATCGCCACGCGAATGATGGATGCCATCGTCAACGACGAAAAACGGCTCGCCGCGCTGACAGCCAGGATTCCCGAGGGCCGCCTGGCCAGCGCAGCAGAAGTTGCCCAGGCCATCTGCTGGTTGCTTTCGCCAGAATCCAGCTATGTGAACGGCACCACCCTGACAGTCGATGGCGGTGAAACCGCCGGCCTGCTCACGCCAAGGTCCTAGCGATCGGCACGCCCGTCAGGTCGATCAGACACGGGCAGGTCCGGCAAAGTGCGGCGACTGCCCGAACGATTCGATCAAGAGCTCGGTGAGTATGCGTATCTTGCGCGCGGGATGCTGGCCTGGCGGGCGCACGACATAGGCACCCGCCGGTGGCGGCGGATACCGCGTCATGATCGGTACCAGCGCCCCCGAAACCCTGTCTTCGTGGGTGAGGCAATCCGGCAGGTACGCAACCCCGAGCCCTGCGACGGCGGCCGCCACCAGTGCGGTGCCATTGTCGGCCTTGAAGCGCCCGTGGGGACGTACCGTGACGATCTGGTCGCCATCCATGAATTGCCAGGTCTCGGTGCTTTGCATGAGGGCCTCATGGTGGATGAGCTCGTCCGGCGACTCGGGTGCGCCATGGGCCTGAATGTAGGCCGGGCTGGCCACCAGCTTCGTGTAGATCGGCCCGATGCACCTTGCGATCAGGTTCGAATCCGGAAGGTAGCCAACCCGAATCGCACAATCGAAACCCTCGGCAATGAGGTCGACGAAGCGGTCGCTGTAGCAGGTCTGGATATGGAGCTGGGGATGACGCCGCGCCAGTTCAGCAAGCATCGGGGCAAAGTGGGTCGGTCCAAAGGACAGCGGCGCGGCCACCCGCAGTCGGCCACGCAGGGCGCCGGCGGGCAGGATGGTTTCCTTGGCGATCTCTATTTCGGCGCAGACCCTGGCGGCGTAGTCCCGGAATGTCGCCCCGGCTTCCGTCAGCGCTGCCCCGCGGGTAGTGCGCGCAAGCAACTGGATACCCAGTTCCGCCTCAAGCCTGGCAAGCCTGCGGCTGACGATCGACTTGGACACCCCCAGCCGCACCGCCGCAGCGGACACCCCTGCGGCATCGGCGACTTCCACGAAGGTCTGCAGCTCTTCGATATCCAAATCAGCGTTCCTCGTTCTGCAACACAGCAAGCCTCGGGATGCTACTACTGCAGCGGTCGAGGGAACAGCACAATCCTGCTTCCTGGCGATGTCGCCGCTGGCGCGTTTCCGGGAGAACCAAACCACTCACAACATCAGTAGAGGCGTCGTCACGGCGGTGGTTATCCACCTGGCCGTGTCCCGCTCCTCCTACCTGCGTGTAGTACAACTGAGAAAAGGATCCGCAAAATGACAAGCGAGATTATCCGCAACCCCCATACCGACCAGCTCTTGTCGCCTGAAAACTCGATGTTGATCATCATCGACTACCAGCCGATCCAGGTATCCTCGATCCGCTCGATGCCCCGTGACGAACTGGTCTTCAACATCACGAGCGTCGCCAAGGCGGCCGTCAACTACCACCTTCCCATCGTCCATTCGACCGTCAACGTCGCGACCGGCCGCAACAAGCCACCGATCCAGGAACTGCAGGACGTGCTTGGCCATTTGCCGACCTACGACCGCACCTCGATCAACAGCTGGGAAGACACCGAGTTCAAGCAGGCGGTCAAGGCGATGGGCCGGCGCAAGCTCATCATGACCGCGCTCTGGACCGAAGCCTGTCTCACGTTCCCGGTGCTGGACGCCCTCCAGGAGGGTTACGAGGTCTATGTACCGGTGGATGCGGTCGGCGGTACATCGCCCGCCGCCCATGAGGCGGCTCTGCGCCGCATCGAACAGGCAGGTGCGAAACTCATCAGCCGGGTGCAGATGTACTGCGAGCTCCAGCGCGACTGGGCACGTGAATCAACCCTACCGGGCTTCATGGGGGTATTCGAAAACGCGGATGGCTTCAACGCTGAAAAAGCGCGCTAGGAAACGACGCGAGACGCTCCAGGCTGTTGAAACGTGAACAAGATGGGCCCGCGAATGCGGGCGCCATCCTTGTTGCTTCCTCGGCTGTTTTCGCCTTGCCTGACCTTCGTCTCAAGACTCTTCGTACAGAGCCTAGAGGGCCAGAGGCAATCTACAGGACCGCGATGTGGGAGTCCGCCCTGGGCTCCGTGCCGCCACACAGTACGCCGCTGACCGGATCGCGCAGGATGATCTGGCCGCGCCCGTAGTCGGTCAGGTCGCTGGCGAGCTGCACCTGATGGCCGCGCCGGGCCAGGGCATTGGCCAGGTCGCGGGAGGCGCCGTGTTCGATGCCGACCTTCATGTCCCCTAGCCATTGCCAGCGCGGCGCATCCAGGGCTGCCTGCGGATTGAGGCCGAAGTCCACCAGGTTCATGACCATCTGCACATGCCCCTGGGGCTGCATGTAGCCGCCCATCACCCCGAAGGGACCGAGGGCCTGACCATTATGGCTGAGGAACCCGGGAATGATGGTGTGGAAGGTTTTCTTGCCGGGTACCAGGCTGTTGGCATGGGTTGGATCGAGGCTGAACTCCTGCCCCCGGTTCTGCAGCGCGATGCCACTGTCAGGCAGCACCACCCCGGAACCGAAGCCGTGGTAGTTGCTCTGGATGAACGAGACCATGTTGCCTTGCGCATCCGCGGTGGCCAGGTAGACCGTGCCACTGGCATGAGGGTCCCCCGGGGCCGGGGGCTGGGCCCGCTCGCCGATCTGGCTGCGCCGCCGGCTGCTGTAGTCGTCGCTGAGCAGGTCGGCTACGGCCACGCGCATGTGCGCCGGGTCGGTGATGTAGTGCAGGCCGTCGCTGTAGGCCAGCTTCATGGCTTCCAACTGGCGATGCCAGGTCTGCTGGCTGTCGCGATGATCGAAGCTGAACCCTTCGAGGATCTTCAGGGCCATCAACGCCACCAGCCCCTGCCCGCTCGGCGGGATCTCCCAGACATCGACGCCGCGATAATTGATGTGGATCGGCTCCACCCACCGGGCCCGGTAATCCTTCAGGTCCGAGGCCCGCAGATAGCCCCCGGTGGCGCGAGAGTGGGCATCCAGGCGTTGGGCCAGCGCGCCGCGATACAGGCTCTCGCATCGAGTGGCGGCCAGTTCCTCCAGGGTGCGGGCCTGGGCCGGGTTGCGGAATATCTCCCCCGCCCGTGGCGCACGCCCCTCGATCAGAAATGTGTCGAACCAGGCCTGCAGGACCCCGTCGCGATGGGGCGTGAATTCGTCCACCGCGATCTGCCATTGATGGGCGACTACCGGGGACAAGGCGAAGCCATCCCGCGCCAGGCTGATCGCCGGTTGCAGCAAGTGGGCGAAGGGCAACTTGCCGAAGCGTTGCGACAGCTCGGCCCAGGCCGATGGGCAACCCGGGACGGTCACGGGCGTCCAGCCGTAGAGCGGCATCCGGTCATGGCCGGCCGATTTGACCGCATCGATGCTCAAGGCCGCCGGGGCATGGCCGTTGCCGTTGAGACCGTGCAACTGGCCGTTGCACCAGACCAGGGCGAAGGCATCACCGCCGAGGCCGCAGCCCGTCGGCTCCACCACCGTCAGCGCCGCTGCCGTGGCGATGGCCGCATCGATGGCATTGCCGCCCTTTTGAATCATCTCGATACCCGCCTGGGCCGCCAGGGGCTGGGACGCGGCGACCATGCCACGGCGGGCGAAAACGCTCTGGCGCTGGGACGGATAAGGGTACTCGTGAGCAGAAAATTTCAACATGGCAGAGGCTCTTCGACACAAGGTTTCAATGGCCGGGTCCGACGCCGATGGCGCCCCAGGACATCAGGCAGCAACAGGTCATAGCACCCGGCTCAGGAAAGCCCGGGTACGCGGATGGACGGGATGGCTGAAGATCTGCTCCGGCGGCCCCTGTTCGATGAGTTCGCCCTGGTCCAGGACCACCACGCGGTCGGCCACTTCTCGCGCGAACCCCATCTCGTGGGTGACCACCACCATGGTCATGCCCTCCTCGGCCAGCTCCTTCATCACCTGCAGCACCTCGCCAACGGTTTCCGGATCGAGGGCACTGGTGGGTTCATCGAACAGCATGGCCTGGGGCTTCATGGCCAGGGCCCGGGCAATCGCTACCCGTTGCTGCTGGCCGCCGGAGAGCATCGAGGGGTAATGGTTGGCCTTGTCCGCCAGGCCCACCCGCTCCAGCAGGCCGCGCGCCTGCTCCAGCGCCTCCGCACGCGGCACGCCGAGCACCTGGGTCGGTGCCTCGATGATGTTTTCCAGGGCGGTCATGTGGGGGAACAGGTTGAAACGCTGGAACACCATGCCGATGTCGCGACGCTGGCGAGCGATGTTGCGTTCCGAATCCCGCACCAGGCTACCGTCGGCCCGCTCGCGATACCCCATGGCCCGGCCGTTGACCCGGATGCGTCCACCCTGGATGTCTTCCAGCAGATTGATGCAACGGATGAAGGTGGTCTTGCCGGAACCGGAGGCGCCGATCAGCACCACTACCTCCCCACGTCGAACCTGCAAGCAAATGCCCTTGAGGATCTGCAGGTCGCCGAAGGACTTATGGACATCCAGTGCCTCGATGATCAGCTCTTCGCTTTTGTGCGCCATGCTCAACGCTCCCTCAGCAGTTTGAGTGTGCTACGACCGAACATCCGGGTGGCGGCCGGTGGTGGCGAGGACGGCCGGTCCGATTGGCCGAAGCGCGCTTCCAGCCAGCGCTGGAAAAAGCCCCAGAGGGTGGTCAGCAGCAAGAAATAGATCGCCACCACCAGGTACAGCTCGAATACCCGGAACGTTGCCGACGTGACCATCTGGGTACTGAGCAACAATTCCTGTACGCCGATCACACTGACCAGCGTAGTGTTCTTGAGCATCACGTTGAACTCGTTGCCCAGCGGCGGCACGATGACCCGGAACGCCTGGGGCAGCACGATGCGGCGCATCAGCCTGGCGAACGTCATGCCCAGGGACCGCCCGGCTTCGTACTGGCCCTTGTCCACCGCACCGATACCGGCACGGATGATCTCGGCCATATAGGCGCCTTCGTTGAGCCCCAGGGCGATGATTGCCGCCTGGATATTGCCCGGGATCACCAGGCCGAACAGATCGATGTCTTCGAAACGGAAAATCCCACCGGCCGCCAATGCCGTGTAGAGAAAGACGATCTGCACCAGCAACGGCGTGCCGCGCATCAACCACACATAAAAGCGCACTGGCAGATGCAGCAACGGATTGCTCGACAGCCGCAACAGCGCCGCGGCCAGCCCCAGCGCGCAGCCCAGCAACATGGCCAGCACGCTGATCAGGCAGGTCAACCACAGACCGGTGAGATAGACCCCGCTGGGTTGCAGCAGGTACTGCCAGAACACATCCCAATTGAAATTCATCAAGGCTTACCTCAATCGAGCGTGTCACTGGCCACATGCCATTTGCTCAGCAACTGGCTGTAGCTGCCGTCGCTGCGCATGTCGCTGATCACCTGCTGCACCGCCGCCGTCAGCTGCGGATCGTCCTTGCGAATGCCCAGACCGGTGAGAATCCGGCTAAAGGCCGGCACGCCTTCCTCGAACAGATCGGGCGCCATCGCCGCGTAATAGCCGGCGGTTTCCACAGTGGTGCCGTAGGCATCCACCTGGCTGATGCGCAGGGCCTGAAAGGCATCGGTATCCGTGTTGTAGACCACCAGCTTCATCGCCGGCTTGCCGGCCTTGGCCAGGGTTTCGTTCTCGGCGTCGAGCAGGGTCTTGATGGTGGAGCCGTTGAGCACCGCGACCTTGTGACCGGACAGGTCCGCCAGGCTCTTGAGGCCTTTCGGGTTGCCCTTGGGCACGACGACGGCCTGGCTGGAGTACATGTAGTTGACGATGTCGATCACCTCGCGGCGCTCGGGCTTGTCGAACAGCTGGTCGACGATCATGTCGCATTGCTTGGCCAGCAAGGCGGGAAGCAGTCCGGAAAATGGAATGACTCGCCATTCGACCTGCTTGCCGCCCAGCCGCTTGGCCACTTCCAGGCCCAGGTCCACGGTCAGCCCCCTGGGCTTTTGCGTTTCATCGAAGGACACCAGTGGCGGCGAATCCATGCCCGAGCAATAGACGAGCCTGTCGACCTTTTGCAGGCGTTCCGGAACCACGGGCGCAGCCATCGCCCCCTGTGCAAGCAATCCCAATGACAGTACGGCAAACAACAGGCGAGGCGTATGCATGACCAGACACTCCAGTTCAGTGGGTAACGGGCAGTACTCAAAGTCAGAACACGGACAGGCTCGCGGCCTGTTCTCGTTATTTTTTCGCTTGCAGGAACGTGATGAGCTCCACAACGGTGCCCTCGATATGGGCACGCAACACCGCTTCGGCCTTATCGGCGTCGCCAGAGCGAATGGCCTCGAGAATCACCGCATGCTCCTGGCGTGCGCTCAAGGGCTTCTCAACGTGTTGCAGCCATAGGCGCATGGGCGCCTCGACCAGGGCGTAGAGGGCACTGATCTGCTTCAGCAACCGCGGACGGCCACTGAGGCTGCACAGGTATTCATGGAAAGCGCGGTGCCGGCTGACCCACTCGGCGCTTTCGTCGCGATAGTCGTCCATCTCGTCCAACAGACGTTCCAGCGCAGCCAACTGACGGTCACCGATGCGCCCCACCGCCACTCGGATGGCCAGGCCTTCAAGGGCACTGCGCATCTCGAACACCTCCTGCAGTTCCTCGATGTCCAGGCCACTGACGATGGCGCCGCGATTGGGCCGCAGTGTCACCAGGCCTTGTGCGTCGAGACGGCGGAAAGCCTCGCGCACCGGCATCCGACTCATCCCGATTTCGCCGGCGATGTCTTCGGCGATCAACCGATCACCCTTGCGCAACCTGCCGCCACAGATGGCATCCAGCAGATAGCTGTAGGCCTCTTCCTCGGCAGTCATCGGCGGACGTTCAGCGAATGTAGGAACGAACTGCATGGCGACACCCTTTGAATTTTTGTATCCAATTATCCATGGATTCAAAAAAGCAGAATGCATGCCACTTTTGATGGGCATTGCACAAGCGA
This sequence comes from Pseudomonas sp. NFACC43, assembly GCF_900119645.1. Classification (NCBI taxonomy): domain Bacteria; kingdom Pseudomonadati; phylum Pseudomonadota; class Gammaproteobacteria; order Pseudomonadales; family Pseudomonadaceae; genus Pseudomonas; species Pseudomonas sp. NFACC43. Next base: position 311,087 of record NZ_FPKK01000008.1, read on the forward strand.
TTGATTCCTAAGGACAGAGCCGACCCAAGAGGCTTCTTGAGCGGGATGGAAACGCAGGACGGCCGCAGAGAAGTGCTACCAAATGGCACAACCCCTGCTCATTTCCGTGCAGGGGGTAGCCAGGTAACGACCTCAACCCGGGCGTTTCGTGACGAGGGTCTCCAGGACGGGCGCGGCTTCACGCATGAAGATTTCCAATGTCTTGGGCCCGATACCCTCGAAGGTCAATAGCCAGAGTCCGATCCCCTGGAGTCCGTCCCGCCCTTCTTCGAGTGCTTCGAGCCGGGCCGGCATTTCATCATCCAGGCGAGCCCCCAGCAGCCGGAGGCGTCGCGCAGTGGATTCGTCATAGCGGGCATAACCTGCCTGGCCCAGCCACCGGACCAGTTCACGGTGAGGGCATTGCCGGAGCTTGGCGGGTGTATCGAGACCATGGTGGTGGACGAGGATCCGATAGGCCCGCAGGGCCACCGAGGCGCGTATGCGTTTGCCCAGGAGAAAGCTTGCGAGCAGCCAACGGTACAGGCCCGGGCCAGGCGGATGAATCATGTCGATCTCAAGATCCGCCGCACTGACGGGATTCAACTTCATGCACCTCCAGTCCTTGATGAGCGACTCACGCCGCCGGATCAGCATTGTCGGGCGCCAAGCCCCCGACAGTGTCCTGCCCTGGGGCTCTTTCCGGTCAAGGATGTCGCAGGGCCAAGGGAATCAACGGGTCGGCGCCGGTGCCGCATCGATTTTGACACGCAGCAGGCTGTAGGGTTTGACACGCTGGTCGACCCCGTTGCGAAAACCGGCCTGGCGATGGAGCTGGTTGGCCGTGAAATACAGATAGCCGTCCGGACCGATAGAGAGGGTGTCAGGCCACAATACCCGCGGGTCCTGGACAATGGTTTTCCAAGCACCGTCGGCCAGGCGCTTGCGAATCGCGTTGTGTTCATAATCGGTCGCATAGACTGCACCCTCGGCGTCCGCTTCCAGACCATCGGAAGCACCCTTTTCGCCCAGGTCTACCACCGCCGCTTCCAGGCGTTTGTCGCTGATGCCGGCATCACGCAGCAACGCCGTTGGCACCGAATACAGATGGCGACTTGATAACGGGCTGAAATACAACGTCTTGCCATCCGCCGAGAGGGCGATGCCGTCGCTAGCCACCCCCAAAGGCTTGGGTTTGCCATCGGCCCCTCGGGACATGACCGGCTGTCCTTCCACCATCGGAATGAACGACGGATCCACGGAAGTGGACCTTGCTCCACTCAAGCGCCGCATCGCCTTGCCGCTTTCGATGTCCATGACAATGATTGCCCCCGGGCCGCTGACCGACGAGTCAGTGACGTACACGGTCCCCTGATTGCCGTGGCGAAAATCGAAGCGCATGTCGTTCACATAGGTACTGGGCAATATGACGTGCGGCGGGAACCCCAGCGTCTTTACCACCTGGTTGCTCGCCAGGTCCACCGCCACCAGTTTTGCGCCTCCGGCCCTGGGCGCAGCGAAACCGGGAGCCGCCGTATCCAGCAGCCAGACCCGCCCCTGCCCGTCGGCCACCACGCTCTGCACGCTGATCAGGCCCTTGGCCGGGTCGACGCTGTTCTCATGGTTGATCCGGTCATTGGGGTAAGGCCGCAATTTTCCTTCGCTGATCTCAGCCACCGTGAACGGTACATCATCCCCCCAGCGCGGGAAATTGACGAAGATCCGCCCCGTCTCGCTCACCGTGACGCCGGTCGGCATGGCGTCCTGGAAAGCGAACACCTGCTGCAAGGGGCCGATGGACCGATCAGCCGGCGCATCACTGGGAAAGTCCGTGGCCGCCATGGTCGATGTCGCTTGGACAGCCGACGCAAGAGCGAGGGCAATGGCAGATGTTGCGAATCTGTTTGTCTTGATCATGTTCATGCTCCGGGAGGCCGACGGCTGTAGGCCTGGCTGTCTGCCAAGGGTTGGAAGGAAGTCCGCAAGGACAACCGGTGGGGCCATACTCGCCTTCTCTCCCGGGAAGAAAAATACGTAGAATGCGCCAACACTTTCACAGCTGGAGTGAAAATGATCCGCATCGACGACCTTGCGCTGTTCGTACGGACCGCAGCCCTCGGCAGTTTTTCCAACGCCGCTCGGGAAGTCGACCTGCTGCCTGGGCAGGTGGCCGCCGCTATCAAGCGCCTGGAGCGTGAGCTGGATGTTCGTCTCTTCGCCCGCTCGACACGCAGCCTGCGCTTGACCGCCGAAGGCGAACAGTACCTGCCCAATGCGCAGACCGTGCTCGATACGCTTAGAGAAGGCCGGGAAAAGATCAGGCGCGAAAGCGCCGAACTGCGTGGCGTGCTTCAGGTAGCGGCACCCTCGGATCTGGGACGCAATGTCCTGCTGCCATGGCTATCGGAATTCCGGCACCGCCATCCGCAATTGTCGTTGCGCTATTTCCTGTCCGATCAAGTGGCGGACATGTTCCGCGATCCAGTCGACGTCGCCATCCGCTACGGCCAGCTGGACGATGCCAATTACATCGCCCTGCCCCTGGCCCCCTGGAACCGCCGTGTACTGGTGGCATCCCCGGACTATCTGCACAAACACGGGCGCCCGCGCACGCCGGATGACTTGCTGCACCACGATTGTCTGCTCTACACCCTCCACGGTCGGGTCTACGACAAATGGCGGCTGGGGGCCCGGGTCGTCTCGGTGTCCGGTCCGCTGTTTTCCGACGACGCCGATGTGGTGCGGCGCTGGGCCCTCGCTGGCGACGGGATCACCTATAGATCCTGGCTGGACCTGAACGACGATATCGGTGCGGGTCGACTGGAGGTACTGCTGCCGGATCACCCAGGCGAACCCCTGCCATTGAGCTTCGTTTGCCCACACCGCAAGCAGTTTTCGGCGGCGGTGCAACAATTGCATTCGTTGTTGCGCAGCCGGTTTGCCGAACTGGAGGAGCGATCGCCCAAGCTGGTTTGAGCCTGCGGTGGCCATCAACTCCCACGAGCATCCCGTCGCACCGCCAAGGGGGTGACACCGAAGCCCCGCAGGAACACCTCGCGCAGATGGCGGCGATCACGAAAGCCGGTTTCCCGGGCGACGGTCTCCAGGCTGTGGCGGCTCTGTTCGATCATCAGCCGTGCCGCTTCCAGGCGCAGGTTTTCGATGGCCTTGGCCGGCGACTGGCCGGTCTCCGCAGTGAACACCCGGGTGAACTGGCGCGGGCTCAGGTGCACGTGCTCGGCCAATGCCTCGACGCTCAACGGGCCGGCCAGGTTGAGCCGCGCATAATCCAGCGCGCTCTGGATCCGGTCCGATTTCGGCGCCAGGGCCAGCAGCTCGGAATGCTGGGACTGACCTCCTGTACGTCGTTGGTGCATCACCAGCTTGCGCGCCACCGAGCGGGCGACTTCGGCTCCCAGGTCCTTTTCCAGCATGCCCATCGCCAGGTCGAGGCCGGCGGTCATGCCGGCCGAGGTCCAGATCGGGCCGTCGATGATATAGATACGATCGTCTTCCACCTGCACGTCCGGGAACCGCCGCTGCAACTCGCTGGCGTAGGCCCAGTGGGTGGTCGCTCGGCGATCGGCCAGCAAGCCGGCCTCGGCCAGGACGAAACCACCGGTGCAGATGCCTGCCGTACGCCGGGCCTGTCCCCCGGCCAGGCGGGCGAATGCCAGCAGTTCGGCCGAAGGTGCAACAGTGAGCGGGTCGTTCACGCCGGTGAAGATCCAGGTCTGTGCATGCCCGGGCGCGCCCAACGGCGCGGTTTCAATGAGCATGCCCAGGGAAGAACGGACAAGACCGCCGGTCACGGAGTAATTCTCTATGGCATAGAACGGCTCGCCGGCGACGACATTCGCGTACTCGAACACCGTCTGAGAGGCCAACGACATCACCTGGAAGCCGTCCGCGACAACATAGCCGATACGGTGCATGCCGAGTTTCCTTCTTGAATGTCCTGAAAAACGACCATAAACGTCATTTAAGACATCGTCAAATCCCCGCACTATTTCTCCAACGCAACCCACCGCTCTGGAGAATGAAAATGACTCACGCACATCCGGGTACTGCCTTGATCACCGGCGCCTCATCCGGCATCGGTGCCGTCTATGCCGACCGCCTCGCCCGCCGTGGCTACAACCTGATCCTGGTGGCACGCAACCGCGACCGCCTCAACGCACTGGCCAGGCGCATCGCCGATGAGACCGGGCGCATTGTCGAGGTGCTCGACGCAGACCTCAACGAGCGCACTTCCCTGGCCAGGGTCGAAGCCAAGCTCAGGGAAGATGCCAGCATCACCCTGTTGGTCAACAACGCCGGGATTGGCACCCACACCGCCTTGCTCGACAGCGACGTGGAACAGATGACGCGGATGATCGAACTGAACGTCACCGCCCCGACCCGGCTGACGTATGCCGCCGCGCCCGGCTTCGTCGCCAGGGGCACAGGCGCAATCATCAACATTTCCTCCATCGTCAGCGTCGCTCCGGAAATCCTCAACGGCGTCTATGGCGGCAGCAAAGCCTTCGTCACGGCACTGAGCCAATCGCTGCACCGTGAATTGGCCGACAAAGGCGTGCGCATCCAGGCCGTCCTGCCAGGCGCCACGGCCACCGACTTCTGGGCCATTGGCGGGCTGCCCGTGGAAAACCTGGACCCGGGCATCGTGATGTCCGCCAGCGACCTGGTCGACTCGGCACTGTTGGATTTCGATCGAGGTGAGCTGATTTCCATCCCTTCGCTGCACGCCCTTGAAACCTGGCAGGCCTACGAAGCGGCGCGCCAGCACCTCTCGACCCAGCTATCGAGCAACGTCCCGGCGCCCCGTTACAAAGCCGCCCATTGATCACCGAATTCATCCAGGAGAATGTCCCATGAAGCTGACCCAGAACACCGTATTCATCACCGGCGGCACCTCCGGCATCGGTCGAGCCCTGGCCGAAGCCTTCCACCAACGTGGCAACCAGGTGATTATCGCTGGCCGGCGTAAAGCCCTGCTGGATGAGATCACCCAAGCCAACCCCGGCATGGACAGCGTCGAGCTCGATATTGGCAACCCGGCCCAGATCAAGGCCGTCGCCGAGCAGGTGATCGCCCGTTATCCAGCCCTCAACGTGGTCATCAACAACGCCGGGATCATGCCGTTCGACAACGCAGGATCGGGTGAACACGACGACGCCGCGGCGGTGCAGTTGATCGATACCAACCTGCTCGGACCTGTTCGGGTCAGTGCGGCGTTCGTCGAACATCTCAAGACACAGCCCGAGGCGTACATCATCAACAACAGCTCGGTGCTCGCCTTCATTCCGCTGGCCGTCACGGCGCTGTATTCGGCCACCAAGGCCGCCATCCACTCCTACACTCTGTCGCAGCGCTTCATGCTGCGCGAGACCTCGGTGAAGGTGCTGGAGATCTCGCCGCCCTGGGTCGATACCGACCTGATTCACCGCAGTGGCGACGAACGCGCCATGCCTCTCGACGAGTTCATCGCCGAAACCATGGACAAGCTCGAAGGCTCCCGCCATGAAATCATCGTCGACCGCATCGCGGCACTGCGCTCGAACCCCGGGCCGGACGAATACGCCCTGATCGAGCAGTTCAACCTGTCGATGGTGGAGAACCCCCTCCCGGTCGCATGACCCAAACGGCCCGACGTCATCCGACGCCGGGCCGTTTCCCATCGGGCTTGGATAAAAAGGGTGGAGCCGGAGCGTTGAATGCCCGACCTGGCTTTCAGACGGAGCCTAGTTTTCGAATGACATCCGGATGTCATCCAGGGCACTCCACGGGCTCATGCCCGGGCGCATCGCCGTGCATTGCGGGTGGTGAACGAAGTCCCTGTCCTTGTCCTGCTCCGGTTGCTCTGCACCGCAGCCCTTGCATTTAACGGTCTGTTTGGAAAGAGCCCAGTTCGAATGCCATAAAAGAAGCTTTTCTTGAGGAGTCATGCCAGCAGTCCCATACGTAACGCCAAAACCTGTACAAATAATAGTTTCTGTATAGAAAACTGTCACCTAGCGAAACCAATCCCACCGCTTGCGTCGCACCTTCCCCTTTCGGACATACGTCACTTGCACCCCAGCCTGCTGGCAATTTCCCGCCGATAGGGTGTATCGATCTGTCGGGGAACCTGCCTGATGTAGTCCCGGGCATGGGCCAGCGTTTCCCCCGTCAGGCCAGACAGATAAGCCAGCACATCGTCCAGGGAAGGTACCCGGCCCTCGTTGTCCTCGAACCTGGGCTCAAGCGCCGTCCAGACCACCGCATCGAGCTGACGCTGCGCAGCCCATCGCGCCATCGTGCCCACCGGCGAACGGCCGGCCTTGAACAGGCCGATACCGCCTTGTCGATCCGCCGGAATCTGTTCGCGTTGGCGCAGCGCTTCACAGGCCTGCTCCAGCGATTCGACGGCCAACACCGACCACAGAACCTTGACGGGCGGCGCGTCCGGGCAGATCGCCGTGGCGAGTTCACCGCCGTCACCGACCCGTGAAAACTCTATCGGCAACAGCGGGCCGTCCAGGAACCACTCGCTGGCCAATGGCAAGGATTCAGGTTTCCAGATCAACGAACCCCATCCCAGGCAGGCAATCATCATCGTTCACATCCTTGACCGTTGGCCTTGGTTCCCTGCCCCCTTCGGGCCGCCTTCGCGCAGCGCTTCGCGGCGGGCGGTGGGTTTGCGCTGCGCCACGCTTCAAGACGTAGACCATGGGCTGTCGAGGGCTGTTCAATCTTTACGCCGCCGGCGTTGCATCGCCAGCGGATTGAGCCGTGCACGGATTCCTTGCGCACACGGCGTACCCACCATCGGTTACTTGCGAGCCTCGAGGATCAGGTTGAAAGGCGTCTGGGCCGCGCGGCGCAGTTGTCTGAAGCCCGCCGCCTCGAATATCTCCCGCAACCGGGTCTCCCCGGCCTGGGCGCCCAGGCCCAGGCCCACTTCCTGGGAGAGTGAGTTGGGTGTGCAGATAAAGGTGGAAGCGGCGTAGAACAGCCGTCCGACAGGGGTGATGTTCTCGTCCAGCGTGTCGTTGGCGAACGGTTCGACCAGCAGGACCGTACCGTCATCCTTCAGCGACCGATAGGCATGTTGCGCCGCGCCGACCGGGTCGCCCATGTCATGCAGACAATCGAAATAGCAGATCAGGTCGTAAGCCTCCCCGGGATAGTCCTTGGCAGTGCTTTGGGCGAAACTGACGCGGTCCTCGACGCCGGCCTCTCTGGCGCGCTGTGTTGCAGTGGCGATGGAGGGGGCGTGATAGTCGAACCCCATGAAGCGGGACGCCGCGAAGGCCCGTGCCATGACAATGGTGGAGGCGCCGTGGCCACAGCCGATATCGGCGACACGCGCGCCGGCGGTGAGTTTTTCCACCACACCTTCCAATGCCGGCAACCATTGCGACACCAGATACGTCTTGTACCCCGGTCGGAAAAAGCGCTCGGTACCGCTGAACATGCAGGGATGGTGATCGCCCCAGGCGAGCCCGCCATCACCGCGCATGGCGGCCACCAGTTTGTCCTTGTCGTGGAACATGGAAGCGACCACCATGACCCCGCCCGCCACATACACCGGCGAATCCTCGATGGCCAGGGCCAGGGCCTGCTCTTCGGGCAATACGAACTGCCCTTCGTGATGCTCCATGTACCCGGACGCCACGTGGGCGCTGAGCCATTCCCGGATCAACCGTGGGTTGCAGCCGGTCCTGGAGGCAAGCGCCTCGCAGGTCACCGGTCGGCTATCGGCCATTGCCTTGTACAGCCCGAGTTCGTCCCCCAGTATCACGTTGGCGAGCATGGCCGAGGCGCCCATATCGGACACCAGCTTACCCATGAACTCGTTCAGTTTTGCCTCGTCCATTACGTACCCTCCTGCAAGAAGGCCACCGTCGACACGGGCGCAAGAAACCTGAAGACTGTTTGCGGTGGTCGGATGGATAAACGCGCGGGCACGTGTCGCCGTTCGTCCGGCACGCAATCACCCGGCAAACCGGACGCCAGCCCGGCTACCCGCGGCCCTGATTCACCGCAGGGATACCCAGTCTATGCCTTGCAAGGCAACGGCGTGGCATGACGCGACGCCCGGCGAAGCGGCGATCGAAGGTGGCCCGAACGAGGCAGGATGGATCAGGACAGGGACGGCCCTGGGTCAGCTTTCAGTGGCGTCGCTCGATGCCTGGTCGGCTTCGGCCGCCAGTTTCAATCGGTCGGCTTTACTGATGTACTTGGGCTTGTTGCGCGGCGCCAGCTTGGCGCTGGCCTTCTTGGCATTGGCCTGAAGTAGCTGCTTGATCTTTTTGCGACGATTCATGTGGCTCTGCCCGGCGTGTACGTGCGGGCATGATGCCAGATAAAAATAATGAGCCAACCATAATCACTACCCTTGCGGAGTAAGACGATGATGACGGATTGGAAAGGACAGGTGGCGTTGATCAGCGGCGCCGGCAGCGGGCAAGGCATCGGGATCGCCATCGCCCGGCACCTGGGGGCCGCCGGGGCCAGGCTGGTGATCACCGCCAGCAGCGCCCGCATCGACGAGCGCGTCGCCGAACTGCGTGCCGAAGGTTTCGACGTCGAAGGGCGCGCCGCAGACCTGACCGACGAAGCCCAGGTCCGACCGTTCACGGCCTGGGCCGAGTCGCTATGGGGTCGCATCGATATCCTGGTGAACAACGCCGGCATGGCTGTCCAGGGCGCGCCCGAAGCGGCCACCGAAGTGGCCGGCATGAGCCTGGAGACCTGGAACGGCTCGATCGCGCGCAACCTGACCAGCGCGTTCCTGCTCACCCGCGGCGTACTGCCAGGCATGCAGGCGCGCCGTTATGGCCGCATCGTCCAGATCAGCTCCACCACCGGCACCCGTGCCAGCTACCCCAGCGGCGCAGCCTACAGCGCCGCGAAAGCCGGGATGGTCGGCATGAACATGAGCCTGGCACTGGAAGTCGCCTCCTACGGCATCACGGTGAACTCGGTCGCGCCGGGCTGGATCGCCACCGGTTCAAGCTTGCCTGAGGAAGTGCACGCCGCCCGCCATACCCCGCTCGGACGTGCCGGCCGCCCGGAAGAAGTGGCGGCCGCCGTCGCATTTCTCGCCTCTCCCGAAGCCAGCTATATCACCGGGGAACTGCTGGTGGTGGACGGTGGGAACTGCCTGGTTGAAAACAAGGCGCCGGGCCTTTGAATCCATGGCCAGCGCCTCCGTGGCCTGGCTTGGCAAAGCGCGGCTGTAGCGACCGACACAACATGCCGATGTCGATAGAGTCGCGACCGATCTGGCCTTCTGCTGCATTCGGTCACCCTCGCGATGCCTGCTGGCTTGTGACGGCTTCTTCGCTGCCGATGCCGCGATGAACCAAGTCCACCCGCACCTCCAGGACGAATAATCGTTTCGTCAGAAACAAAATAAAAAAAACTTTCCATTTGCCAAACCACTGCTATGTTTATCCGCTTGGACGGATCTGGCAGGCGCCGCAGGGAGTTTTCCGTGGTCGCTGGCAAACGTTTGGCCCCTCGATAAACCCTGAATCAGGCCCCTAGCCAGGCTTTGCCGATCCCGTCGCCCGTGTCTAAACAGGATATGCCCGTCCGGGCGTGCCGATCCCACCCCTTGGGGTCGCCGCCAGGTCGGCGCCAGCACATATGGACGTGTCATGATCGAACCGCGATGCTTTTCGTTGAGCTCCACGCAACAATCCGTCTGGTTCGACCAATTGCTCTCGCCCGATACACCCTCCTACAACATCGGCGTCACGGTGCAGATCGACGGCGCCGTGGACCCGGCGATCTTCGCGGCCGCGCTCAAGTGGGTCATCACCCAGTACGATGCGTTGCGACTAATCTTCAGCGAAAGCGAAGGACAGGCCCAACAACAGGTCGTCGCCGCGCTGGAGTCGCCGTTCACCTTCCATGATTTGCGCGCTGCGCCCGATGCGCCCGCCCAGGCACTGGCTACCCTCACGCAACTGAACCGCACTCCGTTCGCACTTTATGGCCGTCCGCTGTGGAGCATGGAATGGTTCCAGCTCTCCGATACCCAGGCGCTGTGGAACGCCCGTTATCACCACCTGATTTGCGATGGCACGTCCGTGGGGCTGATCGGCCAGGCCGTCAGCGCGACGTACAACCAGATGCTGCGCGGTGAGCAGCCAGTGATCGACCCGGAACTGGCGCAGGGTTACCAGGCTTTCGTGGCAAAGGATCGGGCGTACTTGGGGTCGGCCCGCTACGCCAAGGCCCGCGATTATTGGCTGGAGCAGTTTTCGACGCTGCCGGCGCCGTTGTTCCAATCCCCGGTGTCGCCGGCCACCCAGGGCCAGGCGCAACCCAACCTTACCGCTCCGGTGCCCAGCGCCCAGGCGGTCTGGACCCTGGGGGCGAGCCGCCTGGAGCGCTTGAGCCAGTGGGCAAAGACCCAGGGGGCGACCCTCAGCCACTGCTTGAGCGCGTTACTGGCCGGCTATTTCAGCCGCATGACCGATGGCCGTGAACAGCTGGTGATCGGCTTGCCGGTGCACAACCGCGGCGATGCCCTGCAGAAACGGACCGTGGGGATGTTTTCGTCGGTGCTGCCACTGGCGGTCCGGGTCGACGGACAAGCCAGCTTCGCCGAGGCGGTGCAGCGAGTCGCCCATCAGACTCCGCGCAGCTATCGGCACCAGCGCTATCCATTGCAGGACCTGCACCGTGAGCTGCGGGCACGCGCCGGCCATCCCGGCCAGTTGTTCGAGTTGATGCTTTCGGTGGAACAGTACCCCGGCGATGTGAACCTGGGCCGAGCGCGCTGCACGTTGCGCACCTGGCACAACGGCTACGAACGCTACCCGCTGGCGATCTACCTGCGCGACTACGAAGTGCAGACCGAACCGTTCCTGGAATTCAACTACGACCCGCGCCTCTTCAGCACCGAGCAGATGAGCGCGCACCTGAAGCGCCTCGAACACCTCACCGAACAGGTGCTCGCCGACCCGAGCCGGGCGCTGATGGACTACACCTTGCTCGATGCAACCGAGCAGCACCGGGTCATCCAAGACTTCAACGCCACCGCCTGGGAATATCCCGCCGAAACGTCGCTGTGCGCGCTCTTCGAGGCGCAGGTCCGACTTCGTCCCCAAGCCACGGCGCTGCAGGACGACAGGCAGTCGCTGAGCTATCGCCAGCTCGACCAGCGCGCCGAGTGGCTGGCCGGACACCTGGCGGCACAGGGAGTCAAGGCCGGTGACAAGGTCGCGTTATACCTGGGCCGAGGCGCGGGGCTGATCGTGTCGATACTGGCGATCCTGAAACGCGGCGCGGCCTATGTGCCGGTGGATCGCGACGCTCCCGCCGCGCATCTGGCAAGGGTACTGGCCGACAGCGGCAGCGCCTGGCTGCTGTGCGAACACGGGCCCGCATTGTCGGTGGCAGGCGTCCTGACCCTCGACCTCGACGAACTGCCCAGCGAAGCCCCCCCTGCTCCACCGCAGGCAAGCGGTGCGAACGATGTGGCCTGCGTCATGTACACCTCCGGCTCGACCGGCGTGCCCAAGGGGGTGCAGGTGCCCCACCGCGCCATCACCCGCTTGGTGCGCAACAACGGTTTCGCCGATTTCAACGCCCAGGATCGCATCGCCCTGGCCGCCAACCCGGCCTTCGACGCCAGCACCCTGGAAATCTGGGGCGCATTGCTCAACGGCGGCTGCCTGGTGGTCTGTCCCCGCGACACCCTGCTGGATGCGGCCCGGTTCAATGAACATCTGCTGCGCCATGAAGTCAGCGTCCTCTGGCTCACCGCCGGGCTGTTCCATCAGTTCGCCGAACCTCTGGCCCCGGCCTTCGCGGCCCTGCGCTACCTGATGGTGGGCGGCGATGTGCTCGATCCCCGGCGCATCGCCCAGGTGTTGCGCCACTCGCCGCCCC
>NZ_FPKK01000014.1:0-117481 GCF_900119645.1 Pseudomonas sp. NFACC43
GAGCATGGCGAAGGCGGTCTTGTTGTCCAGGTCACCGGCCAGGGCGCTGCCGTTTTCCTTGCCGATGAAATAGCCGAGATTGGCGCCCAGGGTCCAGTCGCCCATGGGCTGGCTGTGGGTCAGGTTGAAATATTGCTGCTGGTAGATGTCGGACAGTTCCGCGTACCACACGCCCACCTGGGTGCGTTTTTCGTTGAAGGCGTATTCGCCGCCGCCGAAGTTGAAGCGGTCGGAAGTGGCGGCGGGGCGGCCGTTCATGAACATGTCTTCCATGCTCGCATCGTTGCGCGGGCTGTTGCCGCGGAACTGGCCCCCATAGAGGCTCAGGCCGGCGATCTCGGTGGAAGTGACCTGGCCGCCGCGGAAGGTCTGCGGAAGGGAGCGACCGTCGTCGGAACGCAGGATCGGCAGCACCGGCATCCATTCGCCGACCTTCAGCTCGGTCTTGGAGACCTTGGCCTTGAGCGCGACGCCCAGGCGGCCGAAGTCATCGGCGGGGCGACCGTCGTCGTGCACCGGCAGCAACTGCGTTCCTGCCGTGCCACGGCCACCATCGAGCTTGACCGAGTACAGGCCCAGCACGTCCACGCCGAACCCCACCGTGCCCTGGGTGAAACCGGACTTGGCGTCGAGGATGAAACTCTGGGTCCATTCCTCGGCCTTGCCCTGGGCATTGTTCGGGTTGGTGAAGTTGCGGTTGAAGTAAGCGTTGCGCAGGTTCAGCGCGGCCTTGGCATCCTCGACGAACCCCGACTCTGCGGCCAGGGCGGGCAGGGCGGCACCCGCGAGTGCGACGGCGATGGCGCTGGGAAACAGATGCTGTGTGGGCTTCATGGGCTTATCTCTGGTTTTTATGGACGAAGCGAGTCGATGCCGCAATCGTGCGATTGCAGACGGTACGGTGGAGCGGGTCGGTTGAACGGCTGAGGATCAGCCGGGAGAAGCAGGGCGTGTGGACATGGCGTCGAACCTGTTGTTATTGGTTTTGTGCGAGCGATGGTGAAGCGCGCGCCGGGATCGGTTCAATCGCCGATGACGGGTTTTGGGCGATTATCGAACAGCAAAAAATGCTTTGGCGGATGGGAGTCCTGTGGGTGGTGGCTCACAAAGGCTGCACATCCAGCACTGATGCAGGCTGATCCACCGCCATCGCGAGCAAGCTCGCTCCCACAGGTTGATGTGTTGAGTTCGGAATCGATGAACAAAAAAGCCCACCTTTCGGTGGGCTTCGTGTTTCAGTGGCCAGGCATCAAATCAGAACAGTTTCATCGGCGGCGCTTTCTCTGCCACCGGCTCGTTCTTGCCGGTCTCGGCGTTCCAGCCACCGCCCAGAGCCTTGTACAGGTTGACCTCGCTGGTCAACTGCGCGAGGCGGTCGGTGATCAGCGATTGCTGGGCGCTGAACAGCTGGCGTTGGGCGTCGAGGAAGGTCAGGTTGCTGTCGACCCCAATGCGGTAGCGCCGCTCGGCCAGGCGGTAGTAGTCCTGGTTGGAGGCAACATAGGCCGTCTGGGCCTGCAACTGTTCGTTGTAGGTACGACGCGCGGCCAGGCCGTCGGAGACTTCCTGGAACGCCGTCTGGATCGCCTTCTCGTAGTTGGCGACGTTGATGTCCTTCTGGATCTTGGCGTAATCCAGGCTCGCCCGCAGGCTGCCGGCGTTGAAGATCGGCAGGTTGATCTGTGGCGCGAACGTCCAGGTGCCCGAGCCGCCCTTGAACAACCCGGACAGGTCCGGGCTCAATGTGCCGGCGTTGGCCGTCAGGCTGATGCTGGGGAAGAACGCGGCCCGCGCGGCGCCGATGTTGGCGTTGGCGGCCAGCAGGTTGCGTTCGGCCTGGAGAATATCGGGACGACGTTGCAGCAGGTCCGACGGCAACCCGGCCGGCACTTCACTGAGCAGGTCATCGCTGAGCGGTTGCGTGTTCAGGTTGGCCGGCAGGCTGGTGCCCAGCAGCAGGGTCAGGTTGTTTTCATCCTGGGCTACCTGGCGGGTGTAGCGCGCCAGCTGGACCCGGGCGTTTTCCACTGCCGTGCGCGCCTGGCTCAGGTCGAGTGCCGAGGCTACGCCGACGTCGGCGCTACGGGTGGTCAGCTGGAGGCTTTGCTCGTAGGTCGCCAGGGTGTCCTGGGTCAGCTTGAGCAGTTCCTTGTCGGCTTGCCAGGTCAGGTAGGCGTTGGCCACGTTGGCCACCAGGCTGATCTGGGTGCTGCGGCGCGCTTCCTCGGTGGCGAAGTAGCTTTGCAGCGCTTGTTCGCTCAGGCTGCGGACCCGGCCGAACAGATCCAGCTCATAGGCACTGATGCCCAGGGTGGCCGAGTAGGAACTGCTGATGGCCGCTTCGCCGGTCTGCGAGGCCCGGGCCGGCAGGCGCTGGCGGCTGCCGGAACCGGTGGCCGAGACTGCCGGGAACAGATCCGCCCGCTGGATGCGGTATTGCGCGGCATAGGCGTCGATGTTCAGCGCGGCGACCCGCAGGTCGCGGTTGTTTTCCAGGGCCACCTGGATCAACTGCTGCAGCGCCGGGTCATGGAAGAACTGTTTCCAGCCCTGTTCCGCGGCAGCCTGGCTGGCTGCCTTGGCCGGTTCGTAGGCCGGACCTTGCGGGTATTGCGCCGCGACCGGTGCTTCGGGTCGCTGATAATCGGGAATCAGCGAGCAGCCGCTGAGCACGACGGCGGCGATGGTCAGAGAGAGTAGCGACTTGCTCATTGCCCAGCCTCTTTGGAAGTTTCAGGAGCGTCGTCCTGGTCGGCATTTTTGCGACGGCCTATCGACGACACGGTCACGAAGAACAACGGCACCCAGAAAATCGCCAGGACGGTGGCGGTCAGCATGCCGCCGATCACCACTGTGCCAATGGCGTGTTGGCTACCTGAGCCTGCGCCTGTGGAGATTGCCAGGGGTACAACACCGAGAATGAACGCCAGCGAGGTCATGATGATCGGCCGCAGGCGCATACGGCAAGCTTCAATGGCAGCTTCCTGCAAGCCCTTGCCTTGTTCATGCAGTTCCTTGGCGAATTCGACGATCAGAATCGCGTTTTTGGCTACCAGGCCTATGGTAGTCAACAGCCCTACCAAGAAGTACACGTCGTTGGACAGACCGCGCAAACTGGTCGCCATCAACGCACCGATGATCCCCAGCGGTACCACAAGTACGATCGCTATCGGAATCGACCAGCTTTCATACAACGCCGCCAGACACAGGAATACCATCAGGATCGACAGCGCGAACAGCGCTGGCGCCTGGGACCCCGCGAGTCGTTCTTCATACGACAGACCTGTCCAGGAAATACCAACACCGGCAGGCAGCTTCTTGGCGATGGCCTCGACTTCGGCCATGGCTTCGCCGGTGGAGTAGCCCGGTGCCGGGACGCCCAGGATTTCCATCGCTTCCACCCCGTTGTAGCGGGCCAGTTTCGGCGAACCGTAGATCCATTCGCCCTTGGCGAACGCGCTGAACGGTACCATGGTTCCAGAGCTGTTGCGTACGTACCATTTCTGCAGGTCTTCGGGGCTCATGCGAGCATTCGGTTGCCCCTGTACGTACACCTTCTTCACCCGGCCGCGGTCGATGAAGTCGTTGACGTAGCTACTGCCCAGGGCAATCGACAGGGTGCTGTTGATGTCCGAAATGGTCACGCCCAGGGCGCTGGCTTTTTCGTCATCGATTTCCAACTGGTATTGCGGCTCGTCATTCAGGCCGTTCGGGCGAACCTGGGCCAGGACCTTGCTCTGGGACGCCATGCCCAGGAACTGGTTGCGTGCTTCCATCAGCTTTTCGTGGCCGATGCCGGCACGGTCCTGCAGGAACACGTCGAAACCGGTGGCGTTACCCAGCTCCATCACCGCCGGCGGGGCGAAGGCGAACACCATCGCATCGCGGAAGGTAAAGAAGTGCTGCTGGGCGCGGGCCGAGATCTTGAACACTGTGTTGTCGGCGTTACGCTCTTCCCATGGCTTGAGCATGATGAACGCCATGCCCGAGCTCTGGCCACGACCGGCGAAGTTGAAGCCGGTCACGGTGAACACCGAGGCCACGCCATCGCCTTCGCCGCCGTCCTTGCCCGGGCGCAGCAGGAACTCACGCATCTTGTCCACCACCACCTGGGTGCGCTCGGCGCTGGAGCCGGCCGGTGTCTGCACCTGGGCAAACAGCACGCCCTGGTCTTCTTCCGGGAGGAACGAGGACGGGATACGCATGAACAACCAGATCATACCGACGAAGATAATCAGGTAGGCCAGCAGATACGGCGCTTTATGCCGCAGGATGTTGCCGACTCCCCGTTCGTAGCTTTGCACGCTGCGGTCGAAGTTTCTGTTGAACCACCCGAAGAAGCCGCGTTTGTGCGTGCCATGTTCCCCTTTCGGGATAGCCTTGAGCATGGTGGCGCACAGGGCGGGGGTGAAAATCAGCGCAACCAGCACCGACAGGGCCATGGCCGAGACGATGGTGATGGAGAACTGCTTGTAGATCACCCCGGTGGAGCCGCCGAAGAACGCCATCGGCAACAGCACCGCCGACAGTACCAGGGCGATACCCACCAGGGCCCCCTGGATCTGGCCCATGGATTTCCTGGTGGCTTCCTTGGGGGACAGGCCTTCTTCGCTCATCACCCGCTCGACGTTTTCCACCACGACGATGGCGTCGTCCACCAGCAAGCCGATGGCAAGCACCATGCCGAACATGGTCAGGGTGTTGATACTGAAACCGAACGCCGCGAGGACCCCGAAGGTGCCCAGCAATACCACCGGCACGGTCATCGTGGTGATGATGGTGGCGCGGAAGTTCTGCAGGAACAGGAACATCACCAGGAACACCAGCACGACCGCTTCGACCAGGGTTTCCACCACGCCCTTGATCGACTCGCTCACCACCGGCGTGGTGTCATAGGGGAACACCACTTCCATGCCTGGCGGGAAGAACGGCTTGAGGTCGTCCACGGTCTTGCGCAGGGCCTTGGCCGTGTCGAGGGCGTTGGCACCGGTGGCTAGGCGCACTGCCAGGCCCGAGGCCGGGGCACCGTTGAACTGGGCGTTGATGCTGTAGTTCTCGCCGCCCAGGCCCACCTCGGCGACATCGCCAAGGCGTACTTGCGAGCCATCCGGGTTGACCTTGAGCAGGATCGCCTTGAACTGGTCGGCGGTCTGCAGGCGGGTCTTGCCGATGATGGTGGCGTTCAGTTGCTGGCCGGGTACGGCGGGCAGGCCACCAAGCTGGCCGGACGAGACCTGGACGTTCTGTGCGGAGATGGCGGTACTCACGTCCGACGGTGTCAGGTTGTAATTGTTCAGCTTGGCCGGGTCGAGCCAGATCCGCATCGCGTACTGGGCACCGAAGACCTGGAAGTCGCCGACACCCGAGGTGCGCGAGATCGGGTCCTGCATGTTCGACACGATGTAGTTGGAAAGGTCTTCCCGGGTCATGGTGCCGTCGCGCGACACCACGCCGATCACCATCAGGAAGTTCCTCACCGACTTGGTCACGCGGATACCTTGTTGCTGCACTTCTTGCGGCAGCAGCGGGGTGGCCAGGTTCAGCTTGTTCTGGACCTGGACCTGCGCGGTGTCGGAGTTGGTGCCCTGCTCGAAGGTCGCGGTGATGGTCATGCTGCCGTCGGAGTTACTTTCCGAGGAGACGTAGCGCAGGTTGTCGATACCGTTGAGCTGCTGTTCGATGACCTGCACCACGGTGTCCTGCACGGTCTGCGCGGACGCGCCCGGGTAGGTCACCTGGATCGCGATGGCCGGTGGCGCGATGCTCGGGTACTGGTTGATCGGCAACTTGAGGATCGATAGAGCCCCGACCAGCATGATCACCAGGGCGATCACCCAGGCGAAGATCGGACGGTCGATAAAGAATTTCGACATGGTTTACTCCCCTTTGCCGCCGGCTGCTTTGTCAGCTGCCTGGGCGGGGGCCGGGTTCTTGGTGCCCACATTGGTGGCTTCGGTGGCCTTGACTTCCACCCCTGGCCGTACGTACTGCAACCCTTCGGTAATCACGCGATCGCCGGCCTTGAGCCCGTCTTCGATCAGCCACTGGCTGCCGACGGTGCGGCTGGCCTTGAGCTGACGCAGCTCGACCTTGTTGTCCGGGCCCACCACCAGGGCGGTCGGCATGCCTTTGAGGTCGCGGGTCACGCCTTGTTGTGGAGCGAGGATCGCCGCGCTGTTCACACCCGCCTGCAATTGCGCATGGACGAACATGCCCGGCAGCAGGGTGTGGTCCGGGTTGGGGAACACGGCGCGCAAGGTGACGGAGCCGGTGGTCTGGTCAACCGACACTTCGGAGAATTCCAGCTTGCCCTCGTGGGCGTACTGGCTGCCGTCTTCCAGGATCAGTTTGACCGTGGCGGCATTGTCGCCGGCCTTCTGCAACCGGCCACTTTCCAGCTCGCGGCGCAGTTGCAGCAGTTCCACCGAGCTCTGGGTCACGTCGACATAGATCGGGTCCAGTTGCTGGATGGTTGCCATCGCTTCTGTCTGGCCGTTGCTGACCAGGGCGCCTTCGGTTACCGAGGAGCGCCCGATACGCCCGGAGATCGGCGCGTAGACCTTGGTGTAGCGCACGTTGATCTGGGCGGTTTGCAGGTTGGCTTCCGACTCGAGGCGATTGGCCACGGCGGTGTCGTATTCCTGGCGACTGACGGCCTGTTCATCCACCAGTTGCTTGTAGCGGTCGGCAATGGACTTGGTGGAACGCAGGTTGGCCTCGGCGCTCTTGAGCGTGGCTTCGTATACGGCCGGGTCGATCTGGTACAGCTGCTGGCCGGCCTTGACGTCGGCGCCTTCCTTGAACAGGCGCTTGAGGATGATGCCGTTGACCTGCGGGCGAACCTCCGCCACGCGGAACGCGCTGGTGCGCCCCGGCAATTCGGACGTCAGGGTGAAAGGTTGGGTCTTGAGGGTGACGACGCCGACCTGAGGAGGTGGTGCGGCAGGGGCCGCTTCTTCCTTCTTACATCCGCTGAGCAGCGATGCCAGGGCGATGGCGGTAACCAGAGCGGTAACAGCTGGCTTGAAGTGCATGGAAATCCTCGGGTCAGGCACGCAACGGGCGCACTCGAAAGGTGGAAGGTTAAAAAGGCGCATTTTCAACTAGTAGGTTGCTAAGAAATATACTTACGTACATGGTTGTTTGTAAACAGCCAAATTGCGTACCATCCGGTTTACAAAAGCCTGACAAAGGCTCGTACAGACCGGGAGCGCGTTCCATGGACGATCGCCTCCCATTCGTTCAGCTGACCTTTACGCATTGCTGACGCATCCTGATTGAGGTGGTTACTGCCATGGTCCGTCGTACCAAAGAGGAAGCCCTGGAGACTCGCAGCCAGATACTCGAAGCGGCCGAAAAGGCTTTTTTCGAGCGGGGCGTGGCGCGCACGACGCTGGCTGACATCGCGACGCTGGCCGGTGTGACGCGCGGTGCCATCTACTGGCATTTCAGCAACAAGGCGGACCTGCTCCAGGCCATGCTCGATACCTTGCACGAGCCGCTCGATGACCTGGCGCGCGCCAGTGAAAATGAAGAGGAACTCGACCCCCTGGGGTGTGTGCGCAAGCTGCTGGTTCGCCTGTTCCAACAGGTGGCCCTGGACCCGAAAACCCGACGCATCAATGAGATTCTTTTCCATAAGTGCGAGTTCACCGACGAAATGTGCGATTTGCGCCAGCAGCGGCGCCAGGTCAATCTCGACTGCAACGTGCGGATCGCGCTGTCGCTGCGCAATGCGATGAATCGCGGCCAACTGCCGGATGACCTGGATACCGACAGGGCGGCGATCGCTCTTCACGCCTATATAGACGGCATTCTGTACCAGTGGCTGCTGGCACCCGACAGCTTCGCGCTGGCGGGTGAGGCCGAGCGCTGGGTAGACATCGGGCTGGACATGCTGCACCTGAGCCCCAGCCTGCGCAAATGAAACAAAATGAGTAATTGCATCGGTTTGTGTCAATAGCGGATCGGCAAAACCCGCCGGGCATGGATCCCGGCGGGTCGTTCATGGAGCAGTTGCCAGGTCCGGCGACAACGCGCTATTGCTCGATCATGCCGGATCACCATGGCAGCTTCATGTATGGGGTGGCATAGCGGCGCCTGTGCGGGGCGATCCGCAACTGTCCATTAAATTACTCGACAATAAGGCGGACGGTGTAGCTGAAAGGTGGCTCCAGCATCTTCTGGGAAATTTCCGAGCGGCAGGTATATTCGCCATTGCCGGTGTAGGCGGTCCTGCTTTTCCAGTCGGGTCGATAACGAGGTTCGAGAACACCAAAACCGATAGGGGCTTCGAATCGGGTTTGTACTTGGCAGCCGAAATCGGACCCGTCCATTTGATAAGAGAGCAGAATTTCGATCGGCTTGACTTTTCTCAGGCTGGGTTGCCAGTCGGAAGTGGGGTAAGTGTATTTTCTTTTATTGACGAAATGGATGTTGCGAATGGACTTGGAGGCAACATCATAACCGCTCAGGGAAAAGTCCGTCGGCGGTGCCGGGTCAGTGACCATATTGACCATGTTCAGGGTACGCGGGGTGTTATTGGTGATCTCCACGGTGACCCCGGTATTGGCCAGGCTGCTGGCAACCATCCCCGGTCCGAATAGCAGGGCAAGGGTGAAACTTTTCAGAATGTTCATAGTAAGGTATCTCTTTTTACAGGCTCGCTAAAGCCCACATAGGTATTGATAGTGTGTTGTTTGGTTTTATTCAAAGGTGTTGCGTGATGAACTATTTATCGGGATTTAATTGATTGATGGCTGTGAGCTTATAAGTGGTAATCCATTGGCTGAGTAGTAATTGGTTCGGGCTTTATTATTAGCGTTGTTGAATGCTTGAATCCACAGCAGCTGCTTGTTGTCTTGTTATTTGATATTTCGGTTGTTGCTGGTCAGTCGGGTTCTAAAAACTGCAGGTATAAAAAAGCCCCGGCTCTTTCGAGTCGGGGCTTTGGGTAAGGCCTGGTTTTCTGACTTACATCACCGGGTAGTCGATATAACCCACCGGACCTTTGCCATAGAAGGTTTCCGGGTGCGGTTCGTTCAGCGGTGCATCGGCTTTCAGTCGGGCCGGCAGGTCCGGGTTGGCAATGAACGGCACGCCGAAGGCGACGGCATCGGCTTTGCCTTCGGCCAGCCAGGCATTGGCGCGGTCCTTGGTGAAACGTTCGTTGGCGATGTACGGGCCGCCGAACACTTGCTTGAGTTGCGGGCCAATGCTGTCGTCGCCTTCCTTCTCGCGCGAGCAGATGAAGGCAATGCCGCGCTTGCCCAGTTCCCGGGCCACGTAGCTGAAGGTTTCCAGGCGATTCTCGTCGCCCATGTCATGGGAGTCGGCGCGTGGCGCCAGGTGCACGCCGACCCGGCCGGCTCCCCAGACTTCGATGGCTGCGTCGGTCACTTCCAGTAGCAGGCGGGCTCGGTTTTCCAGGGAGCCGCCGTAATTGTCGGTGCGCTGGTTGGTGCTGCTTTGCAGGAACTGATCGAGCAGGTAGCCGTTGGCACCGTGGATTTCCACACCGTCGAAGCCGGCGGCCTTGGCATTTTCGGCGCCTACGCGGTAGGCATCGACGATGTCGGCGATCTCAGCGGTTTCCAGCGCGCGTGGCGTTGGATAGTCGGCCAGTGGACGAACCAGGCTGACATGGCCCTTGGGTTGGATGGCGCTGGGGGCAACCGGTGTTTCACCGTTCAGGTAGGACGGATGGGAGATGCGGCCCACATGCCACAGCTGCAGGAAAATCTTGCCGCCGGCACCGTGTACCGCCTTGGTGATGTTGGCCCAGCCGCGCACCTGGTCGTTGGACCAGATACCCGGGGTATCCGGATAGCCCACGCCCATCGGCGTGACGGAGGTCGCCTCGCTGAGGATCAGGCCGGCGGAGGCGCGTTGCACGTAGTACTCGGCCATCAGCGCATTCGGCACACGGCCTGCGTCGGCGCGGCAACGGGTGAGCGGTGCCATGATGATGCGGTTTTTCAGTTCGATGTCGCCGAGTTTGATCGGGTCGAAAATGGTGGTCATGAATGACTGCCTCGTCAGTGTCAGGGATTATTGAGAATCAAGGGGTGGCCGGTGCCAGGTCGGCATTGCCGCCCCGGCGGAAAGTGATCAGGGTGACCAGCAGCGCCAGTACCGCGAGGGCGCCGGCGGCCAGGGGCACGGCGGTCAGGCCCAGGCCGTGGTCGATGACGCTGCCGCCGACCCAGGCACCCAGGGCGTTGCCGATATTGAAGGCGCCGATATTCAGGGTGGAAACCAGGTTCGGCGCGGACTTGCCGAAGGTCACCACGTTTACCTGCAGGGCCGGCACGGCGGCAAAGCAGGCGGTGGCCCACAGGAACAGGGTGATTTCGCTGGGGATCAGCGCCACGCTGGTCCAGCTCAGCATGGTGGACACCACGGCCATGGCGATGAACACGCCCATCAGGGTGTTCGACAGGCTCCTGTCCGCCAGCTTGCCGCCGATGATGTTGCCCAGGG
The DNA here is from genome assembly GCF_900119645.1 of Pseudomonas sp. NFACC43. Taxonomy (NCBI): domain Bacteria; kingdom Pseudomonadati; phylum Pseudomonadota; class Gammaproteobacteria; order Pseudomonadales; family Pseudomonadaceae; genus Pseudomonas; species Pseudomonas sp. NFACC43. The sequence continues at coordinate 10,483 of NZ_FPKK01000014.1, forward strand.
TCAGGCCCAGGCCGATCAGCACCAGGGTCCAGGTCACGCCACGGGGCGATACGCCGGTGACCTCGCCCAGCAAGGGAGCGACGTAGGTGAACAGGGCGAATACCGAAGCGGAAAACAGGGCCGTCATGGCCAGGGACAGCCACAGGCCGGCGCCCTTGAGCGCCACCAGTTCCGAGCGCATGTCGAGTTTTTCTTCATCGCGCTTGGCCGGCAGGAAGCGGATCAGGCCAATCAGCGCCACCACGCCGATGACGGTCACGGCCCAGAAGGTCGAGCGCCAGCCGGCTTCCTGGCCCAGTGCGGTGCCCAGCGGCACGCCGAGCACGTTGGCCAGGGTCAGGCCGGTGAACATCAGGGCCACGGCCGAGGCACGCTTGTTGGGCGCCACCAGGCCGGCGGCCACCACCGAGCCGATGCCGAAGAACGCGCCATGGCACAGGGCGGTGACCACCCGGGCGAACATCAGCACGTTGTAGTCGCTGGCGATGGCGCAGAGCAGGTTGCCGACGATGAAGATCCCCATCAGCACCACCAGTGCGGCCTTGCGCGGCAGACTGGCGGTAGCCAGGGCCATGAACGGCGCACCGATGGCCACGCCCAGGGCGTAGCCAGTCACCAGCCAGCCGGCACCCGGGATCGAGACTCCCAGGTCGGCCGCCACATCGGGCAGCAGGCCCATGATGACGAACTCAGTGGTGCCGATGGCGAAGGCGCTCAGGGCCAGGATGAGTAGCGAGAGGGGCATGGCGGGTCCTTGTCGAATCAGAGCTCTTGGCTCATTTGCTTGAGGAACTGCTGGATCACTTCCTCGTTGCGTTTGAAGAAGTGCCATTGACCGACCTTCTGGCTGGTGATCAGCCCCGCCCGTTGCAACACCGCCAGATGAGCCGACACCGTGGACTGCGACAGGCCGCAACGCTGGTCGATCTGTCCGGCGCAGATGCCGAATTCATGGTTGTGCAACTGTTCGGGGAACTGGACCTTGGGGTCCTTGAGCCAGTTGAGGATGTCTCGCCGTACTGGGTGTGCCAGGGCTTTTATTATTTCGTCGAGGTCGAGGGTCATGGAGGCAGCCGTAGTGAGTAAAACGCTATATCGCGATAAGGCGAACCTTAAATCGTTGCTTCGCGATATACCAATATGGATTCGATCTGAGCAGCGAACAAATCGCTATATCGGGTTATAACGATATGAGCCTGGCGATGCTAAGCTGGCCCCCATGAACTATCTCGCGCACCTGCACCTCGGCGGCCCCGGCCGGGAACAACTGCTCGGCAGTCTCTACGGCGACTTCGTCAAGGGACCGCTGCAAGGGCTGTATGACCCGCGGATCGAAGCAGGGATCGCCTTGCATCGACGCATCGACCAATACACCGACCGCCACCCTTTGGTGGACATCGCCCTGTCGCGGTTTTCCACGGTGCGACGGCGCTATGCCGGGATCGTGCTGGATGTGTTTTTCGACCACTGCCTGGCCCGGGACTGGGCGTTGTACGGTGAAGGGCCGCTGGTGGATTTCACGTCCCGTGTCTACCAGGTACTGCGCACCGAACCGCAACTGCCAGGGCGCCTGGCACAGATCGCGCCGTATATGGCGGCGGATGACTGGCTGGGGTCCTATCAGGAATTCGAAGTGCTGGGGCAGGTACTGCGTGGCATTTCCCGCCGCCTGTCCCGGCCTGAGGAACTGGCTGGGGCGATGAAGGAATTGATCGAGCTCTATGAGCCGCTGAGCGAGGACTTCCAGTTGTTTTACCCGCAGTTGCAGGACTTTGTACAAAACCAGGCCGCGCCCCGGATCTGATTGTGAGAGCGAGCTGGCTGGCGATAGCGGTGCATCAGTCAGCTCGTCTGCTGAATATTAAGCCGCTATCGTCAGCCAGCTTGCTCCCACAGGGGGGGGCTGCGCAGAGATCCGGGTCAGGCCGCAATTGCCGCAGGCCGTGTCGGCGCTTGCTGTTTCTCGGGAATCGTTCCGAACAATGCCTTGTGTACCGCCTGTTGCGCCTGGAAAGCCAGGGCCGCGCGTTCCTGGCCTTGGCAGGCGATGGGTTGCAGCAGGTAAATGTGAACGTCGCCCCGATCGTTGGCAAACAAGCGCATCAGGTGCGACAGCAGGTCGTCATCGCCAATGAAAGGGGCCAGGGAATCGGGCTCGCCGTTGCGCAGGTAACGGATCGCCACAGGCTGCAGCGCCACCTCGGCATCGATGGCGGCCGATAACAGGCGACCGTGGAAGGTGCGCAGGGACCGCCCGTCGGTGGTGGTCCCTTCCGGGAACATCAGCAATGGGTGGGTCTGTTGCAGGTGACGGGTCATCTGCTTGCGGATCAACTGGCTGTCGCCCGAGCCACGGCGAATGAACAGGCTACCGGCCTTCGCCGCCAGCCAGCCGGCCACCGGCCAGGTGCGCACTTCAGCCTTGGACAGGAATGACATCGGAGTGAGCATGCCCAGCAGCGGGATGTCGGTCCAGGACACGTGGTTGCTGACCCACAGCATCGGCTGTCGCGGCAATTGCCCATGGACGGTCACGGAAAAGGGCAGGGCATTGCTCAGCCGTGCCATGAAGAACCGCGACCAGCGCTGACGACGTACCATGGAGTGGGCAAGCCCCAGGCGCTCGAAAACACCGAACACGCTGGCCATGCCCAGACCCAGCGCCACCACCAGCAGGACGCGCGCGATCCGCGCGTACACCCTTGAGCGGCTCATCAAACCGCTGCCTTGAAGTGGCGGGCGTAGCGTGGGCAGAGGTCATCGCGCTTGAGCAGGATGAACACATCGGCCACCTGGAATTCCTCGTCCCAGCACGGCTCGCCGCAGATCTTCGCACCCAGGCGCATGTAGGCCTTGAGCAACGGCGGCATTTCGGCGATGACATTGGACGGCACGTCCAGGGTCGGCAACGGTTTTTTCGGTACGGCTTGCAGGTGTTCGTTGCACAGGTAGCGCTCGCGCAGGCGTTGCATGATCGCCTGGGCCTGGATGCCGCCGTCCTGCATCGCAATGCTGGCGCAACCCATCAGGTAGCTGTAGCCGCCCTCGTTCAGGACTTCGGCCAGTTCCCCCCAGAGCACCGCGATGGTGCCGCCGTTACGGTAGGCCGGGTCGACGCAGGTCCGGCCGATCTCCAGGATCGGGCCCTTGAGATGGACCAGGCCGTGGAGGCTGAATTCTTCTTCGCTGTAGAAGCGTCCCAGGCTACTGGCGGCCTGGTGGTCGAGCAGGCGAGTGGTCGCCACGAGGCGGCCGGTGTTCAGGTCGCGTACGCCGATGTGGGCGCAATGAACATCATAGTCATCCATGTCCAGACCCATTTCCGCGCCCTTGAGCTTGGCGTTGAACTCGCCGCTGAAGACGTTGAAGCGCAGGGCCTGGGCTTCTTGCAAGGCCTGGGCGCCGACCAGGCGTTCGGCTTGCAGGCGGCGTTCATTGCCGGTGTCGCTGATGCGGGCGATCTGAGTCATAGCGAATCTCCGTGCGGGCTGTTCAGTTGCAGCCAGTCGACTTTCTTTATGCAGCCATGTTGTGCAAAGTCAGGCTATGTAGCCCCGGTGTCATCACCATGAAGCTTTGGTGATGCTTATATGACAGCCCTCGAGGAACCTCCCATGCTTTGGCAAACTCTGATCGCACGTGGCGAACGGCTGACTGCCCATTCGGACCTGGCCGAGGGGTACGCGGCGTTGTTGCAACGCCTGGGGCCGGTCACGCCGTTCGAGTTGGCGGTGGCCGGCGCGCGATTGATGGCGACACCGGGACTGGCCTTCCTGGTGGGCTACCAGGCAGCGTTGCGCGCGCTCTGGCCCAGCGCGCCCCACAGCCTCGGCGCGTTGTGCGCCACTGAGCAGCGCAGCCTGCGCCCGGCGGACATGCAGACCCGCCTGGCGGATCTGCGCCTGACTGGACGCAAGGATTTCGTCACCGCCGGGGATGCCGCCGAATGGCTGCTGATTGCCGCTCGCTGCGAAGCGCCGGGTGAAACGCCACGACTGAACCTGGCCGTGGTCTATCCCGGCGAGCCTGGCGTAACCCTGGAAAAACTCCCGGCCATTACCTTGATGCCAGACGTCAGCCATGGCCGCGTCCTGCTCGACGACGCGCTGTGCGAATTGTTGGCGGGGGACGGTTGGGACGCGTACGTCAAGCCGTTTCGCACCTTGGAAGATCTTTACGTGCTCAGTGCCATGACCGCCTGGCTGTATGGCGTGGGGCAGGAATGCGCCTGGCCCCAGGCGTTGCAATTGCGCCTGCTCGCGCTGCTGGCCGGTTGCGCGCAGGTGAGCCTTCACAATCCGTCCAGCGCGTCCGGGCACGTGCTGCTGGGCGGGTTGTTCGCGCAGTTCGACGTGCTTGATGGCGAACTGAATACCGCACTGGCCGCCGGGCCTGCGCCGTGGCGCGAGATGTGGACGCGGGATAAAGCGGTGATGGAGATGGCGGCGGGCGCGCGGGCCAAGCGGTTGGCCAAGGCGTTGGGATAGTCCTCCAGACGACCACCCCTTGTGGGAGCGAGCAAGTTCGCTCCCACAAGGGGGCACACACACTCAAATTGTCATCAAGTCTGCATAGGCTCTGAAGGTTCAATCCTGCGAGCCCCAAGCATGTCCAAAGGCTGGTTCCTGATTCCGTTGCTGATACTCAACCTGAGCGTCCAGGCCGAAGACTGGCCCGGCGAGCAATGGCCAAGTGGCCCGACCCCGAGCGGGCCGGCCATCGAAGCCTTGGAACAATACGCCTTCCCACCCCGGGACGATGCAAACCGTGAGGGCATCCGCACCGATGCGCTGCTGGTGATCCAGGACGGTCGGCTGGTCTACGAACGCTACGCCGGACCGAACACTGCCCAGACCCCGCACCTGACCTGGTCCATCAGTAAAAGCCTGCTGGCGACGGTGTTCGGCGTGGCCTACGGTGAAAAACTGTTTGGCCTGCAAGAGCCGGTCGCCCGGTACTACCCGGCGTTGGGCAAGCACCCGGGCGTGACCCTGGCCGATCTTTTTCACTGGGCCTCGGGCCTGGATTGGCAGGAAGACTACGAATACGCGCCACTCAAGTCCTCCGTGGTGGCGATGCTCTACACCCGCGGACGCCACGACATGGCGGCGTTCACTGCGCAGCATGAAAGTTTCAGTCCGCCGGGGCAGGTATTCCGTTATTCCAGCGGCGACAGCAACCTGCTGGCGGCGGCGTTGAAAAACATTGTCGGGCCGACGCGATACGCCGATTACCCCTGGACGGCGCTGTTCGAACCGTTGGGTATCCGCCAGGCAACCTGGGAAACCGATGCCAGCGGCACCTTCGTCGGTTCGTCCTATGCCTACCTCACGGCGCGGGACCTGGCGCGTGTCGGGTTGTTGATGCAACGGGACGGCCGCTGGGGCGAGCGGCAATTGATTCCCAAGGAGTGGGTTGCGTTCAATCGCGAACCTTTCACCCGGTTCCAGGCTGGCCAGGACGAAGCCGTGCCCGGTGGCCACTGGTGGCTCAATCGCGCCGCCGACCGCTCCCTCCATCCCTGGCCCGACGCGCCACCGGACACTTACGCCGCACTGGGGCATTGGGGGCAGGCCTTGTACATCATTCCCAGCGCCCGGCTGGTCATCGTGCGCTATGGCGATGATCGCGATGGCAGCTATCGCCACAACGAATTGCTCAAGCGAGCCATGGCGGCATTCGCCGAAGGGGTGCGGCCATGAGGCGCAAGTGGCTGTTCACGCTGGTGTCGGTGTTTCTGGTTGCCCTGATGGGCTGGATCTGGCTCGAGCGGGTGGCGCTGCGGGCCTTTCCCGACATCATCAGCGCCTACACCGCCAAGCAATACTGCTCATGCCGCTATGTGATGGAGCAACCGGCGGATTACTGCCGTGGCTATGTGAAACAGTCGGTGCCCATCAGCGACTTTCTCGACACGCCCGAGGACAAACGCGTCGTGGTCGCCGGGCTGGGACGCAGCAATAGCGCGCGGTGGATGGGCGCGCGACAGGGGTGCCGCCTGGAGTGACTCGATAAATCCCCTGGATCATCGGTGTTTCTGGCAGTTGTTGAAACAGACTGTTTGCAACGGCCCTTGGCCCGGTTAAGGTTCGCCACAGGTTTATCTGCCCTCCGAGTGTGTATGTTCAAGCGGTCTTTCTCTCACGCTGTCGCGACCTTGCTGCTGGCCTGCGCCGCGCTGCCGGCCCAGGCCGACTGGTACCTGGACGGCGAATCGTCGCGGCTGTCGTTCATCAGCAGCAAGAACGGCAACGTTTCCGAGGTCCAGCGTTTCCTGGTTCTCCACGGTCAGGTCCAGCCCGATGGCCTGGCTCGCCTGGAGGTGGAACTGGAGTCCATCAACAGCGGCATTCCCCTGCGAGACGAACGCATGCGGGCCGAGCTGTTCGAGATCAAGCAATTTGCCGAAGCCACCGTTACGGCGCGGATCGACCTGGTCCCTATCCAGGACCTGGCCAATGGCGCGCAGTTGGAATTGCGCCTGCCGCTGACAGTGGACCTGCATGGCAAGCAGCATGAATACATCGTCGAACTGCTGGCGACGCGCCTGGATGAACGACGTTTCCAGGTGGTGACCCTGGAGCCGCTGGTGCTCAACGCGGCGGACTTCGACTTGGCGCCGGGCCTGGAAAAGCTGCGCAACCTGGCCGGTCTGTCAGCCATCAGCCTGTCGGTGCCGGTGAATGCGGTGCTGATTTTCACGGCGCGTTGACGTGAGCGGCCCGGTATTTCCCTGGCGTGAGGGCAACAGGTTCGAGCTGTTGATCGACGGTCCGCAGTTTTTTCCGCGCATGCTGGTGGAAATCGCCCGGGCCCAGGAACAGGTCGAGCTGGAGTTGTACCTGGTGGAGGCGGGGGCTTGCGCCGAGGCGATGGTCCAGGCCCTTGTCCAGGCAGCCGAGCGGGGCGTGCGCGTGCGGTGCCTGTTCGATGACTATGGCAGCCTGGCGTTTACCCTGGGCCTGCGCAACCGCCTGCTGGAGGCGGGGGTGGAGCTGCGTTTCTACAATCGCCTGAGCTGGCGCCGCTGGGTGCGCAACCTCTATCGCGATCATCGCAAGCTCCTGCTGGTGGACCAGCGTCTGGCGGTGGTGGGCGGCACCGGGGTGACCGATGAATTCTGGAACCCCCTCGACGACCGCAGCCAATGGCACGAAGTCATGGTGGAGATCGTCGGCCCGCTGGTGCTGGACTGGCAGTTGCTGTTCGACCGCCAGTGGCTCGCCAACCGTCACCGTCGTGCCTGGAAGCCGGCCTCCAACTTCGGCCTGCCGCGATTGCCTCGTGTACCGCCGGTGGGCGAGGGCATGGGCCGGGTGGCCTATGCCGACGCCCGCCAGCACCGGGATATCCTGCAGTCCCTGTCCCGGGCGTTGAACAGCGGGCAGAAACGGATCTGGATGGCGACGCCTTATTTCCTGCCGACCTGGAACGTGCGCCGTTCCCTGCGCAAAGCCGCGGCCCGGGGCATCGACGTGCGGCTGTTGCTTACAGGCCCACGCACCGATCATCCCTCGGTGCGTTACGCCGGGCATCGTTATTACCCGCGCCTGCTCAAGGCCGGGGTGAAGATCTTCGAATACCAGCCCTGTTTCCTGCACCTGAAAATGGTGCTGGTGGATGACTGGGTCAGCATCGGTTCCTGCAATTTCGATCACTGGAACCTGCGCTTCAATCTGGAGGCCAACCTCGAGGCCCTCGATTCGCGACTCAGCGCTGCGGTGGCGGCCAGTTTCGAGCGAGACTTCGCCCAGAGCCAGCAGGTCAGCCTGGACGCCTGGCAGCGTCGGCCGTTGTGGAAGCGCTTCAAGCAACGGTTATGGGGGCTGGTGGATCGGTTGGTGGTCAACCTGTTGGATCGACGCGGCTAGCCCGAACACCCAGATACAACTGTGGGAGCGGGCTTGCTCGCGATGACGCAGTGTCAGCCAATGTCGATGCGGCTGATCTGACGCCATGGCGAGCAAGCTCGCTCCCACAGGGAAAATCAAGTTGTTCCGAAGGTCAGAGCAACTCGAAACTCTGCTGCTTCACGTCCTGGGAATCCAGGCCGATCTGCACATTGAACTTGCCCGGCTCCGCCGCGTATTTGAGCTGGGCATTGTAGAACTTCAGGTCGTCTTCGGTGATGGTGAAGTGGATGACCTTTTTCTCACCGGCCTTGAGCATCACCTTCTGGAAGTTCTTCAGTTCCTTCACCGGACGGATGATCGACCCCGTCACGTCCTGGATATACAGCTGCACCACGGTTTCGCCGTCACGCTTGCCGGTGTTCTCCACGGTCACGCTGGCGTCCAGCTTGCCGGTCTTGTTCAGCGTGGTGGAGGACAGGGCCATGTCCGACAGGCTGAATTCGGTGTAACTCAAACCGTAGCCGAAGGGGTACAGCGGACCGGTGGTGTCGTCGAAGTATTGCGAGGTGTAGTTGCCTGGCTTGCCCGGCGTGAACGGCCGGCCGATGCTCAGATGGTTGTAGTAGGTCGGAATCTGGCCTACCGAGCGTGGGAAGGTGATCGGCAGCTTGCCCGACGGGTTGTAGTCGCCGAACAGTACGTCGGCGATGGCGTTGCCGCCTTCGGTGCCGCTGAACCAGGTTTCCAGGATCGCATCGGCCTGTTGCTTCTCTTCCAGCAGCGACAGCGGACGGCCATTCATCAACACCAGTACCAGCGGCTTGCCGGTGGCCTTCAGGGCCTTGATCAGCTCGCGCTGGCTGGCGGGGATGTTCAGTTCGGTACGGCTCGACGATTCGTGGGACATGCCACGGGACTCGCCCACGGCGGCCACCACCACGTCGGCCTGCCTGGCGGCTTTCACCGCTTCGTCGATCAGCACCTGGGCCGGACGCGGGTCGTCCACCACTTCCGGGGCGTCGAAGTTGAGGAAGTTCAGGTAATCGAGGACCTTCTTGTCGCCAGTGATGTTGGCGCCACGGGCATAGATCAACTTCGACTCACCGCCCAAGGCACGGGCCATGCCGTCGAACACCGTGACCGACTGCGCCGGCCGGCCGGCGGCGGCCCAACTGCCCATCATGTCGATCGGCGCCTTGGCCAGCGGGCCGACCAGGGCGATCTTCGCCGTCTTCTTCAGGGGCAAGGTCTGGTTGCGGTTTTCCAGCAGCACCAGGCTGCGGCGCGCCACGTCACGGGCATCGGCGCGGTGCATGCGGCTTTCGGCATAGGTGTCGGCCGGGTCATCCTCAGCCTTGCCGATGCGCAGGTACGGGTCCTTGAACAGGCCCATGTCGTACTTGGCGGCGAGCACTTCGCGCACGGCGTTGTCGATGTCGCTCTGCTCGATCTCGCCGGCCTTGAGCAGCCCCGGCAGTTCCTTGCCATAGAGCGAGTCGTTCATGCTCATGTCGATGCCGGCCTTGATCGCCAGCTTCGCTGCTTCGCGACCGTCCTTGGCGACACCATGCTTGATCAGCTCGAAGATGGCGCCATGGTCACTGACCGCCAGGCCCTTGAACCCCCATTCCTTGCGCAGCAGGTCGTGCATCAGCCAGGTGTTGGCCGTGGCCGGTATGCCGTTGATGGAGTTCAGCGCGACCATCACGCCGCCGGCGCCGGCATCGATGGCGGCGCGGTAGGGAGGCAGATAGTCCTGGTACATCTTCACCGGGCTCATGTCCACGGTGTTGTAGTCACGGCCACCTTCCACCGCGCCGTACAAGGCAAAGTGCTTGACGCTGGCCATGATGGCGTCGGCGGCGTTGGCGCCCTTGCCCTGGAAGGCCTTGACCATCACGGCGGCAATGCGCGACACCAGGTAGGTGTCCTCGCCGAAGCCTTCGGAGGTGCGGCCCCAGCGCGGGTCGCGGGAAATGTCCACCATCGGCGCGAAAGTGATGTCCAGGCTGTCGGCCGCTGCTTCCTTGGCGGCGATGCGGCCGGAGCGGTAGATGGCGTCCATGTCCCAGCTCGAGGCCAGGGCCAGGGGAATCGGGAAAATGGTGCGGTGGCCGTGGATCACGTCGTAGGCGAAGAACATCGGGATCTTCAGCCGGCTGCGCATGGCCGCGTCCTGCATCGGACGGTTCTCATCGCGAGTGATGGAGTTGAACGTGCCGCCGATGTTACCGGCGGCGATTTCCTTGCGGATCATCTCCCGGGGCATTTCCGGGCCGATGCTGATCAGGCGCAATTGGCCGATCTTTTCCTCGAGGGTCATCTGCTTCATCAGGTCGCTGATGAAGGCATCCTTGTTCTCCATGGGGACTGGCAGGTTGTCGGCCCATACGGATTGACTGGCCAGACTGACAAACAGGCCCAGCAAACACAGCTTCTTCATGAATAGTTTTCTCGCAAGCCTAAAGGGCGGATCAGTACACGCCGGTCAGCCAAAATGTGAGGAGCGGCTATTGTTGTTCGGTCAAATGCAGCACACTTTCGAGCCCGGGGGGCTGAACTTAGTTTCGCACCGCGCATCTTTTAGCCCATCGATCCGTTTCAATCCAGTGCGGCGGCAGATTATGCCCCAGCGTCGATGGGATAGGTGGCCGTGTTTTTACCAATGCAATCAAGCAAGGGAGAACTTCATCCGATGAATCCAAGACTGAACCACCGCGGCGGCCTGCAGATGCTCGCCCTGATGCTGTGCAGCCTGCTGCTGGCCGGTTGCGGCATCAACAATATCCCGACCCTGGACGAGCAGGCCAAGGCGGCCTGGGGCCAGGTGCAGAACCAGTACCAGCGCCGTGCGGACCTGATTCCCAATCTGGTGGAGACCGTCAAGGGCTATGCCCAGCATGAGCAGGAAACCCTGACGGCGGTGATCGAGGCGCGCGCCAAGGCCACCTCGATCCAGGTGGACGCCAGCACCCTGGACAACCCGGAAAAACTCAAGCAGTTCCAGCAGGCCCAGGACCAGTTGAGCGGGGCGTTGAGCCGCTTGATGGTGGTCTCCGAACGCTACCCGGACCTCAAGGCCAACCAGAACTTCCTGGCGCTGCAATCGCAACTCGAAGGGACCGAGAACCGCATCGCCGTGGCCCGCCGTGACTTCATCCTGGCGGTGCAGAAGTACAACACCGAGATCCGGACCTTCCCGGGTCGCCTGTGGCACAGCGTGCTGTACAGCGACCTGCCGGTGCGTGAAACCTTCGAAGCCACCAGCCCCGGTGCCGAGAAAGCGCCGCAAGTGAAATTTTAATGAAGCCGCTACAGGCCTCGAGCTGCAAGCTGCAAGCATCGGTCCTGGGCACTGCGCTTGCCCATGGCTTGAAGCTGGCCGCTCGCAGCTGCGCCTTTGTGCTGTTGCTCTGGGTGTTCGCAGTCACGGCCCAGGCCGAATTGAAGTTTCCGCAGTTGACCGGCCGGGTAGTGGATACCGCCGGGCTGCTCGAGCCTGCGGTACGCCAGCAACTGGAGGCGCAGCTCAAGGCGCACGAGCAGGCCACCGGCGAGCAGGTAGTGGTGGTCACGCTGGCGAACCTGCAAGGCGCCAGCATCGAAGACTTCGGCTATCAATTGGGTCGCCACTGGGGCATCGGGCAAAAGGACAAGAATAACGGCGCACTGCTGATCGTCGCCCGGGATGACCGTAAACTGCGGATCGAAGTGGGCTACGGCCTGGAAGATCGGCTGACCGATGCCCAGAGTTCGGTGATCATCAACCAGGTGATCACACCGGCCTTCAAGACCGGCAATTTCAACAAAGGCATCAGTGACGGCGTGGCGGCGATGCTGGTGGTACTGGGCGGCAACCCCTTGGATGAGCCGGCAGCGGCGTATGACGCGGGGGCGCAGGAGGGTGATTTCGTCCAGCGCCATCCCGGGTTGTTCGTGTTGCTGGTGATGCTGTTCATCATCACGGTCATGGTCTGCCAGGTACTGGGTATCCTGCCCGCCAGCGGTGGCGGCTCCAGCGGTTCCAGCCGCGGCGGCGGTGGTTTCGGCGGTGGAGGCGGTGGCGGCTTCAGCGGCGGCGGTGGCAGTTTCGGTGGCGGCGGTTCGTCGGGCGGCTGGTGACAATAAAAATGAGCAGGCATTTCTAACCATGGCATTACTGACTGAACACGAACAACGCAAGGTGGCCGAGGCCATCGCCCGGGTCGAGCGCGATACCGATGCCGAACTGGTCACGGTGCTCGCCGCCCGTGCCGACGACTACGCCTATATCCCGCTGCTGTGGGCCAGTCTGCTGGCGTTGGTGGTGCCTGGGGTGGTGCATTATCTTTCGGGCTGGTTGACCATGCACAGCCTGTTGCTGGTGCAATGGGCCAGCTTCATCGTGCTGTGCCTGCTGTTTCGTATTCCCAGGATCACCACCCACCTGATTCCCCGCTCGGTGCGCCATTGGCGCGCCTCCAACCTGGCTCGCCGGCAGTTTCTCGAACAGAACCTGCACCACACCGTGGGAAGCACGGGGATGCTGATCTTCGTCTGCGAGGCCGAGCGGTACGTGGAGATCCTGGTGGACGAGGGCATTTCCAGCCGTCTCGACAACAAGCACTGGGAGTCGATTGTCGCGGCCTTCACCCAGCAGGTTCGTCAGGGACAAACCCTGCAGGGCTTCATAACCTGCATCCAGGCCTGCGGCGAATTGCTCAAGGAGCACGTGCCGGTGACTCACGAACGCAATGAATTGCCCAACCGCCTAGTGGTCCTGGGCTGAGGCTTTTGGCATCGCCGCTGCGGCGAGCACCCTCGTCGCGGGGAGTTTCCCGGCCATGACGGCTGGCCGGCCAACGCCAAGGGCACCGATGGATTTCGCACCACTGGGGAAATTCCTCGTGCCCTCGCACCCCATCCCCCCCTAAAATACCCGCCATTCCCGATCCGCCCCGCCCCGAGGCCGCTTTTCCATGTCTGTCACCGCAACTCCCGCCCGTCCCGCGGCGGACCACCACGCCCAGTTCATCGAGTTGCTGCAGGCCAGCCTCGAACAGAACGCTTTCATCAAGCTGGTGCTGGCCCGGTATGTCGGCGACGAAGCAGACCTTCAGCGGCTGATCATCAAGCAAACGACCGTCAAGGAGCAGCCTTGCCTGTCGTTCGTCTATCGCTACAAGACCCGTGACATCACCAAGAACTTCCCGCTGGCCGAAGGCGTGGCGACCATCGCCGGGCTGTTGCCGGCGTCGTTCCGCAATGCCCATCTGCTGGCGGTGACCGACGAGGCGCAACTGGAGTACAGCAAAAAGGGCAAGCCTTCGTTGTTCAGGAGCAGGCCCCAGCAATTGCGGGAAGTGCCCTCGGTGGAGCACAACCGCGAGAAGAACCGTTTTCTCGATCTGAGCCGGCCATTCCTGGCTGACCTGGGTGTGACCAACCACAAGCACGAGCTGATTCCGGCGATGTCGCGCAAGTGGAAGCAGATCAACAAGTTCATCGAAGTCTTCAGCCACGCGCTGACGTCCTCGCCGCTGGCCCTGGACAAGCCGGTACGGGTTTCGGACTTCGGTTCGGGCAAGGGCTACCTGACCTTCGCCATTCATGACTACCTGCGCAACACTCTGCAGGCCGAAGGCCTGGTGACCGGAGTCGAGCTGCGCGAGGACATGGTTCGGCTGTGCAACGAAGCTGCCGCGCGCTTGGAGCATCCGGGCCTGACCTTCCAGCACGGCGACGTGCGCAGCGTGGCCCCCAGTGCAGTGGACGTGATGATCGCCTTGCACGCCTGCGACATCGCCACCGATTACGCGATCCACATGGGCATTCGCTCGGGCGCTTCGATCATCATGTGCTCGCCGTGCTGCCACAAGCAGATTCGCTTGCAGATCCAGAGCCCGGCGTTGCTCAAACCGATGCTGCAATATGGCTTGCACCTCGGCCAGCAGGCGGAGATGGTCACCGACAGCTTGCGGGCGCTGCTGCTGGAAGCCTGTGGCTACGAGACCAAGGTGTTCGAGTTCATCTCCCTGGAACATACCAACAAGAACAAGATGATCCTGGCGGTCAAGCGCCCCGGGCCGGTGGAGCCCAAGGAGCTGTTGGCCAAGATCGAAGAACTCAAGGCGTTCTATCGCATCACCGAGCATTGCCTCGAAACCCTGCTGCGGGCCGACGGCTACCTCGCCTGACCGGCCATCGGCTGTTGCTGTGGGGGCGAGCTCCCACAGTGGGTCCGCCTGGCGTGCAACCCGTCAGTCAATGACCCGAGTTTTCCTCCCATTCCGGTACGGCGGACTACCTTTAATGCGTGCCCATCCACGCATTTCCCAAGGAGCCCAATCATGGCCGCGAAGAAAATCCTGATACTGGTCGGCGACTACGTCGAAGATTATGAAGTGATGGTGCCGTTCCAGGCCTTGCAGATGGTCGGCCACACCGTGCACGCGGTGTGTCCGGACAAAACCGCGGGCCAGACCGTGCGCACGGCTATCCATGACTTCGAAGGCGACCAGACCTATAGCGAAAAGCCCGGCCACCGGTTCGCCTTGAACCATGATTTCGCTGGTGTCGAGGCGGCTGACTACGATGCCCTGCTGATCCCTGGCGGTCGCGCGCCGGAATACCTGCGTCTGAACGAGAAAGTCTTGCAGCTGGTGCGAGATTTCGACCTGGCGGGCAAGCCGATCGCGGCGGTCTGCCACGGGGCGCAACTGCTGGCGGCGGCGGGGATCCTCGAAGGGCGGGAATGCAGCGCCTACCCGGCCTGTGCTCCAGAAGTACGCCTGGCGGGAGGGACCTATATCGATATTCCGGTGACGGAAGGTCACGTACAGGGCAATCTCGCCACCGCGCCGGCCTGGCCGGCTCATCCGAACTGGCTGGCGGGATTCCTGACGCTGCTGGGCACGGCCATTACGCTGTAGGGCGTTACGTACCCGGCCTGGCGGAACAAGCGCAGCGGGTCTTTACTGTCTGGGCAATCAACCCAGCCCAAGGGGAACGAACATGTCCGGATGGTACGAAATCAGCAAGACCAGCAGTGGCCAGTTTCGCTTTGTGCTCAAGGCAGCCAACGCCGAGACCATCCTGACCAGCGAGCTGTATGCTTCTCGCAGCGGTGCCGATGGCGGTATCGCCGCGGTGCAGAAAAACAGCCCGCTGGCCGAACGCTATGAGCTCAAGAACACGAAGGACGGTCATCCGTACTTCAATCTCAAGGCTGCCAACCATGAAGTGATCGGCAGCAGCGAGGCTTATTCATCGGACGCCGCCCGGGACAAAGGCATCGCCAGCGTCAAGGCCAACGGCCCCACCACCGTCATCAAGGACAAGACGCTGGCGGCGCTTTGACAGCAAACCCATGGATGCCGGTCCCGTGGCGAGGGGATCTGTCCCCGTTGGGGCGCGCAGCAGCCCTCAAACATGACAACCTGGTCTGTCAGATGAACCGAATGTTTAGCTTTTGGGGGCGCTGCGCACCCAACGGGGACAAATCCCCTCGCCACAGTCCATCGTGTATCCGATCCCAAAAGAGTCCTGTCCAATGCCGACTGCCTAAATCTCCACCGGCACCGACAGTTTCGGATCGCCCAGCGGATGGCTCTTGGCGTCGAAGAACCGCAACGCCACCTCCAGTCCCTGGAACAACTTGGCGTAGTGACGCTTCTGGTGCTGGATGAACGCCTGGCTGCGGGGATAGATCGCAATGGCCATGGTCCTGGGGCTGGCCTGGCGCAAGGCCTGGACGATGTGCCGGTCCTGCTCGCCCAGGGCATGGCCGAACAGGCACAGGTTGTCGCCGTGGTGCAGCAACTGGTCATAGCCGAACGACAGGTAGTCGGAACTGCGGATCGTCCTGAGCTTGTCCTCGCTGGGCCCTTCATTGACGAACAGCGGTACGTCGTCGAGGGTCTTGAGGGTGTTGTTGATGGCGAAGTTGCCCAGCAGCGTGCCCTCGGTGGAGGTGAGCCTGCGCGCGGTGCCGTCCTGGTTGCGCACCAGGTGCAGGCCGCCGTGCAGGTAGAGCAGGCGCGTCTTGTCCGAGCAGGCGTGGTTCAGGTCGAAACGTTGATCGTCGCCGCTGAACAGATCGGTGAGGGTGCCTGGTTCATGCTGCAGCGCCCAGTGGTTGAGCAGGTCATAGTTGGTGGTGAATACCGTGCGGTAGCGACTCAGCTCCCGGTTCAACGTTGCCAGGGTTGCCGGCTGCACCAGTCGCCAGGGAATGTGCACGGCGTGCACGGTGTTGATCAGCGCTTCCTTGATCGCGTAGTAGCGATTGCGCGGGGCGGCGGAGCTGACGGCCAGGGCCTTGTTGATCCGGCTGGTGGTTTTCAGCGCACCGAGCACCTGCTCGAAGCTGCGCGTCTGCATTGCGTCGAACACGCTCAGTTCCGACGGGCTCAGGGGCTTTTCCTCGACCGTGCGGGCGTTCTCGAACAGCGAGTCATAGCCAAAGTCGTCCCATATGGCGCGGCTGGCACCGTTACCCACCAACAGGCCGCTGAAAGCGGTGTTGGCGCGCAAGGCCTCCCAATCTTCGAGCCGGGCGTCATATTCCTGGAAATCGGTCATTGCGAAGCTCATCCAAAACGTGGCAAAGGCAGGGCGCGACTTTATCACGACAGACTCTTGAGCCAGATCAAGGAATGCCGTGACCGCTCGGTCAATCCTGTAGGCACGCCGATCCGGCTTCCCCAGGAGCATGTTCCCATGAGCAGCACTTTCTTCATCCCAGCCGTGAATGTCATGGGGCTGGGCTGCCTCGACGAGGCCATGACCGCCATCCGCAACTATGGTTTTCGCAAGGCGTTGATCGTCACCGATGCCGGGCTTGCCAAGGCCGGCGTTGCCGACAAGCTGGCGGGACTACTGGCCGCACAGGACATCGATTCGGTCGTTTTCGATGGCGCAAAACCCAACCCGAGCATCGCCAACGTCGTGCAGGGGTTGGGCCTGCTGAAAGAAACCCGGTGCGATTTCGTGGTTTCGCTGGGCGGTGGTTCGCCTCACGACTGCGCCAAGGGCATCGCCCTGTGTGCCACCAACGGCGGGCAGATCGGTGACTACGAAGGCGTCGACCGTTCGAGCAAGCCGCAATTGCCGCTGATCGCCATCAATACCACTGCCGGCACCGCCAGTGAGATGACGCGCTTCTGCATCATTACGGACGAATCGCGCCATGTGAAAATGGCGATTGTCGATCGCAACGTGACACCGCTCATGTCGGTCAACGACCCGGCGTTGATGGTGGCGATGCCCAAGGGCCTGACTGCCGCCACGGGCATGGATGCGTTGACCCATGCCGTGGAGGCCTACGTGTCCACCGCCGCGACCCCGATTACCGATGCCTGCGCCCTGAAAGCCGTCACCCTGATCAGCAACAACCTGCGCCTGGCGGTGCGCGACGGCAATGACCTGGCGGCACGGGAGAACATGGCTTACGCACAGTTCCTCGCCGGGATGGCCTTCAACAATGCATCGCTGGGGTTCGTGCATGCGATGGCGCATCAGTTGGGCGGCTTCTATGACTTGCCGCACGGGGTATGCAACGCCGTGCTGTTGCCACACGTGCAGGCATTCAACGCCTCGGTGTGCGCCGACAGGCTGGCCGATGTGGGCCGCGCCATGGGCGTCGATCTGCCTGGATCCAGCCCGGAGGAGGGCGCGCAGGCCGCCATTGCGGCGATTCGTGCCTTGGCCAGCGACGTGGACATTCCCGCAGGCCTGCGGGAGTTGGGTGTACGCCTCAATGATGTGCCGGTGCTGGCCGCCAACGCCCTGAAGGACGCCTGCGGCTTGACCAATCCGCGAGCAGCGGACCAGCGGCAAATCGAGGAAATTTTCCGCACCGCGTTCTAGGCTGTGTCTGAAAAGTCTTGAGACGAAGGTCAGGCGAGGCCGTTTTCAACGCAGCATGAACGAGTATCAAGGCTTTTCTTACAGGGCCTGACGGGGTTGGGGCGGCAAGGATCTGGCACACAGCATTGCCGCCATCGCCAGCAACGTACACAACGCTGCCAACGGCCAGGCCTGCTCGCTCAACAGCAGGCTGGCCATGGCGCCGATCAACGATGCCATCCATTGATGCAGAAAGCCGCTCAACGCCATGGCATAGGCGCCCGGTATCGGTGAACCCTCATTGGCCAGGGACAGGCTGATGGGGTAGTTCAGCGACTGGCCGAACACGGCGAAGCAGTACGGCAGCCAGAAGAGCACCGCCACGCTGCCCAGGCTGAGGCTGGCCGCCAGCATGGTCGCGCTGCCGCCCAGTACCAGGGCGATACCCCAGCCCATCAGCCGTCGCTGGCCGATGCGCAATACGCAGGCATTGACCACCAATGCGCCGAGCAAGTACGCCGCGCTGATGGGCCAGCCCAGCAGGCCGTACTCGATCGCCGACCAGTGAAAGCTGTCACGCAGGATCAGCGGCGCGGCAGTGTTGAAGGCAATGATCACACCGTAACCCAACCCACCCGCCAGGGCGGGCAGGAGAAAGCCAGGGTGCTTCAGGATCTGCCCATACACGCGCCACGCCGGTTGAGCGTTTTTCTCCTCCGTCAGCCTCGGGAACCTGGCCCGGGACACGGCTGCGGCCATTACCAGGCTGGCAGCGCCGAGCCCCTGGAAGATCGCCGCCCAGCCGAAAGCGGCCTGGATCAGGGAGCCGAGGTATTGGCCGATACCGAGGGCGATCACAAAGGCGATGGACAACCACGCCAGGGACTTGGCCAGCAGGTCGCCGCTGAAGCTGTCCCGGATCAACACCCTCGCCATCACCGAAATGCCGCTGGCCCCGATGCCCTGGATCAGCCTGAAGGCCAGGAACGCTTCCACGCCGGTTCCCAGGGGCAGGGCCAGGTTGGCCAGCCCGTATAGCGCCAACGCCGCCAGCAACACCGGCTTGCGCCCCAACCCCTGGCTCAGGCTGCCCCAGGCCAGCATGGGCAGTGCCATGCCGATCAGGTACACCGGCAGTCCCCAGGACACCCGTGAAGCATCGTCGCCCAGGTCCCGGGCCATGTCAGGCAAGGCCGGCAAGTAGATGCTCATGCCCAGTTGGGCCAGGAAAACCGTGGTGCAGGTGACGATCAGGGTTGTACGGTTCTTCATCAGTGGCCTGTACGGTTGATTTGAGTGCACGAATGAGCCGCACAGGCTACCCGTTTTCGTTCAGGGGCGGATTTCACGCCCGTGAGCTTTCAGCAGGTCGGTCATCTGTTCGCAGAACGACCGGATCACCCCTGGTTCCATGTCGGCCCGCAGGGTGATACGTATCGCGGCCTTGTTCTGCGGCACGACAGGGAAGAACACCGCCGAGGTGAAATACCCAAGCTCGGCCAGTTCCACCGCCAGCCGATTGGCCAGGGCTGCTTCGCCGCACGGTATCAGGCGGATCGCCATGGGATTGCCGTACTGTTCGGTGCGGATAAGGCTGTCGAACAGTCGGATATTAGCCTGCAAGCGCTCCTGCAAGGAGCCCAGCTCTCGGCTGCGATGCAGGCGGATCGAGGCCATGCCGGCGCCGATGGCCGCTGCGTTCAGGCTCTGCGACCAGTTGCTGGGGCCACCGTAGCGCTGCACCAGCGCCTTG
The DNA here is from genome assembly GCF_900119645.1 of Pseudomonas sp. NFACC43. Lineage (NCBI taxonomy): Bacteria > Pseudomonadati > Pseudomonadota > Gammaproteobacteria > Pseudomonadales > Pseudomonadaceae > Pseudomonas > Pseudomonas sp. NFACC43. The sequence goes on from NZ_FPKK01000014.1 coordinate 29,917, forward strand.
TGCCTTTCACTGCCGAACATCGCCAGGCCCCCGCTGGCCCCGAAGGATTTGGCCAGGGAAGCGACGATCAGGGTGCGTTCGTCCACGGTGGGAAGGCGCGAGCGGACCAGGCCGGCGCCGCATTGGCCCACGGTGGACAGCGCGTGGGAGTCGTCCAGGTACAGGAACAGGCCGTAGCGCTGCTTGAGATATAACAGGCTATCGAGGTCCGCCATCCCGCCCATGCTGTAGGCACCATCGGTCACATAGGCCACGTTGCGTTGACGCTTGCACAGGTCCTCGATGAAATCCATGTCGTTATGGGGGCAGGTGAGGACCTGGGTTTCATCGGCGCAAGCAGTCTTGAAGTGGTTCATCGAATAGTGGGCATGCTTGTCGAATATCATGACCGGCGGCCTGTTGTCGGTGAGCACGCCACTGGCCAGCAATGGCAGGATTCCCGCACTGGCCGCGCTGCAGGACAGGGCACTCAGGCAACTGGCACCGAACAGCTCCGACAACTGGGCCTCGTATCGGGCCAGGATCGCCAGCTTGCAGCGGTTCTTCGAGTTGGCGACCCGCAGGGTGCCGGTTTCCCACAACGCGGTCATGGCGCCGTCAAGCAATGCGGGGTGGTAATCCAGGCCCAGGTAGGAGGTCGTGCAGAAATGATGAAAGGTGCGACCGTACTGGTCGACCAGGACGTTGGGTGTCTTGACCTCGACGTTGAGTCCCGAGATCTTCCCGATTTCGGCGTTCTGCCAATCCTGGTCCGCCAGGGCAATGACCTTGCGGTAGTTGGTGAAACGATGGGTCGGCTGCGTGGTCTGGTTCATGGCGCGATTACATTCCTTGGTTGAGGGGTTCTGTCCGTGTGGTGTTTCGATATCTGTGTGTTTCCGGACTTTACAGACCACTGCCCAAGGCTTTGAATCGGCCGTTTCCGGCGTCTTTGAGGGGGGCTGGAGAGTTCTGTGTAGGACGTTGCCTATGAACGTGGACGAGGAATTCCCTGGTGGAGTGGGAGCTCGTTACAATGTTTGTCGATGCCCCGGAGCCGCTGCGTTGGGGGGGGTGTACAGCGTCCTCTCTTGTCCATTTCTTTCGCAAGGTTCCTGTCGATGCTTTCAGGCCTCAACCATCTGACCCTCGCGGTCACCGAGCTGGACCGAAGCGTGGGCTTTTATCGCGACCTGTTGCAGTTTCGTCTCGAGGCGCGCTGGGACAGCGGGGCCTATCTGTCTTTGCCGGGCTTGTGGTTGTGCCTGTCCCTCGACCCATTACGCACGACCGGGCCGGCGGCGGATTACACCCATTACGCGTTCAGCCTGGCGGCCGAGGGTTTCCCGCGTCTGGTGGCGCGGCTCAAGGCGGCCGGGGTCGTATCGTGGCGGGACAATCGCAGCGAAGGCGATTCGTTCTATTTCCTGGACCCGGACGGGCACAAGCTCGAACTTCATGTGGGCGACCTGGCGTCGCGTCTGAAGGCCTGTCGGCAGGCGCCTTACGCCGGCATGGAGTTCTTCACGGTGCCGTGACAAGGCCTTCTGTCGGGGAAAGATGGCTTAACGCAATCATTTTTCCGGAGGGCCTGAATGACTGCGCTATCCTCATCATATATTGCGCGCCGGATCATCGGATTCGCACATGACTGCATTCTCCGGATGGCGTTCAGCTCCATGGATACCCCTAATGCCACGCCGCTGGCCAGTTACCTCGACCTCCTGCTGGACGCTGTGTGCGCCGTAGACGCCCATGGTCGGTTCGTGTTCGTCAGTGCCGCCTGTGAGCGCATTTTCGGCTATACACCCCGGGAACTGATCGGTCGGTCCATGATCGAGCTGGTACACCCCGACGACCGCCAGCGAACCCTCGACGCCGCGCGGGAAATCATGGGGGGAGACCCCAAGTTCAACTTCGAGAACCGTTACCTGCGCAAGGACGGTCGGGTGGCGCACATTCTCTGGTCGGCACGCTGGTCGTCACAGGACCAACTGCGGATCGCCGTGGCGCGGGACATCACCGAGCGCAAGCAGGCCGAGTCCCGGCAGGCGGCGCTGTATGCGATCTCCGAAGCGGCCCATGCCGCGGCGGATCTGCTGGGGTTGTTCAAGCGCATTCACCTGATCATCGGTGAGTGGCTGCCGGCGCTGAATTTCTCGGTAGCGCTGTACGACGAGCAATGTGCCCAGCTGGATTTCGCTTATCACGTCGACGGCCGGGAAGGGCAGCCCGAGTTGCCGGATACGGTGACCGGGCGGTTGTGCGCAGAAGTGATTCGCAGCGGCCAGCCGATCCTGCTGACCTCTGATCGCGACTCGCTGCCATCGGGTTTGCGTGACCTGGCGACACAGCCGGGCGCACCCTGTTGGCTGGGGGTGCCGCTCAATGCCCAGAACGGCACGATCGGGGCGCTGATCGTCAAGAGCGCCCAGGACGACGAGCGCTATACCGAGCAGGACAAGGAGCTGCTGCAATATGTCTGTGCGCAGCTCACCATCGCCATCGAACGCCAGCGCCTGCATGCCCGCTTGCAGCGCATGGCGCAATACGATCAGTTGACCCAGATACCCAACCGCGAATTGCTGCGTGAGCGGTTCAAGGCTGCGCTGGCCAGCGCCCGTGCGGTGTCGGGACGCATGGCCTTGCTGTATATCGACCTGGATCGGTTCAAGCAGGTCAATGACACTTTCGGCCACGGTGTGGGCGATCTGCTGCTGCAAGCGGTGGCCAGCCGACTGCAGGGCTGCATCCGTGAGAGCGATACCGTGGCGCGCATTGGCGGCGACGAGTTCGTGGTGCTGCTCCATAGCATCCAGGCCCTGGACGATGCGCGCCGTGTCCAGGAAAAGATCCGTCATGCACTGAGCCAGCCGCTGCGCCTGGACGGACACAGCCTGAGCATCGAGCCCAGTATCGGCGTGGCCTGTTTTCCAGACCATGGCAGTGAAGACGTGGCCCTGTTCCGCCACGCCGACGAGGCGATGTACGCTGCCAAGCGCCACAATCACAAGGCCCTCGGCCTCTGACCCGGTGTCACCGTTCGTCGTGACGCCGTCGGCTTCGGCAAAACCTTCCAGCCCGTTTTCCTTTCGAATGTCAGGCGAGCAGTGCTCGTGACATCCATGTATCTGGAGGGCCGGACCATGCCAGGTTCACGAAGCAATTATCCGGGAAACATCGTTCACGATCGAACGAAGGTGTCTGAAGCGGGTCGCAAAAGTGGGAGAACCACCATCATGAGCGTCGATAAGCACCCGTCAAAAGTCGAAATCGGCCGCAAGCCGGGTCAGACGTCTCGCTGAATGTCACCGGTGGTTCTGATTCAGAGGCAGGAAAACCTGCCGGGACTTTTACTTCGAGGAGGGCGCGACCATGAGCCGGATGGCCACCTTTTTACGCACCAGCAGCCTTGTCGTGCTGATGGGCCTGGGTGCCAACAGTGCCTGGGCCCAATCGCCGACCGAATTCATCAACGATGCCTCAGCCAAAGGCATGGCCGACATCGAGGCCAGCCGCATGGCCCACGGGAAAGCCGAATCCAGGGAGGTCAAGGATTACACCATCATGGTGATCAACGACCGCACCACGGCCAACCAGCACCTGGCCAAGATTGCGAAAAAACTTGACCTGCCCGTCGAGCCCAGGGAAGCGGTGGCCGAGAAGGCCAAGACCCTGATACCGCAAGTCCAGGAAGGCGAATCGTTCGAGGCGGCCTACGCCGCCAGCCAGGTCAAGGCCACCGAGGAAGCCATCGCGCAGATCCAACAGGAGGCCCAGACCACCAACGTGCCGGAGATCAAGGCGTTCGCCGACGAGACCTTGCCCAAGTTGCAGACCCATCTGGAAATGGCCAGGGCGCTCCAGGCCAGCCGCTGATCCAAGGCTTGACTCATATTCAAGGCCGGGGCGATTACGTCCCGGTTCACCTTGCCCGCAGAAAGGAGAACCTCGATGTCCACACGCCGAGAACCCAATCAATATGCGATGCAGAACCCGTTGACCCAGTATCCTCGCCCGCCTTTCCCTGACCAGCCCCAATCACCGCCAGGTATCGACCAGGACATGGTGCCCAAGCCGGATCATGGTGAGAAAAGCTATCAAGGATTCGGCCGCCTGGAGGGCCGCAAAGCCCTGGTTACCGGCGCCGATTCAGGTATCGGTCGTGCGGCGGCCATCGCCTATGCACGGGAAGGTGCCGACGTCGCGATCAATTACCTGCCCAGTGAAGAGCGTGATGCCCGGCAAGTCATCGAACTGATCGAAGCCGAGGGCCGCAAGGCCATTGCGATTCCTGGCGATCTCAAGGACGAGGCATTCTGCGTCCAACTGGTGAAAAGCGCCCATGAGCAACTGGGAGGACTGGACATCCTGGTCAATGTGGCCGGCAAACAGGAAGCGCAGAAAGACATCGCCGACATCACCACCGCCCAGTTCGACGACACCATGAAAACCAACATTTATGCGATGTTCTGGCTCTGCAAGAGCGCGGTGCCGCTGATGCCGGCCGGGGCGACCATCATCAATACCGCGTCGATCCAATCCTACGATCCGTCGGCGACCTTACTGGATTACGCCACCACCAAGGCGGCCATCGTGGCGTTCACCAAGGCGCTGGCTGGCCAGGTTATCGGCAAGGGCATCCGAGTCAACGCCGTGGCACCGGGGCCGATCTGGACCGTGTTGCAGCCCAGTGGCGGGCAGCCCCGGGAGAAAATACCGACCTTCGGTTCCCAGGTCCCGATGAAGCGTCCCGGCCAGCCGGCTGAATGCGCGCCGCTCTACGTGTTGCTGGCTTCCCAGGAGTCGAGCTATATCACCGGCGAAGTGTTCGGTGTGACAGGCGGTAATCCGCTGCCCTGAGGCACGATAGGCTGCGCGGGTGAGAGGTAGTCTCGCTCGCGCAGTCACGCCTTCAGCATTGATTCAGGTCTACCTTGTTCTGCTCCTCAAGACCCTCCAGGTTTTTCGCCTCGCCCTGGCCCATGGCCTGGTAGTGCTTGCGCAATGCCTCCAGTTGCTTGAGGTCCAGCGATTCGAGGCCAAGCATCGCGTTCTGCGCCTCTTTGGTCGCCCGCAGTAACTCGTCGACCTTCAGGTGCAGGATGTCGGTATCGCGGTTCTGCGTATTCTGGATGAGGAATACCATCAGGAAGGTAATGATCGTCGTCGATGTATTGATGATCAGTTGCCACGTATCGTTGAACTTGAAGAAAGGCCCGCTGATAGCCCAGAGCGCCAACAAAACGAGGGCTCCCAGGAATGTCTTTGGGCTCCCCGCCCACAGGGACAGTTTCTGAGCGATTTTTGCGAAGGTCATTGCTGTGTTCCTTGTAGGATTCACCTGTCTGGTGTGACAGCAACGAAACGGTGAAAATTCTACTTACATTCTTCCCCGTGACGGCCTGTGGACGTTCATCGCTCAGCGCGAAAAATGGCGCAACCATCGCGATGTCCAAGGGTCATTGTTTAAACCCATCCCCTGGAGTAAGCCATGAACCTCGCACGCACTTTCTGCCTCGCCTGCTGCCTGCTTGCCTTGCAAGGCTGCTTCGACAATTCGGACAACGAGACCAAGGACAACACCGACGGCTCCAAATCTTCGGTGCAGATGCAGGAGTCCGGTTCCGAGAAGAAATAACGAATGTGCTCGCAGACATGATCGATGTACAAATATCGAACAAAAAAAACCGGCCCTGGGAGGCCGGTTTTTTTGTATCTCCAGTCATTGAATGACGTGAGATCGGAATCTGATTGGAGCGGGTGAAGGGAATCGAACCCTCGTTATCAGCTTGGGAAGCTGGAGTAATGCCATTATACGACACCCGCTCAGAGCGGCTGACTTTGTACCAGAAGTGGGCGTGGATTTGAAGTTTTTCTTTACCAGCGGTGACGTCGCTTGCCTGCGCAGGCCTTCGGCCAGTGCGGTCGTTGGCGAGCAGGCCCCGCTATCGAGGGGCTTGCCCGCCAAGACTCGGTTTCAGATGGCCAGCGCATGGTGGTCCTGCACGTAGTTGTAGCGCGACCGGATTTCATAGCGGCTGGGCTGGAGGAAGTTCAGCAAGGCGTCGCGGCTGTCGCGGCAGGCGGCCTTGTGTTCCATGTCCAGGAAGTGCCCCGTGGCTTGTACCGTGCTGAAGGTGCTGTCCTGCACATGTCGAGCGAACAGCCTCGCGTCGTTGGCGGTGGTGTATTCGTCCCATTCGCCATTGAGAAACAGCACCGGCACGTTGATTTTCTTCGCCGCATCGACGTAGCACGCCAGATCGCTGTGGAGCACTTCGTTGATATGAAAATGCATCTGGGTGTATTCATGCTCGGCCAGGCTGCTGACATGGCGATAGTTGAAGCGCTTGAACAATGGCGGTAGATGCTTGCCGATGGTGTTGTTCACCAGATGGCCCACACGGTCGCCGTCCAGGTGGCTGAGGTAGTCGACGCCACGTTCCAGGTAATCGCGCATCGGTGCGTTGAGCACGGGGGAGAACGAGCTGATCACGGCCTTTTCGATGCGCCGTGGGCGCTGGGCCAAGGCGTTCAGCGCGGCGGTTCCTCCCCAGGAAAACGACAGCACATGCTCGGCGGCGAAGTGGTCGATCAGTTCCAGGAGAATCTGCCCTTCATCCTCCTTCGTCAGCATTTTTTCGTGCCGGTTGTGGGGTTTGGACTTGCCTGCGTAGGGCTGGTCGTACAGGACGACGTTGAATTGCGGATGCAGGTTCTTGACGGTCTGGGCAAATGACGCGGTGGTGGCCAGCGAGCCGTTGACCAGGATGATGGTCTTTTGCGCGGCGTCTGCGCGATAGAACTCCGTGTAAACCCGATACTGACCTTGTATATCCAGCACAGCGATTTCTGGCCTCATGTCATCAGACTCCTGGCAAGCGGGTATGCGCGCAATGAGATTGCACGGGCAATGTGACAGGTAGGCATACGCCTGGAAGATAAGGCCCATGTCGATCCGGCAGGACTGGTCGACGGGTGTTGTTATAGGCGGGCAGATTGCCGGTGGATAACGCGAGGGCTGGGGGACCCCGGCCGGCAAAAAGTTTCTTGGAAGTATGATATGACTCGTCGGTCACATTTCGGCCGACGGTTTGATTCAAGCAGGGGGGCGACCGTTGCGCAAGTACCCTTCGAAAAATTGTTCGACACTTTCTGCCCGACGGTCATCGGTTCAGATCAGGCGGATCTCGTCAGGGCGCAGTGCGCGGTATCGGCCCGGCTCCAGGTCGGCGTCCAGCACCAATGGACCCATGCGTTCCCGGTGCAGGCGCAACACTTTGTTGTCGAAGTGGCCGAACATGCGTTTGACCTGATGGTAGCGGCCTTCCACGATGCTCAGCCGCGCGGAATTAGGCCCCAGCAACGTCAGCTCCGCCGGTTGGGTGGTGAGGCCTTCGAAGGCGAAGTACAGGCCACGGGCGAAGGTGGTGGCGTACTCGTCCGTGATGGTTCGCTCGGTCTCGACGTAATAGACCTTGGGCAACCGGGTCTGCGGTTGGGTCAGGCGCCGCGACCAGTTGCCGTCATTGGTGATCAGCATCAGCCCGGTGGTATTGAAGTCCAGGCGTCCGGCGATGTGCAGGTCGTCCTTGTCCGGTTCGTCCAGCCAGTCCAGCACGGTGGGGTGTTGCGGATCACGGGTGGCGCTGACGCAACCGGTGGGCTTGTGCAGCATGAAATAGCGCGCCGGTCGACCGGCCTGCAACAGTTCGTCGTCCACCTCGACGCGGCTGAACTCACGAACCTGGGCATGAGGGTCATTGACCACCTGGCCATCGATCCGCACCCGGCGTTCGACCAGCAACAGTCGGGCCTGTTGGCGATTGAAACGTGGCAGGTTGCTGAGGAAACGGTCGACGCGCATGGGCAGTTCAGGCAAGGAGGCGGAGGGCGGGCATCTTACGCGATCGGTCGGGCATTGGCGCGCAACTGGTCGTCCACCCGGGCGCATCGCGGGCACAGGCAGGACTTGTCGCGCAGCTCGGCGGGCAAGGCTTCGAGCACGGACGGATCGATACTCACGCCGTAGCACCAGCAGGCCCGGTCGGCGGTCTTCGGGTCGGCGAGGGTGCAGTCATTGGTGGCGCCGCAGGCGGGGCAGAGGTCAGGTTTATTCATAGCTCGAATGGGGCATTTCCACGCAGGTTCGGTTGCTTCCGGTCTGTCGGGCGCGTTGCAGCGCATGATCGGCCCGGGACAGCAGGCTATGCAAGGTGTCTTCGTCCTGCACGGTGGTCAGGCCGATGCTGATGGTGGCCTGCAATTGCTTTCCGCTGCAGAAATAGCGCTGCTGCTGGATGTGCTGGCGGGTTTTCTCCGCGATCCTCAAAGCGTTCTGCCCATCGGTGTCCTTGAGCAACAGGACGAAAGCGTCGGCGCTCCAGCGGCATACGATGTCCGAGTGCCGCAGTGAGTCGGTCAGGTCGCGGGCCAGGGCGGTCAGCAACTGATCGCTGGCGATGTGGCCATGGGTGCTGTCGAGTTGCCTGAAGTTGTCCACTTCCAGCAACAACGCGCTCAAGGGCTTGGGCTCGCGTTGGGCTTCATGCAGGGCCTGCACCGCCAACAGGTCGAAGCCTCGGCGATTGGGCAGCTCTGTCAGGCCGTCAAGGATGGACTGAGCGTCGATCCTTTGTTGATAACTGGCGATCAACCGATAGAGCACCACAACCACGGCCACTGTGACCAGCAGACCGATCAGCAGGTTGATGTACAGCGCCTTGAGGACGTTGTCTCGCAGCGATGTACCGGCCGCGTAATACCCCAGCAGCGAGGTCACCAGGAAGCCGGCACCGACCAGGATGGCCAACATCAGCACCGGCGAGCGCTGGGAATACAACGACGGACGAAGCGACATGGCGATTCCCTTGGCGTGACCCGATGGAATCAGTTTAGTGGCCTTGCAGGAAAAGGTGTCCGGATTTGCAGAACCGTGGCGAGGTTGCAGCCTCGCCACGACTGACCGCTATCGCAGGCTTCGAAGGTAAGCCCGCCATCCACCCAGTTCGCTGATGTCCCGCGCGCCTTCCAGGCCATAGGGCTCGCAAATGAACCCGCTTTCCCAACGGCCGTCGGCGAGCTGCACCTTGCCCAGCCCCAGCGGCGCGGGAATACCGGTCAGGAACGAGCCCAGTTCGCTGCTGGGCAACTCCCAGACCTCCACTTCGATCGCCACGCCGCCCTCACTGACGCGCAGCATGCCAGGGCGCAGCGGCGGGCCGCCGGCCAGGGCGTAGAGGCGGTAATCCGGCGAGCTGTGGGTGGCTTCGACCAGGCGGGCGCCGCGTCGCTGGAGCTGCCAGTTCAAGGCCAGCCCATCGAGATGCGCGCCACAGACCACCAGCCGTGCCCGATCATGACGCGCCGGGTTGACAGGAACTGGCAGTGCCGGCATCTGCTGGCGCTGCAAGGCGTCGGCGACGCTCAGCAGGTATTGATCGGTGAAGGCCCGACCGAACAACGTCACGCCCCAGGGCAGACCATTGGCCATGAATGCGCTGGGGACGGCCACGGCGGCGTAGTCCAGCAGGTTCATGAAGTTGGTGTAGTAACCCAGCTCCGAATTGCGCAGTACCGGTTCGGCGGCGAGCTCGGCGAGGGTCACCGGGCGTCCGATGGTGGGGGTGAGTACGCAGTCGAGGCTTTGCAGGGCACGGTCGCATCGGGCCTTGAGTGCTTGCAGGCGATACTGGGCGCGGAAGGTCTGCACGCCATCCACGCCGGGCGCTTTCGCCAGTACTGCGCGGATGACCGGCAGGACCGCATCGGGCTGACGCTCCATCAACTCACCGACCACGCTGTAGCGCTCGGCCACCCAGGGGCCTTCATAAAGCAGGCGCGCAGCTTCGAGGAAGGGCGACAGGTCCAGCTCCACCGCCTCGCCGCCCAGGCGTTCGAGGCGCTCGATGGCCTCCTGAAACAAGCTGGGTCCTTCATCGCAGCCGAAAAACTCCAGGTCCTGCTGGCGCGCAACGCCGAAGCGAAAGCGTTGCGGTACGCCGAAAGCCGAGTTGTCGTTCCATTGCCGATTGCAACGGCTGTATTCGTCCCTCGGGTCGAGACGGGCCGTCAGCGCCAGCAGCTGGCTGGCTTCCCGGGCCGTTGCGGTGAATGTCGTCACGCAGTCCAGCGTACGGCAGGCAGGGATCACGCCTGCCGTGGAAATCAAACCCTTGGTGGCTTTCAACCCCACCAGGTTGTTCAACGCTGCGGGTACTCGGCCGGAGCCCGCAGTGTCGGTGCCCAAGGCGAAGCTGGCGACTCCCAGTGCCACCGCCAGCGGCGATCCGGCGCTGGAGCCACCCGCCGGATAATCGGGCAGGACACTGTTGCGGCAAGCACCATAGGGCGTGCGGGTGCCGTTGAGCCCGGTGGCGAACTGGTCGAGGTTGGTCTTGCCAAGGGGAATCGCGCCCAGCGCCAGCAACTGTTCGACGATGCTCGCTGAACGGTGCGGCACGTAGGCGAACGCCGGGCAGGCGGCGGTGGTGGGAATGCCGGCCAGGTCGATGTTGTCCTTGATGGCGAACGGTACGCCATACAAGGGCAGGTTTTCCAGGTCTTGGCTTTCCAGGGCCGCCAGGTAGGGTTCCAGTTCTTCGGGCGACAACAGGTGGATGAACAGGTGGTAGTCCGAGTTGAGCGCGGCGGCTTTTTCCCGCAGGGCCAGTATCAGTTGGCGAGGCGTCAGTTCGCCGCTGCGGTAGGCGTTACGCAGGTCGTCCAGCTGTAGGGATGGGCTCATGGCATTGATCCTTCGATTGAGTTCAGTCACGTTGCAGCACCACGACGCGCTGTCCGGCACGCACCGCCGAGCCTGGCTGGACATGCACCTGGCGCACCACGCCGGCCACCGGAGCCAGTACCGGGATCTCCATTTTCATCGACTCCAGGATCACCAGCACGTCTCCGGCGGCGACCCGTGCGCCGGCGGCCACCTGGACCTGCCAGAGGTTGCCGGCGATATGGCTGTCGACGCTCACTTGATCCGCGTCCAGCCTTGCGTCTTCAGTGGGCGCGGGCGTCGGTTCCTCGCTGTCGAAGTGGGCCTGGCCGCTGGCGATCCAGCGCTCGCGTTCGGCATTGAACGCGTGTTGTTGCTGCTGGCGAAACGCGGCGATGCTGTCGGCTTCCCGCGCCAGGAAACGCTGGTAGTCGGCCAGGTTGAGCTGGCTGTGTTCGATGGCCAGGTCGAAGCGGTCCAGGGGGAAATCCCGACGGATGCGCAACAGCTCATCGGCACTGACCGGGTAGAAACGGATCTGGTCGAAAAAGCGCAGCAGCCAGGGCTTTCCTTCGAACGCGGCGACATCCCGATAGCGATTCCACATCTGCAACGTGCGGCCGACGAACTGATAGCCGCCAGGCCCTTCCATGCCGTACACGCACAGATAGGCACCGCCGATGCCCACCGAGTTTTCCGCGGTCCACGTGCGGGCCGGGTTGTATTTCGTGGTCACCAGCCGATGGCGCGGGTCCAGCGGGGTAGCGACCGGCGCGCCGAGGTAGACATCGCCCAGCCCCATCACCAGGTAGCTGGCCTCGAACACCGTGCGTTGCACTTCGTCCAGGTTGGGCAGGTCGTTGATCCGGCGGATGAACTCCAGGTTGCTCGGGCACCAGGGTGCGTCCTTGCGCACTGTGGTCATGTATTTTTCAATCGCCAGCTGGCAGGCCGGGTCGTCCCAGGACAGCGGCAGATGGACGATGCGCGACGGCACCTGCAGGTCTTGCGCGGCGCATACCGCATCCCATTCTCCGGCGACGATGGCCAGCAGATCGGCCAGGGGCAATCGCTCGGGCTGGTAGTGCACCTGGAGCGAGCGGATGCCGGGCGTCAGGTCGACCACGCCATCCAGTCGTTTCTGTTCCAGGGCCTGCATCAGGGCATGGGCGCGAAAGCGCAGCACCAGGTCCAGTTCGGGCGCGCCGATTTCCAGCAGCAGGTGGGTATCGCCGGACAATCTTGCCACCAGGTGGGTATCGTCCTGGCCGATATCCAACACCACAGGCGACGCGATCCCCTGTGGGAGCGAGCTTGCTCGCGACAGCGGCGGGACATCCAACATCGAGGGGACTGACAGATCGCTATCGCGAGCAAGCTCGCTTCCACAGCAAGCCCATTTCAGGGCCAGTGAGCGGGCGGTCTTCAGGTCCACCGGCACGAAGCGCACCTGGTCCCCTGCCTTGAGCTGCCCCAGTTGCCAGAGGTCCGCCTCGATCACGGTCACCGGGCAAACGAAGCCGCCCAGGCTCGGTCCGTCGGGGCCGAGGATAACCGGCATGTCGCCGGTAAAATCCACGGCGCCGATGGCGTAGGGGTTGTCGTGGATATTGGAGGGGTGAAGTCCGGCCTCGCCGCCATCGGCGCGTGCCCATTCGGGTTTCGGCCCGATCAGTCGGATGCCGGTTCGGCTGGAGTTGAAATGCACTTCCCATGAGGTATCGAAGAAGGTCTGGATGTAGCGCTCGGTGAAATATTCGGGCGCGCCGTGCGGACCGTAGATCACACGGATCTGCCGCACGGGCGGCAACTCGATGGGCGTTTCGCTGATCGACGGCAACTCGAGGCGCCCGTCCAGCGCAGCCAGGTGCAGTACATCGCCGGTGCACAATGCGCGCCCGGCGTGGCCGCCGAACTGGCCGAGGGTGAACGTACTTTTGCTGCCCAGGTAGTCCGGTACCTGCAGGCCGCCCTGCAGGCACAGATAGCTGCGCGCCCCGGCGCCGCAAAGGGTTCCGATGGCGAGGGTGGAGCCGGCGGCGATGGCCAATGGGGTGTTCATCGGCACGGGTTCATCGTTGAGGCTCAAGGCGATCGTCGCGCCCGTCACGGCAACCCGGGCATCGCAGTTGAAGCGCAGCAGCGGGCCACTCATGGTGATTTCCAGTGCAGCCGCGCCTTCTTCATTCCCCAGCAGGCGATTGCCTAGGCGCAGCGAGCGGCTGTCCATCGGTCCCGATGGCGGCACCCCCACCGCCCAATAGCCGAGGCGACCTGGATAATCCTGGACGCTGGTCAGGGTGCCTGGGCTGAGCACTTCGAACGTGTTGGCGCGATAGACCAGGGTTTCCAGGCAGCGGGTCCAGGGCTGGCCGTTGGCGAAGGGCGCGTCGAGAAGAATCTGTTGCAGGTATTCGCGGTTGGTTTCGACGCCGTACAGCAGGCTGTCTCCCAGCGCCTGGTGCAGGCCCAGGCGCGCCTGTTCACGTGTGGGCGCCCAATGAATGACCTTGGCGATCATCGGGTCGAAGTAGGGCGGGACCTGGCAACCGGCCTCGACCCAGGTGTCGATGCGCAGGCGTTTGCCATCGGTTGGCGGGAATTGCACGGACGTCAGCAAACCGGGGCTTGGCTGGAAATCCCGGCCTGGATCTTCGGCATACAGGCGTGCCTGGATCGCATGCCCCTCGGCTTTCAAGCCCCGGCTCAGTTCGCTCAAGGGCGGCAGCTCGCCGGCGGCCAGTTCCACCATCCAGCGCACCAGGTCCACGCCCCATACTTGCTCGGTGACGCCGTGCTCCACTTGCAGACGGGTATTGACCTCCAGGAAATAAAAGCGCCCCGCGTCACTGTCGAACACGAACTCCACAGTGCCGACGCTGCGGTAGTTCACCGCCCGGGCCAGCTTGATCGCCGCCGCGCAGAGTTCTTCGGCCATTCCCTCGGGCAGGTTGGGCGCCGGGGTTTCTTCGATGACCTTCTGGTTGCGCCGTTGTACCGAGCAGTCGCGCACCCCCAGGGCGAGCACCTGGCCCTGGCCGTCGCCGAACACTTGAACCTCAAGGTGCCGGGCCCGTTCGATGTACTTCTCGATGAACACACCGGCGTCGCTGAAATTGTTCTGCCCGAGGCGCTTGACCGCTTCGAAGGATTCGCTCAACTCGGTGGCGCTGCGGCACACCCGCATGCCGATGCCGCCGCCGCCCGCCGTGCTTTTCAGCATCACCGGATAGCCGACTTGGGCGCCGGCCAGCAGTGCCGCCTCGACACTGTCGAGCAGCTCGGTGCCTTCGAGCAACGGCACGTCGTGCTGTCGGGCCAGGGCGCGAGCGGTGTGCTTGAGGCCGAATACCCGCAGTTGCTCCGGCGTCGGGCCGATGAAGGCAATGCCGGCGGCCTCGCAGGCTTCGGCGAAAGCGGCGTTCTCCGAGAGAAAACCGTAGCCGGGATGAATCGCCGTCGCACCGCTGCTTCGGGCGACTTCCAGGAGTTTGTCCAGCGCCAGGTAGGTGCCGGCCGCGGCGCCGTCGCCCAGGCAATGGGCTTCATCGGCCTGGAGGATGTGCAGGCTGGCGGCGTCGGCTTGGGAGTACACCGCGACGCCCTTGACCTGCATCTGGTGCAAGGTACGCAGGATGCGGCAGGCGATGGCGCCACGGTTGGCGATGAGGATTTTTTCGAACATGGCATTGCCCCCTCAGGCATGGGTGCTGCCTGAACCGGGATGCGGGCCGTCCCGCAGTTGTCGATGGCCTACGGGGTCGTCCCCGTGAGCGAAACCAAAGCCCAGATTCCCCCAGGGGATGGGTGGTGTTTCATAAATATCCTGTTTATTTGATGCACTGCCCCGCACGGCTCTGGCACAGCATGAACAGCCAACGGCGCAGGCGCGCGAATTTCAGTTCCATATCAAAAGCTCCGCAGGCGTGGGGTTGTAGGCGTTGCACGGGTTGTTCAGTTGCGGGCAGTTGGAAATCAGTACGATCACGTCCATTTCCGCCCGCAGGTCGACGTATTTGCCCGGTGCCGAAATGCCATCTTCGAAGCTCAGGCCGCCGTCGGCGGTGACCGGCACGTTCATGAAAAAGTTGATGTTAGGGCCGATGTCGCCCTTGCCCAGACGACCGTCGTGGGCACAGGCCCGCAGATAGTTGTCCCGGCAGCTGTGCATGTAGCGCTTCTCCAGGGCGTAGCGCACGGTGTTGCTTTCCTGGGCACAAGCGCCGCCGAGGGTGTCGTGGCGCCCGCAGGTGTCTTCGATGATGGTCAGCATCGGACGGCCGAGGTTGGAATACAGCACGCTGCCGGTACTCAGGTAGACATTGTTCTGCCGGCGCAGGGTGCGTTGCACGTCATAGCGTTCCTTGGGGTTGGCCAGGCTGTAGAACAGCGTGTCGACTGCCTGGTTGCCTTCCAGGTCGAGAATGCGCAGGGTCTGGCCCGCCTTGACCTCTGTCAGCCAGGGTTCGCCGGCGGGAATCGTGGCGCGATAGAGGGCGGTGTCGGGTTGCTTGTGTGCGGTGCTGATGGCGAATGACATGGCTGCGATCCTCAGGCGAACAGGCGGTCGGTGTTGATGAAGCCGCGCTGGTTTTCCGGGCGCGAATGACGGCAGTGCTCGGCGACGCTGGCATTGGCATTCATCCAGCTGAGCTTGACCGGTTGCGGGGCGTATTGCGGATTCGGGTCCATCGGGTGTTGCAACGCGGTCAGCACCACCAGGGTGTCCATCGGGGCGTACAGCTCGATGAAATCGCCAGCCCTGGAGTTGCCCTCGACGAAATGAAACTGCCCGGCCTCGTCGACATCGACACGGCTGAACAGGTTGAGGGTCATCAGCAGGTCGGACAGGCCCAGCCCCCATTTGCCCAGTTCCACCAGCAGGTTGTCGGTGCCGTTGCGAAAGAAGCCGTTGCGCAGTTCCTGGTACCGACCCTGGCCGTATTTCTCGGCGACTTCCTCGGCGCAGAGCACGCCTCCCAGGCTGTCGCTCCAGCCGCAGGTGTCAGCGGTGATCGCCGCCAGCACCCGACCCATGTCCGAGTACAGGCAATGACCGGCGGTGAGCTTGGCGGTGTGCTGGCACTTGAGGCTGTCCGGCAGGTTCAGGCGTTCGGTTTTCTCGTTGGCATTGAGCAGCGTCATGCTCACGTTGGCCCCGCCGCGCAAATCGGTCAGGCGCAGCAACTGGCCACGCTTGAGCACGAACGAGCGATGGCCGCCGCCGGGCAGCAGTTCTTCGGCGAAGGGTGGAAACAGTTGGATCGAATCGGTCATGTAAAAGCTCCTTTTCAAGCGATACGCAACGCACCGGCCAGGCCGGCGGACGCTGCCTCGACGGCGGCATGGGCAGTGCGTCGATCGCTGTTCAATGGGATGTCGTAGGTGATGCGCGCGCCGTAGGCGCCCGGGGCGTGGGGGTCGACTCGCACCTTGTCGAATACCAGCAGGCGCGTACCGAGGCTGAAACCTTCGGACAGGTCGTGGGTGACCATGAACACGGTCAGGCGGGTCTCGCGCCAAAGCGCCAGCAGCAGGGCATGCATGTCTTTGCGAATGCCGGGGTCGAGGGCGCCGAAGGGTTCATCCAGGAGCAGGACGCGCGGTCGCATGATCAACGCCTGGGCAATCGCCAGCCGTTGCTGCATGCCGCCGGAGAGCTGCGCCGGGTATTTATCCAGGGCCTGGCCGAGGCCGACTTTGTCCAGCAATCGCGCGGCTTCTTCCCGGGCCTGGCGCTTGGCGCTACCGAACAGACGCCCCAGCACCGGCGAGCGTGGCAGCTCCAGGCCCAGGGCCACATTGTCCAGCGCCGTCAGGTGCGGGAATACCGAATAGCGCTGGAACACCACGCCCCGGCTGGCATCCGGCTCGCCCGCCAAGGGCTCGCCATCCAGCAGGATCTGTCCGCGACTGGCCTGTTCCTGGCCCAGCAATAACCTGAGGAAGGTCGATTTGCCGCAACCCGACGCGCCCACCAGGGTGCAGAACTCGCCCTCGGCGACACTCAGGTTCAAGCGTTCGAGCACCACCTGATCGGCATACTGTTGCCAGACATTGTTCACCGTGATGAAGCTCATGCCTTCGCCCCTTCATACCAGGGGAACGCTTGGCGAGTCAGGCGCTTGAGACCCCAGTCCATCAGCCAGGCGAGCAGGGTGATCCACACCACGTATGGCAGGATCACGTCCATTGCCAGGTAACGACGCACGAGGAAAATCCGATAGCCCAGGCCATCGGTGGAGGCGATGGCTTCGGCGGCGATCAGGAACAGCCAGGCCGAACCCAGCATAAGCCGCAGGGAAATCAACAGCCGCGGCAATAGCTGTGGCAGGACCACGCGCAGGATCAGGGTCCAGGTGGACGCACCGAGGGTCTGGGCCTTGATCAGCAGTTCACGGGGAATTTCCCGGGCGCGCTGTTCCAGGTCCCGGGCCAGGCATGGTGTGACGCCGATGACAATGAGCATCACCTTCGACAACTCCCCAAGGCCGAAGACAATGAACAGGATCGGCAGGATGGCCAACGGCGGCACCATCGAGACCACGGTGAGCAAGGGCGACAGCGGCGCGCCCAGCAGTGGCAGCGTGCCGGCGGCGATCCCCAGGCAGAGCCCGGCCAGGGCACTGATGCCCAGGCCGATGGCCAGCCGGCGCAGGCTCGACGCGGTGTCCTGCCAGAGCAGGTAATCGCCGCTGCGAGCATCGGCGGTGAAAGCCAGGCGTTTCACCGCGTCGCTCATCTGTGTCGCGCTGGGGAGCAGCTTGTCGTTGGGGTTGTCCGTCAACCGTTCGGCCGAGCCAGTGAAATAGGCGAACAACACCAGCGCGAAGGGCAGGATCACCAGCAACAAGCGGCTGGGGCGGTCCGGGTAGCGGTTGATCAGGCGCATGCCAGGTCCTCCGGTTACAGCTTGGCGTCGGCGGCCAGCTGTACGTAGGTGGGATCGAAGCGCAGCTTGAGGTTGGCCTTGTCGCCAAGGATCACGCCGTTGGCGAATGCCATGCCGACCGCGTCGGCGTTCTTGGCGCCTTCGCCCAGCAGACCGTGGCGGAACGAGAAGTCCGCCACCTTGCGCTGCGTGTCGGGCAGTTGCCCGCTGGTGGCGAAGCCGAGCGCTTCCTGGGGCGTGGCGAACAGCCTGGTGGTGTCCAGCTGCGCCTGGAAACCCGCCAGGTCGGTGCCCGAGGCTTTCGCCATGTGCTCCAGCGCCGCCTTGCTGGCTGCGTTTTTCGCATTCATCAGCGCCACCACCTCGAACCAGGCGCCGGTCAATGCCTTGCCCAGGGCCGGGTTGTCCTGGAGGGTCTGGGTGTTGACCACCATCATGTCCATGATCTCGCCGGGGATCTGGCTGGAGTTGAACACTTCGCTCACCCCAGGCTGGGCCTTGATGTCCGAGAGCATCGGGTTCCAGGTAGTGATGGCCTTGACCTGCTCGGTGTTGAACGCGGCGGAGATGTCGGCGTCGGAGGTGTTGACGACCTTCAGGTCTTTTTCGGTCAGGCCAACCGAGTCCAGGGCCCGGGCCAACAGGTAGTGCGAGACCGACAGCTCCACCAGGTTCACGTCCATGCCCTTGAGGTCCGTCACTTTCTTGCCTTCGCCCTTGATGACGACGCCGTCGTTGCCGTTGGAGAAGTCACTGACGATCAGGGCGGTGCTGTCCACGCCACCGGCCGCGGGAATGGTCAGGGCATCCATGTTCGTCATGGTGCAGCCATCGAACTGACCGGCGGTGTACTGGTTGATGGATTCGACGTAGTCGTTGAGCTGCACGACATCGATCTTGATGCCGTACTTCTTCGCCCATTTGTCGACGATGCCCTGGCTACCGGCATATTCCCAAGGCATCCAGCCGGCATAGATGGTCCAGCAAACGCTGAAGTGGTCTTTCTGCGCGGCGGTGGACGAAAGGCTGGCGAGGGCCGCGAAGGCGGCGAGAAGCAGAGAGGACAGACGAAGCTTGAACATGGGGGTTCTCCAGTTGATCAAGGGCGGACAGGAGCAACGCGGCACCGTGAACGGTGGCTTGTCTCCCGGGCTTTTTTCCCGCCGTGTAACCTCAACTGGAGGTCGCCAACTCTCGGACCAGCCACTCGCCAGAGGCGAGCCGGAACCCTAGTCAGCCATTGCAAATTGTGGTGCCGCGAACCTGTGATGACTCCTGCACGGTGATTGTTTAAGCGAGAGCCGTGCCAAGTCGGCAAAAGGCCCGAGCCAGAGAGATCGGACTTGGAAAGATGCTGTGAAGCGCTTGATGAGTGCTTGGTTGTGGTGCCGGGGCGCACCGCAATGAGGCAAAAAGCTACATGTTTCGAGTTGTTGCGGCGTCGCACCAGATTCCGATTTCACTGTCTGATTTATCGTCAGTCACCCAATAGTTGACTGCCGCCCATCAGCGTCGCTGATGCGGCCCATTCGCGGTCCAGGAGGCCGCCATGTATCGACGACTGCTGCTCACTGCGTTTCTCGGATTGACTCTCTCGGCCTGCGCGCCTTACTACGACGCAGACTCCAGCTATTACCGCTCCGAGGTCTACACCTCACCGGCGCCGGCTTATTACAGCGGCGGAAGTTATTACTATTCGGCTCCGCGTGGCTACTACGCCCCGCGGTATTACCAACCGGCGCCACGCTACTATTCGGCACCGCGCTACTATCAACACGGCCCTCGCTATTATTCGCCACCGCGGGCGGCCTATCGGCCTTATCCGCATCGGGGCGGCTGGGATGGCCGCGATCGGGGCGGTTGGGATGACAACCGTCGTCACCGAGACGGACGTGATCATCGAGGACGGCGCGATCATGATGGACGAGGCTACCATCGCTGATCGGCAGACCATGAAAAGCGGCGCATCGAGCGCCGCTTTTTTTGTGCCTGGCAGAAACCATTCTATTCGTTGGGCAAGTCCGCCAACGGGTGTCGGCCTTCCCAGGCCTTGTGGAAATGTGCCTCCACCGCGGCCTCGGGTACGTGGTTGATGTCCGGCCAGTGCCAGCGGGGCTTGTGGTCCTTGTCGATCAGCCGCGCACGCACGCCCTCGCTGAATTCCGGATGCCGGCAGCAATTGAGGCTCATGGTGTATTCCATGCGGAACACACCGGCCAGGGACAGATGCCGGGCCCGGGCGATCTGCTCCCATACCAGGCAGGCGGTCAGGGGTGAGCCTTCGGTCATGGTCCGGGCGGCCCGGGCAATCAATGGGTCCTGGTCTTCCACCAGCAGGCTCAAGGCTTTCCAGGCACAACGCACGTCGCTGACATCCAGCCATTCGTCGATTTTCTGCCGACGCGGCAGCCATTGGGCTTCGGGTAGTCGATCGATGGCCTCTTGCTGCAGGGCCTTGAGCAGGCTGTTGAGCTGCATGTCGGTCTGTTCCTGCCAGTTGAGCTGCAAGAGGCCTTCGATCAGGTCGTCCTGTTGTTCGTCGAGCAGGAAACGGTCGGCCAGGCCCAGGTCGATGGCGTCCCTGGCATTCATGTGGGCGCCGGTCAGGCCGAGGAACAGGCCAAGCTTGCCCGGCAGGCGAGACAGGAACCAACTGGCGCCGACGTCCGGGTACAGGCCGATGCTGATTTCCGGCATGGCCAGGCGACTGCTGGGCGTGACGATCCGCGTGCTTGCACCTTGCAGCAGGCCCATCCCGCCACCGAGTACATAGCCGTGGCCCCAGCAGATCAAGGGTTTGGGATAGGTATGCAGGTTGAAGTCCAGTCGGTATTCAGCCGCGAAAAACTGTGCTGCCAATGGCGGTACTTCACCAGGGTGGGCACGGCAGGCTTCCACCAGGCTGCGTACTTCACCTCCGGCACAGAATGCCTTGGCGCCGTTGCCACGCAGCAATACACAAACCACTTGCGGTTCCCTGGCCCAGGCATCGAGACGATCACGCAGGGCGTTGATCATGGGCAGGGACAAGGCGTTCAGGGATTTTTCGGCATCCAGGGTGGCGATGCCGATACGGGCGCCGTCGATGCCAATGAGCTCTTCGAAGTGCAGGTTCATCGTGACCTCGATCAGAAATTTGAATGATCAGTATGACTGCTGCGTGGGAAAATGCCGGATCAAACGCCGAAGCCATGTCGGATCAATTGACAAGCCTTGTGGGCTTTCCTAGGGTGCGCCCATTGTTTTTATCGGGTGCAATCATGACTGCCGACGACCGTATCAAACTCGAGCCGAGCTGGAAGCAGGCACTGCGTGCCGAGTTCGACCAACCCTACATGGCGCAGTTGCGCGAATTCCTGCGCCAGGAATACGCAGCCGGCAAGCAGATCTATCCACCGGCTTCGCTGATTTTCAATGCCCTCAATTCCACGCCCCTGGACAAGGTCAAGGTGGTGATCCTCGGCCAGGACCCGTATCACGGCCCGGGCCAGGCCCATGGCCTGTGTTTTTCGGTACAGCCGGGCGTGCCGGCGCCGCCATCGCTGGTGAACATCTTCAAGGAATTGAAACGCGACCTGAACATCGATATCCCCAACCATGGCTACCTGCAAAGCTGGGCCGATCAGGGGGTGTTGCTGCTCAACACCACCATGACCGTGGAACGTGCCAACGCCAACTCCCACGCGGGCAAGGGCTGGCAACATTTTACTGATCGGGTCATCGAGGTGGTCAGCGAGCATCAGCCGCATCTGGTCTTCCTGCTATGGGGCGCTCATGCGCAGAGCAAGCAGAAGCTGATCGACGCCACCAAGCACCTGGTGCTGACTTCGGTCCATCCATCGCCGTTGTCGGCTTACCGGGGTTTCCTGGGGTGCGGGCATTTCAGCCGGGCCAACAAGTTCCTCGAACAGCATGGTGATACGCCGATCGATTGGCGATTGCCGCCGCTTTGATGCGCAACCCCATCGCGAGCAGGCCCGCTCTCACCTGTGCGGCTTGTGAGAGCGAGCCTGCTCGCGATGGGGGCAAACGGTCATCAACTTGAGGCCGGCTTGCGCATCCAGTACCTGAACAACGGTTCCGCCAGGAACAGCACGAACAACAAACGCATCACCTGCAATGCCGTCACCAGCGGCACCGACAGCTGCAGGGTCTCTGCCGTCAGGCTCATCTCCGCGATACCGCCGGGCATCATGCCCAGTGTCAGCGAGCGCAGGTCCAGATGCGTCAACGTGCTCAGGCCCAGGGCCGCCAGGGTGGCGATCAGCATCGTCAACACGGTGCCCACCAGCGTGCGTCCCATGAAGGATGGCGCCCGGCGGAAAAACTGCCGGTTGAAGTGGCAGCCCAGGCCACTGCCGATCAGCCATTGGCCGATCTGGCTGCCGCCATGGGGCAGGCTGATGTGCAGGTCCCAGGCGACACTCACCACCGCGCTCACCAGCAGAGGGCCGAACAACCATGGGTTGGGTTGACGCAGGCGCTCCCAGATCCAGGCGAGCAGGGCGCCGGCGGGGAACAGGATGGCCAGCCACAGCCAGTCCACGGTGGTGGCGTGCTGCACCGGGGCGCCTTGGCCCAGCAAATACTTGAACGCGGCCGGTACGCACAGCACCACCACCAGAACCCGCAGGCTCTGGCCCGCAGCGACACGACTCAGGTCCGCGCCATTGCGCGCGCCGAGGTTGACCATCTCGCCGGAGCCGCCCGGCATGCTGGAAAAAAAGGCGGTGGCGCGGTCTTCGCCGGTGCGGCGCATCAGCCAGACACTCACCACGCTGGACACGCTGGTGATCAGCGCGCCGAAAAAAATCAGGCCGAAATGACTCAGGACCTGTTCCATCACCACCGGCGTGAAGTGCAGGCCGATGCCGATGCCCACCACCCATTGGCCGCATTTGCGGCCGCCGGGAATTTCCGCCAATTGCCATGGGGTCAGGCAACGCACCAGGATGATCGCCAGCAACGAACCGACCATCCACGGCAGGGGCCAGCCGATCAGGCTGGCCAGGTAACCGCCGGCCAGGCCGACCAGCGGTGTTCCCCACCATTGTCTGAAAGTCGCTTCAGACATTGGCCAGGGCGCGACGTTGTGCGGCGCGACGGCGCCAGATCCGTAGCAGTGGCATGAACAGCATGATAGCCGTCAGTACCCAGCAGCCGAAGGCGATCGGGCTCGACCAGAGGATTTCCAGCCCGCCGTTGGAGATCGACAACGCACGACGCAGGTTCTGTTCCATCAGGCCGCCGAGGATGAAGCCCAGCAGCACTGGCGACAGTGGGAAGTCCAGCTTGCGCAGGATGTAGCCGAAGATGCCGATGCCAATCATCAGGAACAGGTCGAACGTGGTGGCGTGCACCGCGTAGACGCCGATGCCGGTGATGATTGCGATCACCGGTACCAGGGCCCAGTTCGGCACGGCCAGGATGCGGGTGAAGACACGGATCATCGGGATGTTGAGGATCACCAGCATGATGTTGGCGATGAACAGCGACGCGATCAGGCCCCAGACAATGTCCGGCTGCTGCTGGAACAACAGTGGACCCGGGGTGATGTTGTACAGCGACAACGCGCCGATCATCACTGCCGTGGTACCCGAACCAGGCACGCCAAGGGTCAGCATCGGCACCAGTGCACCGCAGGCGGCACCGCCGATGGCCGTTTCCGGGGCGGCGAGACCGCGCTTGTCTCCTTGGCCGAACGTACCACTGGCGCCAGCGATGCGTTTTTCAGTCATGTAGGCCACGGCGCTGGCCAGGGTTGCACCGGCTCCTGGCAGCACGCCCATGATGAAGCCGAGCACGCCGCAACGCAGGTTCACGATGAAGACCGATGCCGCTTCCTTGAAGTTGAACATCATCCGCCCGGTGGCTTTCACCGCTTCCTGGCCGTGATGAGTCTTTTCCAGCATCAACAGGATTTCACTGATGGAGAACAGGCCCAGGACCAGTACGACGAACTGAATGCCGTCGGCCAGATGAACGTTGTCACCGGTGAAACGGTACACACCACTGTTGGCATCGATCCCGACTGCCGACAGGAACAGGCCGATCAACGCTGCAATGAACGTCTTGAGCGGCCGGTCGCCCGCCATGCCTCCGAGGCAGACAATGGCGAAGACCATCAGGACAAAATATTCCGCCGGTCCGAAGGCAATCGCCCATTTGGCCAGCAAGGGCGCAAAGAGCACCATGCCGCAGGTGGCGATGAAGGCGCCGATGAACGAACTCCATGCCGACAGGGACAATGCCACCCCGGCCAGGCCCTGGCGTGCCATCGGATAGCCGTCGAGGGTAGTCATCACGGTGGACGCTTCACCGGGAATATTGAGCAGGATCGAGCTGATGCGCCCGCCGTATTCGCAACCCAGATACACCGCGGCCAGCAGGATCAGTGCCGATTCAGGCGGCAGGCCCAGGGCGAAGGCGATGGGGATCAGCAGCGCCACGCCATTGATCGGGCCCAGGCCCGGCAACAGGCCAACCACGGTGCCGATCAGGGTACCGGTCAGTGCGGTGACGAGGTTATAGGGCGTCATGGCAACGCCGAAACCCTGGCCAAGATAATTCAGGGTATCCATATCAGTTCTCCAGGACGTCGAGCAGGCCCAGGGGCAGGGGAACGTCCATCAACTTGTCGAACAATAGATAAAGACCAATGGCCATCAGGCTGATGATCACCACGCTCGGGATCCAGCGACCGCCATACAGGCGGGCCATTGGTACGCCGGTCAGGACACTGGCGAGGATGAAGCCCAGGGGCTCGAAAGTGCCGGCGAATATCAGCAGCAGCGCCACGCAGATGCCGATCTTCTTCAGGGTTTCACGGTCCAGCTGCCGGTCTTCATCGCTGTGCACGATGGGGGCCGGACGGAACACCATGTACAGCAATGCCGCGCCCATCAGCCCCAGCATCAGCAGGGGAAAGGCGCGCGGGCCGACAGGCTCGTAGGAAAACGCTGCCTGATACGGCCAGGCCATCAGCGCGAGGCCGATGCAGACCAGCAGTAGCACCGCAGCAAAAATTCGTTGGATGGTGAGCATGACTAACTCCTGAGCGGCGCCGGTGATGCCGGCGCCGCCACGTGAACAGAGACGGTTACTGGATCAGGCCGAACTCTTTGGCCAGCACCTTGTAATCAGCCACTTGTTTCTTCACGTAGGTGTCCAGCTCCGGACCGGTCATGGCAAACGGGAACAGCTCGCGCTGGTCACGCAGCTTGGCGAACTCTTGCGAAGCCAGCAGCTTGTCGAACGCCTCTTTCCACCAGGCGTAGTCTTCGTCGCTGACCTTTGGCCCGAGGTAGAAGCCGCGAACCACTGGCCAGACGATGTCGTAGCCCTGTTCGCGAGCGGTGGGGATTTCCTTCATTTCTGGCTCATCGATGCGCTTCTCGGCGAACACCGCCAGCAGACGCATGTCACCGCTCTGGATGTGCGGCATGGAGTCGGAAATGTCGGTACTGCCGACCTGGATGTGTCCGCCCAGCAGGGCCGTGGCGATCTCGCCGCCGCCTTCGAGTGCCACGTAGCGCAGGTCGCGAGGGTTGATGCCGGCGGCCTTGGCGATCAGGGCCGTCTGCATCCAGTCCTGGCTGCCCACGGTGCCGCCGGAACCGATGACCACCGAGCCCGGATCTTTCTTCAGGGCCTGGACCAGATCGTCCAGGGTCTTGTAGGGCGAATCGCTTTTCACCGCGATGGCGCCATAGCTGGTGCCGACAGCGGCCAGCCAGCGCACGGCGCTTTCATCGAAGCGACCGAATTTGCCCTGGGCCAGGTTCAGCAGCGAACCGCTGGACCAGGCCACCAGCGTACCGGCATCGGCGGGGCGCTGGGCGACTACTGCGTTGTAGGCCACCGCGCCAACACCGCCCGGCATGTAGGTGACGCGCATCGGCTTGGTCAGCAATTTCTCATTGACCAGCGCACTCTGCGCCAGCTTGCAGGTCAGGTCGAAGCCACCGCCAGGGGAGGCCGGGGCGATGCATTCGGGGCGCTTGGGTTCGGCGAGCAGTTGCCCGGCGAATACCAGGCAACCGGCGGCGAGAGCGATTTTACGCAGTGATGGGCTCATTACGGTCTCCACAGGAGTTGTTGTTGTGTGTGCAAATCTGGCGTTGCCGGATCCGGAGCGGAGCCGGTCAGCGGGTTCGTTACATGCAGTCGTTCATGACGCTCGGCCTTGCCATCCCCGATCCATCGAAGTCATGGGACATGGTGAGTTGGCCATAGATGTACGCCGGCTTCGGCAGAGTCATGGACTCGACGCCGGCCAGGGCAATCGGATTGGAACGGGAAGGGCGGGCAGGCACTGGGGCCTGGAGCTGCATGGAGAGCATGGTGAATACTCCGCTTTATTGTTCTTATTCGGGCGAAAACGCTTCGAGGCGTTTTTCGTTCATCGTGTTGGCTGCGGACAGCCGAAACTATCCTTGCAAGACTCTATCGGCCCAACCTTTCGCTAACCTTTCAAAAGCTTTCAAGATGTTTTTTGGCTTCACAGCACCGGATGCGGCTGTAAACTCCGCGCCAGTGAATGGCGCCGACTGTCCCTGAATCGAGGAAATACCCATGCGTGTTCTGCTCGTCGAAGACCATCTGCAGCTCGCCGAAAGCGTGGCCCAGGCGCTCAAGAGCACCGGTCTGACCGTGGATGTGCTGCACGACGGGGTAGCCGCCGACCTGGCGTTGAGCAGCGAGGAATACGCCGTGGCCATCCTGGACGTAGGGCTGCCGCGCATGGACGGCTTTGAAGTGCTGGCGCGCCTGCGGGCCAGGGGCAAGACCCTGCCGGTATTGATGCTGACCGCTCGCAGCGATGTGAAGGACCGGGTCCATGGCCTGAACCTGGGCGCCGACGATTACCTGGCCAAGCCGTTCGAACTCACCGAACTCGAAGCACGGGTCAAGGCCCTGTTGCGCCGTAGCGTATTGGGTGGCGAACGCCAGCAGCGTTGCGGGGCATTGGTCTATGACCTGGATACCCGCCGCTTCACCCTCGACGAGGAACTGCTGACCCTCACCTCCCGCGAGCAAGCGGTGCTGGAGGCCTTGATCGCTCGGCCGGGGCGGGTGATGAGCAAGGAGCAACTGGCGGCCCAGGTGTTCGGCCTGGATGAAGAAGCCAGCCCCGATGCCATCGAAATCTACATCCATCGCCTGCGCAAGAAGCTCGATGGGCATGCCGTGGCAATCGTGACCTTCAGAGGCCTGGGCTACCTGCTGGAAACCCGCGATGCATAAGCCTGACAGCCTGCGCTGGCGGCTACTGCGTAACCTGGCGTTGCTGTTGGTGGTGCTGATGCTGGCCAGCGGCCTGAGCGCCTACTGGAACGGCCGCGAAGCGGCGGATACCGCCTATGACCGGACCCTCTTGGCCTCGGCCCGGACCATCGCTGCCGGCCTGTCCCAGCGTGACGGCAGTCTAAGCGCCGATGTGCCTTATGTGGCCCTGGACACCTTCGCCTACGACAGCGCGGGACGCATCTACTATCAGGTCAACGACATCAACCAGAAGCTGATTTCCGGCTACGAAAATCTTCCAGGCCCGCCACCCGGTACGCCCCGCACGGACGATTACCCGGCCCTGGCACGCTTTTACAACGCCAACTATCAGGGTCAGACCGTGCGAGTGGTGAGCCTGCTCAAGGCCGTGAGTGAGCCGAACATGAACGGCATGGCGGAGATCCGCGTGGCGGAGACCGAAGAAGCTCGGGTCAGGATGGCTCGCAGCCTGATGGCCGATACGCTGTTGCGCCTGGGCATGCTGGCCGTGGGCGCGTTGTTGCTGGTGTGGTTTGCGGTCAGCGCCGCGTTGCGCCCGCTGGAGCGCTTGCGCACGGCGGTGGAGGAGCGTCAGTCGGACGACCTGCGCCCGTTGCCCCTGGTGGAGGTGCAGCACGAATTATGGCCATTGGTGAGGGCTCTGAACCATTTCACCGAGCGCCTGCGCGGGCAATTCGAGCGGCAGGCGCAGTTCATCGCCGATGCCGCTCATGAGCTGCGAACGCCCCTGGCTGCGCTCAAGGCACGGCTTGAGCTGGGCTTGCGTGCCAATGAGCCGGCGACCTGGAGGGAAACCCTGGAAACCGCGGCCCAGGGCACCGACCGCCTGACTCACCTGGCCAACCAGTTGCTGTCCCTGGCCCGGGTGGAGAACGGTGCCCGGGCCATTGCCGAAGGTGGCGCGCAGCTGTTGGATCTCAGTCAGTTGGCCCGGGAACTGGGCATGGCCATGGCGCCGTTGGCTCATGCCCGTGGCGTGGCCTTGGCCCTGGAGGCGGACGAGCCGGTGTGGCTGCGGGGTGAACCGACGTTGTTGAACGAGCTGTTGAGCAATCTTGTGGATAACGCCCTGGCCCATACACCGTCGGGCGGCAATGTGATCCTGCGGGTCACTGCGCCAGCGGTGCTGGAGGTCGAGGATGACGGTCCCGGTATTCCGCTGCACGAGCGCGATCGTGTCTTCGAGCGCTTCTATCGACGCAACCAGCAAGTCGCCGGTTCCGGCCTGGGGTTGGCGATCGTCGGGGAAATCTGCCGTGCCCACCTGGCCCAGATCAGCCTGCACGACGGACAGGAAGGCGGGTTGAAGGTGCGGGTGAGCTTTATCCCGGGCTCGGATTGACGAAAGGCAGATACTGTGGCGGCGAAGGAATATATGCCCTCGCCACAGGCGGCTTGAAGTCAGTTGGAGGGGGGCATGGGCTCGATCAGTAGAACATCGATCGCGCTTCTTCGATGTCCGCGCAACGGTCCTTGTTGTCCGGGTCGATGCCCAGCTTCTTGAAGGCCGGGACCCTGAACACATCGATCCTGCCGAGGGGATGGTCGGTGTCCTTGTAGCAGTACAGCGCCGCGACCTGTACCAGGTCGACATAATCGAGCTGCTTCGACTCTCGGCTGAAATCCAGGTACAGGCCTGGCAGCTTCACCAATCGCTCCGGGAACTCCCAGACGCTGAGCAGCTTGTCACCCAGCACCGGGTGGATCGTGTCGATCACATGACTGAGGCTGATGGGGTCCGACAGCAATTCGTTATGGTCTTCGGCATAGGTCAGGATCGGCAGTACGCCGATCTGGTGCACCAGGCCACCCAGCGCGGCCTGGTCGGGCTTGAGTTGCGTGTAGCCACGGCACAGCGCATAGCTGATGCCGGCGATCTCCAGGCTTTTGCGCCAGACCTCGCGCATCTTCTGTTCCACCACCTCGGAGCGGGCGTGGAAGATCTGCTCCATGACCAGGCCTATGGCCAGGTTGCTGCTGTAGTTGACGCCCAGGCGGGTGATGGCAGTGTGCAGGTCGGTGACTTCCTGGGTGGCGCGCAGCAGCGGGCTGTTGACCACTTTTATCAGGCGCGCCGAAAGCGCCGTATCGCGGCCGATGACCTTGCTCAGGTTGCTGACGCTGATCTCCGGGTCTTCCGCGGCCCGGCGAATCTGCAGGGCCACTTCCGGTAATGTCGGCAGAACCAGGTCATCGTTATCGATGGCCTCCACCAAATCCCGCAGGACCTTATCCGCCAAATCGCTCATTTCGGTTCTCTAGGGTGTTGCGACAAATGCTGCGATCAGCGCTGGATCTCGCGGTCGCGGTCCAGTTCGTAAGGCAGGTCCAGCAACTGCAGCGACGGGCCTTCCAGCGTCCCGAGGTGCACGTTGCCCTCTTCTGCTGCTTCGGCCTGCAACACCGCCAGCAGTTCAATATTTTGCTCGGCGCGTGCTGCGATCACCACTTCACCGATGGAACTGCCATGGGAGGGAGAAAACAACGCCGTACCCGGTTCCGGCAATTCGTTGGCGTCCAGTTGCAGGCGATAGAGGCGCCGCTTGAGCTTGCCCAGGTACTGCATGCGGGCAACGATTTCCTGGCCGGTGTAGCAGCCTTTCTTGAAACTCACGCCACCGATGGCCTGCAGGTTGAGCATCTGGGGTATGAACAGTTCACGGGTAGCCGGCATGACCTGGCCGATGCCTGCGCGTATCTGGCCCAGCAGCCACGGGTTCAGGTCGGCTTCGGCCACTACTTCGCGCAGGCGGATCTTGAGCGCGTCGGCCTGTTCGGCGGGCGCCCACAGTTCGACGCGGCCGGGGGAGACGCGGATGGCAATCAGGGATTCATGACGCGCTACGCAGTCAACGTCAGCCGGTAGCTCGAGGCCCAGGCCGGAGAGCGCCGTGTCGGCATTTTCCAGGCCGAAGCGGACCCAGGCCGCGCTTTCGTCGGTGAGCCTGGCCTTGGAAAATACCGCGTATTTCTTCAGGTCCGCCAACTGCGGCTCGAGCAGTTCGGTGGCCATTGCCATCAGCACCCCGTCGCCCTGGAGCACGATGCGAAAGCTGGACTGCATGCGGCCTTTCTGGGTGCAGCGGGCGCCGAGGCTGGCCCGCTCGTCGCTCAGGTAGTTGAGGTTGCAGGTCAATTGGCCCTGCAGGAATTTACTGGCATCCACGCCGCGAACCGCGAGGACGCCTTCGTGGGACAGGGTGCAGAAAAAAGCGGAATCAGCCATGGGTCATCGCAGGATAAAAAAGTCTGATGGACATCATAAGGGGGCGCCCTTGAAATGGGTAGTTCACAAAGGATCGGTCGTGCCCGACCAAAGCTGTCTGTTCCGCCGTGGCCGTGCCTGTATACTTGCGCTCTATTTGAGGAGCCCTCCATGGTCGAAGATGTAGAACTGAATCGCCTCTACTGGCATAGCCGTCGCGGCATGCTCGAACTTGATGTATTGCTGGTGCCATTCGTCAAAGAGGTCTATCCCCACCTTAACGAAGTGGATCGTGCCTGCTATGTCCGCCTGCTCGAGTGCGAGGATCAGGACATGTTCGGCTGGTTCATGGAGCGCAGTGAATCCGACGACCCGGAATTGCAACGCATGGTTCGGATGATTCTGGACCGTGTCCAGCCCAAATAACCACTTCGAATGCCGCTGGCGGGCCTCCGGGCAGTTGCTGGCGGCCTATCTCCTGGCCCAGGCGTTCGCCCTGGGCTCGTTACTGCTGATGTCTGTACCGAGCGGATTCGCAGCGCTTGGCGTTGCGGTGTGCCTGGCCCATGGTGCCTGGACGGTGCCGCGTCATCTGCTGTTGAGCCATCGCCAGGCCTTTGGCGGGTTGCGCCGTGACCTCGATGGCTGGCAACTCTGGAACCGCGCCGATGGCTGGCAGGCGGTGCAGTTGCGTCCCGACAGCCTGGCATTGCCACTGATCGTCGTGTTGCGCTTTCGCTTGAAGGGTGAGCGGCGAGTCCGCTCGATTTGCGTGCCCCGAGACGCGCTGGCACCGGATCTGCACCGGCGCCTGCGCGTACGGCTCAGGTTCAGTCGGCGTAGGTGGGCGGCACCAGGATAGTGTCCAGCGCTTCAGGCAACAGGTTCGGGTAGTCGAGGGTGTAATGCAGGCCCCGGCTTTCCTTGCGCTCCATGGCCGAGCGGATCATCAGCTCCGCCACCTGGGCCAGGTTGCGCAGCTCGATCAGGTCGCGGCTGACTTTGTAGTTACTGTAGAACTCATCGATTTCATCCAGCAGCAGGCGCACCCGGTGCTGGGCCCGCTGCAGGCGCTTGTTGGTACGCACGATGCCGACGTAGTCCCACATGAAGCGCCTCAGTTCGTCCCAGTTGTGGGCGATGATCACGTCTTCGTCCGAGTCGGTGACCTGGCTGGCGTCCCAGGAGGGCAGTGCGGTGGGAGCGGCGATCCGGGGCAACTGTTCCAGAATGTCCGCCGCGGCCGAGCGGGCGTAGACGAAGCATTCCAGCAATGAGTTGCTGGCCATGCGGTTGGCGCCGTGCAGGCCAGTGAAGCTGGTTTCGCCGATGGCGTACAGGCCCGGCACGTCGGTGCGGCCGTGCTGGTCGACCATCACACCGCCGCAGGTGTAGTGCGCGGCAGGCACCACCGGGATCGGTTGCCTGGTGATGTCGATGGAGAATTCCAGGCAGCGCTCGTACACCGTCGGGAAATGGCTCTTGATGAAGGCTTCGGATTTGTGGCTGATGTCCAAGTAGACGCAGTCGATACCCAGGCGCTTCATTTCATGGTCGATGGCCCGGGCGACGATATCCCTTGGCGCCAGTTCGGCGCGCGGGTCGAAGCGTGGCATGAAACGTTCGCCATTGGGCAGCTTCAGGTGCGCGCCTTCGCCACGCAGGGCTTCGGTGATCAGGAAGCTCTTGGCCAGCGGATGGTACAGGCAGGTGGGGTGGAACTGATTGAACTCCAGGTTCGCCACCCGGCAGCCCGAGCGCCAGGCCATGGCGATGCCGTCGCCGCAGGCACCGTCGGGGTTGCTGGTATAAAGGTAGACTTTCGCCGCGCCACCGGACGCCAGGATCACGAAGCGGGCTCCGTAGGTATCGACTTCGCCGGTGCCACGGTTGAGCACATAGGCACCCAGGCAACGGTCGCCGTCCAGGCCCAGGCGTTTCTCGGTGATCAGGTCGATCGCGACCCGCTGTTCCAGCAGTTCGATATTGGGCCGTTGACGTGCCTGGGCCAGCAGGGTCTTGAAAATCGCCGCGCCGGTGGCATCGGCTGCATGGATGATGCGCCGATGACTGTGGCCGCCTTCACGGGTTAGGTGGAACTCAAAACCGCCGTCTTCGGTGCCGGAGTGCTCGTCCCGGGTAAACGGCACGCCCTGGTCGATCAGCCACTGGATGGCTTCCCGGCTGTGCTCGACGGTGAAACGTACCGCTTCCGGGTTGCACAGGCCGCCGCCGGCGTTGAGGGTGTCCTCGACGTGGGATTCAATGGTATCGGTGTCGTCCAGTACGGCTGCGACGCCGCCCTGGGCCCAGAATGTCGAGCCGTTGGCCAGGTCGCCTTTGCTCAGCACTGCGATGCGCAAATGCTGGGGCAATGTCAGGGCAAGGCTCAGTCCGGCGGCACCGCTGCCGATTACCAGAACATCGTGTTGATACTGTTGGCTCATTCGAAAGGTTTCCGCTCAAAGCGACCCGGGTCGGGGTTGGCGCAAGACATCCGCTTCAACGGGTCAGGCAGCCACGCAGCCCACTAGTATATAGAGGGGGGGATCGGCACAATAGCCGGGCATTCATGGCAATGTGAAACCAGCGTGACAGAAAAAGCGACACGCTTCGTCGGGTCACGGTTTTCGCCGAAGGGCGACAAGCCTGCCTTTTCGAGGATATAAGGCGGTTTATCTACACATGGTTGCTCGATGTCCGTTTTGAATGGCTATAAATAGCGGGAACTTTTGTCAGCCGGCCAGGTTCAATAGACGGTTGTCTGCAGAAGGGAGCAGCGTCGGGTTGGTGCAAGATTTCGATTCGAGTCTTTGCCGGCAGACCCGGCGACAGATTATTCGCGCAGCCGAGGGAAATCTCGCGCTGCGTTTTTCGTGCGTGCCGGGATCAGAGCGCGTCGGAAACTTGCTTTGAAGGGGGAGAACTTTTGCGAAAAGCCCGAGTCTATGTTTGCAAGCCCGGACAATTAGCCATGCAAGCCTCCTTCGAGCTTATCGAGGAGTGTTCATGCTAACCCAGGAAGAGGATCAGCAGCTGGTCGAGCGCGTTCAGCGTGGCGACAAGCGAGCTTTCGATCTGCTAGTGCTGAAATACCAGCACAAAATTCTCGGGTTGATCGTGCGGTTCGTGCACGACACCCATGAAGCCCAGGATGTCGCTCAGGAAGCCTTCATCAAGGCCTACCGCGCACTTGGTAATTTTCGCGGCGATAGCGCGTTTTACACGTGGCTTTACCGCATCGCCATCAACACGGCGAAAAACTATCTGGTTTCACGCGGCCGACGGCCGCCGGATAGCGATGTGAGTTCTGAAGACGCGGAGTTCTACGATGGCGATCACGGCCTCAAGGACCTCGAATCACCGGAACGAGCGTTGCTGCGGGATGAGATCGAGGGCACCGTCCATCGCACCATCCAGCAATTGCCTGAAGATTTGCGTACGGCGTTAACTTTACGTGAATTCGACGGTCTGAGTTACGAGGACATTGCCAGCGTCATGCAGTGTCCGGTGGGTACCGTGCGCTCCCGGATTTTCCGCGCTCGGGAGGCCATCGATAAAGCCCTGCAGCCTTTGTTGCAGGAAAACTGAGACAGCGGCGACAGCCAAGAGAGGAACGCCATGAGTCGTGAAGCCCTGCAGGAATCGCTGTCCGCAGTGATGGATAACGAAGCGGACGAACTGGAATTGCGTCGGGTATTGAATGCCTTCGACGATGTTGAAACCCGTGAGACCTGGGCTCGTTACCAGATCGCCCGGGCTGTGATGCACAAGGACCTGCTGCTTCCGCGTCTGGATATCGCTGCGGCCGTTTCTGCTGCATTGGCTGACGAAGCCGTACCGGCTAAAGCTTCCCGCGGTCCATGGCGCAGCCTGGGTCGCCTGGCCGTTGCCGCGTCGGTTACCGTCGCCGTCCTGGCCGGTGTTCGCCTGTACAACCAGGATGAAATCGCCGGTGTCCAGATGGCGCAACAGTCCAGCCAGCCAGGCTTGGCCGCTCCACAGGTCAAGGGACCTGCGGTACTGGCCGGCTACAGCGAAGGTTCGGAAACCGCCGGCCCGATGGTCAACGGTGTTCTGCAAGGCCAGCCAGGCTGGCATGACCAGCGTCTGCCCAGCTACCTGCGTCAGCATGCCCAGCAGGCTGCGCTGAAAGGTACCGAAAGCGCGCTGCCTTACGCTCGTGCCGCTAGCCTGGAAAATCGTTAAGGAAGGACTCTTGCGCGCCATACCTCTATTCACGCTTCTGCTGGGTGGCTGGTGCGCTGTTCCAGCCCATGCCGATGAAGCCCAGGACTGGTTGAATCGTTTGGGCCAGGCCGAGCAACAGCAAAGTTTCCAGGGTACTTTCGTTTACGAGCGCAACGGCAGCTTTTCCACTCATAACATCTGGCACCGTGTCCAGGACGGTAAAGTCCGCGAACGGTTGCTCCAGCAGGATGGTTCCGCACAGGAGGTCCTGCGTGTTGACGGACGCACACAATGCGTCAGCGGTGCTCTGGCGCCGGGGTTGGGAAATGCTGAAGGCACTGCACGTGCGCTCGATCCGCAAAAACTCAAGAATTGGTACGACCTTGCCGTAGTCGGCAGGTCGCGCGTGGCCGGGCGACCGGCTGTGATCATCTCCCTGACACCCAAAGACCAGCATCGGTACGCTTTCGAACTGCATCTGGATAAAGAAACCGGCTTGCCGCTCAAGTCCCTGTTGCTCAATGACAAGGGGCAGTTGCTGGAGCGTTTCCAGTTCACGCGCTTGAATACCGGCGTGCCATCGGAAAACGACCTGCAGGCCAGCGCCGACTGCAAGGCGGTGGTGCAAAGTGCCGACAAGTCCACTGCGGTGAAGGCTGCCTGGCATTCGGACTGGCTACCACCGGGCTTCGAATTGACCAGCAGTAACGTGCGCAAGGATCCGGATACCAATGTGCAGGTCAACAGCCTGATGTATGACGACGGCCTGGCACGTTTCTCGGTATTCCTCGAGCCCCTGAACGGTGCTACCGTCACCGATACCCGTACCCAGCTCGGGCCAACGGCGGCCGTTTCTCGTCGCCTCACCACGCCCCAGGGCGAAATGATGGTGACGGTGGTCGGCGAGATCCCTATCGGTACGGCCGAACGGATCGCGCTGTCCATGCGTTCAGACGCCACGGCGACTCAATAATGGGCCGCTTCGGTGGCTCGATCATGCCAGAGGCCAGCCAAGCCGGGGGCTGATCGAAATGCCGAAACTTCATGTCAGCATTTTAATTTGCAAAACTTCTGTTTTTTTTCTATTAGGTCAGAGCCGCTCGGCTCTGGCCTTGCCTGTTTTTCCGGAACAAAAATACCGGCGCCTTTTTCCAACTGGTATTCCTTGCTCCATATCGCTTAACCCTGCTCGTCGTAACGGGAGCCGTATGTCGATACCACGCTTGAAAACCTATCTATCCATTTTCGCCACTGTGCTGGTGCTCGGTCAGGGCGTTCCCGCCATGGCGGCCGATTTGCCTGACTTCACCCACCTGGTCGAGGAGGCTTCTCCTGCGGTGGTGAACATCAGTACGACCCAGAAACTGCCGGATCGCCGTGTATCGGATCCGCAGATGCCGGATCTGGAAGGTTTGCCGCCCATGTTGCGCGAATTCTTCGAGCGCGGGATGCCCCAGCCACGCTCCCCCGGCGGTGGTCGTCAGCGTGAGGCACAGTCCCTGGGCTCGGGCTTCATCATTTCTCCGGACGGTTACATCCTGACCAATAACCATGTGATCGCCGACGCCGACGAAATCCTGGTGCGCCTGGCCGATCGCAGCGAATTGAAGGCCAAGCTGGTCGGCACCGATCCACGTTCCGACGTGGCGCTGCTGAAAATCGAAGGCAAGGACCTGCCGGTGCTCAAGCTCGGCAAGTCCCAGAACCTGAAGGCTGGCCAGTGGGTGGTGGCCATCGGTTCACCGTTCGGCTTCGACCACACCGTGACCCAGGGCATCGTCAGTGCCATCGGTCGCAGCCTGCCGAACGAAAACTACGTTCCGTTCATCCAGACCGACGTGCCGATCAACCCGGGCAACTCCGGTGGCCCGCTGTTCAACCTCGACGGTGAAGTGGTGGGCATCAACTCCCAGATCTACACTCGTTCAGGCGGATTCATGGGGGTGTCCTTCGCGATTCCGATCGACGTTGCCATGGACGTATCGAACCAGCTCAAAAGCGAGGGCAAGGTCAGCCGTGGCTGGTTGGGCGTAGTCATTCAGGAAGTGAACAAGGACCTGGCGGAGTCCTTCGGGCTGGAGAAGCCTGCCGGTGCGCTGGTAGCGCAGATCCAGGAGGGCGGTCCGGCCGCCAAGGGCGGTCTGCAGGTGGGCGACGTCATCCTGAAGCTCAATGACCAGCCGATCATCATGTCCGCTGACCTGCCACACCTGGTCGGTGCGTTGAAGGCCGGTGCCAAGGCCAACCTGGAAGTGATCCGCGAAGGTAAGCGCAAGAACGTCGAACTGACCGTCGGCGCCATCCCGGAAGAAGGCGCGGAGCTGGAGTCGCAGCCAAAATCCGGCATCGAGCGCAGCAGCAATCGCCTGGGGGTGGCAGTGGTCGAGCTTACGGCCGAGCAGAAGCGAACCCTGGAGCTCCAGGGTGGTGTGGTGATCAAGGAAGTACAGGACGGTCCTGCCGCCCTGATCGGCCTGCAGCCAGGCGACATCATCACTCACCTGAACAACCAGGCCATCAGTTCCGCCAAGCAATTCACCGATATCGCCAATGCGCTGCCGAAGAATCGCTCGGTCTCGATGCGTGTCCTGCGTCAGGGACGTGCGAGCTTCATCACCTTCAAG
This sequence comes from Pseudomonas sp. NFACC43, assembly GCF_900119645.1. Classification (NCBI taxonomy): domain Bacteria; kingdom Pseudomonadati; phylum Pseudomonadota; class Gammaproteobacteria; order Pseudomonadales; family Pseudomonadaceae; genus Pseudomonas; species Pseudomonas sp. NFACC43. Next base: position 66,825 of record NZ_FPKK01000014.1, read on the forward strand.
CTGGCCGAATGACCGGTTAGCGGCGCAACGAAAAACCGCCTCGAAAGAGGCGGTTTTTTTGTCTGCGGGAAAACTCAGCCCATCATGTCCTTGACCATGCGCTCCTGCTCCATGAGCTCGCGTTGCCGGGCGTCGATACGTGACGACAACGGGAAGTTGGTGCCGGCACGCCGCTTGGCGAAATCCAGTTGCTGGATGGCCTGGCGATAGTCGCCCACCAGGGCGAAGTACTCGGCGCGGGCCTGGTGCAAGCCGATGATGTTGCCGGACAGGCCGCGGGTCTCGGCCACCATGTACCAGACGTCGGGATCGTCCGGGCGGGTCTTGAGCAGTGTTTCCAAGGCCTTCTCGGCATCGGCGGGACGGTTCTGCTTGAGCAGCAGGTCGACGCGCACCTGGTTGAGCGGATAGTTGGCGGGGTATTGCCGCAGCAACCGGTCGACGCGTGACTGGGCATCCGCCAGTCGGTTGCTGGTAATGTCCAGGTCCGTCTGGGCCAGGTTGTAGATGATCTCGTCGGGGGACTTGGCCAGCAGCGGCTTGAGATTCTCCCGGGCTTCATTCAACTGGCCACCCTTGATCTGGGCGATCGCCAGGCCATAGCGGGCCACGTCGTTCTTCGGGTTTTCATCCAGTTGCGCCCGGAAGCGCTTGGCGCCCAGGCCCGGGGTTTCCTCGTAGATCAATTGGACCCGCGCGCGAATCAATTGGTAGCGCATGCTGTCTTCTATGCCGCCTGGCCTGGCCTGCTCGGCGCGGTTGCGCGTGTCGGCGATCCGGGACTCGGTCACCGGGTGGGTCAGCAGGAATTCCGGTGGCCTGGCATCGAAGCGGTATTGACGCATCAGACGTTCGAACATGGTCGGCATGGCGCGTGGGTCATAGCCAGCCTTTTCCAGGTTCAGGATGCCGATGCGGTCGGCTTCCTGTTCGTTCTGGCGGGAAAAGCGCCGTTGTTCCTGGATGGCCGCCGCCTGGGTCCCGGCGATGGCTGCGATTCCCGCATCTCCACCGCCGGCAGCGGCAATCACGATGCCGGTCAGCAGCGCTGCCATCATGGGCACCTGCATGCGCTGCTGGGCTTCGACGCCGCGGGCAAAGTGGCGTTGCGACAAGTGCGCCAGTTCGTGGGCCATGACCGAGGCATATTCGCCTTCGGTCTGGGCATTGAGGAACAGGCCGCCGTTGACCCCGACGATTCCCCCTGGTGCGGCGAAAGCGTTGAGCTGGGGGCTGTTGATCAGGATGAACTCCAGGCGCCGGTCGTTGACCTGGCTGGTTTCCACCAGCTTGTAGACGCTGGTCTCGACATAGTCCTTGAGTTGCGGATCGTTGAGTTGCGCGACCTGGCTGCGCAGCAAAGCCAGCCAGGCGCGACCCAGCTGGTGTTCCTGTTCCGGCGAGACGATGGCAGAACTGGCGTCGCCAAGTGACGGCAGGTCGTCGGCGAAGCCTGGTGAGGCAAGCAGGCAAGCGAGCGTCAGCAGGGTGGGGCGCAGAAATGTCATGCACGAAGCCTTAGTTGACAAAGACCCTACTGTAGCCGGACACCGGGCGCTGGACCAGATATTCTGATTCTGTCGAAAAGTGTCTGCGCCACGATCATGTTGCGTTGAAAACGGGCTCGGAATGCTCATTTACAACCAGTAGACTGCGCTTCCTCGCCTGTTGTCGCCTCGTTGATCGTCACCTGGCGGCTTTTCAAGAAAAACGGGCGGCCAAACGACCTGTTGCGGAGTGAACCGATGACCGATGCTGTAGCCCACGATGCCGAGCTGGACGCCAGCGGCCTGAATTGCCCGTTGCCGTTGCTCAAGGCCAAGCTGGAACTCAATCGCCTGGCCAGCGGTGCCGTGCTCAAGGTTACTGCCACGGACGCGGGCTCCCAGCGTGATTTCCGCACCTTCGCCCGACTGGCCGGTCATACGCTGCTGCACGAGGAAGACGATAACGGCGTCTTCCGTTACTGGCTCAAGAAAGCCTGAAAAAAACAGCCGGCGGCTCATAAGGATTGTTGATGTTCAAAGTGTTACGTGACTGGATTCAGCGCTATTTCTCTGACGAAGAGGCCGTGGTGCTGGCCGTGCTGCTATTCCTGGCCTTTACGGCGGTGCTCACCCTGGGCGGCATGCTGGCGCCGGTGCTGGCGGGGATGGTGCTGGCCTACCTGATGCAGGGGCTGGTCACGACACTCGAACGCTTGCGGTTGCCTGGCAGCGTGGCAGTGGGTCTGGTATTCGCCCTGTTCATGGGGTTGCTGGTGGTATTCGTCGTGGTGGTCGTGCCGCTGCTCTGGCATCAGTTGGTGACGCTGTTCAACGAGCTGCCCGGCATGCTCGCCAAATGGCAGTCCCTGCTGTTGCTGCTTCCTGAGCGCTATCCGCACCTGGTGTCCGATGAGCAGGTCCTGCAGGCCATCGAAGTGCTGCGCGGCGAGATCGGCAAGTTCGGTCAGTGGGCGCTGACATTTTCGTTGTCCAGCCTGCCGCTGTTGGTGAACGTCATGATTTACCTGGTGCTGGTGCCGATCCTGGTGTTTTTCTTCCTCAAGGACCGGGAAACGATCGGGCGCTGGGTGCTCGGCTACCTGCCCCGTGAGCGGACGCTGATTACTCGGGTCGCCCAGGAAATGAATCGCCAGATTGCCAATTACATCCGTGGGAAGGTCATCGAGATCTTCATCTGCGGTGGGGTGACCTATATCGGCTTCGTGGCGCTGGGGCTCAATTACGCCGCATTGCTGGCGTTGCTGGTGGGCATTTCGGTGGTGGTGCCCTATGTCGGCACCGTGGTGGTGACTGTGCCGGTGGCATTGATCGCTCTGTTCCAATGGGGGTGGAGCGATCAGTTCATCTACCTGATGGCGGTCTACGGGATCATCCAGACACTGGACGGCAATGTGCTGGTGCCGCTGCTGTTCTCCGAAGCGGTCAACCTGCATCCGGTGGCGATCATCTGCGCGGTGCTGCTGTTTGGTGGGCTGTGGGGGTTCTGGGGAGTGTTCTTCGCGATTCCCCTGGCGACCCTGATCAAAGCAGTGCTGGATGCCTGGCCGAGCAAGGAGCCGGTTGTCGCGCCGTTGTTGTAGCTACTGATGTGAGGCGGATGGCTTCATCGCGAGCAGGCTCGCTCCCACACGGATTCATGTTGTTGAACAATCCTCTGTGGGGGAGCCTGCTCACCAAGGCGTCGGCGCTGGCGCCAAAAAACTTCAGGCCTTGTTCAGTGCCTGAGCCGCCGCCAGTACCGCATCCACATGCCCTGGCACCTTAACGCCGCGCCACTCCTGGCGCAGCACGCCATCCTTGTCGATCAGGAACGTGCTGCGATCGACGCCCAGGTACTCCTTGCCGTACAGCTTTTTCAGCTTGATTACATCGAACAACTGGCAGACGGCTTCGTCCTTGTCGCTGATGAGCTCGAACGGAAACTCCTGTTTGCACTTGAAGTTCTCGTGGGACTTGAGGCTGTCCCGGGACACGCCGAATACTTCGGTGTTGGCCGCCTGGAACTGTGCGTATTGATCGCGAAAGCCCTGGCCTTCGGTGGTGCAGCCCGGCGTGCTGTCCTTCGGATAGAAATAGATCACCACCTGCTTGCCTTTCAGGGCGGCGAGGCTGACGGTCTGCCCGCTGGTGGCGGGCGCCTGGAAATCGGTAACCGGCTGGTCGACGGCAACGGCCATGAACGCTTCCTTACATTGGGTTTTGTGGGCGCCACGGTTCGATCAGCGCATCCAGGTTCATCGCATCGGCGAAGTCCAGGAACTGATCGCGCAGCCAACTGATCTGGGTGCCGGCCGGCAGCGTCACGGTGAACGTGGCGTTGAGCATGGTGCCGCCGGTCTGCGGAGCCTGGTAGGTGTCACAGGTCAGGTTTTCCAGCTCGACGTGATGGTCCATGAAGAACTGGCACAGCTCATTGATGATGTCCGGGCGATAGGCCGAACTCACATAAGCCACGTAGGGCAGGGCCTGGGGACGGTTTTCCAGGGCTGCGCTGCGCACCACGTTGACGGTGAAGGCATGCTTCTTGGCCAGCACCGGCAGGCTGCCTTCCAGGCGGGCCAGGGCGTCCCAGCTGCCGGAGATCTCAAGCACGAGCGCACTGCATTCGCCGTGACGGGTCAGGCGTGAGGTCACGACGGCGCAGCGGTTTTCATGGCTGGCGCGGCACAGGACGTTAGTCAGCTCCATGGGGTTGGCGCCAAGGGCACTGATAACAAGGAATTGTTCGCGGACTGTGGGGGTGGACATGCAGCATTCCTAAAGCGATGAGCGGTCGGGACCTTTGTCACTCGACACGATGCCCTGCCCACGAAAACCGAACGGCTCAAGCCCTGTGCCTGGGATTGCCGTGCGTTCCGCAACAACGGGAAATGCACCAGGGCAAACGCAGGATCGGGGCTTGTGGCGACGAAAACGGAGGCTGGGAACCGGCATATGAGCTTATCGGTACCGATCAAAGTCTGAAGGGTAGCGAAAACCATCGCCAAGGGGAATGGGAGTTCGCTTGTACAAGCATCTTGGCGCCAGTACCATTACGGCTCTCTTTTTCCGGCAGGAGCGGTTTCATGATTGCGGGCAGTATGGTGGCACTGGTCACACCCATGGATGCACAAGGGCGTCTTGACTGGGTCAGCCTCAGCAAACTCGTGGACTTCCACCTTGAAAACGGTACCCATGCCATCGTCGCCGTCGGCACCACCGGCGAGTCGGCGACCCTCGACGTCAATGAACATATCGAAGTCATCCGGGCCGTGGTCAAGCAGGTCGACGGGCGCATTCCGGTGATCGCCGGCACCGGCGCCAACTCGACCCGCGAAGCCGTCGAGCTGACCCGCAACGCCAAGGAAGCCGGCGCCGATGCCTGCCTGCTGGTGGTCCCGTACTACAACAAGCCGACCCAGGAAGGCCTGTACCAGCACTTCAAGCACATTGCCGAAGCGGTCGACATCCCGCAGATCCTCTATAACGTTCCCGGCCGCACCTCCTGCGACATGCAGGCCGAGACCGTGATTCGTCTCTCCACCATCCCGAACATCATCGGCATCAAGGAAGCCACCGGCGACCTCAAGCGCGCCAAGGCCATCCTCGATGGCGTGGACAAGGATTTCATCCTGCTGTCCGGCGATGATCCGACGGCGGTCGAACTGATCCTGATGGGTGGCAAGGGCAACATCTCCGTTACCGCCAACGTCGCTCCCCGGGAAATGGCCGACATGTGCGAGGCGGCACTCAAGGGCGACGCCACCACCGCTCGGGCAATCAACGAAAAACTGATGCCGTTGCACAGGGACCTGTTCATCGAAGCCAACCCGATCCCGGTGAAATGGGCGCTGGTGGAAATGGGCCTGATGCAGGAGGGCATTCGCCTGCCGCTCACCTGGCTCAGCAATACCTGTCAAGAACCGCTGCGGCAGGCCATGCGCCAGTCCGGCGTCCTGGTTTAATTGAGGAAGTACAACGCATGAAGCGAATGGCCGGACTTTCCGCACTTGCCTTGATTATCTCCAGCACCAGTGGCTGCGGGTGGATCTGGGGGCCGGAAGGTTATTTCCGCGACCGTGGTAGCGATTACCTCAGCGCACAACAGACTGCACCGATGCAACTGCCGCCGGATGTCCACGTCGCCAAGCGCCTGGATCCGCTGTTGCCGATCCCGCGCAACGTGGCTGACGACAGCGTCAAGGGCGAGTACGTCGTCCCGCGTCCACAACCCCTGTCGGCCGTGGCCGATGCCAGCGACTACACCCTGCAGAAGAGCGGCGATACTCGCTGGGTCATGGCCCAGCACCCGCCGGCCGAAGTCTGGCCCGTGGCGATCCAGTTCTTCCAGGACAACGGTTTCCGCCTGGACGAACAGCGTCCGCAGACCGGCGAATTCACCACATCCTGGCAACGTGCCGATGAGCTGTCCGCCGCCATGGGCAAGCGCCTGGGCGCCGCCGGCGTCGGCTCCGACAGCGAAACCCGCGTTCGCGTGCGCATCGAGCCTGGCGTCCAGCGCAACACCAGTGAAGTCTACGTGGTCAGCGCCGAGCGTCCCGCCGGCAGCACCGCCGACGTGGCATTCACCAACCGTTCGGTCAATACCGGCCTCGACGCTGCGCTGGTGGACGACATGCTCGCCAGCATGAGCCGCTCCGCCGAACAGGGCGGTTCGGTCTCGATGCTGGCCTCCCGTGATTTCGACACGCCGAGCCGAGTCAGCCTGAGTGAAGACGGCAGCGGCAACCCGGTGCTCAACGTCGGTTCCGACCTGGACCGTGCCTGGTCCAGTGTGGGGCGTGCGCTGGAGCAGGGCGAATGGCGGGTCGAAGACATCAACCGCAGCCTGGGCCTGTACTACATCAACCTCGCCGAAAAAGCCGACAAGCCAGACGAGAAGCCCGGCTTCTTCAGTGGCCTGTTCGGTAGCAAGCCGGACAAGGAAGAAATCGAAGCCCGTGCTGAGCGCTATCAGGTTCGCCTGAGCAAGGTGGGCGACAACGTCCAGGTGACGGTCGAGAAGAACATCAACACCGTGGCGCCGGCCGATGTGGCCCGCAAGGTGTTGAGCGTGATTCAGGACAACCTGGGCTGATCCGATGCGTTTCGCCGTTCTCGGCAGCGGTAGCCAAGGGAACGGCACGCTGGTAGCCAGCGCTGGGACCTATGTGCTGGTCGATTGTGGTTTCTCCTTGCGGGAAACCGAGAAGCGCCTGTTGCGCCTTGGGGTGCATCCGGCGCAACTGAGCGCGATACTCGTGACCCACGAACATGCCGACCACGTGCATGGCGTGGGTTTGCTGTCTCGGCGCTACAATCTTCCGGTCTACCTCAGCCGCGGTACGCTGGGTGGTCTGCGCAAGCCCATCGAGCCGGCCGGTTTCGTGACCGGTGGCGAGCAGCTGCGCATAGGTGCTCTGGATATCAGCGTGGTCAGTGTGGCCCACGATGCCCTGGAGCCGACGCAGTATGTATTCAGCGACGGTGAACGGCGCTTCGGTTTGCTGACCGACCTGGGCTCGTATTGCGACAGGGTCATGGATAGCTACCGGGATCTCGATGCGTTGATGATCGAGTCCAATCACTGTCGCGACATGCTGGCCCGTGGTTATTACCCTTACTTTCTCAAGCAGCGGGTAGGCGGGGAGCGAGGACATTTGAACAACCACCAGGCGGCGTACCTGGTGGCCGAGTTGGGCTGGCAGGGCTTGCAACACCTGGTCCTGGCCCATCTGAGCAGCAAGAACAACCTGCCGCAGCTGGCCCGGCAATGTTTTGTCGACACCCTCGGGTGCGACCCGGACTGGCTGCAACTGGCCGATCAAGATTCAGGGCTCGACTGGCGACATATCGCCTAGCCCATACTTAGCAAGCGGAGCCCATCATGGAAAAACGTGAAGAACTCTACCGCGGCAAAGCCAAGTCGGTTTACAAGACCGATGACGCCGACCGCTTGATCCTGCTGTTTCGCAACGACACCTCGGCGTTCGACGGCAAGCGCATCGAGCAGCTCGACCGCAAGGGCATGGTGAACAACAAGTTCAACGCCTTCATCATGCAGAAGCTCGAAGCAGCCGGCGTGCCGACCCAGTTCGACAAGCTGCTGGGCGACAACGAATGCCTGGTCAAGAAGCTGGACATGATCCCGGTGGAATGCGTCGTGCGTAACTACGCCGCCGGCAGCCTGGTCAAGCGCCTGGGTGTGGAAGAGGGCATGAAGCTTAACCCCTACACCTTCGAACTGTTCCTGAAGGACGACGCCAAGGGCGACCCGTTCATCAACGAATCCCACGTCGTGGCGTTCGGCTGGGGCACCGCCGAGCAACTGGCCCGGATGAAGGAGCTGTCCCTCAAGGTCAACGAAGTTCTGAGCAAATTGTTCGACGACGCCGGCCTGCTGCTGGTGGACTTCAAGCTCGAGTTCGGCGTGTTCAGCGACGGCTCCATCGTCCTGGGCGACGAATTCAGCCCGGATGGCTGCCGCCTCTGGGACAAGGCCACCAAGAAAAAAATGGACAAGGACCGCTTCCGCCAGGGCCTCGGCGACGTGATCGAAGCCTACGAAGAAGTCGCCCAGCGTCTGGGTGTGCCGCTGTAATCGACGCAAGCATCTGATAGCACGGAAAAAAATTCGCACGGGGGTTCGCTTCCGGCGAATGTGCTGGTATGATGCGCGCCACTGGAGAGATGCCGGAGTGGCCGAACGGGACGGATTCGAAATCCGTTGTACTGGCAACAGTACCTAGGGTTCAAATCCCTATCTCTCCGCCATTATTCGAAAACCCCACAGATTTGTGTCTGTGGGGTTTTTTCGTTTCCGGGATGCAAATGCTGCTTCGAAGGGCAGCAAGCGCTAGGCAAATCCGCACCGAGGCAGGCCTCCGAGCCTTGTTGTTGAGCGATCGGCAGTGTCACTTGTTTTGTGACAATTGGATAAATGGTCTATAGCTCAAGACATGTCTGCCGATAGGCAAGTCAATCCTCATGAAAGGAGCGACACCATGTTGCGGTTCTTTGCCGACCTTGGCTTCCGCTGGAAAATTACCCTGCCCATCGCTTTTCTCGTGGTGTTGCTGGTGCTCATGGGCTGGTCTGGCATGCGGGGCATCGGTGAGGTCACCGAATCCAGCACGCAGTTGACCAAGCGTTATCTGCCTGCCATCAGCCTGCTGCTCAACGCTGACCGTGATCTCTACCAGGCTTTCGTGGCCGAGCGCAGTCTGCTGGACGGCCATGCGGACGAGCACTTGAAAGCCTTGAGCGCCAGCCATGGGGAAAATACGAAGCAAGCCTATGACCGTGTCCAGAAATACGCAGCGATGCAGCCTGGGGCCGATGCGTTGGCGCTGGTGAGTCAGTTCAACGAGCGCTTTGCCCAATGGACCCAGGTTTCCCGGCGCGTGATCGAGTTGTCCGTGGGGGACCCGCAAGCGGCCAGCGCCTTGAGTTTTTCTGACAGTGAGCGTCTGTTCGAGGCGATGCGCGATGATATCGACAAGCTGGGCGAACTGGAGGAAGAGGCCTCGCACCGGGAAGGGGACGCAGCGATCGAGCGCGGTGAGGCCGTAGGGATTTTTCAAGGCGGCATCCTGCTGGTCGGTCTGCTCGGGGGCATCCTGGTGATTCTTGTCCTGCCGCTTGTGGTGCTGACGCCCATGCGTCGTCTGCTTCACCGCGTCGAGCAGATTGCCGAGGGTGGTGGCGATCTGAAAGGGCGTCTTGAAGTGCGTTCGGCTGACGAGCTGGGACAGCTTGGCACCGCCTTCAACCGTTTCCTCGACAAGCTTCAGCCACTGATCGCCGAGGTGGGCCGGGTGACCGGAGAGGTGGAGGCTGCGGCTCGTGCCATGGCCAGCATGGCCGCCACCAACGATCAATTGATCAGCAGCGAACATGCGGCCCTCGATCAGGTCAGCACCGCTGCGACCCAGATGAGCGCGGCTGTACACGAAGTGGCCCATAACGCGGTGAGTGCCTCGGACGCCGCGCAGCAAGCCAGCAGCCGCTCCCGGGATGGTGCCGAAGTCGTCACCAGCACGATCGAATCGATCCGCCAGTTGGCCCAGGAAGTGGAGAGTGCCTCGGGCACCATCGAGGCCCTTGCCCAGGAAACCTCCAGCATCGGTGCCGTCCTTGAAGTGATTCGCGGCATTGCCGAACAAACCAACCTGCTTGCACTCAACGCTGCCATCGAGGCCGCACGGGCTGGCGAGCAGGGCCGTGGTTTCGCCGTGGTGGCCGATGAGGTCCGGGCCCTGGCGGCGCGTACCCAGGATTCGACCAAGGACATCCAGGTGCGTATCGAGCGCCTGCAGAGCGGGGTCGCCAAGGCTGTACAAGCCATGCAGGTCGGCAGCAGCAAGGCCCGCGACAGTGTCGAGCGCGCTGCGGGTGTGGATCAGGTGCTCAGTGGCACCAGTGGCTCCATCGAGCGCATCAACGACATGGCCGCACAGATCGCCAATGCCTGTGAAGAGCAGAGCAGCGTGACCGAGGAGATCGCCCGGAACATTTCCGATATCCGTGACCTGTCCAACGAAGCGGCAGAGAATTCCGCCCAGAGCATGCACGCCAGCCAGCAGCTCTCCAGCCTGTCGAGGAGCCTGGCGGAACTGACCGGCCGTTTCCGCACCTGAGGCAAACGCGACAGTGCCTGTTTCCAAGTCTGACGCGGCGCTCACTCATGAGCGCCTGCGCGCCCTGCACCAGGACGGTTTCGTCCTGCTGCCCGCCGTGTTGGGCCGTTCGCAGATTGTCGACCTGCGCCGGGCCATCGACGCACTGAAGCCCATGCATTGGGACTACAGCGGCGTCATCGATCACTACAAATGCGTCTTCAATCGCGACCCGTTCTGGTTGCCCTATCTCGATGTGGACGGCGTCATCGAACTGGCGGAAGCGGCCCTGGGGGATGATTGCCATATCATCGGCCAGACCGCCTGGCGCTGCCACCCCGGTTTCGTCGGTGCCCCGTTGCACCTGGACTACCTGATGATGGAGTTGCCGCCGAGCCTGCTGCTTGATCCGGCCTTCGACTTGCCGATGCAGATTTTCACCGCCCAGTTCTACCTCGACGATATCGATGCCGATCTGAGCCCGACACGCGTCATTCCTGGCAGCCACCGGGCGGGACGCGCGCCCGTGGCAGGCGAGACGCAATGGGCGGGACGTTCCGCGCAGCCAGTGTTATGCCGGGCTGGCGACGTGCTGGTGCTGCGTAGCGAGTTGTGGCATGCCGGCAGTGACAACCGGACCGTCGACCGCTCGCGTTACCTGCTGCAAGTGCACTATGGCCGACGCATGATGGCGCAGAAGTTCTCTCCATACCTGCACTGGCAGTTCAACCCTGCCGTGCTCGCGGCCGCGACCCCTCGCCAACGGCGCCTGTTGGGCGATCATCTGGAAGCCGAATACGATTGACCCTGTTTCGTGGTCCGGTCAGATCCAGACATCGTTCTGCGCGGTTCGCTCATGGGTTTCGCCCGTGTTGATGACGCCCCGAGGTTCGATCAGCAGTACTTTCGCCTCCCGGGCGGCGCTGGGCCGATGTTCGATGCCTTTCTTGACGACATACATTTCGCCCGCGCCGATGGTCACCCAGCCGTCCCGGAAGTCGATACGGAGTTCGCCCTCCAGCACGATGAAGGTTTCATCGGTGTCGGCGTGGGAATGCCAGATGAAGTCGCCTTCGAGCCGGGCAACCTTGAATTGGTAGTCGTTCATTTCAGCCACGACTTTTGGTGCCCACTGATCCTGGAACAGGGCGCATTTCTGAGCGAAGTTGACAGGTGAATGCTGTATGGCCATCGAGGAATGCTCGCTTTGGAGTGGGGGAAGCCACACAAAGCTGTTCCCCAGGCTGGGCGGCCCGGCGAAGCAGCTTATGGGCGGTGCGCGCGACGCTGCTTCAGATCTCCTTCACAGGCGTCTCGCCTTGGACATTCTTGATCAGTCCGATGACATGCAGGCAGTCAGCCTTGTTCACATAGGACTCGCCGCTGGCGATCGTCTCGTGGTTGCCGGCCCTCAAGCGCCAGCGCCATTGGCCTTTTCCGCTGCTCTGGGTGCCTCGGGTCTGTCTGTAGATCTCAAAATACATCGATTCGCTCCCTGCGATTTACTCATTCAAGACATGTTTTGAACATGTCGTCGAAAGCCTAGCCAAGCTTAAAATTTTCGCTATCGCAAATACGTTTCCAAGGGTTATGAGATATTGCTATTCATGACAGCCTCTGGGGAACCATGGATGAACCGTAGCGAATTACGCAAGGCCGATATCAACCTGATGGTGGTGTTCGAAACGCTGATGCTTGAGCGCAACGTGACCCGGGCGGCGGAAAAGCTGTTCCTCGGCCAGCCGGCCATCAGTTCGGCCCTCAATCGATTGCGTACGCGGTTCAATGATCCGCTGTTCATTCGTGTCGGTCATCGCATGGAGCCCACGGCCCGGGCCGAGGAACTTTTCCAGCACCTTTCGCCGGCGCTGGATTCGCTGTCGGCGGCGTTGAGCCTGACCCATGATTTCGATCCCGCCAGCAGTACCATGACGTTTCGCATCGGTCTGTCGGACGATGTCGAGTTCGGCCTGTTGCCGCCGCTGCTGCACAGCTTGCGACGGGAGGCGCCGCAGGTCGTGTTCGTGGTCCAGCACGTCGATTACTGGCGCATCCCCGATTTGTTGGCAGCGGGTGATATCACCGTGGGAATCAGCCAGACCCGGGGATTGCCGGCCAACGCCAAGCGCAAGCTGCTACGGCAGATTCAGCCGCGGGTATTGCGAGCCGATGCGTCGGACTCGCCGCTGACCCTGGATGAATACTGCTCGAGGCCCCACGTGCTGGTGTCTCACACGGCGAACGTCGCCGGTCTGGCTGACGAATGGCTGGCCGAGATCGGGCGCAAGCGCCAGGTCGTGCTTTCGGTGCCACAGTACAGCGCGTTGCCGGCGTTGCTGGCGGGTACCGACCTGATCGCCAGCCTGCCGGACTATACCGCCACCGCCATGGCGGCTTCGGGCCAGTTATTCAACGAGCCCTTTCCATTCAAGACCCCGACCCTGGACCTGTCGATGGTCTGGCTGAGCCATGTCGACAACGACCCGGCCGAACGCTGGTTGCGCTCACGGCTGGAGGCGTTCATGGGCAATCGTGGGCCATCGGGACAACCCGAGCATTCCTGATCGCCTCTTGTCACGCAAGGCTGTGCCCGGGAAGCCAGGCGGGGTATGGTTGCGTCGGCTGGAATCCACATCGCCTTATTTCGAACCGGAGTCGAAACATGCCCCACCTGCACCTCGAGTACACCCCCAATCTGCCCCAGTTGAATGCCGATGTGGCTTTGCTGCGCCTGAATAATGCGCTGGTGGCGTCCGGTCAGTTCGCGGCCGAGTCGGATATCAAGAGCCGCGCCAGGAAAGTCGAGCATTTTCGGGTGGGCACCGGTCTGGGCGAGCGAGGTTTCGTGCATGTGAAACTCTCCTTGCTCAGTGGCCGTTCGCCGGAGATCAAGAAACAACTGGCCGACAGCCTGCTGGCGGTGCTCCAGGAGCTGGGCCCATGGCCGGCAGGGCTCAGCGTGCAGTGCAGCGTGGAAATGGCGGACATGGACCGGGGCTCCTACGCCAAGGCTGTCATCGAAAACTGAAACTCAGGCATCAAGCCCGGCGCAAGCCTTGACGATCTGTTCTCGCAGCCAGGCATTGGCGCTGTCCTGGTCGGCTGCCTGGCTCCATTGCATGTTCAAGGTAAACCCTGGCAGCCCCTTGGGAGCTTCGCAGTGACTGAACACCGCCTCGTCGGCCAGCAGCCTCTGGATGCGGCGAGGCAGGGTCAGGATGAAGTGGGTGCCGGTGATCATCTTCAAGGCCGCGCTGTAGCTATTGGCGCGCGCTGCAATCTGTCGCTGGTGTGCCTGCCGTGACAGCCAGCCGTCCACCATGTTGGTGGATGAGATCCAGGGCGACGGAAAAACGTGCCGGCGCTGTACGAAAGATCGAAGGTTCAATTGCGGCTCCAGTGGCGCCGCCTGCCTATCCAGCACACAGACCAGGTCATCTTCCAGCAATTGCCGGGATCTGAAGTCGGCATGGTCGCTGTGGAAGTGCGGGCCGAAGCAGATCACCAGGTCCAGGCTGCCGTCGCGCAGGCCCTGGGCGGGGATGTCCGTCTCGAGCTTGTGCATGTTTATCGCCACCGGCAGGTCCGCATAGTCGAAGTCCTGGAGCAGCTTCGGCAGGATCAGTTGTTCGAAGTATTCCGGCGCGCAGATGTTGAACGTGACGGCGTGCCGGGTGGGATCGAAGGTGGGGGCACCGTCATGGCACCGGTTGATGCTTTGCAGGATGCTGCGCACATGGTCGTACATGCCTACGGCTTTATAGGTGGGGCGCATGCCGGTGCGGGTGTTGACGAACAATTCGTCCTTGAAACAGGTGCGCAATTTCTTCAGGCAGTAGCTGACCGTTGACTGGCTGACACACAATGCCTCGGACACGCCGCTGACGCTGCTTTGCTCGTACACGGCGCTAAACACCATGAGGTCCTGCATATCCAGCTTTCTGAGGGAGTTACTGTTCAGCATCCGTTGCTTCTCGCTGTGCTCCTTGCGCGGATCTTGCGCAAACCAGACCGATGATCCTAGCGGAACGATGGTTCCAAGTGAATGCCGCGCAGGCTGTTTCACGGTCGGGAACGGGACAGATAGTGTAGGGAACACGACAGGCACGAAGACGAGTCCGGCCCGCTTCGGCTGCCGCCCCGACACTTGATGTGTGCCTCTTAAAAAATAATTTAGTAGCAACTTTTTCACGAAAAATTGATGGTGGCCTACCTAAAGTTTGTGTTGCCGTGAAAAACGAATTTTCACACTTAGTTTCGGCAGTTCTTTTTCAAAGAGCAACTTTCAGGAAGCCATCAATCATTATGCTGCCTATTAAAGCCGTGCGCCCCGAGTGGGTGACGCTGGTCGCCAGTGCCTTTTTACTCGTTGCCTTCAACACTGTTCTATGGGAGCACTTGCTGAGCATCACGGCGACCGATGGCCGGGGCATGCTGATGGGCCTGGCATTTGTCGTGATGATCTTCTGTGCCTTCAACCTGGTGCTCACCCTCGTGGCGTTCCGTCCAGTGCTCAAGCCCGTGTTGATACTGCTGTTCTTGATCAGCGCCGGCGTTGCCTATTTCATGGCCCAGTACGGTGTGCTGATCGATGCCGGCATGTTTCGCAACTTCGCCGAAACCAACGCCACGGAAGTACGTGATCTATTGTCATTGAAGTTGTTTGCCTACTTGGGATTGCTCGGCGTCTTGCCGTCCTGGTTGTTGTGGAAGATGCCAATCAATTATCGCCGGTGGCCCAGGGAGTTATTAAGCAAGTTATTGGTTGGTATGGTTTCTGCGGCCGTCATCGGTGGGGTCGCGTTGATCAATTACCAAGGATTGTCGTCATTGTTTCGCAACCACCACGAGTTGCGCCTGATGGTCGTGCCGAGCAACTACATCGGCGCCTCATTCGGCTACCTGCGTGAGCAGGTCGCGTCCGCCGAACAACCGTTCATCAGGCTGGGGGAGGATGCGAGTCGCGATCCGGCCTGGCAGACCCATGCCCGCAAGTCCCTCACCGTACTGGTGGTAGGGGAGAGCGCCCGCGCCGAGAACTTCGGCATCCTCGGCTATAACCGCGACACCACGCCGAACCTGGACCACGAGGCCGGCCTGATCGCCTTCACCGACGTGCATTCCTGCGGCACCGAAACCGCTGTGTCGGTGCCGTGCATGTTTTCCAACATGGGGCGCAAGAATTATGACGCCAGCAAGGCCAGGAACGAAGAAGGCCTGTTGGACGTGCTCAAGCGCGCCGGCCTGGAGGTGATCTGGCGGGACAACCAGTCCGGCTGCAAGGGCACCTGCGACCGGGTCACCGTTCAGGACGTGAGCAATCTCAAGGACCCGGACCTGTGCGCCAATAGCGAATGTCGCGACGAGATCCTGTTGCAGGGGCTGCAGCATTTCATCGACACCCTGGACAAGGATACGGTGCTGGTCTTGCACCAGATGGGCAGCCACGGGCCGGAATACTTCAAGCGTTATCCCAAGCAGTACGAACATTTCACCCCAGTGTGCGAAAGCAACGCGTTGAACAATTGCAGTCGCGAAAGCATCGTCAACGGCTACGACAACACTTTGGTGTACACCGATCACGTGCTATCGACCTTGATCGACCTGTTGCGGGCCAATCAGGACAAGGTCGACACGGCCATGCTGTATCTGTCGGACCATGGCGAGTCCCTGGGCGAATACAACCTGTTCCTGCATGGCACGCCCTATATGCTGGCCCCTGAGCAGCAGAAGCACGTGGCAATGCTCGCCTGGTTTTCCGACAGCTATCAGAAGTCCTTTTCGGTCGACACCCATTGCCTTCAACTGAGTCGGGAAAAGCCCCTGTCCCAGGACAACCTGTTCCATTCGATGCTTGGGTTGCTGGAGGTCAACAGCAAGGTCTACAACCCGGATCTGGACATGTTCGCCAACTGTCGCGGCGCCGTGATCGATGGAGTGCTGGCTCGCCAATGATGTTTGCTTTCATCCGGGGCGTTCAATCTTTCATCGGACCGCCCCTTTAGCGGCGGGCATGTCCGAGTGACGCCCTGACTGCTGTCGAGCAATAAATCAAAATGTAGGACTATTCTTGCCGTTGCGCAGGCGATTTCTCTCAGGCTCTTGCTCTATGGATGCTCGCAATCGCTGACGGCGATATATACTGCGCGCCATTCTTCAAGGGAGAGCCGTGTGGCCATCGATATTCACTGGATTCGCGACAACGATAGCCTCGGTCGGTTTTGCGCCGAATGGCAACAGTTGCCATTCGTCGCCCTCGACACCGAATTCATGCGGGTCGACACCTTTTACCCCATTGCCGGCCTGCTGCAGATCGGCGATGGCACGCGTGCCTATCTGATCGACCCCTTGACCATCGATAACTGGCAGCCCCTGGCGGCATTGTTGGAAAACCCGGCGGTGCTCAAGGTGCTGCACGCCTGCAGCGAAGACCTTGAAGTGCTGTTGCGCCTGACGGGCAGCCTGCCCGCTCCATTGTTCGACACCCAGTTGGCCGCCGCCTACCTGAACCTGGGTTTCTCCATGGGCTATTCGCGGTTGGTGCAGGACGTGCTGGGTATCGAGCTGCCCAAGGGCGAGACCCGTTCCGACTGGTTGCAGCGGCCCTTGTCCGAGACGCAGATCAGCTACGCCGCCGAAGATGCAGTGCACCTGGCGGAAGTTTTCGTACAACTGCGCCCGAAGCTTTCCGATGAGAAGTACGCCTGGGTTCTGGAAGACGGCGCCGAGCTGGTCGCCAACCTGCGCCGCGAAGTCGATCCTTACGAGGTCTACCGCGAAGCCAAGCTGGCCTGGAAACTCTCCCGCGCCCAACTGGCCGTGCTGCGGGAACTATGCGCCTGGCGTGAGCGGGAGGCGCGGGCCCGTGACCTGCCACGCAACCGGATCATACGCGAGCATTCCCTATGGCCCCTGGCCCGTACCCAACCGGATAACCTCGGTGCCCTGGCGAAAATCGAGGACATGCACCCACGTACCGTGCGCCAGGATGGCGAGTTTTTGCTGGACCTGATTAAACGCGCCGCCAACGTGCCGCCCGAGCAATGGCCCCCGGCCGTGCCAGAGCCGTTGCCCATCGAGGCTTCGGCGCTGGTCAAGCGACTGCGGGCACTGGGGCAGGCCGAGGCCGAACGCCTGGGCATCGCCCCGGAACTGATGCTGCGCAAGAAAACCCTCGAAGCGCTGATCAAGAGCGGCTTCCCCGAGGGTCCTTACCAATTGCCCGATTCGCTGCGTGGCTGGCGCCGCGAATTGATGGGCCAGGCACTGCTCGATAGCCTGGCCACTGCCGGAGAACAGCCTTGAAACGTATCTGCTCCATTTACCGCAGCTCGAAGAAAAACGAGATGTACCTCTATGTGCTCAAGAGCGATGCACTGGCGCGGGTACCCGAGCCATTGTTGGCTGCCTTCGGCAAGGCGACCCATGTGTTCGACCTGGTGCTGAGCCCCGAGCGACAGCTGTCCCGCGAGGACATCAACAAGGTGCTGGAGAACCTCGACACCCAGGGGTATCACTTGCAGATGCCACCGGCCGAAGACGAATACATCGAGCATCTGCCCGAAGAGTTGCTGCGCCGCAACGACCCGGTCTGACGCACCCCAGGGGCGCCTGTCCTGGCGCCTCTTGAACGATACTGGATTTCCTGGCGATTGCCGCATGGATGGAGCGACACTCTGTCGGCAGTCGTCTGCACTGTTTTTGAAAGGTTTGATTCATGCGCGTTCTGATTGCCGAACACGACCACGCGGTGTATGCCCAGTTGCTGCGCCAGGCTGCACCCGATCTCGAAGTCCTGACCAGCGGCGACTCCGCCGAACTGTCGCGCCTGGCCAGCGACTGTCCAGTCTGGCTTGGCCAGCCCGATCTGCTGGCGACGCTGTTGCGTCAGGGCCATCGACCCCGCTGGCTGCAATCGACCTGGGCAGGCATTACGCCGTTGTTGGCCGAGGGCCTGACGCGGGACTATCGTCTGACCCGCGCCGTGGGCATTTTCGGCCAGCTGATGGCCGAATACGTGCTCACCTACATGCTTGGCCATGAACGCGAAGTGCTGGCGCGGTTGGTCAGCCAGGTGGAGCGCAAGTGGGACAACCGCCAGGGGCAAGGCCTGGCGGGGCGCAAGGCGTTGATTGTAGGGACCGGCGATATCGGCCAGTGTGTGGCGAAGTTCCTCGTGCCCTTTGGCGTGCAGCTCTATGGCATCGCCAGCGAGGCACGGGAGCTGGCGCCTTTCCTCGAGGTTGGGACGATGAAGGACCTGCCGCGCCTGGTCGGTGAGGTGGACTACGTCATCAACCTGCTGCCCAACACGCCCCAGACCCACGACGTGTATGACACGGCGCTGTTCAGGCAATTCAAGCCTACCGGGCTGTTCATCAATGCCGGTCGCGGCGTGGCCGTGGTGGACGCGGACCTGGTGCAGGCCTTGAAGGACGGGCACCTGGCCGGCGCGGTGATCGACGTCTGCCGCCAGGAGCCGCTGCCGCAGCGTCACCCGTTCTGGACGGCATGGGGCCTGTTGCTGACCGGTCACAGCTCGGCACCGACATCGCCTCCGATGCTGGTGCAATTGTTCCTGGAA
Source organism: Pseudomonas sp. NFACC43 (assembly GCF_900119645.1). NCBI lineage: Bacteria > Pseudomonadati > Pseudomonadota > Gammaproteobacteria > Pseudomonadales > Pseudomonadaceae > Pseudomonas > Pseudomonas sp. NFACC43. The sequence goes on from NZ_FPKK01000014.1 coordinate 85,514, forward strand.
AACCTGCGGGCCTATCAGGCGGGCGAAGCCCTGCGCGGGGAAGTGGACTTCGCCCGGGGTTATTGAGACGGCCGGACCGGTCGTGGGAGCGCATTCGCCCCCACGCTGGCGCAGGACTACAGGGTGAAATCGCCTTCGGCCACCAGCTCGCTCAACGGCCGGCGCGGGCTTGGGGTTTCCCGGGCCTGGAGGTATTCGGCCAGGGTGGACTTGTCCCCCAGCTTGCCGATCGCCACGGCCGCGTGCAGGGCGTAGCCCTGGGGAATCTTCAGTTCCTGGCGGGTCAGTTCGTGGTCGAAACCGGCCATGCCGTGGGTATGCCAGCCACTGAGGCTGGCTTGCAGCGCCAGGTGACCCCAGGCCGCTCCCGTATCGAAAGTGTGGCTCTGAGCCGGGGTTTCCTCGGTGGCACCGGGTACTGCGAAGGTGGTTTTCGAGACGACGATCACCAATGCCGAGGCGTGCTGGGCCCAACTGCGATTGAACTCGTTGAGCAGGCCCAGGAAGCGCTCCCAGTTCGGCGTGTCGCGGCGTGCGTAGAGGAAACGCCAGGGTTGCGAGTTGTAGGCCGACGGCGCCCAGCGCGCGGCTTCGAAAAAGCCCATCAGGGTTTCTTCGGCAATCGGCTCGCCGGTGAACGCGCGCGGAGACCAGCGTTCGATGAATTGCGGGTGGATGGCGTAATCGGCGATGCGGGGATTGGCGCTCATGAAGATGACCTGCTCGGGTTCGGGACGGGAATGACGCAACCTACTGCCCGTTGCCCGGCCTGACAAGCCCCGCCTACCGACAGTCGCCAATGCTTGGCCTGGCGAGGCCCCGGCACTAGACTGTCGGCCTTTTCACCACCTGATGTTGATGCCCGAGCCATGGCCGCCAAAGTCGAACCCTTCTGGATACGCAAGACCCTCGATCAGCTCGATGCTCAGGAATGGGAGTCGCTGTGTGACGGTTGCGGTCTTTGCTGCCTGCAAAAGCTCGAGGATGAAGAAGACAACAGCGTCTATTACACGCGCATCGCCTGCAAACTGCTGGACCTCAAGACCTGCCAGTGCACCAACTACCCCAACCGTCGCGATTTCGTGCCCGATTGCATCCAGCTCACGCCGGGCAAGGCCGACGAGTTCAAATGGTTGCCGCCGACCTGCGGTTACCGGTTGGTCAGCGAAGGCAAGGACCTGCCGCTGTGGCATCACCTGGTCTGCGGCGACCGCGACGCCGTGCACCATGAGCGCATTTCCCAGTCCGGGCGCATGCTGGCCGAAGGCAGCGTGGCCGAAGATGACTGGGAAGACCATCTGATATTCCGCGCCGGTTGAGCCACCGGACGTCGCGACACCAGGGGAAGTGCATGGCTGAAGGATTGAGACGCACGCTGGTCCTTGGGTGGCTGGCGTTGAGCGGACCGCTGTGGGCGGCGCAGAAAGTCGACCTGGACTATCACGTCCATCTGTTGCCAAAAAGCGACCAGGCCGAGGTGCGCTTGACCCTGGCACGGGGTTCGGCAGTGCGTAGCCTGGATTTCGACCTGGGCGACGGTAGCCGCTACAGCGACTTCAAGGCAGACGGGAAGTGGCAGCTCACCTCCGGCCAGGAGGCCCGAGGCGTCTGGCAACCGGGCCCCGACAAGGCGAGCCTGAGCTATCGCGTGCGCATCAGCCATGAGCGCAAGAGCGGCGCTTTCGAAACCCGCATGACCCCGGGCTGGGCGTTGTTGCGCGGCGACGACCTGGTGCCGGCGGCCCGGCTCGACCAGCAGGACGGTGTGGAACTGGTAGCCCGCCTGGAAGTGGCATTGCCCGATGGCTGGAAAAGCGTCGAAACGCCTTGGCCGCGCATTGGTAAGCAACGCTTTCGCATCGATAACCCGTCACGCCTGTTCGACCGTCCCACGGGCTGGATACTTGCCGGCAAGCTCGGCAGTCGCCGCGCGCGCCTGGGCGAAACCGAAGTGACAGTCGCATCGCCCCAGGGCCAGGGCATGCGCCGGATGGACGTCCTGACCCTGCTGACGTTCGTCTGGCCGCAGGTGCAGGCGCTGATCCCGCGGCACCCGCCGAAGCTGTTGATCGTTGGCGCGGCCGATCCTTTCTGGCGGGGAGCCCAGGCCGGTCATGAGTCGATCTATCTGCACAGCCGGCCGCCGCTGGTCAGCGAACGGGGCAACAGCCCGTTGCTGCGCGAGTTGGTGCAGGCGCTCGTGCGCATCAACGACAGCGAGCGCAGCGACTGGATCAGCGAAGGCCTGGCCGAGTATTACGGCGTGGAATTGCTGCGCCGCGCCGGCGGCATGAGTGATGACCGCTATCAGGCCCTGAATGAACGCCTAGCCCGGGACAGCAAGGGCGTGACGACGTTGCGCGGCGAGCAGGTCAACCCGGCGACGGTGGCCAGGGCGGTGTTGTTGCTGCAGGAGCTGGATCGGGAGATTCGCTTGAAGACCCGTAACAAACGCTCCCTGGACGATGTCCTGCAAGCGGCGATGCGCCTGGAAACGATCGATACCGAGGAATTTGTCCAGCTCAGCGAAAATATCCTGGGGGCGGGCTCTACGGTGCTGGATACACGCTTGCTCCAGTGACACTGCCATCGCGAGCAGGCTCGTCCCCACGTTGGTTCTTCAGGGGCACATCATCTGTGTCCGATCCGATCAATGTGTGAGCGAGCCTGTTGGCGCCAAGGCCATCAGCGCAGTTGCATCTGCCCGATCAAAGCCCCGCCTTGGGCGAACTCAACGAATCATTCCCCGTCACCGTGGCCGTGTGGGTCGCCGCTTCGGCGTTGGCCTTCATGCGGGTCAGTTCATCGCCGGCCTGCTCGATCCGCGCGCGTGCGTTGCGCAGGTTCTGACGATTCTTTTCCAGCAGCGTCTTGGCCGAGCAATGCCCGGTGATGCCCCGGGCCAGCGCCATGCCGCCGATGGCCAACTGAGCCAGACCGATGATGCCGCCACGACGCAGGCCCTTGCCCATCATCAGCACACCGCCGGCCAGGGAGCCCGCGCGCTCCCAGCCATGTACGTTTTGCACGGGACGGGACTGAAAAGGGGTGGACTCAATCGGCTCGAACGGATTGTTATCGCTCATGATCTGTCTCCGGTATGGGAATTTGTATAAAACTGACTGTCGGAGCAGATCCGTCGTTCAATGGAATTTCGCACCGGTCAGCGGAATTGCGGCCCCGAGCGTGTGTTGTTGCCCTTGGCCATGCGGTCGTAGAGCACGACGTTGACGGTGGCGGCCAGGTTCATGCAGCCGTTGGTGGGGATGTACACCACATCCTCGCACCAGTCGCGGATGTCCTTGTCCAGCGAGCCGTCTTCGGGGCCGAAGATGTACAGGGCCCGGTCCGGATGCGTGTATTCGGGCAGGGGGCGGGCGCCTTCCACCAGCTCAACGGCCACCGGTACGCAGCCCAGGGGCAGGATTTTTTTCAGGTCGTCGATGCCGATCAAGGGAATGTCGTAATGCACTTTCTTGGTGTCGGTGACGAAGTCGGCGGCGCGTTCATAGCGCTTGCCGGTGTAGAACACCGACGCCACGCCGTAGCAGCCGGCGGCACGCATGACCGAACCGACGTTTTCCGGCGACTTGGGGTTGAACAGACCGATGCAGCTGTAGCGTTTGTTGGCCACGGGCAGGATGCCTTTGGTAAAAGGCGCGATTATACGGGGAATGCGGAAGTGGGGTGAGTTCGCGATGGGGCAAGCTCTTGCATCGCTATCGCGAGCAGGTTCGTTTCCACATTGGCGCTGCTATGGCCCGCTCACCTGTGAGAGCGGGCCTGCCCCCTGAAAAACGCTCGACGGACTTTGGAACACTGGGGTGAGATCTCTCGGGTGGCAGCGTTCACTCGTCCTTTTTCATCAACCCGGCCAGCGCGGCGAAAGGGTTGTGGGTCGCCTTCGCGATCTTCGGCGTGCTCAGGGAACCGTCCCCGAAATACTGCTGGTCGGTGTAGCGCGAATGCTCGTTGTCGTGGCAATACAGGCACAGCAGCTCCCAGTTGGAGCCGTCCTGCGGGTTGTTGTCGTGGTTGTGGTCGCGGTGATGAACGGTCAGTTCGCTCAAGCGCTTGCCAGAGAATTCACGCGCGCAGCGGCCGCAGACATGGGGATACATTTTCAGGGCTTTGTCGCGATAACCCATTTCCCGGTCGCGCTGGGCGTCGGCGAGGATGCGGTCCAGCTTGGCGGTATTGGACGGCGGTGTGGACGAACTCATGGGTTCACCTTTTGGAGAAGACTGATGACGGTTGAACAGAGTTTAGCTCAGCACTGCCGGCCTTCGCGATGCCGGTTGATGCACCGGCAAGGCAAACCCCCGAGCAGCAGCTAGCCTTACATGGACAATAGCCACGGAGCCATTGATGAAGCGCACCCTGCTAACGGCGGTCGTCCTGGCGATACTTTCGATCGGTTGGGCACACGGCCAGCAGCCGACGATCCCGGTGAGTCCGCCGAGCATCCCCGGTTCGCCCGGTACCGCTACACCCATGCCATACCCGCCTGTGGTTCCTCGCAGCGCGCCCCAGGCGGGGCCCGGCAGCGGTGGGCCGCCGTTGCTGCCGCCCATCGAGATGCCCAGGCCGCCCAAGGACCAGCCTCTACCGGGGATGGAGTCGAAACCGCCAAAGGCTAAGTCGCCGGGGGGTTAGCCCTGAGTCGCCTGGCTTGCGCAATGGCAATAACCCTGTTCGCGATGGCATCGGATCAGCCAGGCCCATATTGGTCCTGCCAGCGATTTTCAAGGGCCTGATAAAGGGTGCTAGACCTGCTGCGACAACAGTTGTCCATCGGCCATGCGCAGGCGCTTGGACAGGGAGACGGCGAGGGCGCGGATGATCTTGGCGGCGACCTTCGGGGCGTCGTTGAGCATTTTTTCCAGGGAGTCCTTGCCCAGGTTCAGCAGCTGGCAATCACTGGCCGCGATGCAACTGGCCGAACGCCGTTCACCGTCCAGCACGGCCATTTCGCCGAATGCCCGGCCGCTGCGCAGGGTGGCGATGGTCACGGGCTGACCGTCGGGGCCGGCTTTTTGCACGGCCACCTGGCCGGTGTGGATGATGCACATGAAACTGCCGGCATCGCCTTCGCGGAAAATGGCTTCGCCCTGGGCAATGGCGCTGATGCTGAAATAGCCTGAGGCTGCGGCGAAATCCACGGGCAACAGTTGGTCGAACAGGCCGCAGTCCATCAGCCAGTCGCGGATTTCATTGTTCAGTAAGGTCGGTTCTGGCATGTCTTCACGGTCTTTTTCTTGTGTCTGTTGCGGTTTCGGATTGAAGAAGACCCCGTGTGGGAACGAGTTGCTCGCGATGGCGCCGAATCAGTCGGCATCGATATTGACTGACACATCGCTATCGCGGGCAAACCCTATATCGCCTTGGGGGGAGTGGTACAGGGAGCCAGGCTCTGTACGAAAAGCCTTGATACTCGTTCATGCTGCGTTGAATAACTGCCTCGCCTGACCTGTGTTTCGAGACTTTTCGTACAGAGCCTAAGACCCGACCACGCCACAGAGTTCCTCAGACCAGCCCCAAAACCTTCAACACAAACGCATATTCGAGCGCTACGTCACGCAATCCCTGATAGCGACCGCTCATGCCACCGTGGCCAGCGCCCAGTTCAGTCTTGAGCAGCAACGGATTGTCGTCGGTCTTGGTGGCACGCAATTTCGCCACCCACTTGGCCGCTTCCCAATACTGCACGCGGCTGTCGTTGTACCCGGCGATCACCAGCAGCGCCGGATAGGCCTGGGCGCTGACGTTCTCGTACGGGGCGTAGGCCTTGATCCGATCATAGACCGCCGGCTCCTCGGGATTGCCCCATTCGTCGTATTCGGTGACGGTCAATGGCAGGTCCGGGTCGAGCATCGTGTTGAGCACATCGACGAACGGCACTTCGGCAATGGCGACCTTGAACAGCTCCGGACGCTGGTTGAGCACCGCGCCGATCAGCAGGCCTCCGGCGCTGCCGCCGCTGATTGCCAGCTGCTCGGCCGTGGTGAAACCCTGGGCGATGAGGTGCTCGGCACAGGCGATGAAGTCGCTGAACGTGTTGTGCTTGTGCTCCTGTTTGCCCGCGCGATACCAGGCCTCTCCCAGTTCGCCGCCGCCGCGTACATGGGCGATGGCAAACGCCACACCGCGATCGAGCAGGCTCAGCCGGGCATGGGAAAACCACGGATCGAGACTCTCGCCGTAGGCGCCATAGCCATAGAGGTACAAAGGCACCGGCCGGCCAGGGGCTTCGCGCTTGATCACCAGGCTGATGGGTACTTGCGTGCCGTCCGGCGCGCTCGCCCAAAGCCGCTGGCTGACATAGGCGTCCGCATCGAACGGGCCCAGCACCGGGGTTTGCTTGAGCACCACCTGTTCGCCGCTGGCCAACTGCAACTGACGGATCTGCGCCGGACGGTTCAGGGCCTCATAGCGCAGGCGGATACGCTCGCTGACGAATTCCAGGCTGTTTTGCACATGCAGGCTGTAGGCTGCGTCCGGTAATTGCACCCGATATGCCGGCAAACCCTGTGGGTGAACTTCTATGATGGGCAGCCCGCCCTCGCGCAAGCTCAAGGTCATGGCGCCGGCGTTCAGGCTCAGGCCGTCGATCATCACCGTGTCGCTGTGGGGGATCAGGTTCTGCCAATCGGCCTCGACCGGCGCCACGCCGGTGTCGGGTGCCTGGTACAGGGCAAAGTTGATGCCGTCGCGGTTGCTGCGGATAAACCACGTCCATTGACCTTCGAGCAGGCCGTGGTCCACGTCATATTCGTGGTCTTCCACCCGGGGCGCCAGGCATGTGAAGGGCTGTTGGGGCTGCGCCGCGTCCAGTACCCACACTTCGCTGGTGGTCTTGCTGCCCAGGGACAGGATCAGTTGCCGCTCGGAACTTGAACGGTAGCAATGCAGGAAGAAACGCCCGTCCGGCTCATGGAACACTTCCTCGGCGGCGGTACCGTCCAACCGATAACGCCAGAGCTTGTGAGGCCGATGGGTATCGTCCAGCTCGCCGAAAAACAGCGTGAGGCTGTCGTTGGCCCAGGTCATGCTGCCGTCGCAGTTTTCGAAGGACAGTTCACTGACCTTGCCGTTGGACAACTCCTTCACGAACAGGGTGTAGATCTCATCGCCCGAGGTGTCCTGGCTGTAGGCCAGGCGCTGATGATCGGGGCTGATACTGAACGCACCCAGGGAAAAGAACCCGCCGCCGGCCAGTTCGTTCGGGTCCAGCAGCAGTTGCTCGCGGCTCTCGTCCACGGTCAGGCTGTCGTCGGCCGGACGCGGGCAGCGGTAATGGCGCGGGTACTCATCGCCGGCGGTGGTGCGGGTGTAGTACAGGTATGGCCCCCAAGGGGAGGGCAGGGACAGGTCGGTCTCGAGGATCCGCCCCTTGATCTCCTGGAACAGGGTTTCGCGCAGTTCGGCCTGGTCGGCCAGTTGCGCCTCCTGGTAGCTGTTTTCGGCCTTGAGATAGTCGAGCACCGCCTCGGTGTCGCGCTCCTGCAGCCAGGCATACGGGTCGACGCCGATGTCCCTGCGGGCAATCGGGGCGTTGGAAACGTGGGCAGATAGGGGCATGAAAGACTCTCGAACGTTGTACGAAAAAGGACAGGTGACCTGTGCGATTAGTTCTGTTGGCCGGTCGGACTGTCCACACAGCTCACCGGGCAGACGCCGGGGCAGCCTCAAGCGCGAAAAGCCGTTACTATAAGCGCCTATTTGCCTGCCTTGCCATGGACACCATGACCGAGAACGACTATCTGATCGCCTGGGGCCTATACGCCTTCGCCGCGCTGGGCTGCCTGCTGGTATGGATGCGCATGACGCGTTTCATGTGGCGCTGGTTGCGCGAGCCGTTGCGGCTGCTGATGGCCGTGTTGCTGTTCAGCCCCACCATCGTCGACCCGGTAAAGGAAAAGATCGCCCCGGCCCTGGCCATCGTGGCCCTGGACGTGCTGTTCAAGGTCGGCAACAACGCCTGGCGGGCGGTGTCCGATCTGTTCATGTACGGCATGATTGCCTTCGGCCTCTACCTGATCGTGGTACTGATCCGTTTCCCCATCGAGCGTGCCGCCAACGCTCGCAAGGAGCGGGCCGCTGCCGCGAAAGCCGCTGCCGCCGCCGATGACGTGGAGGATGCACCCCCGTTCGGCGTGGCCGGGGATGACCGTTACGGTCGCCCGCCGGTGCCGGGAAACCCTCAGCGTTCGCGTATCGAACCGCGTCTGTAGCCAGGCCTGCCCCCTTCAAGCGAGAGTCCGAGCATGTGTGAGTTATTGGGCATGAGCGCCAATGTGCCGACCGACATCGTGTTCAGCTTCACGGGGCTGATGCAGCGCGGCGGCAAGACCGGCCCGCATCGGGATGGCTGGGGCATCGCCTTTTATGAGGGGCGTGGCCTGCGTCTGTTCCAGGACCCGGCCGCCAGCAGCGAATCGGAAGTGGCGAACCTGGTGCAACGTTATCCCATCAAGAGCGAAGTGGTGATCGGGCATATCCGCCAGGCCAATGTGGGCAAGGTCTGCCTGTCCAACACGCACCCGTTCGTGCGTGAGTTGTGGGGGCGCAACTGGTGTTTCGCCCACAATGGCCAGCTCGCCGATTTCCAGCCCCAGGCCAGTTTCTATCGGCCGGTGGGCGATACCGACAGCGAAGCGGCGTTCTGCGATCTGCTCAACCGCGTGCGCCAGGCCTTTCCGGAGCCGGTCGAGGTGGAGTCGTTGCTGCCGTCCTTGATCCAGGCCTGCAGCGAATACCGCAGCAAGGGTGTGTTCAACTGCCTGCTCAGCGATGGCGACTGGCTGTTCTGCTATTGCTCGACCAAACTGGCCCAGATCACCCGTCGTGCACCGTTTGGCCCGGCGCGCCTCAAGGATGTGGACGTGATCGTGGATTTCCAGGCCGAAACCACGCCCAACGACGTGGTCACGGTGATCGCCACCGAACCCCTGACCGAAAACGAAACCTGGACCCGCTACGAACCGGGCCAATGGAGCCTGTGGCGGCGCGGCGAATGTGTCAGCCATGGCCATACCGAATAAGGACGTCACGTTATGTTGCTCAGTTATCTACGGCTTGTGTTGTTTGCGGTGGGCCTGCTGGTGGGGGTGCAGGTGCCGGGGTTCGTCAACGATTACGCCAAGCGGGTCGAGGCGCACCTGATCGAAGCCCAGACGGGCCTGCGCGGCTTCCAGGACACCGCCAACCAGTTTTTCAAAGGCGACATGCAGGCATTGGTGGCCCATTATCGCGCCAGCGAAGACCCGATCTTTCGCAGCGATGCCGACAGTCTGAACACCCTGTTGGTGCGCCAGCAGGCATTGGACAAACAGTTCCAGGCGATGCAGGGGCCGTGGTACATCCGAGTGCTGCAGGTGGCGCTGGCCGCCGATCCGGACATTCGCAAGGAAACCTGGAACGGCTACAACTACCAGATCCTGCTGACCCCCGAAGCCATGCTCTGGGGCATCGGCGGGGCCATGCTGCTGTCTTTCGGCCTCGAATGCCTGTTCCGTCTGATCGACTGGGTGGTGCTGGGCGGCAAGCGCCTGCGCCAGAGCCGGCCGATCGAAGAGCGGGACCTGCGCGGGCTCTGACATCGCGTTCGTAGTACTCCTGTGGCGAGGGGATTTATCCCCGCTGGGCAGCGAAGCGGCCCCCCCCCGATGCAGCAATGGAAATGATCCTGCCTGACACACTGTGGTGGCCTTACAGGGGGCGCTTGGCGCCCCAGCGGGGATAAATCCCCTCGCCACAAGGGTGCCCGGGCAGACTTGCCAGCCAGGCCCACATCCTGACCAATCAAATTTTTCTTATGACCCGGCCAAGGTTTTATTCGTTGGACGCGATGGCGTGCGCGCTCAAGAATCGAGGGCAACCGGTCTCTGCGTGCATCGTCGAGGCTTAGAACAATAAAACCGTGGAGAACCACCATGAGTGCACCCGACACCCTCGGCGTCCCCCAGCCCCAGGCCCGGTCCGGCCCGTTCGACTGGTATCGCAACATCAACCAGCAGGAGCGCCGCACGTTCTGGAGCTGCAAGATCGGCTACGCCCTGGATGGCATGGACACTCAGATGCTCAGTTTCGTGGTGCCGACCCTGATCGCGATGTGGGGCATCACCACCGGCCAGGCCGGGCTGATCCACACCAGTACCCTGATCGCTTCAGCGATCGGCGGCTGGGTGGCGGGGATTCTCTCGGACCGTATCGGCCGGGTGCGTACCCTGCAACTGACGGTGCTGTGGTTCGCGTTCTTTACCTTCCTGTGTGGCTTCGCCCAGAACTATGAGCAACTGTTGATCGCCCGCACGCTGATGGGCTTCGGCTTCGGTGGCGAATGGACCGCCGGCGCAGTATTGATGGGCGAGGTGATCCGCGCCAAGGACCGCGGCAAGGCCGTCGGCATGGTGCAGTCGGGCTGGGCCCTGGGCTGGGGCATGACGGCGATCCTGTATGCTCTGCTGTTCTCGGTGCTGCCACCGGAAGATGCCTGGCGGGCACTGTTCATCCTCGGCATTGTCCCGGCGGTGTTCGTGATTTTCGTCCGTCGGCTGGTCAAGGACCCGGAAGTCTATAACCAGACCAAGGCCCGGCTGACGCCGCAGAACCCGGCGAAGTTCTACGAGATCTTCGCTCCCGGCATCCTGTTCACCACGATCCGCGCCTCCCTGCTGACCACCGGTGCCTTGGGTGGCTACTACGCCATCACTTCCTGGCTGCCGACATTCCTCAAGAATGAGCGTGGCTTGAGCGTGCTCAGCACCGGCGGATACCTGGCGATGGTGATCGTCGGTTCCTACATCGGCTATGTCATCAGTGCCTACCTGTCGGACATCCTGGGGCGCAAGAAGAACTTCGTGCTCTACGCCATCGGCTCGTTCACCATCGTGTTGCTGTACACCCAGGTGCCAGTGAGCAACGACGTGATGCTCTGGCTGGGCTTTCCCCTGGGGTTCTTCGCTTCCGGCATGTTCAGTGGCATGGGCTCGTTCCTGACCGAGCTGTTTCCCACGCGAATCCGGGGTTCGGGCCAGGGCTTCTGCTACAACATCGGGCGTGCGGTAGCGGCCTTGTTTCCCCTGTTGATCGGCCTGCTCAGCCAGAAAGTACCGCTGAGCGTGGGCATCGGTGCGTTCGCGGCGGTGTCCTACGGCGTGGTGATCCTGGCAGCCCTGAGCCTGCCGGAAACCCAAGGCAAGCAGCTGGAAGCCGAGTAACTGTTAATCTGTGGGGCACAGGCCCCAGTGCTCAAAATCTACAGGAGCGTTCACGTGAACCGCCTGCTATTGAACTGCGACATCGGCGAGAGCTTCGGCAGCTGGACCATGGGTCTGGACGCGGAGGTGATGCCCTTCATCGACTGCGCCAACATCGCCTGCGGGTTCCACGCCGGTGACCCGAGCATTATGCGCAAGACCGTCGGCCTGGCCCTGAGCCACGGCGTCAGGATCGGTGCGCATCCGGCCTATCAGGACCTGGTGGGCTTCGGCCGGCGTTCCATGGCCTACACCGCCCAGGAATTGCAGGATCTGCTGCATTATCAGGTCGGCGCCCTCGATGGTATCTGCCGGGCCCAGGGCGGGCGGGTCAGCTACGTCAAGCCCCACGGGGCGATGTACAACGACATGATGGCCAACCCGGCGCAACTGCGCGCCGTGATCCAGGCGGTGGCCGCTTATGACCGGGAACTGCCGTTGATGCTGATGGCCACCCGGGACAACAGCGCCGCGCAGGCCCTGGGGGATGAATATGGCGTGACCCTGTGGTTCGAGGCCTTCGCCGACCGCGCCTATGACAGCGCCGGTCGCCTGGTCTCGCGGCAACTGCCTGGGGCTGTGCACCACGATGCCCAGGTCATCATCGCCCAGGCCCTGACCATCGCCCGTGGCGATGCGCTGACCGCCAGCGACGGCAGCGCCTTGCACCTGCGGGCCAACACCTTGTGCGTGCACGGTGACAACGCCAGTTCGGTGGCGGCCGTGCAACGCATCCGCGAGGCTCTGGACCGGCAGAGCACGCCATGAAGCCACGCGTGGAAGTGGTGGCGGTGGACTGCCTGATGGTGCGCCTGTTCGATGCCATCGCCGAAGACAACATGCCCTGGATGCTCGCCGCCAGCGAGCGTCTGCGCGAGGGGTTCGGCGGGCACCTGATCGATCTGGTGCCGTCCTACACCACCTTGATGGTGCATTACGACCTGCTGGCCCTCAGCCCGGCCCAGGCACGGGAACTGATCGTCCAGGCGCTGGACAACCTGTCGCCGGACGCCCGCTCCGTCGGCCAGCGCCATGTATTGCCGGTCTGGTACGACCCCAGTGTCGGTCCGGAGCTGGGACTGCTGGCCCGTCGCAGCGGGTTGAGCGTGGAGCAGGTGATCCGTCGTCACAGCGAACGCGAATACCAGGTCTTCGCCCTCGGATTCGCCCCGGGATTCGCCTTCATGGGCCTGGTGGACGAGGTATTGGCCGCGCCGCGCCTGGATACGCCCCGCAAACGGGTGGCGGCGGGTAGCGTGGGGATCGCCGAACGGCAGACCGCGGCCTACCCGGTGGTGTCGCCGGGAGGGTGGAACCTGATCGGCCGCACGCCGGCCAGGCTGTTCGACCGCGAACGTGACGGCTACAGCCTGATGCGGCCCGGTGACACGGTGCGTTTCGAGGCCGTGGGCCATGCCGAATTCATCGCCCTGGGTGGCGACGACACACCGTTGGAGGCGCAGGCATGAGTCGCCTATCGATCGAGGCCAGCACTGCGCTGTGCCTGTTGCAGGACGCCGGCCGTTTCGGTGTCCGCCATCTGGGTGTGACCCAGGGCGGGGCGGCGGACTGGTTGTCGATGACCTGGGCCAACTGGATGCTGGGCAATGCGCTGGACGCAGCGGTGGTGGAGATCACCCTGGGTGGTTTCACCGTGGTGGCCGAAGGTGATTGCGTGCTGGCGATCGCCGGGGCGGACCTGGGGGCGCGGATCGACGGTCAGGCCGTGGCGTCATGGCGCTATTTCGGCCTGCGCAGGGGCCAGACGCTGAGCTTCACTCAGCCGGTGCTCGGTGCCCGCGCCTACCTGGCGGCCCCCGGCGGATTCGATGCGCCGGCGGTGCTGGGTAGCCGAGCGACGGTAGTGCGCGAAGAGCTTGGCGGCCTGGATGGACGCGGGCGGGCGCTGGAGCGCGGGGCTCGGTTGGCTTACTCCGGCGTGGCGGCGCCGCGGCCCATGCCGCACTCGCTGATCCCGGACTTCCAGCAAGCGCAGCCGCTGGACTTGATCCTGGGGGCGCAGAATGGCGCATTCAGTGGGCGCAGCCTGTTCGACGCGTTCAATACCCCGTGGACGCTGGACAGTCGCGCCGACCGCATGGGCATCCGGTTGCTGGGCGCGGCGCTGGAATATCAGGGGCCCTCGATGATCTCCGAAGGCATCCCCCTGGGCGCCGTGCAGGTGCCACCGGACGGCCAGCCGATTGTGCTGCTCAACGATCGGCAGACCATCGGCGGCTACCCGCGCCTGGGTGCCTTGACGCCATTGGCCCTGGCTCGCCTGGCGCAGTGCCTGCCCGGTACGCAGGTACGGCTGCGGCCGATGGTGCAGGAGGTCGCGCATCGCCAGCAGGTGGAGTGTTTGCAGGTGTTTGCCAAGCGCTAAAAGCTTCGCGAGTAGGCTCGCTCCCACAGGGGATCTTTTGTGTGATGAAGATCCCGTGTGGGAGCGAGCTTGCTCGCGATGAGGCCCTGAAAGGCACCAAAGCGTCTACTTGGACAGAAACCGCATCCCTTCTTCCAACCCCCGCAAGGTCAGCGGATACATCCGATCCTCCACCAGTTCCCGCACGATATTGGTCGAGGCGGTATAACCCCAGGTGTCCTTGGGATAAGGGTTGATCCAGATGAGCTTCTTGTAGGTTTCCATGAAGCGCTGCATCCACACGTAGCCGGCTTCTTCGTTCCAGTGTTCGACGCTGCCACCAGCCTGGGTGATTTCATAGGGCGCCATGGCGGCGTCGCCGATGAAGATCACCTTGTAGTCGGGACCGTACTTGTGCAGCAGGTCCAGGGTCGACGTGCGTTCCGAGGTGCGGCGCAGGTTGTTTTTCCACACCGATTCGTACACGAAGTTGTGGAAGTAGAAATACTCCAGGTGCTTGAACTCGGTCTTGCAGGCCGAGAACAGTTCCTCGCAGATCTTCACATGGGCATCCATGGAACCGCCGATGTCGAACAGCAGCAACAGCTTGACGGTGTTGCGCCGTTCCGGACGCATCTGGATATTCAGCAGACCGGCATCCCGGGCGGTGTGGTCGATGGTGCCATCGATGTCCAGCTCTTCGGCCGCGCCCTGGCGGGCGAACTTGCGCAGCCGGCGCAGGGCGATCTTGATATTGCGGGTGCCCAGCTCGACCTGGTCGTCGAGGTTCTTGTATTCGCGCTGGTCCCAGACCTTCACGGCCTTGCCCTGGCGCTTGCCCGCGTCGCCGACGCGGATACCTTCGGGGTTGAAGCCGCCGGAGCCGAATGGGCTGGTGCCGCCGGTGCCGATCCACTTGTTGCCGCCGGCATGGCGTTCCTTCTGTTCTTCCAGGCGTTTCTTGAATTCTTCGATCAGCTTGTCCAGGCCACCCAGGGACTGGATCTGCGCGCGCTCTTCGTCGGTCAGCGAACGCTCGAACTCTTTGCGCAACCAATCTTCGGGAATCAGGGCCTGGAGATGGTCGTCGAGTTTTTCCAGGCCATTGAAGTACGCGGCGAACGCCCGGTCGAATTTGTCGAAGTGCCGTTCATCCTTCACCAGGATCGCCCGGGACAGGTAATAGAACTCGTCCATGTCGGCGAAGATCACCCGCTGCTTCAGCGCGTTGATCAAGTCCAGCAGTTCACGCACGGACACGGGCACCTTGGCGGCGCGCATCTCATTGAACAGGTTCAGCAGCATGGCAATCGCCCTCGCTCTTGTTAACCGAAGCGGATCAGCGAGTACCGCGACGGCTCATGAACGCCAGGCGCTCCAGCAGTTGCACGTCCTGCTCGTTCTTGACCAGTGCGCCGGCCAGCGGCGGGATGGCCTTGGTCGGATCGCGTTCGCGCAGCACCGCTTCGCCGATGTTGTCGGCCATCAGCAGCTTGAGCCAGTCCACCAGTTCGGAGGTGGAAGGTTTCTTCTTCAGGCCCGGCACCTTGCGCACGTCGAAGAACACGTCCAGCGCTTCGCTGACCAGGTCCTTCTTGATGTCCGGGTAGTGCACGTCGACGATTTTCTGCAGCGTGGCGCGATCGGGGAAGGCGATGTAATGGAAGAAGCAGCGGCGCAGGAAGGCGTCCGGCAGCTCCTTTTCATTGTTGGAGGTAATGATGATGATCGGGCGCTGCTTGGCCTTGATGGTTTCGTCGGTCTCGTAGACGTAGAACTCCATCTTGTCGAGTTCCTGCAGCAGGTCGTTGGGGAACTCGATGTCGGCCTTGTCGATCTCGTCGATCAGCAGGATCACCCGTTCTTCGGACTCGAAGGCTTCCCACAGCTTGCCTTTCTTCAGGTAGTTGCGCACGTCGTGGACCTTGTCCACGCCCAACTGCGAATCCCGCAGCCGGCTGACCGCGTCATACTCGTACAGGCCCTGGTGGGCCTTGGTGGTGGACTTGATGTGCCAGGTGATCAACCGCGCCCCGAAGGACTGCGCCAGTTGTTCGGCCAGCATGGTTTTGCCGGTGCCCGGTTCGCCCTTGACCAGCAGTGGCCGCTCCAGGGTGATGGCGGCGTTGACGGCCAGTTTCAGGTCATCGGTAGCCACATAGGCGCTGGTGCCTTCGAACTTCATCTGCGATTCCTCGAACGGGAGCGCCGGCCTGGACGAGGCGGGGCGCGAAATAAATGCCATGCCCGACTATAACGCGACGTCCCGCCGACTGTGAACGCAGACGCTGTATTCAGTCTCTGAATGGAGCGTCACATGCTGACTCGGTCTCGGCGTATCTGCATGGGGCTACCCTCGCCACAGAAAGACGCAGACCTTACTCGGTCGAGGGTGCCGGTTGTTCATAGCGGGCGTTGAACGCCTGGACGAAACCGTTGCGCAAGATCTGCAGGAAGGCCTCGAAAGCGCTGATGTCCTGCTGGTGGACGTTGCCGCTGAGTTCCACCCGGGTGGCGAACTGGTTCTTGCGCTGGTTCTTGAGCGCCGTCTCGCCCGTGCCCACCAAGGCTTCCCAGACCGAGCGAAAGATGTTCTTTTTTTCGTTCTCCACATCCTGCTGCCAGTCGAACACATCCACGTCCCGCAGCAAGGGCTTGATGTAGCCGCTGAGCCTGGCGTTCTCGGCTTGCGCCTCGATCACCAGGTCGCCATGGCCGGCATTGAAATCGAATTTGCCGTAGGCCGCAGCGAAGTCGTTCAGGCGCTTGAGTTCGATGTTCCTGGCCCGCAGGCGGAACTCGAATTCCTCGAAATTGCTCAGCGGGTCGAACGTGGCCTGGACTTCCAGCGGGGCGTGCTCGGCCACCAGCGCCTTGCCCTCGAAGCGGGCGTCGCGCTTGCCCTCGGTGTCCACCACGTTGGTCAGGTTATAGAAACTGGCGTTGACGTTGGTGGCCCGCAGGTTGACCGGTGGCTTTGAATTGAAATTGCGGAAGGTGACCTTGCCGTCGTTTAGCCTTACCTCGTTGAGGGTAATGGGCAGCAGCTTGCCCAATTGTTCGCGCCAGTCGGTGCCCCGGCCGGTCTGGGAATTCTGGCGGTTGGCCCCGCCGTCGACGAAGTTCACCTCGGGGTGGGTGAACTCCACCTGTGCCACCACCGCATGGTCGTACCACAGCGAATGCCAGCTCACCGACAAGTCGATCAACGGTGCATCGACGAACGGCACCGGGACCTTGCCGTCGACCTTGACGATCTGCAGGCCGTTGATGCGGTAGGCCCCGCGCCAGAGCGCCAGGTCCACATCGGCGATCCGGCCACGGTAGTCGCCCATGTCGGCCAGCCGATCGTTGAGGTAGTCGCGCACCAGGTAAGGCAGGGCCAGGTGCAGGGTCACCAGCAGCGCAACGATGGCGGCGACGGCCCACAGTGGCCAGCTGTATCGACGTTTCATGTCATTGAGTCTCCAGCCTGTTCTTGAGAACACCCCCAAAGCCATTGACTGTCGTGACAGGCGGACGTTCGGTGCAACTGGACGCCCAGGGGCAACAGGCATACCTTTAGTCGCTTGAATTCACGCCGCATTAAGGACCCAGCCATGAGCCGTATATACGCTGATAACGCCCATTCCATAGGCAATACGCCATTGGTGCAGATCAACCGCATCGCCCCGCGGGGCGTGACCATCCTGGCCAAGATCGAAGGGCGTAACCCGGGCTATTCGGTCAAGTGCCGGATCGGTGCGAACATGATCTGGGACGCGGAAAGCACGGGCCGGCTCAAGCCGGGCATGACCATTGTCGAGCCCACCTCGGGCAACACCGGCATCGGCCTGGCGTTCGTGGCTGCGGCCCGTGGTTACAAGCTGATGCTGACCATGCCGGCGTCCATGAGCATCGAACGACGCAAGGTGCTCAAGGCCCTTGGCGCCGAGCTGGTGCTGACCGAGCCGGCCAAGGGGATGAAAGGGGCCATCGAGAAGGCCACGCAAATCGTCGCCAGCGACCCCGACACCTATTTCATGCCCCAACAGTTCGATAACCCGGCGAACCCGGCCATCCACGAAAAAACCACCGGCCCGGAAATCTGGAACGACACCGATGGCGCAGTGGATGTGTTGGTCGCGGGCGTGGGCACCGGCGGAACCATTACCGGGGTTTCACGGTATATCAAGAACACTTGTGGCAAGCCGATCCTGTCGGTGGCGGTGGAGCCCGAGAGTTCGCCAGTGATCACCCAGGCGATGGCAGGCCAGGAAATCAAGCCAAGCCCCCACAAGATCCAGGGAATCGGGGCGGGATTCGTGCCGAAGAATCTCGACCTGACGATGGTCGACCAGGTCGAGCGGGTCACCGACGACGAATCCAAGGCTATGGCTTTGCGACTGATGCAGGAGGAGGGAATTCTCTGCGGCATCTCCTGTGGCGCGGCGATGGCCGTGGCTGTGCGCCTGGCGGAAAAACCGGAGATGCAGGGCAAGACCCTGGTGGTGATCCTGCCGGATTCCGGCGAGCGGTACCTGTCGAGCATGCTGTTCAGCGACCTGTTCACCGAACAGGAGACCCAGCAGTGACGTCGGGTTGAAAGCAAGCCTGAGGCGACGAGGGGATATCCCCTCGCCGCGAGAACCAGAGGACAATGTTTGCTGGCGTCAGCCTTGGTTCAGCTGACGCATGCTAGAAGGGTTTATTGCGTTTTACTCAACAGAGAATGTTGCGTCGGACGGTTTTTACCCGGGCCATGAATCTTTACTATGGCCTTCGGCTACGTCGGGCAATTGGCGTCGCTTAAGTTTTTGACAAGGAGTTTGAAAATGACCGTTTCGTTCGTCGCCAAGGCGTCGGTCTTGCTGGTGTTCATAGGCAGTACCCTCTATGTGCACCTGCGCGGCAGGGCACGCCTGCCGGTGTTGCGCCAGTTCGTCAACCACTCGGCGTTGTTCGCCCCTTACAATGCCTTGATGTACCTGTTCTCCGGAGTGCCTTCCAAACCCTATCTGGACCGCAGCAAGTTCCCGGAACTGGATGTGCTCAAGGACAACTGGCAGGTCATTCGCGACGAGGCCATGCGCCTGTTCGACGAGGGATACATCCGGGCTGCCGAAAAGAACAACGACGCCGGCTTCGGCTCGTTCTTCAAGAAGGGCTGGAAGCGGTTCTACCTCAAGTGGTACGACAAGCCGTTACCGTCGGCCGAGCAGCTGTGCCCCAGGACCGTGGAATTGGTCAACCGCATTCCCAACGTCCGGGGCGCCATGTTCGCCCTGCTTCCGGGTGACAGCCACTTGAATCCCCATCGCGACCCGTTTGCCGGCTCGCTGCGCTACCACCTGGGGCTTTCCACACCCAACTCCGAACATTGCCGGATCTTTGTCGACGGCCAGATCTACGCCTGGCGCGATGGCGAAGACGTGATGTTCGACGAAACCTATGTGCATTGGGTCAAGAATGAAACACCCCAGACCCGCGTGATCCTGTTCTGTGATGTCGAGCGGCCGCTGAAAAGCCAACTGATGACGCGCCTCAACCGCACCATCAGCGCCTTCCTGGGACGTGCCACCGCGCCGCAGAACCTGGACGACGAACATGTCGGCGGTATCAACCGGGCCTATGCCTGGAGCAAGTCGTTCAGCGACGGTATCAGTGGCCGGGTCAAGCAGTGGAAGCGCCAGCATCCCAAGGCCTACCGCGTGATGCGACCCGTCCTGGCGGTAGCGGTGCTGACGGCATTGGGCTACTGGTTGTTCGTCTGAGCATTGCATTGCACCTCGAGCGCTGGTTATAGTCGGCGCTCTCGGGTTATCAAGCCCATCCTTCCAGAGATCGACTCATGTCTGTATCCCCTGTCATCGCGGTTGTGGTTCCAGCGTTGAACGCTGGCGTCGTGCCGTGCGGGGACCAGCAGCGTGGGCAGATCGGTCAATACCCTCCACCTGTCAGTAGCCCTGCGGTGTACGCCGTCGTATCACCGCCAGGTGTTGGCGTTCAGGGCTGATCGGCCGTCGTTGCCGTTCCCTGTGCCCGCCTGAAAAAACTACTGGACTTCAGCTTCGGCTGAGTTGGCTCTTTGCCTGATAACAGGTGGTATTCATGTTTTTCCTTTCCAGAAACGCCTTATTGGCGGCGGTTTCCACGAGCCTGTTCGTCCTGCTGTGGAGCAGCGGGGCGATCTTTTCCAAACTGGGCCTGGCCCATGCTTCGCCCTTCGCGTTCCTGCTGATCCGCTTTGCCATCGCCCTGTGCGCCTTGGTGGTCTTGATCCCGGTGTTAAAGTTCAAGTTGCCCAAGGCGGGCCAACCGATGTTGTACGCAACGGCCACCGGGCTCGTGCTGTTGGGCGCCTATCAGATTTTCTATCTGTTGGCGCTGCAGATGAACGTCACGCCCGGGGTGATGGCGACGCTGATGGGTGTGCAGCCGATCCTTACCGTGGTGCTCATGGAGCGCCAGCGCTCCTGGCAGCGGATGTTCGGCCTGATGCTGGGGTTGGCCGGGCTGGTCATGGTGGTGTACCAGGGCATCGGCCTGGCCGGTATGTCCCTGGCCGGGATGCTGTGCGGGCTGCTGGCGCTGTTGAGCATGACGGCCGGCTCGATCATGCAGAAACGCATCACCGACAATCCCTTGGGCACGCTGCCTGTCCAGTACCTGGCCGGGCTTGTCCTGTGTGCGGTGTTCGTGCCGTTCCAGCCGTTTCACTTCGAGCACAACGCGGGTTTCATCGTGCCGGTGTTGTGGATGGCGCTGGTGGTCTCGGTACTGGCGACGTTGTTGCTGTACCGCTTGATCGCACGGGGCAACCTGGTGAATGTCACCAGCCTGTTCTACCTGGTGCCGGCGGTGACGGCCATCATGGATTACCTGGTATTCGGCAACCGGCTGGCGTTGTTGAGCGTGCTGGGGATGGTGCTGATTATCATCGGGCTGGCGTTCGTGTTTCGTAAAAGCCGCTGACCACTAGCGCGAGAGTGACTGTACGACCGCCATCGCAGCGGCCTCGCTCCCACAGGGTGATCCTTGTGGGAGTGGGTCTGCTGGCGATGGCATTTTCAGCGACGCTGAGGCACCTGAACGGACGTCTGGGCCGCCGGTTTCAACACCAGCCACAACGCCGCCGCAATCAACACCCCGCCATACAGGTGTGCCATGCCCAACGGCTCATCCAGCAGCAGCGCCCCCCACAGCACGCCGAACGGCGGGATCAGGAACGTGACGGTCATGGATTTGACCGGACCGATGGCGCTGAGCAAGCGGAAGTAGAGGATGTACGCCAGGGCGGTACACACCAGGCCCAGTCCCAGCAGCGACAGCCAGACGCTCCAGCCGCCCCAGCTGGCCGGTGGCTGGCTGATGACGCTGTAGCCGAACAGCGGCAGCAGGAACACCGTGGCGCCGAACATGCTGCCCAGCGCCGAGAGTCGGCTGTCCAGCCCGCCTTGATGATCGAGCCAGCGCCGGGTGAGGAAACCGGCGAAGCCATAGCAGGTGGTCGCCATCAGGCAGGCGAGGGCGCCCATCAGCAATTGCAGGTCGAAGGCCACCGGACCGGCGCCGGTCAGGATGCCGACGCCCAACAGGCCGAGGAACACGCCACTGACTTTCGCCACGGTGAGTTGCTCGCTGAAGAACAGTCCGCCGATCAGCACCCCCATCAGCGGTGTCGTGGCGTTGAAGATCGCCGAATAACCGGCCGGCAGCACCTGGGCCGCCAGGGAATAGAAGGTGGCCGGGATGCCGGAGTTGATCAGGCCCAGGCCCATCACGACTTTCAGCTTGCCACGAAAATTCCAGTCGATACGCATCAGCGCCAGGATCACCAGCAACCCGACGAAGGCGATGGACACACGAAAGAATGCGGTGGGGATCGTACCGATGACAGGGGCGATGATGCGCATGAACAGAAAGCTCGCCCCCCAGATGGCGGCCAGTGACAGCAGACGCAGGAGATCGACGAGGTTCAAGAGGGGGTTCCTTCCGTGGTTGGCTGGCAAGTGTCGCCCCCGCGAAGACCGATGGCAATGGTTGCGTTGCCGCGCGATTGGCCTCTAAGCTCAGTCGCCAACAATAAATATGACCCGCCGAGGTTCACCCTATGCCGCAACCATGGCCCGCCATCGATATCGCCCGTTCGATCCTCGAAGGCTTCGACGATTATCGGGAGCATTTCCGGCAGATCACCGACGGCGCCCGTGCCCGGTTCGAGCAGGCCCGGTGGCAGGAGGCACAGGCGGCGTCAGCGGCACGAATCAACCTGTACGAAGAAAAAGTCTTCGAAACCGTGACCCGCCTGCGCCAGGCGTTCGATGCCGAAGCGCTGATGGACGTCAGTTGCTGGCCGCTGGTGAAAAGCGCCTACATCAGCCTGATCGACCTGCGCTTCGACGACGAGCTGTCGGAGACCTGGTACAACTCGATCTTCTGCGGCCTGTTCAGCCACGACCTGATCAGCGACGGCACCATGTTCATCCACACCACCCGGCCCAGCCTGCGCCGGGCCCGCGCTGCCCAGACCCGCACCTACAAGCCCCAGGGCCAACTGGACCGGATGCTGGCGAGCATCTTCGCCGATTACCGTTTCAGCGAGGACTACGCCGATCTGCCGGGTGACTTGCAGCGCCTGGAGGCCCAGCTACGAGAGAACCTGCCGGACTGGGTCTGCAAGGACCCGGAACTGACAGTGGAACTGTTTTCCTCGGTGCTCTATCGCAACAAGGGCGCCTACCTGGTGGGCCGGATCTTCACCCGCGATGACCAATGGCCCCTGGTGATTCCGTTGCTGCACCGCGAGGGCCGGGGCATCCAGATCGACGCCTTGATCACCGACGAGGCACAGGTGTCGATCATCTTTTCGTTCACCCGGTCGTACTTCATGGTGGATGTGCCGGTGCCGGCGGAATTCATCGGCTTCCTCAAGCGCATCCTGCCGGGCAAGCATATTGCCGAGCTGTACACGTCCATTGGTTTCTACAAGCACGGCAAGTCGGAGTTCTATCGCGCGTTGATCAATCACCTGGCGAACACCGACGACCGCTTCATCATGGCCCCCGGGGTGCGGGGCATGGTCATGAGCGTATTCACCTTGCCGGGCTTCAACACGGTCTTCAAGATCATCAAGGACCGTTTCTCGCCGTCGAAAAACGTCGACCGCGCCACGGTGATCGAGAAGTACCGGTTGGTGAAGAGCGTCGACCGGGTGGGGCGCATGGCCGATACCCAGGAGTTCGCCGATTTCCGCTTTCCGTTGAGCAAGTTCGAGCCGGCCTGCCTGGAGGAGCTGCTGGATGTGGCGCCATCCACGGTGTCGGTCGAGGGCGACACCGTGTTGATCCGCCATTGCTGGACCGAACGGCGCATGACACCGCTCAATCTCTATCTGGAAAATGCCAGCGAAGCCCAGGTGCGCGAAGCCCTGGAGGACTATGGCCTGGCCATCAAGCAACTGGCGGCCGCCAATATCTTTCCCGGCGACATGCTGCTCAAGAATTTCGGCGTGACCCGCCACGGTCGCGTGGTGTTCTATGACTACGATGAAATCTGTTTCCTGACCGAAGCCAACTTCCGCCACATCCCCCAGCCTCGCACGCCGGAAGACGAAATGGCTTCCGAGCCCTGGTATTCCATCGGGCCGCTGGATGTCTTCCCCGAGGAATTCCCGCCCTTCCTGTTCGCCGACGCCGGGCAACGCAAACTGTTCGACCAGATGCATGGCGAGCTGTACAACGCCGACTATTGGAAAGGCCTGCAAGAGGCGATCCGGGCAGGGAAGGTGATCGATGTGTTTCCGTATCGGCGCAAGGACCTGGATAACGAATAACCCGGCAGGCTCCCTCGCCACAAAAGCAGCCTTGACGAAAATCTCCTGTGGGAGCGAGCTTGCTCGCGATGGCGGCATATCAGTCAACATCAATTGAGGCTGAACCACCGCTATCGCGAGCAAGCTCGCTCCCACAAGGGTGTGGCGGTGGGCTGCTTTGCGTGTTCGGCGCAATGGCCGCAAATCTGCGACAATCGCCCCTTGCTCAAACCGATGACCCTTGCGTACCTGATGACTGACCAAGCCCCCGCTATCGACAAACTGCTGAAGAACCTCGACCACGCCATGCTCGCCGACCGTCACCGGTTGCGGCGTCAGTTGCTCGAGCTGCGCAAGAAACCCGACGAGGCGAAACTGGCCCAGTGGGTGACGCGGATGCAGGCGTCGTGCGACCAGGTGCTGGCGCGCAAGGCCAGCCTGCCGGTGATCCGTTATGACGACAGTCTCCCGATCGCCGCCAAGCGCGATGAAATCAAGGACGCGTTGCGAAAACACCAGGTGCTGATCATCGCCGGCGAAACCGGCTCGGGCAAAACCACGCAGTTGCCCAAGATCTGCCTGGAAATCGGTCGCGGCCAGCATGGCCTGATCGGCCACACCCAGCCACGGCGGATCGCCGCCCGCAGCGTGGCCAGCCGCGTGGCCGAGGAACTGGGGACGCCGCTGGGAGCGTTGGTGGGGTATCAGGTGCGGTTCGAAGACCAGAGCGATGCCAACACACTGGTCAAACTGATGACCGACGGCATCCTGCTGGCCGAAACCCAGAACGACCGTTACCTCGAGCGCTACGACACGATCATCGTCGACGAAGCCCACGAGCGCAGCCTGAACATCGATTTCCTGCTCGGCTACCTGAAGACCCTCTTGCCCCGTCGTCCCGACCTCAAGGTCATCATCACTTCGGCCACCATCGACCTGGAGCGCTTCTCCAGGCATTTCGACAACGCTCCGATCGTGGAAGTCTCGGGCCGTACCTTCCCGGTGGAAACCTGGTATCGGCCCCTGACCCTGGAGCAGGACGAGGAAGGCAACCGGGTCGAGGACGACCTGACCGTCGACCAGGCCATCCTGGCCACGCTGGATGAAATCGCCGCCCATGAGCGCAGCGAACGCCGCAGCCCTGGGGATGTGCTGGTTTTCCTGCCGGGCGAGCGGGAAATTCGCGACGCGGCCGAGATGCTGCGCAAGGCCCAGCTCAAGCACACCGAGATCCTGCCGCTCTATGCCCGCTTGTCGCCGGCCGAACAGCAGCGGATCTTCCAGTCTCACCCGGGCCGGCGCGTGGTGCTGGCGACCAACGTCGCCGAGACCTCGCTGACCGTGCCGGGCATCCGCTATGTGGTCGACAGCGGCACCGCGCGCATCAGCCGCTACAGCTATCGGGCCAAGGTCCAGCGCCTGCCCATCGAGGCCATTTCCCAGGCCAGCGCCAACCAGCGCAAGGGGCGCTGCGGGCGGGTCGAGCCGGGGATCTGCGTGCGGTTGTACAGCGAGGAGGATTTTCTCGGGCGGCCGGAATTCACCGACCCGGAGATCCTGCGCACCAACCTGGCGGCGGTGATCCTGCAGATGCTGCACCTGCGCCTGGGTGAAATCACCGATTTTCCGTTCATCGAGCCGCCGGACGGCAAGGCCATCAGCGACGGTTTCAACCTGCTGCAAGAGTTGTCGGCGGTGGACCGCAACGGCCAATTGACCGCACTGGGTCGTCAGCTGGCGCGCCTGCCAGTAGACCCGCGTATGGGCCGCATGTTGCTGGAGGCGGCGAAGCTGGGCAGCCTGCAGGAAGTGCTGATCGTCGCCAGCGCCATGTCGATCCAGGATCCGCGGGAGCGTCCGCCCGAGCGCCAGCAGGCGGCCGATCAGGCCCACGCCCAGTGGAAGGATCCGGATTCGGATTTCGCCGGGCTGGTCAATCTGTGGCGTGGTTTCGAAGAACAGCGCCAGGCCCTGACCGCCAGCCCGTTGCGCAACTGGTGCCGGAAGAACTTCCTCAATTACCTGCGTCTGCGAGAGTGGCGCGATTCCCACCGCCAGTTGAGCCTGATCTGCCGCGACATGCAGCTGAGCCTCAACAAGGACCCGGCGGATTACCCGAAACTGCACAAGGCGGTGCTCTCGGGCCTGCTCAGCCAGATCGGCCAGAAAACCGAGGACGGTGACTGCCTCGGCGCCCGTCAGCGAAGGTTCTGGGTGCATCCGTCATCGGGCCTGGGCAAGAAGCGTCCGCAGTGGCTGATGACCGCCGAACTGGTGGAAACCACCAAGCTGTACGCGCGCATGGTGGCCAGGATCGAGCCGGACTGGATCGAACCCCTGGCCGGACACCTGATCAAGAAGAACCACTTCGAGCCCCATTGGGAGAAGAAACGTGGGCAGGTGGTGGCCTATGAGCAGATCACTCTGTTCGGGTTGATCGTGGTCGGGCGTCGGCCAGTGCACTACGGCCCGGTGGACCCGGTGGTGTCCCGGGAACTGTTCATTCGCGAGGCCCTGGTGCGCGGCGAGATCCAGTCCAGGGCCAAATGCCTGGGGGCCAATACCCGCTTGCTGGAGCAGCTCGACGAACTGGAGGCCAAGGCCCGCCGGCGGGACATCCTGGCGGATGAGGAAACCCTGTTCGCGTTCTACGACGCGCGGCTGCCCGCCGAGATCCACCAGACGGCGACCTTCGACAGCTGGTACCGGATCAACAGCCAGAAAGACCCGCAGTTGCTGATCATGCGTGAAGAGGACGTGCTGGCGCGCGAGGCCAGTGAGGTCACTGCCGCGCATTTCCCCGACACATTGCGTGTCGGCGACCTGACCTTGCCGTTGAGCTATCACTTCGAGCCCAATCATCCGCGCGACGGCGTGACGCTGCGCGTACCGGCGCCGCTGCTGCCCATGTTGCCGCCGGAGCGCCTGGAATGGCTGGTGCCCGGCATGCTCGAGGCCAAGTGCATCGCCCTGGTGCGCAACCTGCCCAAGGCCTTGCGCAAGAACTTCGTACCGGTGCCGGACTTCGTCAAGGCCGCGCTGCAACGCATCACGTTCGCCGAAGGTTCGCTGCCTCAAGCGCTGGGCCGTGAACTGCTGCGCATGACCGGTGCGCGGGTCAGCGACGAAGCCTGGACGGAAGCCGCGCAGCAGGTGGAAAGCCACCTGCGCATGAACCTGGAAATCGTCGATGGCCAGGGCAAGTTCCTGGGCGAAGGCCGTGACCTGGCCGAGCTGACGGCGCGATTTGCCGAAGCCAGCCAGGCGGCCCTGGCCGTGCCCCAGACGGCGAAAAGCCAGGCGCCGGTGCAAGCCAAGGTGTTCGCGCCAGTGGCCGAGAAAACCCAGCAGCAGATCGCCGGCTTGTCGATGACGGTCTACCCGGCTTTGGTGGAAGAGGGAGGCGTGGTCAAGGAAGGTCGTTTCCCGACCCCCGCCGAAGCCGAATTCCAGCATCGCCGCGCCCTGCAACGGCTGCTGATGCAGCAACTGGCCGAGACGGCGAAGTTCCTGCGAGGCAAGTTGCCGGGCCTGACGGAGCTGGGCCTGCTGTATCGCGAGCTGGGCCGTATCGATAGCCTGGTGGAAGACATCCTGCTGGCCAGCCTCGACAGCTGCATACTGGAAGGCGAAGCGAACCTGCCCCGCGACGGCGCCGCGCTGGCTTCCCTGGCCGAGCGCAAGCGCGGCGGCTGGACCGAGCACGCCGAACGCCTGGCGAAGCTGACCCTGGACATCCTCAAGCTCTGGCACGGTCTTCAAAAGCGCTTCAAGGGCAAGATCGACCTGGCCCAGGCCGTGGCCCTGAACGACATCAAGCAGCAAATCAGCCATCTGGTGTACCCCGGTTTCGTGCGCGAAACCCCGCACCAGTGGCTCAAGGAGTTGCCGCGCTACCTCAGGGCCGTCGAGCAGCGCTTCGAAAAGCTGGGCAGCCAGGTGCAGAAGGATCGGGTCTGGAGCGGCGAGTTGTCGAACCTCTGGGCGCAGTACCAGGCCCGTGCCGCCAAGCACGCCCAGGAAGGCAAGCGCGATCCGCAGCTGGAGGTGTATCGCTGGTGGCTGGAGGAGTACCGGGTATCGCTGTTTGCCCAGCAACTGGGAACCAAGGTGCCGATTTCCGATAAGCGCCTGGGCAAGCAGTGGAGCGTGGTAGAGGGCTGATCGCAGAATCAGGGGGTAGCCCCATGACCCCTGTGGGAGCGAGCTTGCTCGCGATAGCGGTGGTTCAGCTTGCATTGATGTTGACTGATACACCGCAATCGCGGGCAAGCTCGCTCCCACAGGTTTTGTGTTGTAAGTGAGGGAGAATGGGCCAAACGCCAGCGTTTATGGCAAACTTCGCGCCTATAAATGCCGGTCCCGTGGTTTTGAGCTTCAATGCCACGGGCGGATCGGAATAAAGCGATGCCAGGTCTGCTTCCCCAGGATGGGAAAAGACCCTTTGTGTATTGGTACGGTTGTACCAATGCTTTCTGCCTGAACAGATCAGAGACACGACCATGTATAACGTCGTCATCAGTGGCACCGGCCTGTACACCCCGGCCAACAGCATTTCCAATGAAGAGCTGGTGCAATCCTTCAACACCTACGTCGCGCAGTTCAATACCGACAATGCCGAGGCCATCGAGCGGGGTGAAGTGGAGGCATTGACCGAATCCAGCGCAGCGTTCATCGAAAAGGCTTCCGGTATCAAGAGCCGCTTTGTCATGGACAAGGACGGCATCCTCGACCCGCAACGCATGACCCCGCGCCTGCCCGAGCGCTCCAACGAAGAGTGGTCGGTGCTGTGCGAAATGGCCGTCGGTGCCGCCCGTCAGGCCCTGGAACGCGCCGGCCGCACGGCCGCCGACATCGACGGGGTGATCGTCGCCTGTTCCAACCTGCAGCGCCCATACCCGGCCATCGCCATCGAGGTCCAGGAAGCCCTGGGGATCGAGGGCTTCGGCTTCGACATGAACGTGGCCTGTTCCTCGGCCACATTCGGCATCCAGGCGGCAGCCAACAGCGTGCAACTGGGCCAGGCCCGGGCCATCCTCATGGTCAACCCCGAGGTGTGCACCGGCCACCTGAACTTTCGCGACCGCGACAGCCACTTCATTTTCGGTGACGCCGCCACCGCGGTGATCATCGAGCGGGCGGACCTGGCGACGTCGCCGTACCAGTTCGATGTGGTCAGCACCAAGCTGCTCACCAAGTTCTCCAATAACATCCGCAACAATTTCGGCTTCCTCAACCGTGCGGCAGAAGAGGGCATCGGCACCCGGGACAAGCTGTTCGTCCAGGAAGGTCGCAAGGTCTTCCGTGACGTCTGCCCGATGGTGGCCGAGCTGATCGGGGCTCACTTGGAAGAAAACCAGCTGAACGTCGGCGAAGTGAAGCGTTTCTGGCTGCATCAGGCCAACCTGAGCATGAACCAGCTGATCGTGCGCAAGCTGCTGGGGCGCGAGGCCACCGAGGCGGAAGCACCAGTGATTCTCGATACCTACGCCAACACCAGCTCGGCCGGTTCGGTGATTTCGTTTCACAAGTATCAGGACGACCTGCCCAGCGGCTCGGTCGCGGTGCTCAGCTCGTTCGGCGCCGGCTATTCGATCGGCAGCGTGATCCTGCGCAAGCGTTGATCCACACTTCGGCGAGACGGTTCATTGACGAGGAGATAAATCCCCTCGCCACGAATACATCGTCAGTCTTGCCAGGCAGCGGGGGATTGAATGACGGCCATCGATGACACCCAGCTGCTCCAGCGCCTGCTGGCGGGCGAGCAGCAGGCCTACAAGGAATTGGTCGGCACCTATCAGGGGCCGATGCGCGCCGTGGCCTATGCCATCGTCGGCAGCCGTCATGCCGATGAAGTGGTACAGGACGCCTGGCTGTCGGTGGTGCGAAATCTCAGCGGGTTCCAGGGGCGCTCCAGTCTCAAGACCTGGCTGTTGACCATCACCGCCAACACAGCCAAAGGGCGCTACAAGCAGAATCGTCGCGAGGTGCTGCTCGATGACCTGCCGTCGCCTCACGGCACCGTGGGGGACGATCGTTTCGCCGCCGATGGCCATTGGCTGCTGGCGCCGTTCGCCTGGCATCAGGACTCGCCCGAGGCCTTGCTTACCGAAGGCGAGTTACGTGATTGCCTCGAACACACGCTGCTCAGCCTGTCGCAACTGCAGGGCAGCGTATTGGACCTGCGGGAGCGGCAGGGGCTGG
This sequence comes from Pseudomonas sp. NFACC43, assembly GCF_900119645.1. NCBI lineage: Bacteria > Pseudomonadati > Pseudomonadota > Gammaproteobacteria > Pseudomonadales > Pseudomonadaceae > Pseudomonas > Pseudomonas sp. NFACC43. Next base: position 115,137 of record NZ_FPKK01000014.1, read on the forward strand.
AGTTGCAGGAAATCTGTAATCTTCTGGACCTGACGCTCTCCAATGTACGGGTGCTGTTGCATCGCGCACGGCTGAAGGTCTTTGCGACGGTGGAACATTTCGAGGAAACCGGTGAATGCTGACCTGCAAGGAACAAGTAGCGCGCTCCAGCGATTACCTCGATGGTCAATTGACCTTTCGTGAGCGCCTGATGGTGCGCCATCACCTGATGTTCTGCCCCAACTGCCGGCGTTTTATCCGCCAGATGCGCCTGATGCAGGCGACGCTCAAGCGTCTTCCCCAACCCCCCATTCCCGATCTGGATCACCTCGCCGAAAAGCTTGCCGCCGAGCGTCGCCGAAACATCCGCTGAGTCCTGAGAGCCCCTGTGGGAGCGAGCTTGCTCGCGATGGCGGTGTATCAGGCAAAAAGCTGTCACTGACATACCGCTAGCGCCAGCAAGCTCGCTCCCACAAGGGCTGGCCGTGGTACTGGTTATTTCAATTCGAAGTAAAAAGTTCCGCTGTCATGAAATATTTATGTGATGGCAACTTGCCTGACACAACCCGCCGCCAAGATCCCCTCCCAACACCAGCGGGCCCGTTTCCGCGTGTTTTCTAACGCATAGACTACCAACAGGGGAATTCTTCGATGATCCGTAAGCACTTCGCAGGTTTTGCCGCCAGCGCGCTGGCAATGGCAGTAACCGCCCAGGCTTTCGCCGGTACCGTCACCACCGACGGCGCCGATATCGTGGTCAAAACCAAGGGCGGCCTTGAAGTCGCCACCACTGACAAAGAGTTCAGCTTCAAGCTTGGCGGTCGTTTGCAGGCTGACTACAGCCAGTTCGACGGCATCTACACCGACAACGGCAATTCGGCCGATGCCGCCTACATCCGCCGCGCCTTCCTGGAACTGTCCGGCGTGCTGTACACGGATTGGGCCTACACCATCAACTACGACATGTCCCACAACAGCGGCGACTCCGACAACGGCTATTTCGACGAAGCGTCCCTGGCCTACAACGGCTTCAAGCCGGTTTCGATCAAGGTCGGTCGTTTCGACCCCGACTTCGGCCTGGAAAAAGCCACCAGCTCCAAGTGGGTCACCGCACCTGAGCGCAACGCTGCCTACGACCTGATCGACTGGACCAACAGCCACCAGAACGGCCTGGGCCTGCAAGCCTCCAGCACCTTCGCCGATTCGTTCTATGCCTCGGCCGGTGTGTTCAGCAAGGACACCGACGACACCGACGGCGACAGCGTCAAGCAAGTCAACGGCCGTTTCGTGTTCGCGCCGATGCATGACGCCGGCAACGTGCTGCACTTCGGTGTGAACGTGGCTTCCCGTGACGTGTCCGACACCGTGTTCGACGCGCGTTATCGCTCCCGCCTGGGGATGCGTGGCGTGGAAACCCTCGGCGGCAACGATGCCGGTCCGAACGGCAACCGTCCGGTACTGGGCGGTGCCAACAACTCGCCGGCCGGCTCCTACGACCGTGACACCGCGTTCGGCCTGGAAGCCGCCTTCGCCATGGGCCCGGCCTCGATCCAGGGTGAATACGTCACCCGCAAGACCAAGGCTGACGCCGACGGTTTCGAAGACATCAAGGGCCACGGTTTCTACGTGCAGGGCGCCTACACCCTCACCGGTGAGTCCCGTGGCTACAAGGTCGGCAAATTCGATTCGATCAAGCCTCAGAACAAGTCCATCGGTGCCTGGGAACTGTTCTATCGCTTCGACAGCCTGACCGTCGAGGACGACAACATCACCACGGCCTCGGCCACCCGTGAAGTGGGCGATGCCGAAGCCAAGGTGCACAACCTGGGTGTGAACTGGTACGCCAACGAAGCCGTGAAAATCACCGGTGCCTACATCAAGGCCAAGACCGACAAGGTCACCAACGCCAATGGCGATGACGACGGTGACGGCTTCGTGGTCCGTGCCCAGTACGTGTTCTGAATCGCGCTGACTTGATACAGAGCTCTTTCTTCATCCGTTAAAGCTCCTTTCGACCCCGCTCCGGCGGGGTTTAATGAGATGGTCAGCCTGACCGAGAAGCCCTGCAGGTTTACGCTTGCAGGGCTTTTCTCGTTTTCGGCGGAGGATCTCTCATGAACACGATGACGCTTCTCGGCATCGACATTGGTAAACACAGTTTCCATCTGCACGGCCAGGACGCCAAAGGTCATCAGGTTTTGCGCAAGAAAACCAGCCGCAGCCAATTGCTCGGCACATTGGCCCAACTGCCGGCCTGCACGGTGGTGATGGAGTCGTGTGGCGGTGCCCACTGGCTGGCTCGACAGGTTGAGGCATTGGGCCACGAGGTAAAACTGATTGCCCCGCAATACGTTAAGCCGTTCGTC
>NZ_FPKK01000039.1:0-3407 GCF_900119645.1 Pseudomonas sp. NFACC43
CGTGATACCCGTAGCTTCGGTGTATGGTTTGAGCCCCGTTACATCTTCCGCGCAGGCCGACTCGACTAGTGAGCTATTACGCTTTCTTTAAAGGGTGGCTGCTTCTAAGCCAACCTCCTAGCTGTCTAAGCCTTCCCACATCGTTTCCCACTTAACCATAACTTTGGGACCTTAGCTGACGGTCTGGGTTGTTTCCCTTTTCACGACGGACGTTAGCACCCGCCGTGTGTCTCCCATGCTCGGCACTTGTAGGTATTCGGAGTTTGCATCGGTTTGGTAAGTCGGGATGACCCCCTAGCCGAAACAGTGCTCTACCCCCTACAGTGATACATGAGGCGCTACCTAAATAGCTTTCGAGGAGAACCAGCTATCTCCGAGCTTGATTAGCCTTTCACTCCGATCCACAGGTCATCCGCTAACTTTTCAACGGTAGTCGGTTCGGTCCTCCAGTCAGTGTTACCTAACCTTCAACCTGCCCATGGATAGATCGCCCGGTTTCGGGTCTATTCCCAGCGACTAGACGCCCTATTAAGACTCGCTTTCGCTACGCCTCCCCTATTCGGTTAAGCTCGCCACTGAAAATAAGTCGCTGACCCATTATACAAAAGGTACGCAGTCACCCAACAAAGTGGGCTCCCACTGCTTGTACGCATACGGTTTCAGGATCTATTTCACTCCCCTCTCCGGGGTTCTTTTCGCCTTTCCCTCACGGTACTAGTTCACTATCGGTCAGTCAGTAGTATTTAGCCTTGGAGGATGGTCCCCCCATATTCAGACAAAGTTTCTCGTGCTCCGTCCTACTCGATTTCACTTCTAAGATCCTTTCGCGTACAGGGCTATCACCCACTATGGCCGCACTTTCCAGAGCGTTCCGCTAAAATCAAAGAAGCTTAAGGGCTAGTCCCCGTTCGCTCGCCACTACTAAGGGAATCTCGGTTGATTTCTTTTCCTCAGGGTACTTAGATGTTTCAGTTCCCCTGGTTCGCCTCTTGCACCTATGTATTCAGTGCAAGATAACCATCTTATGATGGCTGGGTTCCCCCATTCAGACATCTCCGGATCACAGTCTGTTTGCCGACTCCCCGAAGCTTTTCGCAGGCTACCACGTCTTTCATCGCCTCTGACTGCCAAGGCATCCACCGTATGCGCTTCTTCACTTGACCATATAACCCCAAGCAATCTGGTTATACTGTGAAGACGACATTCGCCGAAAATTCGTACGCTTGCTCTACGAGCAACTCACAAATTTTACCTTAGCCTGAACCGTTACCAGTGAAAGTAACGTCCAGTCTATCTTTCTATCACATACCCAAATTTTTAAAGAACGATCTAATCAAAAGACTAGAAATCAACATTCATCACCGTTCGGTGGAATGCTCATTTCTAAGCTTTAAACGTTGGTGCCAATCGGTAATGGTGGAGCCAAGCGGGATCGAACCGCTGACCTCCTGCGTGCAAGGCAGGCGCTCTCCCAGCTGAGCTATGGCCCCGTATCGCTACAGGGTACACCATGAAATTGGTGGGTCTGGGCAGATTCGAACTGCCGACCTCACCCTTATCAGGGGTGCGCTCTAACCAACTGAGCTACAGACCCAATCGTCTTCTTCAATGAATCAAGCAATTCGTGTGGGAGCTCATGCAGCAGCTGCTGTCGTCGATTAAGGAGGTGATCCAGCCGCAGGTTCCCCTACGGCTACCTTGTTACGACTTCACCCCAGTCATGAATCACACCGTGGTAACCGTCCCCCCGAAGGTTAGACTAGCTACTTCTGGTGCAACCCACTCCCATGGTGTGACGGGCGGTGTGTACAAGGCCCGGGAACGTATTCACCGCGACATTCTGATTCGCGATTACTAGCGATTCCGACTTCACGCAGTCGAGTTGCAGACTGCGATCCGGACTACGATCGGTTTTGTGGGATTAGCTCCACCTCGCGGCTTGGCAACCCTCTGTACCGACCATTGTAGCACGTGTGTAGCCCAGGCCGTAAGGGCCATGATGACTTGACGTCATCCCCACCTTCCTCCGGTTTGTCACCGGCAGTCTCCTTAGAGTGCCCACCATTACGTGCTGGTAACTAAGGACAAGGGTTGCGCTCGTTACGGGACTTAACCCAACATCTCACGACACGAGCTGACGACAGCCATGCAGCACCTGTCTCAATGCTCCCGAAGGCACCAATCCATCTCTGGAAAGTTCATTGGATGTCAAGGCCTGGTAAGGTTCTTCGCGTTGCTTCGAATTAAACCACATGCTCCACCGCTTGTGCGGGCCCCCGTCAATTCATTTGAGTTTTAACCTTGCGGCCGTACTCCCCAGGCGGTCAACTTAATGCGTTAGCTGCGCCACTAAGAGCTCAAGGCTCCCAACGGCTAGTTGACATCGTTTACGGCGTGGACTACCAGGGTATCTAATCCTGTTTGCTCCCCACGCTTTCGCACCTCAGTGTCAGTATCAGTCCAGGTGGTCGCCTTCGCCACTGGTGTTCCTTCCTATATCTACGCATTTCACCGCTACACAGGAAATTCCACCACCCTCTACCATACTCTAGCTCGACAGTTTTGAATGCAGTTCCCAGGTTGAGCCCGGGGCTTTCACATCCAACTTAACGAACCACCTACGCGCGCTTTACGCCCAGTAATTCCGATTAACGCTTGCACCCTCTGTATTACCGCGGCTGCTGGCACAGAGTTAGCCGGTGCTTATTCTGTCGGTAACGTCAAAACAATTACGTATTAGGTAACTGCCCTTCCTCCCAACTTAAAGTGCTTTACAATCCGAAGACCTTCTTCACACACGCGGCATGGCTGGATCAGGCTTTCGCCCATTGTCCAATATTCCCCACTGCTGCCTCCCGTAGGAGTCTGGACCGTGTCTCAGTTCCAGTGTGACTGATCATCCTCTCAGACCAGTTACGGATCGTCGCCTTGGTGAGCCATTACCTCACCAACTAGCTAATCCGACCTAGGCTCATCTGATAGCGCAAGGCCCGAAGGTCCCCTGCTTTCTCCCGTAGGACGTATGCGGTATTAGCGTCCGTTTCCGAGCGTTATCCCCCACTACCAGGCAGATTCCTAGGCATTACTCACCCGTCCGCCGCTCTCAAGAGGTGCAAGCACCTCTCTACCGCTCGACTTGCATGTGTTAGGCCTGCCGCCAGCGTTCAATCTGAGCCATGATCAAACTCTTCAGTTCAAACATCTTTGGGTTTTGAGAAAACCCTAAACTTGGCTCAGCAATCGTTGGTTACATCTTTGATTTCTCGCGGAGTAACTTGTGATGCTGATAATCTGTTGACTAGCAGTCTGACTCCACAAGCACCCACACGAATTGCTTGATTCAGTTGTTAAAGAGCGGTGGGTTGAGCCTTTCGTCTCAACCGAGGCGCGCATTCTACAGCGCCCCG
>NZ_FPKK01000015.1:0-110896 GCF_900119645.1 Pseudomonas sp. NFACC43
ACGGCTTAACGTATTGCGGGGCAATCAGTTTTACCTCGTGGCCCAATGCCTCAACCTGTCGAGCCAGCCAGTGGGCACCGCCACACGACTCCATCACCACTGTGCAGGCCGGCAGTTGGGCCAATGTGCCGAGCAATTGGCTGCGGCTGGTTTTCTTGCGCAAAACCTGATGACCTTTGGCGTCCTGGCCGTGCAGATGGAAACTGTGTTTACCAATGTCGATGCCGAGAAGCGTCATCGTGTTCATGAGAGATCCTCCGCCGAAAACGAGAAAAGCCCTGCAAGCGTAAACCTGCAGGGCTTCTCGGTCAGGCTGACCATCTCATTAAACCCGACGCTTGGTCGGGCTTCTCTTGAAATCTGGATATTAGGTTCGTTTCGCCTCGGCTTGCATCATCAACTGATTCTGCTGCTTGATAGCTTCAATCAAAACCTCGCTGTAAACACGCTTCTTTTGGTCCGATTTTGCATTGCGAATAAAATCGGCAAAGGTGCTTTTGGCCCCTTTAGTCAAACCTAGCTTGATCGAGATCATAGGTGCGCTCCGGATGGTGGCCCGAGCGTGGCCTCTAGGTCGGCAGGGATAGGGTAGTCAATTTTATCGCCACCAGCTTTATAAAGTCGTCCCGAGTTGTCGATATGATTGAGCAATGGTTCCACATGGAAATGTGCAGATATATGCAATTCAGCATTTGTATTCCGCAAAAAGAACAAGCATCATGCGCGTTATGCAAAAACGCAACGTTTCTACCGTATTAAGAGCATTGCTCGATCAGCACGGGATCTCCCCCACGGAGCTTCACCGGCGTACCGGCGTGCCTCAGTCCACCCTCTCGCGGATCCTCAGCGGCAAGATCGTCGATCCTTCGGATAAGCATATCTCGAAGATCGCCGAGTATTTTGCCGTGAGCACCGACCAGTTGCGCGGGCGCGCCGATCTTTCGCCCGTTGGCAGCGGGCGCCGCGACGAGCCGCATTCCGAACTCAAGGACATAAGCCTGTGGGACGACGATACCCCTGTCGAAGAAGACGAGGTCTCGGTTCCCTTTCTGCGTGAGGTTGAATTGGCTGCTGGATCAGGAAGATTCGTCATCGAGGAGAGCGAGCGCTCCAGCCTGCGCTTTGGCAAGCGCAGCCTGCGCCATAACGGCGTGCAGTTCGACCAGGCCAAATGCGTGACGGTGCGCGGCAACAGCATGCTGCCAGTACTGCGCGATGGGGCCACGGTCGGGGTGAACGCAGGCAAATGCGGGATCGGCGACATTGTCGACGGCGACCTCTACGCCATCAATCACAACGGCCAGCTGCGGGTGAAACAGCTCTACCGCTTGCCTACCGGTATCCGCCTGCGCAGTTTCAATCGCGAAGAACACCCAGACGAGGACTACACCTTCCAGGAAATGCAGGATGAGCAAATCGTCATCCTCGGTCACGTCTTCTGGTGGGGCATGTACGCCCGCTAACCTCTCCACGGTCAGATAAAACCCGCCGTTGCGCGGGTTTTTTTTCGTCTCCAAAACCGCCGTAACCCCCATGCCTGCTGGATGTAGATGCATTCGTGCATTGCTTTCGCATAAATAAATGCATTTACGCATTGACTTGATATGCATACATGCATATTCTGTGTCCAAGCCGCTCGACAAAGTGGCTGGCAACAACCGCTCTTTAGTTTCACCCATAGGCAGCGATGAACCGGCCTCAACGGTTCAGAGGGTTGGCAACTGGCCCAGGTGTGCAGCGTAAAGCACCAGAAGCAGTTATCCGGCGGGCAGGGACCGCGGTCGGAGGAACAATTTGAATGGATCCGTACCGCGCCAGTCGCGCCGAAAGATCAAGCGCATTACTGAAAAGCCTGGGCAACCGGGCTTTTTGGAATGCCTGCACCGTGAGGTGCGTTCAAACACATCACCGCCGCTAATGGAGGGCTTCCGATGCTGAAGGATTTCAGATGCGGTCACTGCAAACGACTTCTGGCCTGCGTGGGCGAGAACACCGAACTCCAGATCAAATGTTCCCGGTGTGGGACGTTGAATCATGTGAAGGCCGTTGAGCCTCGAGTGAACGCCGGCGAGCGAACAGCGTGCGGAATAGACCCTGCACTCCGTGCTCAATGACATCCAGCGAGGTAAGAAAAATGAAATTGCTCAAAAAAATCCTACTGGCGACTGCGTTTCTGTCGTCCTTCGTATCCCTGAACACTTGGGCTGATACGGCCATGTCGTGGAACCTGGCCCGGGACATGTACCTGATGACCGAAGCTGCACCGGCCGGTTCGCCGTGGTCGTTCATGCAAAACAAATCGGGGGTGAATGCCTCGGCCAACTACACGCTCTTTCCTACGTTCCAGGCCGAGGTGTGTAACGGTAATCCAACGACTTGCTGGCGAGACGATGTCCCGGCTTCCTGGATCGCTATTCCCAAGAAAAGCTTCACCTTTACTGGCTCGGGCACCAGTTTCGTATTCAAACAGGGGGACGTGGTTGCGCATCCGGGCACCAACAGCCAGAGCATCTTCCGCTGGGCCAGTCCTGTCACCGGCAACATCAACGTGCTGGGTCGGGTCAACGACCTGCATAACGCCTGTGGGGATGGTATTGGCTGGTCGCTCAACCTGGGCGACACCGTGCTCCAGTCCGGGAGCCTGGCAAACGGCGGTAGCACTACGTTCATGTTGAACAACGTCGCAGTCACGCCGACGTCTTTGCTTTATCTGGTCATCGACAGGAAGGCGAACAACTCTTGCGACGCGACCAGTGTGGACATGCTGATTACTCGGTAGACGCAATAGGGGCTCCGGAGGCATCCAGTTAAAAGAGTTGTATCAACGCGCCTCAAAAAACCATTTATCTAAGGGAAGAAAACCAGTGAAAAAATTGCTCAGTGTGCTGATCGCAGCCGTCCTGGCGAGCCAGGCCCTCCACGCGTTTGCCGAAATCTCACCCGTCGGTTCCTGGCAACTCGCTTCCTACCATGTTCCGGGCGGCGGTTTTTATGCCAACCAGACGATCTGTTTCAAAGCAGACAATACCTGGTACTCGAGTTCCCAGGCCGGCTGGAAGGGCGCATGGTTCCAGAACGGGGACGATCTCCAATGGAACGGGAGTGTGCCAATGCCGGGTGCAGGGAGCGCCAACAATCTCGCAACCATTGCCATGGGCAAGTTCGTCGCTGCAGGTTCTATGTCGGGTAACTACGCGGAATGGGCCGCACCCAGTGCGCTGCCACTGCCCTGGGACAGGCACTACACCTACACCATGACTTACAAAGGCGCGACCTGCGCTGCGCCAAAGTGATTTCAATCTTCAGTGACCTGGCCAACGTTTGAACGCTGCTTCCAGTGACTCAATGGGTTGCAACGACCCATATCTCTTTCAACTTCAAACAACTTACCCGCCCAATCTTAATCACCCCAGGAAACGAGACATGACAAACGAGCAACAAGCGTTGCTGGACATGCCGATCTGGCTGGTCATCGTGCTCGCCCTGGTGGGCGGGGTGTCCGGCGAGATGTGGCGTGCCGACAAGGAAGGGGCGCGCGGTTGGTCCCTGTTACGGCGCCTGGCCTTGCGCTCCGGTGCCTGCGTGATCTGCGGTGTCTCGGCAATCATGCTGCTGTATGCCCTCGGCATGTCGATCTGGAGTGCTTGCGCCCTGGGTTGCCTGACCGCCATGGCTGGCGCCGACGTGGCCATCGGGCTGTACGAGCGCTGGGTCGCCAAGCGGATTGGTATCTGCGAAATGCCACCGCCGGATTCCCGTTCCGACCAACAGTGAGCCCGGTGCCCCAGCCCACAGCAAAGAGGCCATCCAATGCCCGTTCTCATTGAAAAACCATCGCAGTTGTTTTCCGCCATTGCCGAGACGCTGCGTACCACGTTTCCCGGCCTGAAGGTCGGGAGCCTCCAGGACTTCGACGACACCGGCGATCAGCCTTGGGTCTTGATCGCCATCGAGCGCGATGCGTCAGGCAACCGTGCCAACGACGCACGCATTGCCCATGTCCTGACGCTGTCCATGCAAGTCGTGTCGCCGGGCGCGGGGTTGGCGGCCTGCGATCTGGCCAGTGAGTTGAAACGCCTGATCGTCGACAACCGCTGGGGTCTGTCGGCCGAGCAATGCAGTCGGCCAGCGGATGTCGAGGGTATCGCGTCCGTCTTTAGCGGCGGGACCCGGTCCTATACCGCCTGGACCCTTTCATTCACTCAAACCCTGTACCTGGGTCCGACGCTGCTGGACGACCCCTCGGGTATCCCGAAATTTGCCCGTACCTGGGAAGTGTCGAACATCGACGACCCGGATCAATACACCTCACTTGAGGCCTGAACCATGTTCGATGGACTTGTACGCCTGCACCTGGGGCCGATCATCGAGCGCCTGGCCGAGGTGGAAGCCGAGCTGGAAGACCTGCATCGACGCGCCGACAGCTTCTGCCGCATCGGTGTCTGTCAGGAAGTGGATGCGGCCAGCAACACGTGTCGGGTCAGCCATGGGGATCTGTTGACCCCGGCGATCCGGTTCTTCAACCCGAGTGCCGGTGCCCAGAGCGAATCGCGGATCCCCTCGATTGGCGAGCAGTGCCTGCTATTGAACCACGGTGGTGGCGATGGCGGCGGTCAGTCGGTGGCGTTGTTCGGTCTCAATGGCGGTCAGTTTCCGCCCGTCTCGACACAGGCCTCGCTGACGCGTCGGCTCTATCAGGACGGCACGGAGAGCGGCTACGACCATACCAGCCATGTCCTGCACTGGAACAACGGCCCCACCGCATTCGCCGGTTCCCGTGAATCCCTGGAACTGAGCATCGGTCCGGCGCGGCTGGCGATGAGCCCAGAGACGATAGAACTGCAACTGGGCGCCGTCGGCATTCGGCTCGACGCCTCCGGTGTGCACCTGAGCGGCCCGTTGGTGGATCACCAGGGACGCGTCATCAGTACCGCATAAAGAGCTTCCCATGATCGGAATCGATAGAAACACCGGCGTGACGGTGGACGACTGGCTGCAGTTCGTGCAGCGCGCCACCCGGGCGTTGACCACGCCTCTGGGCACGCGTCAGAAGCGCCCCTTGTACGGCTGCGCACTGACGCAACTGCTGGGACAGAACCTCGGCGACGATCTGCTGATCCTGGCCCAGAGCCACGCGGCCCAGGCGTTCTACAACCCGCACAACGGCATCGGTGACTTCGAACCGCAAGTCATCGTGGCCAGCCGGCATGGTGCCGGGCTGCTGCTGCGCTTCGCCGGCATCTGGAAAAACCGCAAACAGACTTTCGAGGTGGTGACATGAGCATGTTGATCCCCGGCCAGAATCAGTTGGCCGAACCTGCCATCGTGACCGTCGAAGCGTTCGAGGATCTGCTCGCAGAATTCAAGACCTTCGTGGTGGAGTACGTTGCCGCACGCTCTCCCACCAGCGCGGCGAAGCTGGTGGACAGTCTTGAAAACGAAAGCGAACTGCTGACCCTGGCGCTTGAGGCGTTCTGCGTACGGCTGCAAACCCACGAACGCAAGTACAACGCCCGCATCAAGCAGATGTTGGCGTGGTGGGCCACGGGCACCAACCTCGACGCTCGTCTCGCGGACATGGGCCTTGAGCGTCAGTTGCTTGACCCAGGCGACCCGGCAGCGTTCCCGCCCATCCCCCCGGTCTACGAGAGCGATGACGATGCGCGGTTGCGCTACTACCTGGCGCCCCATGCGCCAGCGGCCGGCTCGCGCATGCAGTATCGGCGGGAGATTTTTACCTTGGGTGAACGGCCAGTGGTGAAGGTGGACAGTGCGGCTGGCGGTGTCGTGAACGTGACCTACACATTCGATCCGGACGGTCTCGCCGCGCAGGTCAAGGACGGCAACGGACGCCGGACAGCCCTGGGTGAAGTCACCGTGACGGTGTTGTCCCGGGAGGGTGATGGCACGCCGTCCGAAGCGCTGCTGGACGGTGTTCGCCGGCACTTCGCCCGGCCTGACGTACGACCGGAAACCGATCTGGTCATCGTGCAGGCCGCGCAGATCAAGCCTTACAACATCCGCGTCGTGGCGAAGATCAATGCCGGCCCGGATTCAGGCTTGACCCAGGTTGCCGCAGAACGGCAATTGCGGGACTACGCCGAGGCGTGTCATCGACTGGAAGGTCGGGTGGACCCGAGCTGGATCGACTACACGCTGCACAGCGCCGGCGCGGTCCAGCTCGAGATTCTCGAACCGCTGGAGCCGATCGTGACCACGGCTTTCCAGGCACCGTATTGCACGGGCGTCGAGGTCGAGGTGCAAACGCTATGAGTGACGACACACCTCGCCCGAGTCTGTTGCCGGCCAACAGTTCACCCTTGGAAAGGGCACTGGACCTGGGGTTCGCTCGGCTGCTCGAACGCATCGATCCGCCGTTTCCCGAGCTGATGAACCCGGCCGCCACGCCGTTGGCGTTCCTGCCGTATCTCGCGGCGGATCGTGGGGTCAACGAGTGGAGCTCCACGGCTCCCGAAGCTGAAAAGCGCCTGACCGTTGAACTCGCCTGGCCCACCGCCCGGCAGGCCGGGACGCGAAAGGCGCTGGAAAATGCTGCCAAGGGTTTGCAACTGATGCCTGAAGTGCGCGCCTGGTATGAGCAAACACCCCCTGGCCCGCCCTACAGTTTTTCCGTCAGGGCATTTACCGAGCAGCCCTACAGCGAAGAAATCGACACCCGTCTCGACCGTCGCCTGGCGGATGCCAAAAGCGAACGCGACACCTTGAAGGTGTCTGTCGGCTTGAGTGCATTCGGCCGTCACGTCATCGGCGCCGCCACGCTGTGCGGCGAACTGACCACGGTTTATCCGATCGTCATCGAAGGACTGGAAGCCTCGGGCCAGGCTTTCATGGCCGCCGGGCTCTACAGCGTCGAAACCTCCACTATTTATCCACAGGGGTCCTAAATGGCCGACTACTACACCCTACTCACCGATGCGGGGATCGCCTACGAAACCGCCTGCAAGGCGGCGGGCACACCCATCAAGCTGTCGCAGATTTCCGTCGGTGATGGCGGCGGAGCGGAATACAACCCGGCCGCAACGGCGACCGCGCTCAAGCGCGAAGTCTGGCGTGGGCCGCTCAATGCGCTGTTCCAGGATGAAAGCAATCCGAGCTGGTTGCTGGCCGAGGTCACCATCCCGTCCGATGTGGGTGGCTGGTATGTGCGTGAGGCCGGGATCTGGACCGATACCGGCATCCTCTATGCGATTGTCAAATATCCAGAGTCGTTCAAGCCGGTGTTGGCGACGTCTGGTTCGGGCAAAGAGTTCTACATTCGGTCGATTTTCGAGACCAGCAATGCTGAGCTGGTGACGTTGTTGATTGACGATACGATCGTCAAGGCTACGCGGGCCTGGGTGGCCGGCTATGTGGCCGAGGAACTCGCCAAACTCGACAGGAAGCAGTCGGTGCGGGTGGCGACGACGGCTAACATTGTTTTGAGTGGGGCTCAGACGATTGATGGTGTTGCGGTGGTTGCTGGGGATCGGGTGCTTGTTAAAGCCCAGACCTTGGCGAAAGACAACGGTATTTATATCGTTGCCAATGGGATGTGGGGTCGGGCAAAGGATGCCGACGCGAGTGTCGAAGTCACCTCGGGGTTGATTGTCTCGGTTGAGGAAGGGACGACGCTTGCCAATACGATCTGGCAGTTGATTACTGACGGTGTGATCGTGCTGGGTACCACGGCGTTGACGTTTCAGAACGTGACGCAGGGTTTTGCGCCACTTAACTCCCCAGCCTTGATTGGGGCGCCTACGGCCCCTACGGTGTCGGGGAGCGACAACAGTACCAAGATCGCTACTTCGGCAGCGGTTCGCTCCATCATGGCGCAGTTTGGTTTTGGTTCTGCCGCGTACAGCTATACCGGGGACATCGATGCCATCACATTGAACGGCGTCTACATGGTGACTACTAGTACCACGGGAACTAAGCCCATGAGCCCTGGAGCCACGACGGTTATCCCTAACGGTACGATTTTCCATATGGAACGTGGTAGTTCCAACATGGCGACGCAGTGGTGGGACTCCTTGGTGAGTAGCACCATTCCGATTACCTGTATGCGTACTCGCAATTCTGCTGGGGTATGGACGGCCTGGGCCCAGGTTTGGGGCGCGCTCAATACGCCAAAGCAGGCGAATCCACTCGATCTGACGCCGGGCGCAATGCTTGCCCCTGGCGCGTTCGGAATTGGCCGGGCAATCGTCGGTACCGCCCTGGATTTGAATGACTACACGGTACCGGGTGATTACCTGACAGCCACGGCAGGTCAGCTTAACCTGCCACCCGGTTGGAGCCCTACCCGGCGTTACGGCCTCAAGGTTTCCGGTCTTTCCAATGCTGGCGAGCGTCTGACACAAATGCTGATCGGGGGCATGTCGGGCGATGAGGTCGGCATGGCAATTCGCGCACGGCGTGAGGATGGACAGTGGAAAGACTGGGAGGAAATCACCACCGGTCGACACGGCCCATTCAAGGCAACTCAGACTTACAAGGCCGCCGGGGTGTTTACCTGGGCGGTGCCAGCTGGCGTCAAGAAGGTCTGGGTCACCGTATTCGGCGGCGGTGGCGGTGGCGGACGCTTCTCCCATGGCGGTGGCGGTGGAGGTGGCGGCGGGATTGCCGAAGGATTGGTAGACCTGACCGGCGTTTCCTCTGTCACGGTTACTGTCGGCGCTGGTGGGGCTGGCTGGGCTGGAAGTGATGGCGACGGAGCGCCTGGCAATGCATCGTCTTTCGGCAGTTTCATGAGTGCCACGGGCGGCGCCGGTGCGTCGAAGTGGTATGGCGGCCTAGCAGGCCTTGGATCAGGTGGAGATATCAATACCACCCTGGGCCCGGGTGGACACGCCACTCGCCACGATAATGGTGTGGCTCCTTCGACTTCCATATACGGCGGCGGACATGGCGCCGGCGGCCGGGGTTACGGCGCTGGGGCGGGTTCGATTGGCCAGGCCGGTACGTCCAGTACGCTTGTCGGCAGTGGCGGGGGCGGCGGCAATGAAAACGGCAACGGCGGCAATGGGTCGCCCGGCCAAGTAGTTATCAGATGGTGATCAACATGTGGGCATTGATACAAGACAGCGTTGTGCATGAGGTGACGGAGGTCGATCCCGCAGGACGCTTCCACCCGGATTTGATGTGGAAACCATGCAGCGAAGAAGTCAGACACGGATGGCGGTACGACGGGGAGGTATTTGTCGAGCCGGTGAGGGAGGGCGATTCTCTGGCCGCCCGCGAGCGAGCCTGGCGCGACGCGGAGATGCACGCCAGCGAGTGGCTCGTGACACGTCATCGAGATGAGCAGGACTTGAAACAGGAGACTACCCTGACGTCTGCTCAGTTTTCCGAATTGCTTACCTATCGGCAGGCCCTCCGGGATTGGCCGCAGTCGCCGAGTTTTCCCGACCGCCAATACCGCCCCGTCGTGCTGCCCTGGCTCGCCAGTCAAACCCAATAAATCGCCCCGCACCACGGGGCGTTTTTTTGACCGGCAAATTTCAACAACACTCAACAGCCCCTGCCTCAAGGGGCTTTTTCGTATCTGGAGAACCCCAAAATGGCACCACGCCAAACCTACACCGTACTCCTCCCATTCCCCACCGGCGGCGGCCACTGGTCGACCACCGGCCAGGAACTCGACCTGCTCGACGTCGAGGCCAACGCCTTGCGCAGTGCCGGTCGCCTGGAGCTGAAAAAAAACGAGGCCGGCGAATCGGTCTCCGCATCCACCCCGGCCAAAAAGGCCGCCACCAAGAAGGCTGAATAACTATGGCTGAGGTTTTGAACTTCGAGCACAACGGCATTACTGTCAATGCCACTGAATCTCCCGAGGCCATGGGTGGCCTGGGTGACAACGTCATCGGGCTGGTCGGCACCGCGCCGAACGCCAACCCGCTGATTCCGAAAAACACCCCGTTCCGTATCAACAGCTTCACCACCCAAGCTCAGTTGGACCCGACCGGTGCGGAGGCGGGCACGCTGTTCCATGCCGTCTACCAGATCCTCAAAGTGGTCAAGGTGCCGGTGTACGTGGTCATCGTCGAAGAGGGCGCCACGCTGGCCGACACGCAGAACAACGTGATCGGCGGTATCGAGGCGCAGACCGGGCGCAAGTTGGGCCTGGCGGCGTTGAGCGGGGTGGCCGAGGACCTGACCATCATCGGCGCGCCAGGCTTTACCGGCACCAAGGCCGTGGCCAGCGAGTTCGCTTCGTTCGGCAAGCGCATCAAGGCGCGTGTGGTGCTCGACGGCAAGGACGCCTCGGTCGCCGATCAAGTGACCTACAGCCAGGAACTGGGCGGCGCGGACCTGGGTTTCGACCGTTGCCTGGTGGTGCACAACATGCCGGCGGTGTACTCCAAGGCTGCGAAGAAAAACGTTTTCCTGGCCCCGTCGAGCCTGGCCATCGCTGCCCTCGCCAAGGTCAAGCAATGGGAGAGCCCGGGTAACCAGGTGACCTATGCCGAAGACGTTTCGCGCACCGTCGAATACAACATCCTCGACACCTCTACCGAGGGCGATCTGCTCAACCGCTACGGCGTCAGCTACTACGCCCGGACCATCCTCGGCGGCTTCTCGCTGCTGGGCAACCGTTCCATCACCGGCAAGTTCATCAGCTACGTCGGCCTGGAAGATGCCATCAGCCGCAAGCTGGTGAAGGCCGGCCAGAAGGCCATGGCCAAGAACCTGACCAAGTCCTTCATGGACCAGGAGGTCAAGCGCATCAACGACTGGCTGCAAACCCTGGTGGCCGATGAAACCATTCCGGGCGGCAGCGTGTACCTGCATCCGGAACTGAACAGCGTCGAGAAGTACAAGAACGGCACCTGGTACGTGGTCATCGACTACGGCCGCTACGCGCCGAACGAACACATGATTTATCAACTCAACGCCCGCGATGAAATCATCGAGCAGTTCCTGGAGGACGTTCTCTAATGTTTACCAACCGCGTAAGACAGGCCATCGCGGCCACCCTGCAAGGCCTGCCGTTGTCGGCGACCGTCGAGGAATTCACCCCGCCGAAGATCGAATTCGAAATGGAGTCGATGACTGGCGGTCGCTTCATCGCCGAGGAAATGGCCAAGAGCGGCAAGGCGCTGACGGCCAAGTTGTCGCTGCAAGGCGTCGGCCCGCAAATCATGCTGGCATTGGGTGTGAGCGTAGGGGACGACATTCTGCTGAACGTGCGCGAGGCCGGTCAGGACCAGGACGGCAACACCTGGTTCACCTATCACACCGTGGGCGGCAAGTTGAAATCCCTCGAGGAAACCGCCCTGAAGATGAACGAGAAGCCCAGGACCAATCTGGAGCTGTCCTGCCGCACGTACAACCGCCTGGAAAACGGCGTTCCGGTGATCGACATCGACGTGCGCACCCAGAAGTTCGTGCTCAACGGCGTCGACATCCTCGGCGATGCTCGCCGTGCGGTGTTGCTGCCTTAAACGGATGCCCGTCAGTTGCACCCAATCCCTGTGGCAGCGAGCCTGCTCGCGATAGCGGTGTGTCAGCCAACATCGATGCTGACTAGCCCGACGTCATCGCGAGCAAGCTCGCTCCCACAGGGTGTCCTCTGATTCACCAAGGAACTGATTCCATGTCCTGGACGCCTCCCGTTCATGTCTTGCTGTCGCCGATCACCGGTGACGACGGTTCGCAGATCGAGCAGCTTCAACTCAAACCCTTGTTCTATGCCGCGCAAAAAGAGGCCCTGGCCCGTGCCGGCGATGACGAGGACGATCAATTCTTCGAACTGGCCAAACTGGCCACCGGCCTTTCGGTCAAGGAGCTGGACCAGCTCAAACGCCCGGACTACGTGAGCATTGCGCAGTACGTGCACGAGATGTCGACCCGTCCGGCGTCGTACTTCTTGGGGCAAGTCGCTGACGCTCAAACAGCGCCCGCCGACCCCGACCAAGTGCAACTGCTGCAACCGCTCAACGTCGCTGGCCGCAGCCTGATCTCGCTGACCCTGGAAATGCCCGTGCTGCGAGCGACCAAGGTGATGAAAAAACTGAAGACGGCCAAGGAGCGCGCCGAGTTCATCACCGCCCATTGCACCGGGCTGATGATTCCCGACCTGGACCTGTTGACCGTGCCTGACTGGACTCAGCTTCAGGTGCGCATCGACGATTTTTTAAACAAACCGGCGGACTTCTTTCGGAGCGCGACATCGAAGTGATCCTCGATGTGGTGCCGCTCATTTACTCGGTAAGTGAGGCGGAAATCCTGGAGTGGGACGCCGGCAAGGCCTTGCGCCGCTACGACATCGCGATCGCTCGCCTTGGCGTGAAACAGGAGTAAAGCGCGATGGCAGACAGTAAATATTCGCTCTCCTTTGCGGCGAGCGTCGATATGCCGACACTCGGCAGTGTGGCTGATGGGTCGGGGCTGACTCTGGCGTTGAGCACCGCCAGCCTCGACATCCGGCTGCTGGTATCGGAGCAAGTGAAGCTGCGCGAGACCCTGGCAACGCTGAACACCACGCTCTTGGGGCAACAGTTGCTCAAGGTGAATGCAGCAGCGCCAGCGGCGAATGCGGAGCCGAAGTCGAAACTCAGGGCCGAGGTCGATCAGCTGGCGCCCCCCGACGTCCTCAAGCCTGCCATGGCGATGCAAACGGCCATGGTCGACCTGAACCAGAAGTTGCGGCTGTCGCCGGAACAACTGCAGGTGATGGCCAACGAAAACCAGAAGATCGCCGGCGAAAAGCAAACCGCATCCAGCGGGGCGACCGCTGTGCAGCTGGCACAGATCCAGCTGGCGGCGGTCAATGCGGGGCTGGTCAAGAACGTCAAGCCCGAAGACCGCCAGCAAGTGCTGACGGATTTCGCCCGCGACAGTGCGGTGATGGCGTCGGCCTACAAAATCGAGCTGAAGGACGCCGGCGCGCTTATGGCTGGCTTGCGCACTTCATTGAACCTGGATCGAGGGAAGAGTCTCGAATTGGGCAACGCGGCCAACCGTCTTGGCGCCAGTGCCAGTTTGCAGACCTCGGCGGCGGACATCGGCTCGGTTGCCCAGGGCGGTGGCAAGGCCGGCATCGAAGCGGGCATGACGCCCGAGCAGATCGCCGCCATCGCGGCCGCGCTGTTGAACGCCTCTGTCGGCAAGGACGAAGCGAGCGCCTCGCTGAAAATCCTGGGAACCGCGTTGGGCAAGGGCGACAAGGTCACGCCGGAACAGCGAACGGCCTGGGCTCGATTGGACATCGAACCGGGGGCACTGGCCAGCAGGCTGCGCACGGATGCACCGGGTGCGATCAAGGATGTTCTGGCGACGCTGCAAAGCAAGCCTGCCGAGCAGCAGGCCTCATTGCTCAAGACGCTGTTCGATGGCGACGAGGGCATCGGCAAGTTGCTGAAGTCGCCCGAGGACTTGAAAACCGCGCTCACCGTGGCATCCGATAAGGGCGAAGGTGACAAGGGGTCGATGGCC
This sequence comes from Pseudomonas sp. NFACC43, assembly GCF_900119645.1. Lineage (NCBI taxonomy): Bacteria > Pseudomonadati > Pseudomonadota > Gammaproteobacteria > Pseudomonadales > Pseudomonadaceae > Pseudomonas > Pseudomonas sp. NFACC43. The sequence continues at coordinate 13,438 of NZ_FPKK01000015.1, forward strand.
CAGACCGCCGATACCCGGGGAAACACCTCGCAAGCACGCTGGAATGCACTGGATGCCAGCGTGACCCGTCTCGATACGGCGATCGGCAGCGCTGTCACGCCCATCACCGATCTGGCGATGCTTGGCGTGGACGCGCTGGCGACGGGGTTGAGTGTCGCGGCCGAGTCGCTGCCGAAAATCACTGCGGCGTTGGCCTTGTTCGGCGCGGCGCTCGCATCACCGTTTCGCGGCGCCATTGTGGACAAAGTGACGTCGGGTGTCGCCTCTACCCGCGAGGCATTGCTGAAGCCCGATGCGGCGATCCAGCCAGCGGCAAGCGATACGTCCGGAACTCAAGCCAAGGACGGCGGGCAGAAGCAACCGGGCGCAGGAACAGCCGAGACTTCCCGTCCTGATATGCGCAGCCGGCTGGGGATCTCCGCCGTTCGAGCGAGAACTTTCACCGGCAGGCTGGGCGCCCCCCTGGTGCTGGCCAGCGCTGGCTATGACGGCGTCAAGGCCCTGCAAGCCGGTGATTACAAGGCGGCTTCGGGGGCGGCCGGAGCCGGTCTTGGCGGGCTAGCGGGCGGATATGCCGGTGCCGCCACCGGCGCGATGCTCGGCAGTTTCGTTCCGGTGATCGGCACCGCGATCGGTGCGTTGGTCGGCGGTGCGCTGGGTTCCTATTTGGGCAGCAAGGGCGGCGAATCCCTGGGGGAGGCTATCTACACCGGGGCTGATCGCCTCAAGTCGCCGGACCAAGTCAACAAAGACCTGGTCAGCACCATGATTAGCCCCCAACAAAACACCATGACCGCGAACATCTACATCAACGGCCAGGACCAGGCCAGTGCCAGCCAGTTGGCGAACCTGGTCGTGCAGCAGCTTGCCGGCCAGTTCGCCCTGACAACCGTGCCCAACTCACTGGCCATGCGCAGTGACGCGGCCCTGACCGACGGAGGTCGCTGATGCGTCAACAAATGGCATTGGGCAGTTTCATCTTCGGCCTGTCCCGCAACTTTGCCTACCACAGCCTGCTGCGCACCTCGGACGGTGGCTGGAAAAGCATCGACATTCTTACCAGCAAACCCAAGTCCAGCCAGACCGGCCAAGGCCCGCAAGGGCTGACGATCACGGGCAAGTCGATGTACGCCACCGCCATGGATCGCCTCGATGAGTTGCGAGCGTTGCAGGCGCAGCGTGTGCCATTGCCGCTGGTGGACGGCATCGGCCGCAACTGGGGCCTCTGGCAGATCAACAAGGTGACGGAAACCCAGACCGAGATCATCGATGACGGCACCGCGATGGTGGTGGGGTGGGTGATCGAATTGACGGAGTTCGCCAATGCGTAGGGTTCGAAGCATCGCCGGTGATTCGGTGAATCTGTTGCTGTATCGAGAGCTGGAGCGTTGTGACGATCTGGTCGAAGCGGCGTTCTGGCTGCTCAATCCGGAACTGGCGGAATGGGGCCCGGTATTACCAGCGGGCGTAGGGGTGGTCTTGCCGGAAGTGGACCTCAAGCCCGTGGCAATCCCACCGGTTTCGGCCTGGGATTAAGGAGGCGGCATGTCATTGGGTTTCACGCCTGCGGTGGAAATTTATGGTGCGAACGCCGCGCTGCTCAACGATCGATTGCTCAATTGGACCCACGTCGACGCGGCGGGATTCGAATCCGATCAACTGACGCTCACCATCAGTCTGGATGGGCTTGAAGGGTTGCCCAGCCTGGGCGGGAAAATCGGCCTGCGGGTCGGCTACCTGGAGTCGGGGCTGGTGGACAAGGGCGAGTTCGTCATTACCCGGCGCACGCCGACGCTGTTCCCGTTGCGCCTGACATTGGTGGCCATGGCCGCGCCGTTCAGTGCGGCGGACCAGACCGGATTCAAACAGCGCCGCTCCGTCAGCCATGGCCCGACGACCTTGGGCGCGCTGTTTCGTCAACTGACCTCCAGGCACGGCTTTTCTGCGCGCGTGGCGCCGGACTTGTCGCTGATCAAGATCGAACACATCGACCAGTCCAACGAAACCGACATGGGTTTCCTGACGCGCCTGGCCCACCGTTACGACGCGGTCGCCAAGCCGGTCAACGAGTTGTATGTACTGGCGCGGCGCGGTCAGGCGAAGTCGTTGTCGGGCAAGGTCCTGCCCGAGTTACAACTGTCGGTGACGACGAACAATCGACCCGGCGACCATGCCTTCATTTCGGCCAGGCTGGATGAAACCGCCCGAGCGAAGTACCAGGGCTGCAAGACCAGTTGGTGGGATGCGGCAGCTGGCAAGCTGCGGGTCGAGGAGAGTGGCATCGCCCCGTTCAAGACCCTGCGCCAGCGCTTCCAGAGCGCAGACGATGCCCGCGCCGCCGGTGAAGGAGAGGTGCGTCGGATGCTGCGCGAAGCCCTCAAGGTGGCGATCGAATGCCCGGGCAATCCGGCCTTGTCCGCCGAAGGCATCGTGCTGCTGGATCCTTCCTGGCCGGATTTCATGCGTGGTCGCTGGTCGATCGACAAGGTCACCGCCAGCGGCGACCGGGAAAAAAGCTATCGCTGCTTGATTAACGCGACCTGCCTGGATGCCAAGGCCTGACCCCCGTTCTGCAAACACAGCAGAACCCAGTAGGAGCGAGCTTGCTCGCGATATCACGCAGCACTTTCCAACACCTGGAGTTCCTCCATGAAGATCACTCCGATCCTCACGCAACTGCGTGAGCAATGCCCAACCGTGGCCAATCGAGTGGCCGCCGGTATCGACCTTGGCACATTGCAGCCTCCCTGCGCCTACGTAGCGCCGATCAACGATCTGGCCAGCGCAAACACGGCGCAGAACGCCACCCGGCAAGCGATCCGCGACCGCTTCGAAGTGACCTTGGCTCTCGATTCCACCGACGTGACAACAGCACTGGATCAATTGCACGACCTGCGTGCCGAACTGTGGCGCGCGCTGGTGGGGTTCAAACCCGCTGGCGACTACACCGGCATCGAGTACGACGGCGGTGAGCTGGTTTCCCTCAACAGCAGCCGTGTGGTGTACCGGCTGCGCTTTCTCAGCGAGTTCCAGCTGGGTCGCAACTTGATGAGCCAGCCTGCCGAAAGCTGGCACGAGCGTGAACTGGACGGCTTGTCGTCCTACACCGGGGCCACCGTACGGGTCGATGCCATCGACCCGGCGGACCCCAACCTGAAACGTCCCGGCCCTGACGGGCGCGTGGAACTGACTTTCTCTGGAGACGTAACCCCATGAGCAAACGCATCACCGTGCTGCCGGCCCCGGGCCGTGCCGTACCGGACCCGGAAGCGGGCGATCTGTTGCCCCTCGAGGGCCGTGAAGTGCCGGACAACGCCTGGTGGCGTCGACGTCTGGCCGATGGCGATATCACTACCAAAGCCGTGAAAGCGGCCAAACCACAGGGAGCCAAATGATGGCGATCGGATTCAGCAATATTCCCGCGGACATTCGTGTGCCGCTGTTCTACGCCGAAATGGACAACTCGGCCGCCAATAGCGCGTCATCGGCCATGCGCCGGTTGATCGTCGCCCAGGTCAACGACAGTGTCGCCCCGGCCGATGTCGGCAAACTGGTACTGGTGTCCAGCGTCGCGCTGGCCAAGAACATCGGCGGGCAAGGCTCGATGCTTGCCTCGATGTACGAAACCTGGCGCAAGACCGACCCGCTCGGTGAGATCTGGTGCCTGCCGCTGCACAACGTCGAAGGCGCCGTCGCCAAAGGCGTGCTGACTTTCACCGGCACCGCGACTGAAAGCGGTGTGCTCAACCTGTACGTTGGCGGTGTGCGCGTGCAGGCCGCCATCGTCAACGGCGCCACTGCCGCCCAGGCCGCCACGGCGTTGGCCTTGAAAATCAACGCCGCCGCCGACCTGCCGGTGAGCGCTGCGGCCGCCGAAGGCGTCGTGACCCTCAGCGCCAAATGGACCGGCGACAGCGGCAATGACATCAGCCTGCAATTCAATCGCCTGGGCAAGAGCAACGGCGAAGACACCCCGGCGGGGCTGACCACCGCCGTCACCGCCATGACCGGCGGCACCGGTATGCCGGACCAGACCGCGGCCGTTGCAGCCTTGGGCGACGAGCCATTCGAATTCATCGCCATGCCCTGGTCGGACGTGGCCAGCCTCGACACCTGGCAAGCGGTGATGGACGACAGCACTGGCCGCTGGTCCTGGGCCAAGCAATTGTTCGGTCATGTCTACAGTGCCAAGCGCGGCACCCTGGGTGCCCTGGTGGCGGCCGGTCAGGCGCGCAACGACCAGCACATGACGATCCAGGCCCTGGAGCCGGGCGTACCACAACCGTTCTGGGTCCAGGCCGCCGCATTGGCCGCCCGCACCGCGGTGTTCATCTCGGCGGATGCCAGCCGCCCGACCCAGAGCGGCAGCCTGCCGGGCCTGGATCCGGCACCGGCCAGCGAACGCTTCACCCTGACCGAACGCCAGTCGCTGCTCAACTACGGCATCGCCACGGCGTACTACGAAGGTGGCTACGTGCGCATCCAGCGTTCCATCACCACGTATCAGAAGAATGCCTTCGGCCAGGCCGACAACTCCTACCTGGACAGCGAAACCATGCACCAGTCGGCGTTCATCGTGCGCCGCCTGCAAAGCGTGATCACCAGCAAGTACGGTCGCCACAAACTGGCCTCCGACGGCACCCGTTTCGGCGCCGGCCAGCCCATCGTGACCCCGAGCACCATCCGCGGCGAACTGATCGCGCAATACGCCAAGCTCGAACTGGTAGGCCACGTGGAAAATGCCGAGCTGTTCGCCGAGCACCTGATCGTCGAGCGCGACACCCAGGACCCGAGCCGGGTCAACGTGCTGTTCCCGCCGGATTACATCAACGGCCTGCGGGTGTTCGCGTTGCTCAACCAGTTCCGCCTGCAGTACGACGACGCGGCCTGATCGTTCCGTTCGAACATCTGAATCCAGCCCACCGCGCGTGGGCTTTTTATTGCAAGGAGAAACACCATGGGTCAACTGATTGCGGGCACCTGCTACGTCAAAGTGGACGGCGCTCAACTGACCATCAATGGCGGCTGCGAAGCGCCCCTGATGTTCACCAAACGCGAAACCGTCGTACCGGGTTTCTACAAGGAAACCGACATCGCCCCGTCCTTCAAGGTGACGGCCCTGCACACCGCGGACTTCCCGCTCAAGCAACTGGTGGCCGGCACCGACATGACCGTTACCTGTGAATTCAACAACGGCAAGGTCTACGTGCTGGCCGGCGCCTACCTGGTGGAGGAGCCGGTGTCCAAGGGCGACGACGCCACCATCGAACTGAAATTCGAAGGCATCAAGGGGACCTGGCAATGACCGATGTCGTGACGTTGCGCGTGGCCATCGAGGCCCACGGCGAGTCGCTGAACGAACTGACCTTGCGCCGTCCGACGGTGCAGGAGGTCCGGGCGATCAAGGCGCTGCCGTACAAGATCGACAAGAGCGAGGAGGTGAGCCTGGACATGGACGTCGCGGCCAAATACATCGCGGTGTGCGCCGGCATCCCGCCGTCGTCGGTCAACCAGTTGGACCTGGCTGACCTCAATGCCCTGAGCTGGGCCGTCGCGAGTTTTTTCATGAGTGCGGCGTCGCAGCCATCGGCGACCTGATCGCCGCCGCCTATGACCTGGCCTGGTTCTGGAAGGTTGACCCCGAACAGATGATGGCCAGGCCACTGGACGTGCTCCGCGAATCACTGGAGCACGCGCAACGGATCAATGCGATGCAGCAGGTGCAGTGATGGCAGACACACAAAACGTAGAGAAAAGAGCGGTGCTGCTGACCGGCATCGATGAGCTGTCACCCAAGCTCGCCGGCCTTCGTGCGAAGGTTGCGAGTTTCAAGCAGAACCTCGACGCCACGGGCCTGGGCAGCCTGGATATTTCCAGCCTGCTGCCCAGCGGCGGCCTGGCCCAGCCCTTTATGGACGGGCTCAAGTCGGCCCTGGCCTTCAAGGACGAAGCGGGTGCAGCGAGCGCGGCGGCCAGCGCCGTCCAGGCCCCTGAAGCGCCCCGCATGGCGGCACAGAGCCTGGATGGATTGAAGACTTCCATCAGCAATGTGTCGGTGCAGTTCGGCTCGGCCCTGGGGCCTGCGGTCAACGCGGTGGCGCTCAGTTTGCAGCCCATGGTCAGCGGCGTGGCCCAAGTACTGCAGGACAACCCGCAACTGGTACAGGGCCTGGCGAATGGCGTCGTGGCGTTCAACGCGATCCAGATGGCGGTCAGCGGCGCGAGCCAGGCGTTCGAAGTGGTGAACCTGGCCTTGAAGATGAACCCCATCGGCTTGATTGCCATGGGCATCGCCTTGGCGGCAGGGATGATCATCGCCCACTGGACGCCGATTTCAGCGTTCTTCGCCGGGCTCTGGCAGAGGCTCGCGCCGATCGTCCTGCCGATGGTCGAGTTCTTCAAGACGATGTTCGCCTTTACCCCGATGGGGCAGGTGATCAGCAACTGGGGACCGATCAGCAGCTTTTTTGGTGCCCTCTGGAATGTGATCGTGGCGGCGGCAACGCCGGTCATCGGTTTCATGCAGACGCTGTTCGCCTGGTCACCCTTGGGCTTGATCGTTGCCAATTGGACGCCCCTGACCGGGTTGTTCGCGGCGATCTGGGACCTGCTCAAGGCCTTGACCGTGCCGGTGATGGACGCCTTGAAAGGGCTGTTCGACTGGACGCCGTTGGGGCTGATCATGGCCAACTGGGGCACGATCGGTGAAGTCTTCGCCGGGATCTGGGAAGGCGTGCGCAACCAGGTGTCGATCATGCTGGCGGTTTTCAGCGGTCTGTTCGACTGGTCACCCATCGAGGGCCTCGTCAAGCAGTGGGGGCCGGTGGGCGAGTGGTTCAGCCAGTGGTGGAACGAGTTGCAGGCGGTGATTGCGCCGATCAAGGCGTTTTTCAACGGCGGCTTCGGCGAGATGATCACTTCGTTCACCGCTAAGGTCGAGGGATTGACCGAGGCGCAGCGCGCCACCAACGCCGAAGGCAAAGGTGAGCTGGCGCCGGCGTTTTTTGGCGGGGCCAGCGAGCAGTCTCCGGGCCTGTCGTCCAGCCTGGCGCCAGCGTCCACCAACATTCCAGCGAAAATCCCGCTGGCGCCGGGTACGTTGCCACACACCTCCAGCGCCCTGGTGCAACAAAGCGCCGCCAATAACCGCACGCAACTCGAAGGCGGCCTGACCGTGCGCTTCGAAAACGCACCGGCCGGGCTGCGCGCCGATCCGCCCCGGACCAATCAACCGGCCCTGGCGGTGAGTTCGCGCATCGGCTATCGCTCACTTTCCACAGGAGGCTCCAATGAGCTGGCGTGATCGTTTGTTGCCGGCGTCGTTTCGTGGCGTCGGGTTCTGGGTCGATCAGGCGAAAACCCCGGTCGGCCACAAGGGCCAGTTGCATGAGTATCCCCAGCGGGACCAGCCGTTTTTCGAAGGGCTGGGTCAGCAGGCAAGAATTCATGAGCTGACGGCGTTCATCGTCGGTCCCGATTGCCTGGAGCAGCGCGACAGGCTGCTCAAGGCGCTGGAGCAGGGCAGCGGCGAACTGGTGCATCCGTGGCTGGGGCGCCTGCAGGTCAAGGTCGGTGAATGTGACATGACCCAGACCCGCCAGGACGGCGGGCTGGTGACCTTCGCCCTGAAGTTCTACCCTGACCAGCCGCTGCAGTTCCCCTCGGCCGCGATCAACAGCCAGAAACTGCTGCTGGTATCGGCCGACAGCCTGCTGGGCTCGGCGGTGCGGCGCTTCGAGCAAGCCATGACGTTGATCAAGGCGGCCCGGATCGGCATCGCGGACCTGCGCAACAGCCTCAAGGAGGTGTACGGCGTCATCGAGCAGGAACTCAAGCCGTTGATCGAGACCTATCGGCAACTCAGCGATCTGGTCAAGGCGGTCAAGGAGTTGCCCAGGGAAGTGGCGGCCGAGTTCAAGGGACTGCTGGGAGATATTCGCGAGTTGAAGGACTTTGCCCGGGACGGCTATCGCGGCGTGATAGCCAGCGTGTCGCAACAGGTGCAAGCCATTCGCCAGGCGGATGCGCCCAAGCTCACCACCGGCAAGGACACCATGGCGGCGGCCCAGGCCGTGGCCGATCTGGTGCAGGACACGCTCCTGGTACAGGCGGCGCAATGGATTGCGGCGATGCCTGTGGCTGCGCCCGCGGTGAAACTGGGCGCCACCCCATCGGTGGCGCAGCAGGCCGTGCAGCCGGTCCAGCGCCGGGACGTGCCGGTGGCCGACGATGTGCTGGCCCTGCGCGATGCCCTCAACGACGCCATTTGGCAGGCGTCCCTCAAGGCCGATCCGGATCACTACCAGGCGTTGAACCATCTGCGCCAGCAAATGGCGGCACACCTGACGGCGGTGGCCTCGTCGGGCGTCAGGCTGATCAGCCTGTCGTTCAAGCAGAGCCTGCCGGCGCTGGTGGTGGCCTACCAGCAGTTCGCCGATGCCACCCGGGTGACCGAAGTGACCCAGCGCAACGGCGTGGCCCATCCGGGTTTCCTGCCGCCCAATGACCTGAAAGTCGCGGGGGAGTGAGCCATGAACGAGCTCGACAATGCGGTCACGCTCACCGTCGGCGGTCTGGATTACGGCGGCTGGAAAAGCGTGGAAATCAGTGCGGACCTGGAGCGGCAGTTTCGCACGTTCAAACTCGACATCACCTGGCAATGGCCGGGACAGACCCAAGCGGTACCCATTCGCCCCGGTGATGAATGCCAGGTGCGCATCGGCTCCGACCTGGTGCTCAGCGGTCATGTGTTCAAGGCGCCAGTGAGCTACGACGGGCGCCAGATCAGCCTGAGCATCGAGGGCGGCTCCAAGACCCAGGACCTGGTGGATTGCGCGGCGATCAACCGCCCCAGCCAATGGCGCGGGCAAACGGTGCTGAGCATCGTCCAGGCCCTGGCGTCGCAGTATGGGGTGGGGGTGGTCAGCGAAATCCCCGAGACCGCTCGGTTGAGCACCCACAGCATCGTGCCCGGGGAAACCGTTTTCCAGTCCATCGACCGCTTGCTGACGTTGTTCCGGGTGTTCTCCACCGATGACGCCCAAGGGCGCGTGCTGCTGGCCAGACCCGGCAGCGGCGGACGCGCCAGTGATGTGCTGGAGCTGGGCAAGAACATTCTTTCTGGCAATGCACCAATGGACTACAGCCAGGTGTTTTCCGAATACCGGGTCATAGGCCAGCACAAGGGGAACGACCAGCAGAGTGGAACGGCGGTCAGCGAAGTGGTCGGCACCGCCACCGACCTGAGTTTCAAGCGAAAGCGGGTGACGGTGATCAGCGAGAGCGCCCAATTGACCTTCGAGTTGGCCCAGCAAAGGGCCGACTGGGAAAGCGCCATCCGCACCGGTCGCGCCCTGACCACCACCTACCGCGTGCAGGGCTGGCGCCAGGCCAATGGCGACTTGTGGCGGCACAACACCTTGGTACGGGTGATCGACCCGGTGCTGGGGTTCGATGGCGACATGCTGGTTTCCAAGGTGACGTATTCGTTGTCGAACCAGGGCTCCGTCACCACCCTGCAAGTCGCGCCGCCTCATACCTTCGACGCCAACCCGGTGCCGCCAAAACCCTGAGCCCCACGCCGATGCCTGCGCCCCACACGTCCCCTGTGGGAGCGAGCCTGCTCGCGATGGCGGCAGTGCAGCCTACAGAGATGTTGATCCGAACACCGCGTTCAAGTCCCCGATTCTCAAGGAAATCTCAATGAGCCTACTGACCCGTCTCCTGGCGCGCGGCACTGTCGTGCTCGCCAATTCGGCCACCAAGCTGCAGTCGCTGCAAATGCGCCTTACCGCCGGCGAAGTGAACGATGACATGGAACACTTCGAGCCCTATGGCTTCACCAGCAACCCGCTGGCCGGTGCCGAGGGCATTGCCACGTTCCTGGGGGGCGACCGTTCCCATGCCGTGGTCCTGGTGGTCGCCGATCGCCGCTTCCGTCTCCAGGCTCTGGCCCCCGGCGAAGTGGCGCTCTACACCGACGAAGGCGACAAGCTGCACTTCAAGCGCGGTCGTGTCATCGACATCGAGACGGCAACCCTGAACATCCGCGCCAGCAGCGCGGTGAACATCGACAGCCCGGTCATCAACCACACCGGCAGGATCGTTTCCCAAGGCGACCAGATCGCCGGCGGCATCAGCCAGATCAAACATGTGCATGTCGGCGTACAGGCCGGCAACGGCCAGACCGGCGCGCCGGCGGGAGGCCAATGATGTTCATCAGCCAGAACCTGCACGCCGCGCTGACCCGCTCGGTGTTGATCAGCCTGTTCACCTGGCGTCGTGCCGCTGACGACGATGCCGTCGATGATGACGAACGTTTCGGCTGGTGGGGCGACACTTTTCCCACCGTTGCAGACGACCGCATCGGCTCGCGGCTGTGGCTGTTGCGCCGGGTCAAGCTGACCCGCCAGACCCAGCTCGATGCCGAGTTCTATGCCCGTGAAGCCTTGCAATGGCTGATCGATGACGGCCACTGCCGCGCCATCGACATCATCAGCGAACGCCTCGACGCCCAGCGCCTGAACCTGCGCACGGTCCTGACCCTGGCCGACGGCGAGCGACTGGACATCAACCCCGATAACAGTTGGCAGGTGACCTATGCCGTTTGAAACCCCTTCGCTGCCGGTGCTGATCAAGCGCGCCCAAAGCGACCTGGCCAGCGATTCGCTGCGCCAGTCCGATGCTCAGGTTCTGGCCCGCACCCTCGGCGGCGCGGCCTACGGCCTGTACGGCTACCTGGACTGGATCGCCGAGCAGATCCTGCCGGATAAAGCCGACGAATCCACCCTGGAGCGCATCGCCGCCCTGCGCCTGAACCAGGCGCGCAAAGCGGCCCAGGCGGCCAGCGGCAGTGTCAGTTTCACGGCCACCGCGGGAGCGGTGCTGGATGTCGACACGCTGCTGCAATCCACCGATGGCCGCACCTACAAGGTGACGGCCGCCCGTACCGCCAGCAATGGCATGAACACCACCACCGTCGCCGCACTGGAGGCCGGCAGCCTGGGCAATGCCGATGCCGGCCTGGTCCTTGCGCCGGTCCAGCCGATCCTCGGTATCGGCAGAGATTTCACCGTCCTGTCACCGGGGCTGAGCGGTGGTGTCGCCCGGGAAAGCCTCGAGTCCCTGCGGGCACGGGTGATCCGTTCCTACCGCATCATTCCCCATGGCGGTTCGGCGCAGGATTATGAAACCTGGGCCCTGGAATGCCCCGGCATTACCCGCGCCTGGTGCCGGGGCAGTTACCTGGGGCCTGGTACCGTCGGCCTGTTCGTGATGCGCGACGACGATCTACAGCCGATCCCCAATGCCGAGCAACTGGAGGAAGTCCGAGCCTACATCGAACCGCTGCGCCCGGTGACTGCCGAAGTGCACGTGCTGGCCCCGACGCAGGTACCGGTGACCTACCGGCTGCGCATCACCCCGGACACCAGCGTGGTTCGCGCGGCGATCGAAGCTCAACTGCGCGACCTGCATAACCGCGAAGCCGGTCTCGGCGAGACGCTGTTACTCACCCATATCGCCGAAGCCATCAGCAGCGCCAACGGCGAAACCGACCACAAGCTGACCGCGCCCAGCGCCGATGTGACCGCTGCCAGCAATCAACTGCTGACCTTCGGGGGGTGCGTATGGCTGGAATAAGAAGCGCCGAGCAGTACCAGACCCAATTGCGCAGCCTGCTCCCCAGCGGCCCCGCATGGGACCCGGAGCGGGTGCCGGAGCTGGAGCAGGTGTTGGAAGGCATCGCCCAGGAACTGGCGCGCCTCGACGCCCGCGCCGCTGACCTGCTGCATGAAATGGACCCGGCGGGTGTGAGCGAACTGGTGCCGGATTGGGAGCGGGTGATGAACCTGCCCGACCCCTGCCTGGGTGCCTCGCCTCTGTATGACGATCGCCGCCTGGCGGTACGCCGACGCTTGTTGGCGGTGGGCAGCCAGGCCATTGCGTACTACGTGGAAATCGCCAGGAGCCAGGGTTACCCCAACGCCACCATCACCGAGCACAAGGCGCCCCGCATGGGCCGCGCCCGGTTCGGCGAAGACCACTTCGGCACCTGGCAGGCCCAATTCATGTGGACCCTCAACACCGGCGGCCGCCTGCTGCTGGGGCGGCGTTTTGGTGCGAGCTATTGGGGGGAGCGGTTTGGGGTCAATCCGGGGTCGGCCCTGGAGTGCCTGATTCATCGCAGCGCTCCGGCGCATACGAAGGTTCACATCAATTATGACTAGGAAATAGAGCGATGGATTACCCAAAAAGTGTGCCCAGCGCCGGCTTGGTGAATGGCAAGTTCGTGGATGAAAATCCCCTGACGGGAACGCCGGGCTCCCTGATTCCGGCAGCTTGGGGAAATGGCGTGACCCAGGAAATCTTGAATGTCATCAACGCGGGTGAATTGACGCCGGATGAGACCCGAAACGATCAGTTGCTCCAGGCGATCCAGTCCGTGGCGGCCAAGGGCTGGAATCAGGATCAGGCGCTGCCGCTTGCCGCTTTACCCTTGCCTGCGATCGCCACAGTTGATTCCCGGATGACAGTCACTCCGGTGGCGATATCGACCAGCGGGGGACGCGTTTCGATTCCTGGAGGCGTCTATATCAGCATTGGACAAGAGTTGGTAAGCGGACAGTTGGGTCGTTCGCGTACCTACGTCACGACGGCGTGGAGCAGCGCCGACTTGCTGCCCAGCTCCAGCTATTTCCTGAGAGTGCAGGCTTCCGGTAATTCACTAGCGTTTTACCTGCAGCGTGGAAGTCTGTACGACGCGACGCCGGAAACGCTCAAGGGCTCTTTCAATGGAGCTTCCGGTGGTGGATTTCCATCCACATCGCTGGATATGTGCCTGGCTTGGGTAATGACCGGGGCGCCGGGCTCGTTGCCTACGGTACGCTCGATCTACAACCGGACCCGATTGAGCTGGACTCAAACCGTGAACGGCACCGGCGTGGTGTATCTGCCACTGGACCCTCATGCGCGTTCGGCACAACTTATCGCGGGCAATCCTACGCCGTCCTCCAGCTCTATCACTTCGCTGGCATTCGCCCAGGCTGGGTGGCTCGGCGGTAACTACAGCTACTTATCTCCGGTTGCAACATCGCCGACAAGCAATTCAGTGGGCTGGAGCAATCTCGCGAGCCCGACGATGTGTGTGCTGTTTTCCAACAATGTGGTCAATGACGTGACGGTCGCAACGGTCACAGCCAGTTTTGACCATTCCCAGCTACGTTCGCTGTGGCAGTGTTTTCAGGCTGAGCACACGCTGGGCGCGAACAATGCCGACAGCGACGAACTGCTCCTGAGCATGGGGATCAAGGGGCACCAGGCGCTGACCGATTACAGCGTGGGCATCGCCGTCAATTTTACCAACGCCGTCAACGTCCATCTGTCCTGGGAGCTGATCCGATGAAGGTCATTCAGGAACTGCATCAATACGAAGAGGGACTCCGTCCGCCTCCACCCTCCCCAGCCCACATCTGGGAGGAGGGTGAATGGGTGATTGCCGACGAGCATGCTGCCCAGCTGCTGCATCTTGACGGCGAACGCCTGTGCGACAGGCTGGACGGTGCTGCGGACAGCGCACGTCGGGCCTTGGCAGGCGATCCATTACGTGCCCTGGAATACCAGCAGGCGGCCCTTGAGGCTCAGGCATTCAAGGATCAGGGCTACCCGAAAAAAGCCGTGCCGTCGTCCGTTTCCGCGTGGGTCATCAAGGGGCGCACAGCCAGGCAGGCGGCAGACCAGATCCTCGCCAAGGCCGCCGAGTTCGATTCGAACCTGTTGGCGCTTCGCCAGATACGACTCAAGGCCAAGGCGCACATCCGCGCACACATGGCGAAGGGAAAATCGGACCTGGCGAAAGCGGTTTTCGATGAGGCGTTCGCCAGCATCGAGGTATTGCGCTCCGGCGCCTGATCCTTTCATTTATCTGTAGAGAAATAACATATGGATTATCCAAAAAGCGTTCCCAGCGTCGGGCTGGTGAACGGACGGTTCGTGGACGAAGATCCGCTGGCAGGTACACCCGGCTCATTGATTCCGGCGGTCTGGGGCAATGGGGTTACCCAAGAGATCCTCAATGTGATCTCGGCGGCCGGCATGACGCCTTCAGAAGCGGACACCGGGCAATTGATCAAGGCGTTGCAAGCCATTCTTGGACGCAGCAGTCCGATGCGCTCGGTGGTGACTCGGTTGACGGCATCAAAGACGCTTGTTGCCGAAGAGTTGGGGTTGGTGTTGATCGATGCCAGTGCCGGTGCGAACACGGTGACGCTACCTGCGGCTAATACGGCGCTGGGTATTCGTGATGTGATTGTCCGGCGAGTGGATAACAGTGGGAATCGCCTGATGGTACGGGCCTCCGGTAGCGACAGGATTCGGTTTCATACCCATCTGGCGGCCAGTGGCTACCCGTTTCTGGTATTGATGGGCAGCGGCGACTGGTGGCATTTGCGCAGTGACGAAGCGGGTGCCTGGTGGCCGGTGAGTCGCTTCGATGCGACCGCGTTGGGACGCATTTCCTTCGAAAGCACACGCCAGGTGATACCCGGTGGATATGCGGTGCTCAACGGGAACCTGCTGTTGCGTAGCGAGTGGCCCTGGTTGTGGGATTACGCCCAGCTGTCCGGTGCGTTAGTGACCGAGGGTAACAGGGGAGGAAACGAAGGCGCCTGGACCAGCGGAGATGGCGCCACGACCTTTCGACTGCCTGATATTCGGGGCGAGTTCCTGCGTGTGCTGGATGAGGCTCGAGGGGTAGATGCCGATCGTGCGTCGGGCAGTAGACAAATGTACGCGTTGGAAAGCCACAACCACTATTTACCTACCAGCTCAGGTAGCGCCAATCGTCCTGGGCCTGCTATTGCCGATGCTTCTTGGGACGTGACACGGGACGTCAATGCTGCACCCGCGACGGGGATAGTGGGTACGACCTATCCGAATCCGCTTTTTTTCTCCAGTGGAGACGCCGTTGGCAATATCGGAGTCTTCAGCACGGAAACCCGGCCCAGAAACATCGCCTACCCCGCCCGAATCAAATTGATCTGAGGTGATCATGTTCATTTATCTGTTTGACGAAACCGGTGTTCTATCTGGTCCGGTAGAGCTTTTTGTCACGCCTGGCCTGGGCATTCAAATACCCAGCAATGGCATCCAGCTTTCCTTTGAGCTTCCGCCCGCTCAGGAGCATCACTCCTGGGTCATGGTCAATGGCGTTCCGCGGGAGATGGTGGACCGGCGAGGTCCGGTTTATCGCAAGGATAACGGTGCCGTGCTGCAATGGAGCGAATTCGGTGAGTTGCCGAACCCGTATACGGCGGAGCCGTGGCCCGGTAGCTACCACGTCTGGCGCGACACTGCCTGGGTATTTGACCAGACGCTACAGCTTGCGGATCTCAAGCGCGAAGCGTTGGTAAAGCGTGACAAACTACTGCGAGAAGCTGTTCAGAAAATTGCTCCCTTTCAGTATGCCGAAGACCTCGGCGAAGCCAACGATCAGGAGCAACTGGCGCTGATGGAATGGAAACTCTACAGCGTTGAGTTGAATCGAATCCAGAATCAATCCGGTTATCCAACCGAGATCAATTGGCCGGTGATGCCGGCCTCTGTTGTTTAAAGCAACCGGTACGGTACCAAAGTTGTTCGAATGCTTCAGAAGGTGTTGAGACTTCAACAGCTCGAGCTCTCGGCTGCCTGTTTTTCTGTCATTTGAATACCAAGGGAGAAAAAAGTGGATTATCCAAAAAGTGTTCCGAGTGCGGGCTTGGTGAATGGCAGGTTTGTAGACGAGAACGCCTTGGCTGGGACGCCAGGATCATTGATCCCCGCCAGTTGGGGGAATGGCGTCACACAGGAAATAATCAACGTCATTCAAGCCGCCGGTATTACCCCCTCGGAAGAAACTTACAATCAGTTACTGGCGGCATTGCGCGGCACTGGATTGTTTCTTACCGCTCCTCAGTTCGATAACGATAAGACCGTTGCTACAACAGAGTTTGTAGTCCGCAACGGATTGCAGTACGCCGGCTTTGACGTGTATTCCACACATGCGGCTTTGACATCCAGGGATATTGGTGGAGTCGCCAGTTTTGCCAGTGAAACCCCGGTTACCGCCAAACTGCCCGCCACGACGGGCGTCCTGCATGGCGCCACTGTCAGGATTATCAACGCAGGCAATGGCGTAGTGACTATATCGACGAGCTTGGCGACCGATAAGTTGTCGGGATCGAACGGAGCAGAGGGTACCGTTAGCATCGGGTTAGGGGAGACCGCGGAGTTCATCAAGCTCAATGCCCAATGGCGTCTGATTGGTGGAACGGCCACCTCGAAGTATTCGGCCATGTTCTCTTCGTCGTTACAGCCCAATGGATGGAAACGTATTCCCGATACCACCAGTCCGACGGGCTATGTCATCGAACAGTGGGGAATTTCATCGAGCGGCACGGATGCCAATGGCGTGCTGGTGACGTTTCCCATGTCGTTTCCGAATGCGGTCAGGAATATCAACGTGACCGATGGAGGACCGACCTGTGCGTCGTTCGGCGTCTCATTTGGTTCCCTGAGTCAGTTCAGGCTTTATGGTCGGGATCACAATGGTGTCTACGCGAACTGGACTGGGCTCTGGCGTGCAATTGGTTATTGAAAGGATGCCGTTATGCTGATTTTTTATGCTCCAACCACGGGTGGATTCTACAACTCCATCGATCATGCAAATGAAATTCCCAAAGATGCTGTTGAGATTTCGGAGCACGCATACAGTGCATTGTTCGCAGCCCCTTTTTTAAATAGGTGTATCACGTCGGACGACATGGGGTATCCGGTGCTTTCGGAGCTTGAGGTCGACAGGATCGAGACGCAGATACTCAACGAAACACATTGGCGTGACGCTCAGCTCACCGCCACCGATCGCCTCGTAGCCCGGGATCGCGACGAGATGGACGACGGCGGCGGTACGACGCTGGATCAGGCGCAGTACACGCAGCTCCAGGCCTATCGGCGAGCCCTTAGAGATTGGCCCCAGGACGAGCTGTTTCCCGCGGCTGAGCACCGCCCCGTCGCGCCGCCCTGGTTGAAAGCGCAACTTCAGTGATGTTTTTTTCGATGGTCGGATTATGGACGTTACCCAGCAGCAACTCATCAAGATCATGCCCGACGCCCGCTCTCAAGCGGGCGTTTTCGTTCCTGCGCTCAACCATGCGATGAGCCGTCACCGGATCGATACGCCCAAACGCGTTGCTGCGTTTCTGGCGCAGATCGGCCACGAGTCGGGGCAGTTGCGATATGTGCGGGAGCTTGGCAGTGAAATGTATCTAAGCAAGTACGACACCGGCGCGTTGGCCGTTCGCCTGGGAAATACTCCCCAGGCCGACGGCGACGGCCAGAAATATCGGGGGCGTGGGCTGATCCAGATTACGGGCCGCGACAATTATCTGCGGTGCAGTCTCGGTTTGTTTGGCGATGAACGTCTGCTGGCCTTGCCGGAACTGCTGGAACAACCACAGTGGGCATCCGAATCGGCTGCCTGGTTCTGGGAGCAGAACGGCTTGAACGAACTGGCCGACCGTGACCAGTTCAACAGTATCACTCGGCGTATCAACGGCGGCTTGAACGGCCTGGAAGATCGTCTGCAACTTTGGGCGCGGGCGAGGGCGGTGTTATGCCAGTCTTCGACCTGATGCCTTTTTCCTTCCGTACTCTCGGGATTGTTCTCTTGCTGGCGCTGCTGGTCGCTGGTCCAGCTACGCTGGTGTGGCGACTCCAGGATTGGCGCTATGGTCGTCAACTGGCGCAAATGGCCCAGTCCCAAGCCGAGACCCTGAGTCAGTTGAGCCAGGCGGCGACAGCGCAACAAAAGGCCGAGCAAGAGAAGCGACTGGCCCTGGAACAGCAACTTTCTGCCAGCGAACACACCCACTACCGAGCCTTGAGCGATGCCCAACGTGACCAGGATCGCCTGCGCGATCGCCTTGCTACTGCCGATGTCCGGCTGTCAGTCCTCCTCGACGCCCACGATGCCTCCCCCGGTTGTGCGGTGCCTGCCGCCACCGGCTCCGGCGGCATGGATCATGGCCCCCTACGCGCCCGACTTGACCCGACGCATGCTCAACGAATTATCGCCATCACCGATGAAGGCGACCGTGGATTGATCGCCTTGCGGGCTTGCCAGGCGTATGTCAGGGCGTTGGGTCAGTAATCCGTCGAGTCGTTGTCGACCGGAAAGAATCTTGCCTGGTTTACCGGTTCACGCCCAGAACTGTCATGTAGAAGTTCTTTACTGCCGACCAGACGTGCCTATACCAATTGTTTCTCCAGAACGAATCATCGTTAGGAGCAATGTCTTCTATGTCGCTTGAAACGAGATGAGCGGGTTGCTGGCCGAACATCATGGGTAAAACGCAATGTTGTTTGATCTGGGCCCTTACGACTCTGTCGATGGGCTCTGAACGGTATTCAAGCTTTACAAACTCCGAGCAGCCTCGTTTGCTGAGTATATAAGCGTGCAGTGCGGTTACCCGGCCGCGAGCGATGGAAAAATTCCAGGTCAGCCATATTTTCCCCATCGTGTAACCGAGATGGAGAATGGAAAAATTTTCCGTCGAAATAAAGCGATTGATGTTGCGGACTGTCTGTTTTGAGAAGAAATACTGCAGTGCATCGTCTTCCAGGATCAGGACGTTTGAATAGTTGCGCTGCAATGCAATCTCTGCGCACTTCAAATGCGAATTGAAGCAGCCTCTTGCCGGATTCTCTCTATCAGGATCGACCAGTACGAACTCTATGTCCAAACCTGAGCGTTTCATGGTTTCAAGCAGTAGCAGCCTGCGATCCTTCCGATCCTTGAGGCTGATGCAGAGTACGCCATCAACCGAAAGGCGGCTGAGATCCTTGGTTTTCATTCCATCGTTCCGACTGTCATGGGCAACTGAATATAGCGAGGTTTTTTCGATGTCCATAGCGTGGTCTGGACGTGTCCCGAAAAACAGGACGCTCTCCCGGGCCCCAGCCTTGCAAGCTTCCAACGCTCGTGTACGGTAGGCGTCATTGCGTCGAATCAGGAGAGCGTCATGGATGAGATTACCGAGCTGGCCGCCGAACTGGGCCGGTGCCTGCAGTTGCTCAATGTCCATGTGACCACCGCCGAGTCCTGTACCGGTGGCGGGATTGCCGAGGCGATCACGCGAATTCCAGGCAGTTCGGCTTGGTTCGAAGCCGGTTTCGTCACTTATTCCAATCGCCAGAAGACCCGGCAACTGAATGTGCCGGACGAACTGTTCGGCACGGTGGGAGCGGTCAGTCGCGAGGTGGTCGAGGCCATGGTCCGGGGCGCCCAGCGACAGGGCCAGGCGCGGTTCGCCGTGGCGGTCAGCGGTATCGCTGGGCCGGACGGCGGTTCCCCGGGCAAGCCGGTGGGCACCGTGTGGCTGGCCTGGGGCGTTGGCGAGACGGTCTTCAGCGAGCAGCGGTTCTTTGCGGGCAACCGCGACGAGGTCCGCCGACAAACGGTGAAGGCCGCGCTAGAGGGGCTGCTGCAACATGCCGCCGCAGAAATCTCAAATCGGGGGTAGGCGATCCACGATCCCTGTGGAATAATACTGGCTACTTATACAGGTGTTGGCCGTCAGGCCTTATTGATTACGTGAGGACTTTAATGGACGACAACAAGAAGAAAGCCTTGGCTGCGGCCTTGGGTCAGATCGAACGTCAATTCGGCAAGGGTGCCGTAATGCGTATGGGCGATCAGGACCGTCAGGCTATTCCTTCCATCTCCACCGGCTCCCTGGGCCTGGACATCGCGCTTGGCATCGGCGGCTTGCCAAAAGGTCGTATCGTTGAAATCTACGGTCCTGAGTCCTCCGGTAAAACCACGCTGACCCTGTCCGTGATTGCCCAGGCCCAGAAGGCCGGCGCGACCTGCGCCTTCGTCGATGCCGAGCACGCCCTGGACCCGGAATATGCCGGCAAATTGGGCGTCAATGTCGACGACCTGCTGGTCTCCCAACCTGACACTGGTGAGCAGGCACTGGAAATCACCGACATGCTGGTGCGTTCCAACGCGGTTGACGTGATCATCGTCGACTCCGTGGCGGCACTGGTACCTAAAGCCGAAATCGAAGGTGAAATGGGCGACATGCACGTGGGCCTCCAGGCTCGCCTGATGTCCCAGGCCCTTCGCAAGATCACCGGTAACATCAAGAATGCCAACTGCCTGGTGATCTTCATCAACCAGATCCGCATGAAGATCGGCGTGATGTTCGGCAGCCCGGAAACCACCACTGGTGGTAACGCCCTGAAGTTCTACGCCTCGGTCCGTCTGGACATCCGTCGTACCGGCGCAGTGAAGGAAGGCGACGAGGTTGTCGGCAGCGAAACCCGCGTCAAGGTTGTGAAGAACAAGGTGGCTTCGCCATTCCGTCAGGCCGAGTTCCAGATTCTTTACGGCAAGGGCATCTACCTCAATGGCGAGATGATCGACTTGGGCGTGTTGCACGGCTTCGTTGAAAAGTCCGGTGCCTGGTACGCCTACAACGGCACCAAGATCGGTCAGGGCAAGGCCAACTCGGCCAAGTTCCTGGCGGACAACCCGGAAGTGGCTGCGGCCCTCGAGAAGCAATTGCGCGACAAGCTGTTGAGCCCGGTTGCGGACGTCAAGGCGTTGGCTAACCGTGAGACCGCCGACGATCTGGTTGACGCTGATATCTGATCAAATCGATGACCGCCGTACTCGATACCCTCGTCGCGGTGCGGCGAACTGCGATGGACCTGCTCGCCAGACGCGAGCACGGTCGAGTCGAACTGACGCGAAAACTGCGTCAGCGTGGTGCCTGCGATGAGTTGATCGAAACGACCTTGGATCGCTTGACGCAAGAGGGTCTGCTGTCAGAGGCCCGTTATCTGGAAAGCTTCGTTTCCTATCGGGCTCGCTCCGGTTATGGACCGTTGAGGATTCGGGAGGAACTGGGTCAACGCGGCCTGCAGCGTTCGGATATCGAACAAGCCCTACGTGAAAGCGGTATCGATTGGCAGGATCAGTTGATGGAAACCTGGCGTCGCAAGTTCTCTGGGCATCTACCCGTCGATGCACGGGAACGGGCCAAACAAGGTCGGTTCCTGGCGTACAGAGGCTACTCCATGGAAATGATCAACCGCTTGTTCAGCGGTCGAGGACTGGATGATTGAAAAACGGCCCGCTATTTCGATAGCGGGCCGTTTTTTTATGGGTTCAGGTGACCTTGATCGTCTCCCAGGCAAGCGGATGGGCCTTGGGGTAGGGTTGGGCCCAGTTTTCCGGCAAGTTGATGAAGTCCACCAGCGCCCTCAACCGACCATGGTCGCGAGCGTTGAAGTTGAATGCCAATCGCGTCAGGTGGCTGAACCGTGCTTCATCAGGCTCGTCGCCGTTGTAGGCCAGCTGATGAAAGCGATCGTTCAGGCACAGGTCGGCAAACTCCACTTGCATCTGTTCCAGGGCCTGCTCGTTGAGCTTGTGGTTCATGCGGATCACGAACTGATGCTTGAGCCAGCGGCTGGAATGGAAGTTACGATAGAACTGGTTGATTTCCTCCACGGCATCTTCGGCGGTGTATACCAGGCGCATCAGCTTCAGGTCGGTGGGCAGGATGTAGCGGTTTTCCTCCAATTGTTCGCGGATGAAATCCAGGGCGCTTTGCCAGAACTTTCCTCCGGGAACGTCCAGTAATACTACCGGTACCAGTGGGCTTTTACCGGTCTGCACCAGCGTCAGCACTTCCAGTGCTTCATCAAGGGTGCCGAAACCACCCGGGCAGAGCACCAGCGCGTCGGCCTCCTTGACGAAGAACAGTTTGCGAGTGAAGAAGAAGTGGAAGGGCAACAGGTTCGGCGTGCCTTCGACGGTCGGGTTTGCATGTTGTTCGAAAGGCAGGGTGATATTGAACCCGAGGCTGTGCTCGCGGCCGGCGCCTTCATGAGCGGCGGCCATGATGCCTCCGCCTGCGCCAGTGATGACCATCATGTCCGAGCGGGCCAGCGCCGCTCCCAGCTCCCTCGCCAGGCCATACAGGGGATGTTCGATAGGCGTTCGTGCGGAGCCGAAGACAGTGACCTTGCGGCGCCCCTTGAACTGTTCCAGCGTGCGGAATGCCTGTTCCAGTTCCCGCAGGGCCTGCAACGTGATCTTGGCGTTCCAGCGGTTGTGGTCTTCCTGGGCCATGCGCAGCACGGTCAGGATCATGTCTCGGTAGATGGGGAGGTTGGGGCTGTTGGGTGACACCAGGTTGAGTTGCTCTTCGACCTTGCGGATAAGGTCGTGGCCATGGTTCTCAAAATGACGATTGAGCAGGTCATTTGGTTTGTAAGGCATCAAGCTTCTCCTTCTTGACGGAACCCCGACCCGGGCGAAAGGTTCGCCGGGGCCGCGACACTCCGTGTGTCGCCGTCAATCCAGGCGCTCGCCTGGGCGTTCGATTTGGCCTGAACCTGTTTACATATCATCGATCAGGCCATCCACCGGGTTCCGTATGTCCCTTGGATTTAAGAACAATCACACGGCAAGGTAGGGTGGCAGCCTCGTTCTGCCCAAAACATATTCATGAAGTGAGTCGATCTTGCGTTGCCATGATCATGGCGCTCAAAAGTGACCGTTGGCAACCGCTGGATGAAAGCTTTGGAGTAGCGCACCGCTCGTCCGATTGCCAGTTGCACGCATGCCGCTCTGATTTACTGATAACAGGCGTGTCAATGCAGTTCGATGCCCATGGCTGGGCACGCGATGGATTGAAGCGAATCGGGCAAGGAGGCGGGAGAAATGAGCAGGGTAACCCTGGAACTCGACAGGCAGTTGTATCTGACGCTGTTGGAAGCGGCCCAGGCCAATCGAATCAGCCTCGAGGAAGAGTGTTGTCGTCGCTTGGAGGGCAGGACCTGGCGCTCGCGATACCTGCAGGCGCTGGTGGCGGAACTGCGCGCCGACGATGAACAGCGACGCGCACGCTCGGGCTGATTACTTCTTGGTCTTGGCCGGTTTTGGGCAATCCGACTCCTGGAAGCGTTCGGTCGCGACCGGGCGGTTGGTTTTGACCTCGGTAAACTCGTAGCGCATGGTGGCGCCCTTGGCCATCAGCTTGCGAAAGCCCGGATTGGTGCACACCTTGGAGCCCAGCTGGAAATACACGGCCTTGGGGTCGGCGCGCATCTTTTCGGCATGGCTGCTCTGCACGCTGAGGTGGTTGATCAACTCGGTGCCTTCCACCGTGTAGCCCTGATCGAGAATGTCTTCATTGATCGCCCGGGGGGTGCCAACGCTGCTCTCCCTGGCCACGTTCTGCAACATCTTGTTCAGTTCGAGTTCTTTCAGCGAGGCAGCCTGGGCGCTGAAGGACGTCGCCAACAGAACGGCAACGGTAGGGACGGTAAGGCGCAGCATGAAACTCTCCTGGTTCAGTGACTGGTGGTTCGACCGGTCACGTGACTGTGCGTTCATTGGCGGCGAATTATAGGGGAGGCGAGGTGGACGGTACAGGCTCGTGCGCTCTGGTAGACTGCCGGCCTTCATTGCGCTGTCGAGTGTCGTTCGTGTCGAGTTCTCCCGCCTGTCGGCTTCATGCCCCTAACGCCGTAGCCCGCCTGCGCGATCAGCGCATCGATGAGGGGATCAAGCCGCTTCAGGCCCGTGGCTGGCGCGCACCCCGTTGCAGTGCCTGCCGGGTGATCCAGAGCCATTGCCTGTGTGCCTGGCGACCGAAGGTCGAAGCCCGTTCCGGGGTTTGCCTGATCATGACCAACAAGGAAGTGTTCAAGCCCAGCAACACCGGGTGGCTGATTGCCGACGTGGTACGCGACAATCATGCCTTCATCTGGTCGCGCACCGAGGTCGACGGACAATTGCTGGCGTTGCTGAATGACCCTCAATGGCAACCCTACCTGGTGTTTCCGGGTGAATACGTCGAGCCGTTGCGGGTCACCCACACCGTAGACCTGGATCGTTCCAGGCGACCGTTGTTCATTCTGTTGGACGCGACCTGGACGGAGGCGCGCAAGATTTTCCGCAAGAGTCCCTATTTCGACCAGTTGCCGATCCTGAGCCTGCTGCCTGACAAACTGTCGCGCTACCGCTTGCGCCGTTCCACCCGCAGCGAGCACCTGTGCACCGCCGAAGTGGCGGCGCTGTGCCTGGAGCTGGCCGGGGATCATGATGCGGCCTCTGCCCTGGACGCTTATTTCGATGTGTTCAGCCAGCATTACCTGGGCGCCAAGGGGCAACGGGAAGTGGATGTATCGACCCCGGCTCACGCTGAGCTGTTGCCCTTTATTGATACGGCTCAAGGGGCAGTGGCCGGATAGTGGCCCATACTGGAGACAGTGGTGGCCGTGCTGCTTGACCACCCCGGCTTCGCTGGGCATGCTTGGCGCCGACCGGGGCATGGCCAAGGTTTGAAACGCCATACCGTGCTGGCGTGAACAGTTCCCTCTGGATGCCGCCGCCATGGTGGGTGTCCCGAGTGGCTCTGGTGAGGTGCGATCATATCGGCCTGCCATAAGAACAGGATCATTTGAACAATGGCCACATACGAAATCCTGATTGCCGATGACCATCCGCTCTTTCGTAGCGCGTTGCATCAGGCAGTGACCCTGGGCCTGGGCCCGGATGTCCGGCTGACGGAGGTGGCCAGTATTGCGGAACTGGAGAGCCGGTTGACCGAAAAGGCTGACTGGGACCTGGTGCTGCTGGACCTGAACATGCCGGGAGCGTATGGATTTTCCGGATTGGTACTGTTGCGCGGTCAGTATCCGCAGATTCCCGTGGTGATGGTTTCGGCCCAGGAGGAAGCGTCGGTGATGGTCAAGGCCCGGGAGTTCGGTGCCAGCGGGTTCATCCCCAAGTCCAGTTCGCTTGAAATGATCCAGAAGGCGGTGAAGGCGGTCCTGGATGGTGATGCTGCCTGGCCGCCCCAGGCATTCGAGGCAGTGAGCGTGTCGGAAGAGGCCAAGGCCGCCAGCGAAGGCCTGGCCAGTCTCACGCCGCAACAGTTCCGGGTACTGACCATGGTCTGCGAAGGTTTGCTGAACAAGCAGATCGCTTATGAATTGAACGTCTCGGAGGCCACCATCAAGGCCCATGTGACGGCGATCTTCCGAAAGCTGAACGTGCGCACCCGGACCCAGGCGGCCTTGTTGTTGCAACAGCTTGAGTCAATTTCACCGCAGCCCTAGTGTGTCTGTTCACGCTTTTTTGACCGGGTTTGAATTAGCTTCTCCACTCCTTTCGATCAGTTGCCCATCCTATGTCACCTTTTAAAGGCCAAACCGGCCTGAAACGCATCCTCAACGCCTCCGGCTATTCCCTGGATGGCCTGCGCGCGGCCTTTGTCGGCGAAGCGGCGTTCCGTCAACTGGTCCTGCTCAACGTCATCCTGATCCCGCTGTCGTTCTTCCTGAACGTCAGCCGTGTCGAGCAGGCGCTGTTGATTGCGGTCTGCCTGCTGGCGCTGATCGTCGAACTGCTCAATTCGGCGGTGGAGGCGGCCATCGACCGCATTTCCCTGGAACTGCACCCGCTGTCGAAGAATGCCAAGGACATGGGCAGTGCCGCCCAGCTCGTCGCCCTGACGATGATTGCGCTGGTATGGGGCGTGATCCTGCTGCAGTAGCGCTTCAGGCAATGGCCGGCAGGACGATTTCGTCGCTGCGTTGCGCGCCGGCGGTGAACGCCCGGCACAGCTCGAGAAACTCGCGCATCGCCGATGTCTGGTATTTCTGTTTGTGCCAGATGAAGTAGAACTGCCGCGCCAGGTCCATGTCCGGGGTTTCCACGGGGACCAGGCTGCCCCGACGGAACGCATCGCGCAGGGCCAGGCGTGAAATGCAGCCGATCCCCAGGCCGGATTCCACGGCGCGCTTGATGGCTTCGGTGTGTTCCAGTTCCAGGCGGATGTTCAGCGCGCTGCGATGATGGCGCATGGCTTGGTCGAAGGTCAGGCGAGTGCCGGAGCCCTGTTCCCGCAGAATCCACGCTTCATGGGTCAGTTCCTCCATGGTCGCCTGGCCGCGCCTGGCCAGTGGATGCTGGGGCGCGCAAAACACCACCAGCTCGTCCTCGACCCAACTCTGCACTTCGATATCCGGATGGCTGCAATCGCCTTCGATTAGACCCAGATCAATTTCATAGTGGGCGACCTGATGCACGATATTGGCAGTGTTCTGTACATGCAGCTTCACCTGGCTTTCCGGATGGCGCTGCATGAAACCGCCGATCAGCAGGGTGGCCAGGTAATTGCCGATGGTCAGGGTGGCGCCAACCGCCAGTGAGCCGAAGCCGGACTTGCCGTTGAGCAGGTCTTCGATCTCCTTGGCCTGGTCCAGCAACGCCACCGCCTGGGGTAGCAACTGTTTGCCCAGGGCGTTGAGGCTCAGGCGCTTACCGGCGCGGTCGAACAACTGGCAGCTGGACTGGCGCTCCAATTCGGTGATGGAGGTGCTGGCAGCCGATTGCGACAGATTGAGCTGGCCCGCAGCACGGGACACGCTCTCCTGCTGGGCGACGGCGACGAAGACCTGAAGTTGACGTAGAGTAAATCGCATATCGATATAACCGATAACCCTTATCTTAATAATCCATTTAACAGATATTGTCGCCGCTATTAGAATGCGATGCAATTGCGCTCCTTCCCGGCGCAGGCATCATTTCCAGGAGTCCCCCGTACATGAGCAACATGAACCACGAGCGTGTCCTCAGTGTTCATCACTGGAACGACACTCTGTTCAGCTTCAAGTGCACCCGCGATCCGGGCCTGCGCTTCGAGAACGGTCAGTTCGTGATGATCGGCCTGCAGCAGCCCAACGGCCGCCCGCTTATGCGCGCTTACTCGATTGCCAGCCCGAACTGGGAAGAGCATCTCGAGTTCTTCAGCATCAAGGTGCCTGATGGTCCGCTGACTTCCCAATTGCAGCACCTGAAGGAAGGCGACGAGATCATCATCAGCAAGAAACCCACCGGCACCCTGGTGCTGGACGACCTCAAGCCGGGCAAGCACCTGTACCTGCTCAGCACCGGCACCGGCCTGGCGCCGTTCATGAGCGTCATCCAGGATCCGGAAACCTATGAGCGTTTCGAAAAAGTGATCCTGTGCCACGGCGTACGTTACGTCAACGAAGTCGCCTATCGCGAGTTCATCACCGAGCACTTGCCGCAGAACGAGTTTTTCGGCGAAGCGCTGCGTGAAAAACTGATCTACTACCCGACCGTGACCCGCGAGCCGTTCGAGAACGAAGGCCGCCTGACCGACCTGATGCGCAGCGGCAAGCTGTTCCGCGACATCGGCCTGCCACCGATCAACCCCCAGGACGACCGCGCCATGCTGTGCGGTAGCCCGAGCATGCTGGAAGAAACCAGCGAAGTGCTCAACAGCTTCGGCCTGACCGTTTCGCCGCGTATGCGCGAGCCGGGGGATTACCTGATCGAACGGGCCTTCGTAGAGAAGTAAGCCCGCGAAGAAGACGACTCGGTCCAACCGATCGCCATTGAAATAGCCCGCGTCGCCTGGATAAGGCGGCGCGGGCTTTTTCGTTCCAGGATCATTGTTTCGCCGGAATCACTTCCAGCACGCGGATCAACCCCAGCCGCGGATAATGCCAGCGAACGTCCACATCCCAGAATTGCGCGCCATATTCCCGTTCCGCTGTCGGCACCTGGTACGCCGGGCGGGGGTCCTGGGCCAGGCACTGTTCGATCAGTTCCACCAGCGGCTCCTGCAGGCGCATGGCGTGGTCGCGGGCTTGGTGCAGGGCAGGGGGCGCCCATTGCACGGGGACCGGCTCGGGCGCTGCGCTGGCGATGCTGTTCGAAGCCGTGCCAATGATGTCGGCGTAGGGCACGTAGGGCTTGATGTCCAGTACCGGTGTACCGTCCAGCAAGTCGATGCCCGAGATCCACAGACGAGCGGCTTCGACCCGTTCCAGCTTGACCACGGATTGGCCGATGCCGTTGGGGCGATGGGTTGCCCGGGTGGCGAATACCCCCATGGATTTGTTGCCGCCCAGGCGAGGCGGACGCACTTTCAGCCGAGGTTTTTTTTCCAGGGCCTGGTGGAACAGGAACAGCAACCAGACATGGCTGACCTGCTCCAGGCCCTGCACGGCGTCGCCCTGGTCGAACGGCGCCACCAGCTCCAGCACGCCGCGAGCGGCAGGCGCCAGGTGAGGTTGCCGTGGGATGGCGAACTTTTCCTTGAAACAGGAGTGGACGAAGCCGACGGGGGAGACGTTGTAAGTCATGGGATGAAATCGACGCCAGATGGAGAGGGCATGATAACGCGGGAGCTGCAATCGGCACTGTCCTCTGTGGTGAGGGGAATTATCCCCACTGGACGTGCAGCGTCCCCTCGCCATCGCGGCCCTGGGAAGTCAGCCGCGAACGCGCAGCGTCAGCCCCTTGAGGAAGTTGCGCAGCAACTGGTCGCCGCACGGGCGGTAGTTGGTGTGGCCGAACTTGCGGAACAGCGCGCTCAGTTCCGGTTTGGACACCGGGAAGTCCGCAGACTTGAGGATGGCGTGCATGTCGTCTTCCTTCAGTTCGAAGGCCACTCGCAGCTTCTTGAGGATGATGTTGTTGGTCACCGGCACTTCGATGGGCAGCGGTGGGCGGCTCTCGTCCTTGCCCCGTTTGAAGATCACCAGGCCGTCGAGGAAATGCGCCATGACTTCGTCGGGGCAGAACACGAAGCCTTCTTCTTCATCCTTCTTGAGATAGCCCGCCAGGTCCGCCAGGGACACGTCCAGGCCGCCCAGCTTGATGATCTCGATGACTTTCTTGTCGCTGATATCGAGCATGTAGCGCACGCTGCGCAGTACGTCGTTGTGAATCATGTGTGCAATCCTGATCAATCGGCGGTGGGTGCCCAGCGAGGTGCGGCACCGGAAGAAGTGACTTTAGAATTTCTCTTTGGCGGACAGGTAGCGCCACTGGCCCAGCGGCACCTTGCCGATGGACACGCCGCCGATGCGGATCCGGCGGATGGCGACGGCCTTTAGGCCGACCGCCTGGCAGAGCAACGCGATGATGCCCGGCTGCGGGTTCTTCAGCGCGAAGCGCAGGCGGTTCTCGTTCTGCCAGCTGGCCTTGACCGCGGGTAACTCCTTGCCCTTGTAGGTCAGGCCATGGTTCAGGCGGTTGAGGCCGTGGGCAAGCATCTCTCCCTCGACGTCCACGACGTATTCCTGCTCGATCTTCGCGGCGTCGGCGGTGAGCTTGCGCAGGATCTTCCAGTCCTGGGTGAACACCAGGAGGCCGCTGGCATTGGCCTGCAGGTCGGCGCTGGCGGTCAGTCTCATGAAATGGCCCTTGAGCGGACGTTTGCCGAAGCGGTGCTCTTCGCTCAGGGTCTGCGGGGCCAGGCTCGCCATGGCGGTGTCCACGTCCATGCCCGCCGGAACGTTCAGCAGCAGGGTCACCGGCTCCGGCGCGGTGGCCTTGGCTTGTGGGTCGAGTTCGACCTTCTGGGTGGTGACCTTGAACTGCGGTTCGTCGACGACCTCGCCATCCACGGTGACCCAGCCGCCCTCGATGAACAGCTCAGCCTCCCGGCGGGAGCAGCCGACAAGTTCGATGAGGCGTTTGGAGAGGCGTATCGGGTCAGTCATGACAAGGCCGTAGCAAAAAGAGGGTGGGCATTGTACCTGCGTGGCGCCGGTTAATCGCGGTTCCATTTGCCTCGTGTGGCTTTTAGCCGCGCACGGCCTTCAGGCCGGGCTGCCTGTAGCGCATATGCAGCAACGGGTATGGCTGGCCCATGCCGTCCCGCGCCGAGCGGCCGACCACTTCGAATCCCTGCTTGAGATAAAAGCCCAGGGCCTGCGGGTTCTGTTCGTTGACATCCAGCTGATCGGCGTTCATGTGTTCCATGGCGTAGTGCAAGAGTTGCTTGCCCAGGCCCTGGCCCCGGTGCTGTGGGTCGATGAACAGCATTTCGATCTTGCCCGCCGCGACGCCGGCGAAACCGGTAATGCGCTGGCGCGCGTCCCGGGTGCAGATGAGCATTACCGCATCCAGGTAGCGGGTGAGCACCAGGTTCTTCAGCAGCTCGATGTAGCTGTCCGGAAGAAAATCATGGGTTGCCCGCACCGAAGCTTCCCAGACCTGGGTCAGTTCCTGGTAATCGCTGGATTTCGGGGTATGGATGACCGAGTGCTGGCGCATGCCCGCCTGTTCCTTGTGCTGAATGTCCCGGGTTTCTCCATACGATAGCCGTAAAAAAGCCCCGCATCTTGTCGCAAGGCAGGGCTTTTTGGTTTTTTCGAGGCTGGCGAATCAATGGCTGCAGGCACGGACCTGTGACCCTGGCCACAAAAGTCACCTGGGCCTGGGTCCACGCCAGGATCAGGCGATCTGCTCAGCCCACAGATCGTACTCATCGGCATCGGTCACCTTGCACCAGACCTTGTCGCCCGGCTTGAGATGGCTGCCGTTGTCGATGAAGACGTTGCCATCGATTTCCGGGGCATCGAAGAAGCAGCGGCCCACGGCGCCTTGCTCGTCCACTTCATCCACCAGGACCTCGATTTCACGGCCGATGCGCATTTGCAGGCGCGCCGAGCTGATTGCCTGCTGATGCGCCATGAAGCGCTCCCAGCGGTCCTGCTTGACGTCGTCCGGCACGACGTCCAGGGCCAGGTCGTTGGCCGGAGCACCTTCCACCGGGGAATACTGGAAGCAGCCGACGCGATCGAGCTGGGCTTCGGTCAGCCAGTCCAGCAGGTACTGGAAGTCTTCTTCGGTTTCGCCGGGGAAGCCGACGATGAAGGTGGAGCGGATGATCAGGTCCGGGCAGATTTCGCGCCAGTTCTTGATGCGAGCCAGGGTCTTGTCTTCGAACGCCGGGCGTTTCATGGCCTTGAGGACCTTCGGGCTGGCGTGTTGGAACGGGATGTCCAGGTACGGCAGGATCTTGCCGGCGGCCATCAGTGGGATCAGTTCGTCCACGTGCGGGTAAGGGTAGACGTAGTGCAGGCGGACCCAGACGCCGAGGGTGCCGAGGGCTTCGCACAGTTCGGTCATGCGGGTCTTCACTGGCGCGCCGTTCCAGAAGCCGGTGCGGTATTTCACGTCGACGCCGTAGGCACTGGTGTCCTGGGAGATCACCAGCAGTTCCTTGACGCCGGCCTTGACCAGGCGCTGGGCCTCATCGAGCACATCGCCCACCGGGCGACTCACCAGCTTGCCGCGCATCGACGGGATGATGCAGAAGCTGCAGCTGTGGTTGCAGCCTTCGGAAATCTTCAGGTAGGCATAGTGGCGTGGGGTCAACTTGATGCCTTGTGGCGGCACCAGGTCGATGAGCGGGTTGTGGTCCTGCTTGGGGGGCACCACCTCATGCACCGCGTTGACCACCTGCTCGTACTGCTGCGGGCCGGTCACCGCCAGTACGCTGGGGTGCACGTCGCGGATGTTGCCTTCTTCGACGCCCATGCAGCCGGTGACGATGACCTTGCCGTTTTCCTTGATGGCTTCGCCGATCGCTTCCAGGGACTCGGCCTTGGCCGAATCGATGAAACCGCAGGTGTTGACCACTACCACGTCCGCGTCCTGATACGTGGAAACGACGTCATAGCCTTCCATGCGCAGCTGGGTCAGGATGCGCTCGGAGTCGACCAGAGCCTTCGGGCAACCCAGGGAAACGAAGCCGACCTTGGGATTGGCTGGCGTGGTAGTGGTGGACATGTCTAACCTCGGTGTAGGGGGATCGTCTCTTGGGAGACAGGGCGCCTGGCGCGCCTCTGATCAAAAAGTGCGCAATTCTAGCGATGGACGCGTCACTTGACCAGCTTTATGCGGGGAAAAACGACGAGTGCTGCGCTATGCTTCGCGCCTTTGCGCTTTGCTGCTTTTTACAGTCAACTGAATACCTGTAACTAGATGTTGAGCGACGCATGGGCGTGACAAAACATGTTGCGTATAAGAAGGCGGTCTTGGGAATCAGGAGTATTGGATGGGGCAGGCAAGTAGTCAGGCGGTGGAGGCCGGGCATTCGGCCGCAAACCCGCTTAGCATGCTGGTCGCGGCGGTCGGAGTGGTTTATGGCGACATCGGCACGAGCCCGTTGTACACCCTCAAGGAAGTGTTTTCCGGTGCCTATGGCGTACCCGTCAACCATGACGGGGTGCTGGGGATCCTGTCGCTGATCTTCTGGTCGCTGATCTGGGTCGTGTCGATCAAGTACATGATGTTCGTCCTGCGTGCCGACAACCAGGGCGAGGGCGGCATCATGGCGCTCACCGCCCTGGCACGGCGGGCGGCGGGAAGCCGGGCCCGGCTGCGCACGTTGCTGGTGGTTTGCGGTCTGATCGGCGCCGCGCTGTTCTACGGCGACAGCATGATCACCCCGGCGATTTCCGTGCTCTCGGCCATCGAAGGCCTCGGGCTGGCGTTCGAGGGCATCGACCATTGGGTCGTGCCGCTGTCGCTGGTGGTGTTGGTCGCGCTGTTTCTGATCCAGCGCCATGGCACCGCGCGGATCGGCATCCTGTTCGGCCCGATCATGGTCATCTGGTTCGTGGTGCTCGGTGCGCTGGGCGTCTACGGCATCAGCCAGCAACCGGAAGTGCTGCTGGCGGTGAACCCGGCCTGGGCAGTGCGTTTCTTCGTGGTCCATCCAGGCATGGGCGTGGCGATCCTCGGTGCCGTGGTACTGGCGTTGACCGGTGCCGAAGCGCTTTACGCCGATATGGGCCATTTCGGCCGCAAGCCGATTGCCCGCGCCTGGTTTCTCCTGGTGTTGCCGGGCTTGATGCTCAACTATTTCGGCCAGGGCGCGTTGTTGCTGGGTGATCCCGAGGCGGCGCGCAACCCGTTCTATCTGCTGGCGCCGAGCTGGGCGTTGCTGCCGCTGGTGGGCCTGGCCACCCTGGCCACGGTGATCGCTTCGCAAGCGGTGATTTCCGGCGCGTTCTCCCTGACCCGTCAGGCCATCCAGCTGGGCTATATCCCGCGCATGTATATCCAGCACACTTCCAGCGCCGAACAGGGCCAGATCTACATCGGCGCGGTGAACTGGTCGTTGATGGTGGGTGTGGTGCTGCTGGTGCTGGGATTCGAATCGTCCGGCGCGCTGGCCTCGGCCTACGGCGTGGCGGTGACCGGCACCATGCTGATGACCACCATCCTGGTCTCGGCCGTGATCCTGTTGCTATGGAAATGGCCGCCTGTGCTGGCGATACCGGTACTGCTCGGTTTCCTGCTGGTGGATGGCCTGTATTTCGCGGCCAACGTGCCGAAGATCATCCAGGGCGGGGCTTTCCCCGTCATCGCCGGCATCGCCTTGTTCGTGCTGATGACCACCTGGAAGCGCGGCAAGCAGTTGCTGGTGGAGCGCCTGGACGAAGGTGCGCTGCCGTTGCCGATCTTCATCAGCAGCATCCGTGTGCAGCCACCGCATCGCGTGCAGGGTACCGCCGTGTTCCTGACGGCGCGCTCCGACGCCGTGCCCCATGCGCTGTTGCACAATCTGCTGCACAACCAGGTGCTGCACGAGCAAGTGGTATTGCTGACGGTGGTCTACGAAGACATCCCGCGAGTACCGCCGCAGCGGCGCTTCGAGGTCGATTCCTACGGCGAGGGTTTCTTCCGGGTGATCCTGCATTTCGGTTTCACCGATGAGCCGGACGTGCCGCAGGCGCTCAAGCTCTGCCACCTCGACGAGCTGGATTTCAGTCCGATGCGTACGACGTATTTCCTCAGCCGGGAAACGGTCATCGCTTCCAAGCTCGAAGGCATGGCTCGCTGGCGCGAGTTGCTGTTCGCCTTCATGCTGAAGAACGCCAACGGCAACCTGCGGTTCTTCAACCTGCCGTTGAACCGGGTGATCGAGTTGGGAACGCAGGTGGAGATGTAGGCGCGTATTCCAGTCGCCTGTCTGGACAAAGGCCCCTGTCGCGTGTAGCGGCAGGGGCCTTTTTTGTGGGCAAGGAAGTGAATTCCCGCCGCAGTGTCAGATCATTGCGCAGCGGCCTGCTGGCGCTTGTTGATCTCGTCCACCAGGCGCTTGGCCAGGGCCGGGTAGTTTTCGTCGAAGTGATGCCCGCCCGGCAGCTGGATGGCTTCACCTACCGCTGTCTTGTCGGTGCAGCCACTTTCGCCGGCTTCTTCGGCGCCATAGATGCACACCACTTTGCCGGCAGGCAACTTGGCCATTTCCGGGCCGGTGGCGGCTTCGGTGCCGGCGTTGCCCAGCCAGCCCTCGACTTCGATCTCGAAGCTGCCGGTGCGGGCGAAGGCCAGCAGGATGATCGCGTCGACCCGTTGCTGTTCGGTGGCCGGCAAGCGATTGTAGATCGCCGGCAGCACGTCGGCTCCGAAGGAGTAGCCAGTCAGGATGAAGCGCTTGGTGCCCCAGATCTGGCGGTAGTGCTGCATCAGTTCGGTCAGGTCCAGTGCGCTCTGTTCCGGGCTCTTGCGCTGCCAGTAGTAGCGCAGGGTGTCGATACCGACCACCGGATAGCCGATCCTGGCCATTTCATCGGCCACGTCACGATCCAGGTCACGCCAGCCGCCATCCCCGGAGAGGAACAGGGTCACGGTGTCCCGGGCCTGGCTGGCGGGCACTTCCACCACCGGAATGGCCAGGCCCCCCTTGCCCTTCTCGGCGCCCACCAGGATCTTGCGCAGCTCGTTGTTCAGCACTTGTGGCAAGGCGATGTCATAGTCGCTGATGCTGGTTTCGGCATTCGGTTGGTCCCGCACGAACCCGGCGCTGGTGTCATCGGGGTTATCGTTCCAGGCCACCAGCCAGTGGCCGTGGGCCGCGCTCTTGGGCAGCAGGTGGGTGCAGCCGGGTTTTTCCAGGGCCAGGTCCACCGAGACGGCCTTGGCCTTGTCATCCTTCTGCTCGGCCAGCCAGCGCCAGGCCAGCACGGCGCCAGGGCCGATGCCGCTGACCAGCGTCGCCGGTCCCTGGAGCTGCCTCAGGCCGGCTTGCAGGGCGCGTCCCTGCAACATGCAGTCCTTGGGCAGGATCACCTGGACGATCAGTGCCGAGCCGCTGCGGCTGAGTGTGCTCAGTTGAGTATCACTCAGCTTCTGCTCTTCATTGACCGCCACCAGGACCTGGGCACGCGGCTTGGTGCCGGGAACGACCCGGGTCATGGGCACGCCGTCGGCAGGCGTCAGTTGTTCAAGGGTAGGTTGCGGGGCGGGGCGGTTCCAGTACCAGTAACCACCCCCCAGGATCACCGCCAGCACCAGCAGGGCGGCCACTACATATCGCCAGGAGCGTTGCATCATCAGCGTTTCACCAGTCCAGTCAGGCCGCCCGCGATCAGGGCGGCGGTATCGGCCAGCGCCACCAGCGGATCGAGTCCGGCGGGCATGGCCATGTAACGAGGTTCCCAGTCAGGCTGGAACTTGTCTTTGAATCGGCGCAGCCCCTGGAAATTGTAGAGCTGCTCGCCACGGCGGAACACCATCGAGCCCAGGCGCTGGGTCAGCGGCGCGCCGCGACGTGGCTGCAGGCCCGACAGCGGGACCATGCCGAGGCTGAAGCGGGCGTAGCCATGGTTTTTGTAATGCTGGATCAGACCGACCATCATGAACTCCATGGTCAGCTTCGGCGCGTCGGGATGGGCACGCATCAGGTCGAGGCTGGCCAGCTCGTGACTGTGGGTTTCCAGCAGGTTGGCGAACGCCACCGGACGGCCCTCGAAGCGAATCACAGCGATGCGGAAGTGCTTGAGGTACTCGTCGCTGAAGCGGCCCAGGGAGAACCCTTTCTCGCGCACGTTCTTGCCGGTCAGCCAGGCATCGGAAATGACCTTGAGTTCATCCATCGGCGCCTGGCCCGGTTCGTGGATTTCCAGGGACAGGCCGTCCCGGGTGCCACGGTTCCAGGTGTAGCGCAGGTCCTTCATTTCCTTGCCCTTGGCCTCGAGGTCGAAACGCTTGAGGTCGATCCGGGCTTCTTCACCCAGCTTGATCGCCGTCAGGCCGATATCCATGTAGTACGGCAGGTTCTCGACCCGTACCTGGTAGAACACCGGGCGGGCGTGGTGGACATCGCACAGGTCACGGAACTGCCAGATCATTTCGGCCCGCTGCTGGGGCGGCCCGATCGGGTCATACAGCGCCACCAGGCTGCGGCCACGACGGGCATACATCAGGAAGGCTTCGTCGTTGGGATGGAACAGCAGCGCCTTGTCGCCGGTCAGGGCCAGGCCGCCGTCGGGTTGTGAAGAGGCCATCAGGATGGTCTTGGCGCGCTCCAGTTCTTGCGCCGTCGGCAAGTGGATCACTGGCCGCGCGGTGCGCAGCAGCCAGGTCAGCGAGACCACCACCAACAGCACCGCTGCCCCCAACAGCGAGCGCAGGCCGCGAGGCGCGTCGGCATCCAGGGTGAACTGCCACCACAGCTGATGACTGTAGGGAACGTCCTGGTAGGCGAACAGCAGCAGCCAGATCGACGCGCCGAGCACGCAGAGACTGGCGATCAGGAACAACGGCGAAAAGGGCAGCTCGGTGAGCCGGCTCGGACGGTAGAAGGAGCGCCGGAACACCGCCAGCAAGGCGGCCGTCAAGGTCAACAGCGTCGCTTCTTCCCAGTCGAACCCCTTGAGCAGCGAGAGCAGGGCACCCACCAGCAGCAAGACGGTGGTCAGCATCCAGGCGGCCGACAGGCGACGACGCAAGCCTTGGGCGAGCAACAGGCACAACACGCCCACCAGGCTGGCGCCGAAGTGGGACGCGTCCACCAGTCGGTGCGGGATCAGGAACCCGATATGCTCCAGGCGCGTATCGATCTCCGGCGTCACGCCGGAAAACAGCAGCACCACGCCAGACAGGAACACCAGCACCGCCAGGACCGGCGCCGCCAGGCCCGAGGCCGCCCGCAGGGTCTGGCGGGTCTGGAACAGTCGTTGTGCTTCGTTGATCAGCAACAATACGCAGGCCACCAGCATGGGCAGTAGCACGTAGATCAGGCGATACAGCAGCAGGGCGGCGGCCAGCGGTGCGGCTCCCAGCTTGTCGGCAAACGCGGCCAGCAGGATCGCTTCGAACACCCCGACGCCGCCCGGCACATGGCTCAGCACCCCGGCCGCCAATGCCAGCAGGTACACCAGCAGGAACGCGCCGAAGGGCGGCGCTTCGGGGAGCAACAGGTACAGCACCGTGGCCGCGGCCGCGACGTCCAGTGCCGTGATCACCAATTGCAGGAATGTCAGGCGTCGGCCCGGCAAGCGCAAGGTGCGGCGTCCGGCCCTGACCAGCAGGCTGTCCCGGTGAGGTTGCTCCGGCAGGCGCCGGCGATAGATACCCACCGCCAGGATGCCCATGAGCAGCAGTACCGCCACGGAGATCGCCGCCAACAGGGGAGCCGGAAGATGCAGCGCAGCGGAGGCGGCGGGCAGGTTGCTGAGGGTGGCCAGTGCCGCCAGTGGCGGTAGTGCGCAACCCAGGGACAGGCTGGCGAACAACGTCATGTGGGCGACATCCGCCGCTCCGAGGCCATGGCGGGCGTAAAGTCGGTAGCGCACCGAGCCCCCCGACAGCAGCGACAGGCCGATGGCATTGCCAATAGCGAATGCGGTGAAGCCGCCCAGGATCAATGTCTGCGGCGGCAGCGTCACGCCGGCATAACGGCTGGCGGACCATTCGTAGCCCAAGAGGATGATGAAGCCTGCGACCGTTGCTGCTACTGCCCCAAGCAGGGCGGGGCGAGGCACGTCGAGAATCGAATCGTGCAGTGCGTAAAGGTCGAGTTCGCTCAGGAGATGACGACAGGCGATCAGGGCGATCGCAAACAGCAGCAGCGTGACGGCGAGGCCGATAGGCTGTCGGTACTGACTGATCCGATCCAGCCAGCGCAATCGTTCGGCCTTGATCGGTTGTGTCGCGGAAACTGTATCTTGTGGGTCAGAGTGGGCGCGCATCAATCACCTCTTGAGCTATGCGCGACAGGATGGGGGTATCCAGCCAGGTTACCAATCCCTGCGGCAGAAAATAATTACAAAACTTTTGTAATGAAGCCGATTTTTACCAGACCTAAAAACAGCAGGCACAAAAAAGGCCACTCTTTCGAATGGCCTTTTTCAGACGTTTGGTTGCGGGAGCCGGATTTGAACCGACGACCTTCGGGTTATGAGCCCGACGAGCTACCAGGCTGCTCCATCCCGCGTCTGTGAGGCGGCATTCTACAGGCGAAAGCTTAGGTGTCAACCGTTAAAAGGTCGCGAGGTCAAATTAACGGCCAATCCGCCGTCGACGCGACTAAATGCGCGAAATCAAAAAGAATTGTCCTACAAGCCTGAAGGTCCGGGTCAGCCCATTCCCGACGGGGCGGGCTTGGCCACAGGGCAATGTCACGGCCTGCTGCCGTCTAAAGGTGAAGGGCTTATAGCAGGCGAGCCCGCTGCCAGGGGAAGACGAAACGATCGGGCACAAAAAAGGCCATTCTTTCGAATGGCCTTTTTCAGACGTTTGGTTGCGGGAGCCGGATTTGAACCGACGACCTTCGGGTTATGAGCCCGACGAGCTACCAGGCTGCTCCATCCCGCGTCTGTGAGGCGGCATTCTACAGAGGAACGATGGTCTGTCAACCCCTTGCCCTGAAAAAACTGTTCAGCTTCAAGCGCTTAGCCCTGTAGGAAAGCCATGTGACCGAGCTGTGACGCAGGCGTGGCAAGGGCTTGCGCTCTATCGCGCGCTTCGCCACGATTGAAGAAATGAATTTCTGCGACGTTCTTTTCGCTTATGAAAGATCTTGCAAACTACTGGTGCTATATACAGGTTCCGATGCGATACTGGCGGTCCGATCTATTCCACATCTCGTTTCGCTATGACGCAACGCAAAATCATCCACGTCGACTGTGACTGCTTCTATGCCGCCATCGAGATGCGCGATGACCCGCGACTGGCCGGCAAGCCCATGGCAGTCGGCGGCTCGGCGGATCGACGCGGCGTGATTGCGACCTGCAACTATGAAGCACGGGCCTATGGTGTGCGTTCGGCCATGTCGTCCGGCCATGCCTTGAAACTCTGTCCCGACCTGACCATCGTCAAGCCTCGGATGGACGCCTATCGGGAGGCGTCGAAGGAAATCCACACGATCTTCAGCGATTACACGGACCTGATCGAGCCCCTGTCCCTGGATGAGGCCTACCTGGACGTTTCCGCCAGTGCCCATTTCGGCGGCAGTGCCACCCGTATCGCTCAGGACATTCGTCGCAGGGTCTCCAATCAATTGCACATCACGGTGTCGGCCGGTGTTGCGCCAAACAAATTCCTCGCCAAGATCGCCAGCGACTGGAAGAAACCCAATGGCCTGTTCGTCATCACGCCGGATCAGGTGGAGGACTTCGTCTCGGCCCTGCCGGTCAGCAAGCTTCACGGCGTCGGCAAGGTCACCGCCGACAAACTGAACCGTCTCGGGATCGTCGATTGCCTGCAGTTGCGTCAGTGGGACAAGTTGGCGTTGGTGCGTGAGTTCGGCAGTTTCGGAGAGCGGCTCTGGAACCTGGCCCGTGGAATCGATGAGCGCCTGGTGCACAACGACAGTCGGCGACAGTCCATCAGCGTGGAGAACACCTACGATGTGGACCTGCCCGATCTGGCCAGCTGCCTCGACAAGCTGCCGGAGCTGATGCAGACCCTGAGTGGGCGCATGGCTCGCATCGACAGCAGCTATCGTCCCGGCAAGCCGTTCGTCAAAGTGAAATTCCATGACTTCACCCAGACCACCCTCGAACAGGCGGGGGCAGGGCGGGACCTGGGCAGTTATCAATCGCTCATGACCCAGGCATTCAATCGCGGTGGCAAGCCGGTACGGCTGTTGGGGATCGGGGTGCGGCTGGAGGACTTGCGGGGCGGGTACGAACAGTTGGAGTTGTTCGAGCGGTGAGGGCTCGCCAGGCGTTCCCTGTGGTAAGGGGATTCATCCCCGTTGGGCTGCGAAGCAGCCCCCAAGTAATGCATGCAATCCGTCTGATATACAGGGCTGTCAGGTTTTAGGGCTGCTTCGCAGCCCAGCGGGGCGTTGCGACGGTTTGCTTAATCCCCTCGCCACAGGGACTGCTTCGGATTCTTGGTGCTTTGGCTTCAATTGGCGCCCGGATCCGCCACCAGCCGCCCGCCGTCCTTGGTCAGGGCTTTGAGGAATTCAGTCTGCAATTCCGGATCATTGCGGGTCAGCTCGATCAGGCTCTGCTCCAGCTCGCTGGCTTCTTCTTCCAGGCCCAGCTCCGACAGGCGCTTGACCCGGTGGACCCACTGGCTCACTTCGTCGTCTTCCAGGTCGTCATAGATCAAGGCATGGGCTTCCACCAGCTTGCTGCGCAGGTTGCTGCTGATGCTCAGGGACGAATCGGTATGCACTTCGTCCAGGGTGTCCGTCACGCTGATCTGCAACTTGCCCAGATGGCTCGGGTCATGCTCGGCGAACGGGCTTTCCAGCAGGTTCAAGCGCAGCACACCGTTGCGGTCGGTGCTCAGCTCGAAGGTCTGCCGCGCAGCCTTGACCTGCACGGGGCGTTCGCTCCAGGGCAGGCTCGAATATTCGGTACGCTTGTCGCGCTGGACTTCGTCGATGCCGGCAAGGTTCTGTTGGGCGCGGCCATGGGATGGCGCGTTCATGAACGGATTGAGCCCGGCGACACCGTAGCTGATCCAGTCGTGGGTCGCGCTGTCAGGCACGTTGCCCAGGGTGAGCACATTGGCCACGTTCGCGCCGATGCCGGCCACTACCGCCACGGCGCCGAGGGGGATCTCGTAGATCTCCCGCCAGGGCTGGTAGGGCGTGTAGCGGTCGTAATGGCGCGTGACCTCGAACTCGGTGACCTCGAAGGTCTTCTGCTCGTTGATGCGTACCCGGCGCTGCGGCAGGTCGAGCACCTTGGGTTCGCCCACGTCGATCTGCAGGCTGTGATCGAGCAGTTTGCGCTCGACCCGCTCTTCGTGCTCGCTGCGTTGCGACATCTGGTTGGCGCAGCCGCTGACCAACAGGGCGCCGCACAATGCGGCGCCACCGAGGCCTAAGGTGTTTCGCTTGAACATGACGTCTCTATCTGGTGTCAGCGGCGGATACGAGCCTGGAGGAAAGAGAGCACGTCGGCGACCGGCAGCGCTTGCGGCTCGGCCTCGGTACGGCTCTTGTATTCCAGGTTGCCTTCGGCCAGGCCGCGATCACTGACGACGATCCGGTGCGGGATGCCGATCAGTTCCATGTCCGCGAACTTGATGCCGGGGCTGGTTTTCTTGTCGCGATCGTCCAGCAGCACTTCGAAGCCGGCGGCCGTCAGTTCGGCGTAGAGCTTGTCGGTGGCTTCGCGTACCAGGTCGGTCTCGTAGCGCAACGGCACCAGGGCGATCTGGAACGGCGCCAGGGCGTCGCTCCAGATGATGCCTTTCTCGTCGTTGTTCTGCTCGATGGCCGCCGCCACGACACGGGAGACGCCGATACCGTAGCAACCCATTTCCAGGGTGACCGGCTTGCCATTCTCGCCCAGCACTTCGCACTTCATCGCCTTGCTGTACTTGTTGCCCAGCTGGAAGATGTGCCCGACTTCGATGCCGCGCTTGATTTCCAGCACGCCCTTGCCGTCCGGGCTCGGGTCGCCCGCCACGACGTTGCGCAGGTCGGCGACGGTAGGAACGGGCAGGTCACGTTCCCAGTTCACGCCGAAATAGTGCTTGTCGTCGATGTTGGCGCCGATGGCGAAGTCGCTCATCAATGCCACCGAGCGGTCGATGATGATCGGCAGCGGCAGGTTCAGCGGGCCAAGGGAGCCGGCACCGGCGCCGATGGCATCGCGCAGCTCGGCGTCGGTGGCCATGACCAGCGGGCTGGCGACGCCTGGCTGGTTGGCGGCCTTGATTTCGTTCAGCTCATGGTCGCCACGGATGATCAGGGCGATCAGCTTGCCCTCTTCTTCGGCGCGGACGATCAGGGTCTTGATGGTGCGCTCGATGGGCAGGTTGTAGCCTTCCACCAGTTGGGCGATGGTCTTGGTGTTCGGGGTGTCCACCAGGCGCAGCTCTTCGCTCGGCGCGGGACGGAAGGTTTCCCGTGGCACGGCTTCGG
This sequence comes from Pseudomonas sp. NFACC43, assembly GCF_900119645.1. NCBI lineage: Bacteria > Pseudomonadati > Pseudomonadota > Gammaproteobacteria > Pseudomonadales > Pseudomonadaceae > Pseudomonas > Pseudomonas sp. NFACC43. The sequence goes on from NZ_FPKK01000015.1 coordinate 55,461, forward strand.
CTTTCTCGATATTGGCGGCGTAGTCCGAGCCGTTGCTGAAGACGATGTCGTCTTCGCCGGATTCGGCCAGTACGTGGAACTCGTGGGAGCCCGCGCCGCCGATGGAGCCGTTGTCGGCCTCGACCGGCCGGAACTTCAGGCCCAGGCGGGTGAATACGTTGCAGTACGCCTGGTGCATGCGGTCGTAGGTGACCTGCAGCGATGCCAGGTCGGTATGGAACGAGTAGGCGTCCTTCATGATGAATTCGCGCCCGCGCATCAGGCCGAAACGTGGACGGATCTCGTCACGGAACTTGGTCTGGATCTGATACAGGTTGATGGGCAGCTGCTTGTAGCTGCTCAACTCGTTGCGCATCAGGTCGGTGATCACTTCCTCGTGAGTCGGGCCGGCGCAAAAGTCGCGACCGTGGCGGTCCTTGATGCGCAGCAACTCGGGGCCGTACTCTTCCCAGCGCCCGGACTCCTGCCACAACTCGGCCGGTTGGGTGCCCGGCATCAACACTTCCAGAGAGCCGGCGGCGTTCATTTCTTCACGCACGATGGCTTCCACCTTGCGCATGACTCGCAGGCCCATCGGCAGCCAGGTGTACAGGCCCGAAGCGAGTTTGCGGATCATGCCGGCACGCAGCATCAGTTGATGGCTGATCACGACGGCGTCGGAAGGCGTTTCTTTCTGTGTGGCGAGCAAAAATTGACTGGTGCGCATGGTTGGCCGTTGTCGGTTGCTGATGACTGGAGGTGACGGAGCATTGTACGGGCGAGATGCCCTGGCGTACAGGCGCGTGGCTGCTCCCCGGGTGCGAACGCCGGTTTCCCCGGCGGTTACTGAAGTTTCCTACGAATCTTCCGCGGGTCGGGTGGGTGCCGGCTCCACAGGCGTGGTTTCGCCCTGGCGACGGTTCTCCTGGAACCAGTGCAGGCCGATCAGCAGCAGGGTCGGCACACCCAGCAGGGCGGTGATCAGGAAGAAGTTATGGTAGCCGAACTTTTCCACCATCACCCCGGAATAGCCGCCGATCAAGCGTGGCAGCAACAGCATGATCGAGCTGAGCAAGGCGTACTGGGTGGCAGAGAATTTCAGGTTGGTCAGGCTCGACAGGTACGCCACGAATGCCGAGGTGGCGAGGCCCGAGCTGAAGTTGTCCAGCGAGATGGTCACCACCAGCATGTTCAGGTTGGGGCCCATGTCGGTGAGGATCAGGAACAGGATATTGGTGGCGGCCGAGGCGATGCCACCGATGAGCAGGATCGGCAGGATGCCGAAGCGCACGATCAGCAGGCCGCCCATGCCGGCGCCGACGAGGGTCATGATCAACCCGAAGATCTTGCTGACGCTGGCGATCTGGTCCTTGGTGAAGCCCTGGTCGATGTAGAACACGTTGGCCATGACGCCCATCACGGTGTCGGACATCCGGTACGTGGCGATCAGTCCGAGCAGCAGCAGCGCCTGCCAGCGATAGCGCAGGATGAAATCGTTGATGGGCGTCAGCACCGGCGCCAACCCGCGGCGCCCCATGGCCGACAGGCACATGGCGGTCAGGATGATGTAGAGGATGGCCCGCAGGAAGGCGCGATCTTCGAGCAGCAGGTCCAGCAGGCTCACCCCTTCGAACAGCACGCTGGCGAAATCGGTGTTGTAGAGCTGGGTGAACATGGCCGGGACCGATACCAGCAGCACGATGAGCACGAACACCGACGCCAGCTGGTGGACGAAGGTGTAGCGTCCGGCCTGCAGTTGCGTGCGCAACGGCACAGGCGGTTCGCGCATGAACAGCGAGGTGAGCAGGGCCGGCACCATCAGCACGCCGAACAACAGGTAGGTGCCGGCCCAGGCCGAGTGCTTGTAGCTGAAGCCGGTGGAGCCAAATCCTTCGGCGAAGAACAGGGCGCCCGCAGTGGCCAGCAACGCGGCGACCCGATAGCCGGACATGTAGCTGGCGGCCAGGGCAGCCTGGCGGGTGTCGTCGACGATCTCCAGGCGATAGGCGTCGACGGCGATGTCCTGGGTGGCCGAGGCGAAGGCCACGATCACCGCGATGGCGATCAACCAGGAGAGGTGTTTTTGCGGGTCGCAGAAACCCATGCCGATCAGGCCCAGGATCACCAGGCCCTGGGAGAGCACCAGCCAGGAACGGCGTCGCCCCAGTTTGCCCAGCAGTGGCAGGCGCCACTGGTCGAGCAGCGGCGACCAGACCCACTTGAAGGCGTATGCCAGGCCGATCAGGCTCGCGTAGCCGATGGTCTCGCGGGCCACGCCAGCCTCGCGCAACCAGACCGAAAGCGTGGAAAACACCAGCATGTAGGGCAAGCCGGCGGCGAAGCCAAGCAGCAACAGCACGAGCGTCGAGGGACTGGCATAGGCGGCGAGGGCGGCGCGCCAGGTTTTACGGGGCATGGGCTGAAGTCTGCCTCAAAAATTGCGAAAACAAAGCGCGCACTCTAACCGCTGTGCTCTACCGGGCGCCAGCCATGACGCCGAATATCAACACGATTGTTCAGGACACTGATGCCCTCCAGGCGCAGGCGTGCCCGCTGTTCGTCCCCTGAAGCGCTGCCCGCCGGCAGGCTGATCCGACCGCCGGCACCCAGCACCCGGTGCCAGGGCAGTCGGGTGTCCTCGGGCAACTGGCTGAGGGTTCGGCCGACCCAGCGGGCCGCACGGCCCAGGCCGGCCATTTCGGCGAGCTGACCATAGGTGACCACCTTGCCGGCCGGCACCTGCGCCAGGGTCAGGTAAAGAGTGGTGCGGCGGATTTGCGCGGCGTCTTCGGTGGCCGCTGGAAGATCAGTCACATTGGGTTTTCCTGAAAGAAGTGTCCGTCCGTAGATTAATTCCTACAGGACCGGTTGAGAAATGAACTCATTCCCCATACGCGGGTCAGTCGTTGCTGAGGTGTCATCCCGGGGGATAATGCCGCCTTTTCACCGAAAACTTGAGCCCATTATCGCTTATGTTGTCCAGAACCCTGTTATGCCTAGCTGTCACCAGCGCCTCCATGCCCTTGCTTGCCGATACCGTCTGGCTGAAGAACGGCGACAAGCTTAGCGGAAAGATCACCGTTTTCGATGGCGGCAAATTGCTGATCCAGACCGAGTATGCGGGTGCGGTCCCCATCGACTGGAACCAGGTCAAGACCCTTGAGAGCGACCAGCAGCTACTGGTCAAGCAGGACGCCTACTCCGGTGAAAAAGCCAAGGCCCTGCAAGCGGCCGACGACGGCAAGGTCACCCTGGCCAACGGTGACGAACCCAAGACGGTGGAATTGGCGAGTATCCAGCAGATTCTCAAGCCCAAGCCGGTGGTCGAAGACCTGGTGTGGAAGGGCAACATCGATGCCGCGCTGGATTATCAACGCGCGGAAAACGATACCGACGATTACGACATCGATTTCAAGACTTCGGCGCGCCATGGCCGATGGCGGCATACCGCCGAGGGCGAATACAACCGTGAATTCCAGGATGACGTGGTTTCGGCCGATAACTGGAGGCTGGAATATTCCCTGGACCGGTTCCTGACGGACAAGTGGTTCTGGCAGGGTCGCCTCAATTACAAGCGCGACAAGGTCGAAGACCTGGCCCGCCAGCGCGTGGTGGGTACCGGTCCGGGCTATCAGTTCTGGGATGACGAACTCGGGGCGTTCTCGCTGGGCTCGCTGTTGAACCGCACGGACTACGAGTACCGGGACGGCGGCAAGGACAATTTCTATTCCGTTGCCATGAAGTGGGACTACAACCGCTATCTCATAGGCAAGCGCGTCGAGTTCTTTACCAACGGCGAAGTGGGCAAGCCGCTGTCCGGGGTCGCGGAGTATGCCTATGACGCCGAGGTGGGGCTGCGCTACAAGGTCACCGACTGGGCATCGCTCAACCTCAAGGCCGAGAAGGATGTCATCGAGGGCACCGAGGACAGCGACCTGAGCAAGACCCGCTACACGGCCGGGTTTGGCGTGACCTGGTAATCCCGGGCCAGGGATAAACCCTGTGGGAGCGAGCCTGCTCGCGATAGCGGCAGATCAGCCATACCCAGGCTGACTGACAAATGGCTATCGCGAGCAGGCTCGCTCCCACAGTTTTTTTGTGCCTGGTTAAAGCAGGCAGGCATAAAAAAGCCCCGCTTTTGAGGGCGGGGCTTTTGCTGGATCAGGAACAGTTAGATAACTGTTACTTCTTCAGCTTGCATGCCTTTCTGGCCGCGGGTAGCGACGAAAGAAACCTGCTGGCCTTCTTTCAGGCTTTTGAAGCCGTCAGATTGGATGGCTTTGAAGTGTACGAACAGATCGTCACCGGATTGTGGGGTGATGAAGCCGAAGCCTTTTTCATCGTTGAACCACTTGACGGTACCGGTTTGGCGATTAGACATGGTGTAACTCCTTGGACAAAGATAACTGCGACTCAGGAAGAACCCTGGCCGAGACTGAGTGCAAAGAGCAGGAAAAATTCTTGTAGATGGTTGGATCGAAATTCAACATATCGTGTAGAGATTCTCAGTGACACAAGCAGCACAGTGACGCCACCTTAACCCTTTTTCCGTAACGTGCCAATGGTCTTTGCGAAGGTTTCTCGGTTTTAGTGACTGACGGCGCGCGCGATTGCCGGCAGGCCCCGTAAATCAAGGCGGATCGGCGAGATTTGCTCGCTGCACTTTGAACCCGTCCCGCGCCCCGGTAAGATGCCGGACAGTTTTTCTCCACCTCGCTATCAGGACACCCGCCATGAGCATCAAATCGGACAAGTGGATTCGCCGCATGGCGCAAGAGCACGGCATGATCGAGCCTTTCGTGGAGCGCCAGATGCGTGGCGAAGGCGCCGACCGGCTGATTTCCTTCGGTGTCTCCAGCTACGGCTACGACGTACGCTGCGCCGATGAGTTCAAGGTGTTCACCAACATCAATTCGGCCACTGTCGACCCGAAGAACTTCGACGAGAAGAGTTTCGTCGACATCAAGAGCGACGTCTGCATCATCCCGCCGAACTCCTTCGCCCTGGCACGCACGGTCGAGTACTTCCGCATCCCGCGCAACGTGTTGACCATCTGCCTGGGCAAGAGCACCTATGCCCGTTGCGGCATCATTGTCAACGTCACGCCGCTGGAACCGGAGTGGGAAGGGCACGTGACCCTGGAGTTTTCCAACACCACCACCCTGCCGGCGAAAATCTATGCCAACGAAGGCGTGGCGCAGATGCTGTTCCTCGAGTCCGATGAAGAGTGCGAAGTGTCCTACAAGGACCGTGGCGGCAAATACCAGGGTCAACGCGGTGTGACATTGCCGCGTACCTGATTCTGACGAGTTGTTGGAATTCCTGAGCGGGCAGACACTCTATCCAGATGTACTGCCCGTTTTTGCCTCAGCGCGACGGGCCTTCGCTCAGGAGTAGCTCTATGAAGATCGATCCGCGCATCAGTGCCGAACTGGCAAGGCTTGAGCCCAACCAGATTGGCGTCCTGGCTTGGTCCTTGCTGGCCCACCCTGTCGAAGCAGCGGGAGGCATACCCGGCCAACCCGATCCCGACACCCCCAACGAGCAACCCACCGAACCCGGCGAGCCGACCTTGCCGGACGAGCCGCCTCCCGCCCCTGTAGCCTGACGAAAGGCTGGCCCATCGATCGAACACCGGCAGTGTTTCAGTCGATGGGCCAGATTTCGTTGTCGCCGATCACGAATATCCGGCAGTCGTTGTCCTGCTCGATCCGATAACCCCCTGTGAACGCGCCAAAGGCGGGCAGCAGGCTGATCTCGCTGCCCAGGCGAAAACAGGCCAGGCGAAGGCGCTGGCGCCCCTTGCCACTGAGGTGGTAGACCGGGTGTACGTGCCCGGCCAGGACATGACGGCTCGGATGCGGCTCGGGCTCGTGCTGCACAGCGAAAGGGCCCAGCAGCAAAGGCTCCGGTACGACGCGAATGTTCAGCGCGGGCGGTGGGTCGCCGGCGCGCTTGTCGTGGTTGCCGCGAATCAGCGTGATCGCCAGGTGCGGATGTCGTTCACGCCATTGGGAAAGTGCCTTCAGGCTGCCCGGCGCATGGGATCCCGGGCCGTGGAGAAAATCCCCAAGGAAGATCAGTTGCCGGCACGGCAGGCTTGCCAGCAGCGAGTCCAGGGCCTCGATGTTGCTGGCGGTGGTGCCGTGTGGCACTGGCTGGCCGAGGCTGCGGTAGGCGGCGGCCTTGCCGAAATGGGCATCCGCCACCATCAGGGTTTCCTGGGCGGGCCAGTACAGGGCTTTCTGGGGCAACAGCCAGAGTTCTTCGCCGGCCAGATGGACAGGATACGGGGCGGGCATCAGCGATCACCCCGATCGGCGGTTTCTTCCAGCTCGCTGACCATCCGGCGGATCCGATCGGCCAGTTTTTCCGAACTCATGCTCTCCCTGAACCGCTCCACCAGCAACGGGAACCCCAGGGGAGTGGGGCGCTGGATGGCATGCAGGTCCAGTGTCAGGGTATCGAGGCGTTCCAAGGTCTGCTCCAGTCGACGTATATCCAGTTCTTCACGCAGGACCTCTTCCCCGGCCTGGGCCAGCAAGAGGTTATCGGCGTCGTATTGCTTGAACACCTGAAAGAACAACCCGCTGGACGCCTGGACCTGCCGGGTACTTTTGGGCGCGCCGGGGTAACCGGCGAATACCAGTCCGGCGATCCGGGCGATTTCACGAAAGCGCCGCAGGGCCAGTTCCCCGGCATTGAGACTGGCAAGCACGTCGGCCAGCAGGTTGTCCGTGCTCAGGAGTGCGCCATCGAGCTGTCGCGACCAATCCACCGCCGTGGCGCTGAGCAGTTCCAGGCCGTAATCGTTGACCGCGATGGAAAACGTCAGGGGTTGCCGCTGGCTGATGCGCCACGCCAGCAGGCTGGCAAGCCCCAGGTGCACCTGGCGTCCGGCGAACGGATACAGGAACAGATGCCAGCCTTCACGGGATTTCAGGGTCTCGGCCAGCAGCGTCTGCTGCGTGGGCAAGCCGGACCAGCGCTGCTGGGTCGACAGCAGCGGTTGCACTGCCTGCATTTCCGGCCCCTGGAAACGCCCCGCGGCGGCTTCGCTCAGGCGTGCCACCACGGCGGCGGCCAGTTCGCTGGAAAGTGGCATCCGCCCGCCGTTCCAGCGTGGCACGGCGGCCTTTTTCGCCTGGCTGCGACGTACATAGGCGGTCATGTCTTCGACTCGCACCAACTCCAGCAAGCGCCCGGCGAAGAGGAAACCGTCACCGGGACGCAGGCGGGCGATGAAGCCTTCCTCCACGCTGCCCAGGGTCTTGCCGCCTCCACCCTTGCTCCAGAATTTCAGTTGCAGGCTGGCGTCGCTGACGATGGTGCCGATGCTCATGCGATGACGCCGGGCCAGGCGTGCGTCGGGTACCCGCCAGACGCCCTGTTCGTCGGGCTCTACCCTTCGGTAGTCGGGGTAGGCTGTCAACGACAGGCCGCCATGGCGCACGAACGCCAGGGCCCAGGCCCATTCGGCTGCGTTCAGGTCGCGATAGGCCCAGGCACCCCGTACTTCCTCGAACAACGCCTCGGGAATGAAGCCGCCGCCCAGGGCCATGCTGACCAGATGTTGCACCAGGACATCCAGAGGCTTGTGGGGCGATTCCCGAGGTTCGATGCGCCGTTGCGCCACGGCATCCTGGGCGGCGGCCGCCTCGATCAGTTCCAGGCTGTGGGTCGGCACCAGGGTGACCCGCGAGGTCCGGCCCGGCGCGTGGCCGGAGCGTCCGGCTCGCTGCATCAGCCGTGCCACGCCCTTGGCCGAGCCGATCTGCAGCACCCGCTCCACCGGCAGGAAATCCACCCCCAGATCCAGGCTCGAGGTGCATACCACGGCCCTGAGCTGGCCGTCCTTCAGGGCCCGTTCGACCCAATCCCGGGTCTCGCGGGACAGCGAGCTGTGATGCAATGCGATCAGGCCGGCCCAGTCGGGCCTGGCTTCCAGCAAGGCCTGGTACCAGATCTCCGATTGGGCCCGGGTGTTGGTGAAGACCAGGCAACTGCTGCTGGCCTCGATTTCGGCGACGACCTGGGGCAGCATCTTCAGGCCGATGTGTCCGGCCCAGGGGAACCGTTCGAGGGCGGGAGGGATCAGCGTGTCGACTTGCAATGCCTTGGCGTTGGCTCCTTGCACGCTGACCCCGTTGCCTTGGGGAATCAATACCTGCTCGGCGTGGGCCTGGTTGCCGAGGGTGGCGGACACCCCCCAGACGATGAGTCCGGGGTGCCAGTGCCGCAAGCGCGCCAAAGCCAGCTGCAGCTGCACGCCGCGCTTGTTGCCGAGCAGCTCGTGCCATTCGTCCACTACGACCATGCGCAAGGTCGAGACGGCGGCTTGCGCATCGGCCCGGGCAAGCAGTAGGGTCAGGCTTTCAGGCGTGGTGATCAGCGCGGTAGGCAGGCGCCTGCCCTGGCGGGCCCGTTCGCTGGCGCTGGTGTCACCGGTGCGCAGTCCGACGCTCCAGTTGATCTGCAGCGGCGCCAGCGGCGCTTCGAGGGCCTTGCCGGTGTCGGCGGCCAGCGCCCGCATGGGCGTGATCCACAGGACGGTCAGCGGTTCGGCCGGTGGCTTGCGTTTGCGAGGTTTATCCGGCGGCGGTGCCGGATGGGCAAAACGATCGAGGGCGGCAAACCATACCGCGTAGGTCTTGCCCGCGCCGGTGCTGGCGTGCAGCAGCCCGCAGTCGCCTCGTTTTACCGCGGCCCATACCTGTTTCTGAAAGGCGAACGGCTTCCAGCCGCGGGCGCCGAACCACTGGTTTGCGAAATTGTTGGATGTCGCCATGCCTGCCGCGCGCGTCCTGAAAGTCCTTCTTCAGAGACCACGGCGGGCTATGAAAGGTTTTAAAGAACCCTGTGGCGAGGGATTCATCCCCGTTGGACTGCGAAGCAGCCCGAAAGCTAAGGAATGATTTGCCAGACGCACCGAGGCGATCGACTGAGGAGCAGCTGCGCAGCCCAAGGGGGATGAATCCCCTCGCCACAAGAGCGGTAGCTGGCCCCTCGATTCAGCTGTGCCGAGGGTTATTTCAGGTTGCCACTGAGGAACTGCTTGAGTCGTTCGCTCCTGGGATTGCCCAGCACGTCTTCCGGCGCGCCTTCTTCTTCCACCAGGCCCTGATGCAGGAACAGCACCTGGTTCGAGACCTTGCGGGCGAAGCTCATTTCATGGGTCACCATGATCATGGTCCGACCTTCTTCGGCCAGGCCCTGGATGACCTTCAGCACTTCACCCACCAACTCGGGGTCCAGGGCGGAAGTGGGTTCGTCGAACAGCATCACCTCCGGCTCCATCGCCAGGGCCCGGGCGATGGCCACCCGCTGTTGCTGGCCGCCGGAAAGAAACGCCGGGTATTGCTCGGCGACCCGCGCCGGCAGGCCAACCTTGTCGAGGTAGCGACGGGCACGGGCCTCGGCCTCCTGCTTGTCGACCCCCAGCACCCGGCGTGGCGCCATGGTGATGTTTTCCAGTACGGTCATGTGGCTCCACAGGTTGAAGTGCTGGAACACCATGGCCAGGCGCGTGCGGATGCGTTGCAGTTCGTTCGGGTCGGCCACGTGCATGCCGTGGTGATCCTTGACCATGCGGATCGATTGGCCGTCCAGGCTCATGGCGCCGTCGTTGGGTTGTTCCAGGAAGTTGATGCAGCGCAGGAAGGTGCTTTTCCCTGAACCGCTGGCGCCGATCAGGCTGATGACGTCGCCGGTCCTGGCCTTGAGGGAAACGCCTTTGAGCACCTGATGTTGGCCATAGCTTTTGTGCAGGCCTTCGATGGTCAGTTTGTACATGGAGCATGCATCCTCAAGGCGAAAGTAGGTAACCGCTGCGGTAGGCCTCGGTGCCGGCGACATGGGCGATCACCATGCCGGCGGTGGCCATGCGACGCAGGGAGCGGGCATACATCAGCCCGGCATTGCGGCAGTGGACGGGGGTGACGGTGTCGTTGACCGGGTCGATGATTTGCGCCACCAGTTGCCCGGCCTCCAGGTATTCGCCGGGCAGCGCGCTGTACACCAGCAGCCCGCCGACAGGCGTCGCCACCGGCTCGACGCCGGCCAGGGGCGTGGCCGGGTAAGGCAGGTCGGGCAAAGGCATCGGCTCGCCCTCGATGGCGCCGTAGCGGATCAGGTATTCGATCAGGGCCTGGCAGTCCAGGCTCGCGAGGCCGTGGTTGACGTCGCCCTGGCCGCGCAATTCGACGGTGACCGAAAAACTGCCCAGGGGAATCTCGAACCGGTCGCCGAAGCGCTCCTTGAGCTGCCACCAGAGCAGGGTGAAGCACTCGTCGAACGATTGGCCCCCCGAGTCGGTAGCCAGCAGGCAGGCCTCGGCGCCGATGTAGCGGGCCAGCGGCTCGACCTGGGGCCAGGCCTCGGGCGTGGTGTAGAGGTGGGCCACGGCTTCGAAGTCGCAATGCAGGTCCAGCACCATATCGGCGTCGCAGGCCAGCCGTTGCAGCACCAGGCGCAGGGATTGCAGTTGCGTACTGGCGGTCTGTCGGGCCAGGGCGTCGCGCAGGCTGGTGCGGATCAGCATCAGGTTGTGTTGTGGATCCTGGGTCAGCAGCTCTTCGATCTCGTTGCCGATTTCTTCGCTCAGGTCGACGAACCGGCGATTGAAGTTCTGCCCGCTCTCGAGCTCGTAGCGGCCCAGGGGTACGTCCATCAGCACTTGTTCCAGGCCGATGGGATTGGCCACCGGTACCAGGACGATTTCGTGGCGCAGGTGGCCGGAGGCTTCCAGTTCCGCCAGGCGTTGCTTGAGGTGCCAGGCCACCAGCATGCCGGGCAATTCGTCGGCGTGCAGGGATGACTGGATGTAGATTTTACCGGCGGCGTTTTCCGGGCCGAAGTGAAAGCTGTGGATCTTGCGTGCGGTCCCCGGCAGCGGGGCCAGCAGGTCATGAATCTGGTGGCGCATTTACGTGAACCTTAGTGAGTCGGGCCGAGGAAGGCCAGCCAACGACGTTCGGCGAGGCGGAAGAGTCCCACCAGTGCAAAGGTGACGCTCAGGTAGATCAACGCGGCGATCCCGAACGACTGGAAAGTCAGGAAGGTGGCCGAGTTGGCGTCCCGGGCGACTTTCAGTACGTCTGGAACGGTAGCGGTGAATGCCACCGTCGTCGAGTGCAGCATCAGGATCACTTCGTTGCTGTAGTAAGGCAGCGAGCGCCGCAGCGCCGACGGCATGATCACGTAGGCGTACAGTTTCCAGCCGGTCAGGCCATAGGCTTTGGCCGCTTCCACCTCGCCATGGTTCATGCTGCGAATCGCCCCGGCGAAGATTTCCGTGGTGTAGGCGCAGGTGTTCAGGGCGAAGGCCAGGATGGTGCAGTTCATCGCGTCCCGGAAGAAGCTGTCGAGCAACGGCTGGGCGCGCACCGCCGCGATGCTGTAGATGCCGGTGTAGCAGATCAGCAACTGGATATAGAGCGGTGTACCGCGGAACAGGTAGGTGTAGAACTGCACTGGCCAGCGCACGTAGAACCTGGGCGAGACCCGGGCGATGGACAGCGGGATGGACATCACGAAGCCGATCAGCAGCGAAGCGCTGAGCAACCACAAGGTCATCGCCAGGCCCGTGACGTTGACGCCGTCGCTGTAAAGGAACGGTCGCCAGTATTCCTGCAGGAGTTCGATCATCGCACGGCCTCCCGGGCTCCGGCGGCATAGCGACGTTCCAGCCAGCGCAGGATGACATTGGAGGCACTGGTGATCAGCAGATAGATCAGTGCCGCCAGTACCAGGAAGTAGAACAGCTGATAGGTGCTCTTGCCCGCGTCCTGGGCCGCCTTGACCAGGTCGGCCAGGCCGATGATCGACACCAGCGCGGTGGCCTTGAGCATCACCATCCAGTTATTGCCGATGCCCGGCAGGGCGAAGCGCATCATTTGCGGGAACACGACGAAACGGAAGCGCTGGCCACGCTTGAGGCCATAGGCCGTGGCCGCTTCGACCTGGCCCCGGGGAACCGCGAGGATCGCGCCGCGAAAGGTTTCGGTGAAGTACGCGCCATAGATGAAGCCCAGGGTGATGACCCCGGCGCCGAACGGGTTGATCTCGATGTATTCCCATTCCATGAAATCGGTGAAAGAGGTCAGCCAGGTTTGCAGGCTGTAGAAGATCAGCAGCATCAGCACCAGGTCCGGTACGCCGCGAATCAGCGTGGTGTAGAGCTGGGCTGGAATTCGCAGCAGTTTTAGGCGCGACAGCTTGGCGCTGGCGCCCAGCAGGCCGAGCAGGACACTCAGCAACAGGGACAAGGCCGCCAACTTGATGGTCATCCAGGTGCCTTGCATCAGCAGCGGGCCGAAACCCTGCAGGCTGAAGGCCGAGAGCCCCAGATTTTGTAGGAGTTGTTCGAACATGGAGAATGCCTTTGGCAGAAAAAAAGCGCCCGTCCGAGGCCGGACGGGCGCCGCGCATTATTTGCCGCTGTACAGATTCAGATCGCCAAAGTGTTTTTTCTGGATTTCGGCGTACTTGCCGTCATCGTGTAACGCTTTGATACCTTTGTCCAAAAGCGCCTTCAGCTCTTTGTTACCTTTCTTGATACCGATGGCGGTCTTGGACGGCAGCAGTTCGCTGTCCACCGGCTTGCTGACTTCATAGTCGACGCCCTTGGGCGATTTCAGGAAGCCCAGCTCGGCCTGGAGCATGTCCTGGATCGCGCCGTCGAGGCGGCCGGAGGTCAGGTCGGCGTAGACCTGGTCCTGGTTCTGGTAGGCCTGGGTCTTGACGCCGGCCTTGTCCAGCACGGCCTTGGCGTAGGCTTCCTGGATGGTGCCTTGCTCGTAGCCGATGGTCTTGCCCTTGAGCGAAGCGACGTCTTCACTCAGGCCCGAGCCTTTCTTAAACACGTAGGCCGTCGGGCCGGAGAACAGTTCGCTGGAGAAATCGATGACTTTTTCCCGGGCCGGGGTAACGGTCATGGAAGAAATCACGCCGTCGAACTTATTGGCCTTCAGGCCCGGGATCATGCCGTCGAAATCGCTTTCGACCCATTTGCATTTGACTTTCAGTTCCTCGCAGATCGCGTTGCCCAGGTCGATGTCGAAACCGACCAGGCTGCCATCGGCGGCCTTGGATTCAAACGGGGCGTAGGACGGGTCGACACCAAAACGCAGTTCCTTGTATTCCTTGGCCGTGGCGACGCCAGCAGCCATGCACAATGCCAGTGCAGAAAGGGTCAGCAGTGCTTTTTTCATTATCGAGTCCCTAGAACCAAAGGTGAGCGCTTGTGGCGCGTTAAGTGTTGTTACCGGCAATGGTGAGAACGGTAGACGGCAAAAAGATAGCAATTTCCGAACCAGAGTGGCGAACAGGCGTTTAAAAGCTTCGACGCGCCAGGATGCAAGGTGATGGTGCGCGAGGTGGCAGCGTACCGCAAAAAATGCACCAGGATGGATCGGACGTTGCCGGGGAATGCGCGGCAGGGGAGGAAAGTTATCCATGGTGATCCTGTCTCTGTGGCGGCGGGATAAATCCACTCGCCACACAGACGGGGCGGTCTTTCGTTTACTGACTGAGTTCGGACCTGAAGGTGGATTTCATTTCAGCAGATCCTGCAGCGTTGCCAACGTGTCGGCGTCCTCGACGGTCTTGTCCTGGCGCCAGCGCAACATTCGCGGAAACCGTACTGCGATGCCGCTCTTGTGTCGCTTGGACAGGGCAATCCCCTCGAAGCCCAGTTCGAACACCAGGGTGGGCTTCACGCTGCTCACCGGGCCGAACTTCTCCACGGTGGTCTTGCGCACGATACTGTCGACCTGGCGCATTTCTTCATCGGTCAGCCCCGAATAGGCCTTGGCAAACGGCACCAGGCTGCGTTCGCGGCTGCCCGGCGGGTTGTCCCACACGGCGAAGGTGTAGTCGCTGTACAAGCTGGCGCGCCGGCCGTGGCCACGCTGGGCATAGATCAATACGGCATCGACGCTGAACGGGTCGATTTTCCACTTCCACCACACGCCCATGTCCTTGGTCCGGCCGACGCCGTACAGCGCATCGCGTGCCTTGAGCATCATGCCTTCGACTCCCAGGCTGCGGGACGCTTCGCGCTGGCGGGCCAGGTCGGGCCAGTCCCGCCCGGTGACGATCGGCGACGGCAACAGGACCGGGCTGTGGCAGCGGGTGACAAGCGCCTCCAGGCACTCGCGACGCTCGGCCTGGGGGCGGCTGCGCCAGTCGTCGCCCTGCCATTCCAGCAGGTCGTAGGCCATGACCACCACGGGGGCATCTTCAAGGACTTTCTTGCTCAGGGTCTTGCGGCCGATGCGCTGTTGCAGCAAGGCGAAGGGCTGCACGGCCGGTTGCAGCGGCGCATCGGCATCGAAGGCCTCGTCGGTGAGGGGAAGTGGGGTTTTCCAGACCACGATCTCACCGTCGATCACCGTGCCATCCGGTAACGCCCCGGCCAGGGCGTGCAGTTCGGGGAAGCGCTCGGTGACCAGCTCTTCGCCCCGGGACCACACCCATAGCTGGCCGTCGCGCTTGACCAGCTGGGCGCGGATACCGTCCCATTTCCATTCCACTTGCCAATCGCTGGCCGGCCCCAGGAGTGTGTCGAACTGCTCCACCGACGCGCTAAGGGCGTGAGCCAGGAAGAACGGATAGGGTTGGCCGCCGCGTTGGGCATGCTCATCGTCGGATTCGGCGGCGATCAGCTTGAGAAAGCTGTCGGCCGTGGGGCGATGGGACAGGTCGGTGTAGCCCACCAGCCGCTGGGCCACTCGTTTGCTGTCCAGCCCTGCCAGGCCGGCCAGGGCCCGGGTCACCAGCAACTTGGACACGCCGACCCGGAAGCTGCCGGTGATGAGCTTGATGCACAGCATCAGGCTCGGCCGGTCGAGCTGCGCCCACAGGGCTGGCAGCCGCGCCGCCAGTACTTCAGGCGGCTCGCCCCGCAGAGGCAGCAGCTTCTCTTCGATCCATGCCGCCAGGCCTTCGTCGGAGCGGTGGGGCGACTCCGGCAGCACCAGCGAGATGGTCTCCGCCAGGTCGCCCACGGCCTGGTAGCTTTCCTCGAACAGCCAGGACGACAGGCCGGACACTTGCACCGCCAGTTCCCGCAGGATTTTCACCGGCACCAGTTGCCGTGGCCGGCCCCCGGAGAGGAAGTACACGGCCCACGCGGCATCCTGTGGCGAGGCCTGGGTAAAGTAGCCCCGCATGGCGGCCAGCTTGGCATTGCTGGAGGTGGTGGCGTCCAGGTCGGCATACAGCTCGGCGAAGGCCTTCATGATGCCTCCTCGTCGGAGGGGGGCGTCACGCTGGCGGGCTCCTCCTCGTCGTCGCCGTATTCGGTGGAGAACCCCTGGGCGTCGAGGCCCTGTTCGCAAAGGTGACGCACCAGCACGCCCACCGAGCCGTGGGTGACCATGACCCGCTCTGCGCCGGTCTGCTCGATGGCCCACAGCAGGCCGGGCCAGTCTGCATGGTCGGAGAGCACGAAGCCTCGGTCCACGCCGCGCCTGCGCCGGGTGCCTCGCAAGCGCATCCAGCCGCTGGCGAAGGCGTCGCTGTAGTCGCCGAATCGGCGCATCCAGGTGCTGCCGCCGGCGGAGGGCGGGGCGATGACCAGGGCCTGGCTCATGATCGGATCGTTCTTCTGGACGTCTGCGGCATAGATCGTCGGCGGCAGATACACCCCGGCCTCACGGTAGACACGATTCAATGGTTCCACCGCGCCATGGGCCAGGATCGGTCCGAGGCTGGCGTCGATACCATGGAGGATCCGCTGGGCCTTGCCGAAGGAATAGCAGAGCAACACGCTGGTGCGGCCGGCGGCAATGTTCCCGCGCCACCACTGGTTGATCTCGTCGAATATCCGCGCCTGGGGCTGCCAGCGATAGATCGGCAGGCCGAAGGTGGATTCGGTGATGAACGTATGGCATCTCACCGGCTCGAACGCGGCACAGGTGCCGTCGGGTTCGACTTTGTAGTCCCCGGATGTCACCCAGACTTCGCCTTCGTACTCCAGCCGTACCTGGGCCGAGCCCAGGACGTGGCCGGCGGGGTGCAAGCTCAGGGTCACGCCGTGATGGCGCAAGCGTTCGCCGTAGGGCAGGGTCTGCAGATTGATGTCCTGGCCCAGTCGCGAACGCAGGATGCCTTCGCCGGGGGCCGCCGCCAGGTAGTGCTGGTTGCCGCTGCGGGCATGGTCGCCGTGGGCGTGGGTGATGACCGAGCGTTCCACGGGACGCCAGGGGTCGATGTAGAAATCTCCGGGCGGGCAATACAGGCCTTCGGGGCGGGCAATGACAAGATCCATGCAGTCACCGATGCGATGGGCTTGTCAGGTAGAGGTGGCGGGAGACGCAGAAGTTCTATCGGGTTTGACGGCAGTCGGCGACCCGATGCGCAGGTGTGGCGAAGGGAGGGATCCCTTCGCCACAAGGCAGGCTATCTGCCGGGCGCCAGGGTCAGGCGCGTCTTGCCGTAGGCGCGGTCGAAGTTCTGCGGCTGCAAGGGCACGTTCTGGTACTGCGCCTTGATCCACGGGTCGATGCCGCTGAGGTAGCTCGGGCTGGCCGGGTTGCCCGACTGGCCGACGCCGCCCTGGACCAGCAATGGTTCGGGCTGGCTGAAGTCGACGATAAGGCGCAGCGTGGGTGCCAGGACGGTGTTGAAATCCTGGCCCCAGGCGAACGCGGAGGTGTTCAGCGTGGTGGCATCGCCACCCGCCGACAACGGGCCGCGCACGGTCTGGCCACTGCCGTTCTTCCACTCGTAGCGGTGCAGCTTGCCCCACTGCCAGGCCTTGTGATCGGTGCCCAACTGGCTGTCGCCGACGCTGATGGCCGCGGCCAGTGCGCGGGCCAGGATGACCGCCTTGTCTTCCTTTTGCGGGGTGCGGACATCGTCCCAGAAGGGGCTGTCTTCGCGGCCGAGCAGATGATCGGCCTGGGCCGAATAGGAGAGCTGGCCGTTGGCAACCAGGGCTTTCCACGCCTGGCTGTTCTCCGGGCCCAGTTCATCGAGGAAAATCTGCTTCATGCTTTCCTGCAGGAACAGCTCGTAGATCGCGGCGTCGGCGGAAACCGGGCTTAGCCGGCCGTCGAATGCCATCAGGCGGGTGTAGGCCTCGCGGGCCTTGGCCCGGTCGGCCGGCGGCAGCGCTTCGATTGCCTGCTTGAGCGGCTGGGCCAGGCCCGGGGCTTCGAAGACCTTCTTGAGCTTGGCCGCGAACGGGGTGGTCTGGTCGTATTGCATCGCGGTCAGGCTGCGGACGTCGTGCTTGCCTGCACCGGCCAGTTCGGCCAGGCGCTCGCCACGCTCCGGCGCGGCCCAGGAATTGGACAACTGCATGCCGTAGCCGTGGGGAATGACCCGCTGGTTGGCATTGCCGAGCCAGCCCTGGGCTGGATCCTGGTCGTAGGGGTGTGCCATGGGGTCGGCGTAACCTTCCCAGTCATAGCGACCATCCCAGCCCGGGGACGGCAGCAGGCCTTCGCCTTCGCGACGGTTCGGATAGCGACCTGTGACCTGCCAGCCAATGTTACTGGCGTCAGCGAAGATCACGTTCATGGCCATGGCTCGGATTTCGCGGGTGGCGTCGGAAGCCTTCTCGGCGTTCTGTGCACGGGACAAGTCGAAGAATGCGTCCAGTGTCCTGTCGTCGGTAAAAGCCGGTGTCTGCAAGGCCAGGCCAAGGCCGTTGGCCATGGCCAGTCCTTGGGCGCTGTTGAGCAGTGGCCCGTGACGAGTCTCGAACACGGCTTCACGGATCGGTCGTTGACCTTTGACGAAGTAGGTTTCGTTGCGCACCGTCACCGGCTGCCATTTGCCGTTGACCTCGTAGGACAGGGAGTTGCCCTGGCGTCGGATCTTTTCCAGGAACAGGTCCTGGTTGTCGCCCTGGACGCTGGTCATGCTCCAGGCCACCTTGCCGTTGAAGCCCGCCAGGATCATCGGGATGCCCGGTACGGAAACGCCTGCCGCCTGGTACTTGGGCGCCCGGATCTGCACCGGACTCCATGAGGAAGGCGCGCTCAACGGCCCTTGGCTGGCGCTGGCCAGCAGGCTCTTGCCGCCACGGCTGCGTTGCGGGGCGATCACCCAGTCATTCGAAGACCCTGCACCCGGCAGGTTCAGCCCGGCCAACTGATTGCTGGCCTTGTCGAGTTCGGCCAGGCCAGGGATCTGACCATTGAGCCGGATGCCCTGGAGCTTGTCGGCTTCGCTCAGGGGCAATGGTTCGTCCGGATAGGAGGGACTCAGCCAGGCCAGTTTGTCGTTGTTGACCGTCTGGGCCAGCACCAGGCTGGCGATCTCCTCCGGCAGGTTGGCCGACTGGCTGAAATTCAACAGGCAGAACATCAGCGCCGAATCTTCCGGCTTCCAGTATTCGGGTTTGTAGCCAGTGGCGGCCAGGTCCGCTGGCAGCTTGTCGCGATAGCGGAACAGGTAGGCGTTGACGCCGCGGGCGTAGACCTCGAAGAAGCGCTTGAGCCGTGGCGAAGAGGCCTTGTACAACTCGTCGGCGCTTTTTTTCAGGTTGACGGCGCGCATGTAGCGGTCGACGTCCAGGCGCTCGGCCCCGGACATTTCCGCCAGCCGACCCTGGGCCAGCAGGCGCAGGGTCACCATTTGCGTGATGCGGTCGCCGGCATGGACGTAGCCGAGGGCGAACAGCGCATCATGGAAACTGCTGCTCTCGATCAAGGGCATGCCCATGGCGTTGCGTCGAACCGTGACGTTCTGCGCCAACCCCTTGAGCGGTTGTACGCCGGAAGTGGGCGGGACGGTGTCCTGGGTATTCCAGGCCTGGCAACCGCTCAAGCCGAGCACACCAGCGACCGTGGCGGCAACGCCGAGTCGGGGAAAGAAAGAAGTAGAGGCTGGCGAGGCCATGGCAAAGCTCCTGCGGGAGGGGGCACCCAATGAAAGGCGCTACGTTAGTGAGCAGGAGAAGGCCGCGCAAGCGGCGACGAGGGATATTTGTGGAGCAGGCGATGAAAACCCGGTTGCCGGACGAGTGCCAGGGCTTGCCTGTAGGACGAGGTGATGCTCAAGTGTCGGGAATTTCAATGGCCTGACGAGAAAACCGGCATGCAGCTACGCCAAGACGCAGCGCTGATCCTGATCGATCAACAGAAAGGCATTCTTCATCCCAGGCTCGGTCCTCGCAACAATCCCGAGGCGGAGCTGCGCATGCTCGAGTTGCTGCGGTTCTGGCGACAGTCGGCGCGGCCGGTGATCCATGTCCATCACCTGTCCCGTTCGCCGGACTCGGTGTTCTGGCCGGGGCAGTCGGGGGTGGAGGTCCAGCCGCGATTCGAGCGGCTGGCGGGGGAATGGTTGGTTCAAAAACAGGTGCCGGACGCGTTCAGTGGCACGCGCCTGGAAGAAGACCTGCGTCGGGCAGGCATCGGGCAACTGGTGATCGTGGGGGTGGCGACGCACAACTCGGTGGAGTCCACGGCGCGTACGGCCGGTAACCTGGGATTCGACACGTGGGTGGTCGAGGATGCCTGCTTTACTTTCGACAAGGCCGACTACTTCGGCAATGTCCGTTCGGCTGCCGAGGTGCATGCCATGTCCCTGGGCAACTTGCAGGGCGAGTATGCGACGGTGGTCGATGTGAAGCGGATTCTGGAGGCGGGCTGACAAGTGGTTGTGCCGGTCTCATCGTGGGCAGACCCGCTCCCGCACTGGATCACGCGGCAATAGGCAAACGTACCTTGTACCCTGGATCCCCTGTGGGAGCGAGCTTGCTCGCGATGATGCTTCAACAGGCGAAGATGGCCTTCGCCCGGCCCCTCAAGCCCCGTGGCACTTCTTGAATTTCTTGCCGTTGCCGCATGGGCAAGGGTCGTTGCGGCCGACATCCTTCAGGGCATTGCGCACCGGTTCCTGGTGAGCGTGGCCGCAGTTCGGACCATGGACATGGCCGTGGTCATGATCGTGGTGATGGTCATGGTCGTGGTTGCAATCAGGGCCATGGACGTGGGGTTGTTGGGTCATGGGGTCACTCCGCAATTAAATCGGCGGCGATTATCACGCCATTGCGCTCCAGGTGCACGTAGTGAGCGATGAATAATCCGGTTTCCAGCTCACCTTCCAGACGATAGGGAATCTGTTCCCGGGGTTTCTCGAGCAATTTCACCACTTCGCGCACCTGCGGCCACAGGTTGGTACGGATCGGCACCTTGAAGTAGGCGCTGTTGTTCGGGCCCACCGTGAACCAGTGTTCGTGCTCGCCTTCGGTGAGCAGCAGGGTGCCCAAATGAACCCGGTAGGTCAGGCCGCGCACGGTCAGGTCGCTGTCCCCTGGGTTGTCGACCCGAAAATGCAGCACGAACCGTTGCTCCACCAGGCGCGCCCGTACGACTTCGACCTTGACCAGGTGCACTTGCGGTTCCGGCGCCTGTTCACCACGCCAGGACGCACAACCGCCAAGCCCGATGAACAGCAGCAGGCTGGCGGTGCGTAGCAGGAGTGATGGACGTGTCATGTCTGCGCCTCTGTCACCAGGTCTTGAATGCCTGCGCGACGATCATGCTTCGTTGAAAGCGGGTCCGGCTTCTCTTGCAAAGCCTAGGCTCTGTACGAAAAGCCTAGGGCAGAAGCGGACGAGTGCTCGACGATTTCAACGATTGAAATAGCCCGCGCAGCACTTCTTGAACTTATGCCCGCTGCCGCACGGGCAGCTGTCGTTGCGGCCCGTCTTGACCGGCACGGTCGGGTCGATGAAATACCAGCGGCCACCGTTCTGCACGAAGGAAGACTGCTCGCGGTGGCTGTGCTCGCCATGGCCGTCATGCCAGCGTGCGGTAAAGGTCACGAAGGCATGTTCCGGTTGGCCACCGAAGACTTCACTGCTCTGCACTTCCAGTCCCAGCCAGGTGCTGTTGGCGCTCCACTCGCTGATGGCCTGGCGGTCGAGCCCGTCCTGTTGAGCGGGCAGGGTGGTCGCCACCAGGTAATCCACCAGCCCGAGCACATAGGCACTGTAGCGCGAACGCATCAAGGCTTCGGCGCAGGGCGCCGGGTGGCCATCGTGGTAATGGCCGCAGCATGCGTCCAGTGGGTTGCCGCTGCCACAGGGGCAGATGGGGGCGTGCAGGCTCATGTTCACAGCTTCTACCACCAGTATTTTCCGAAGTTTTCCGGGTTGGCCCAAAAGCGTGAGTTGAGCCAGTCGGGGACTTGCTTGTATTCAAGCAGATCATAGGTGAACAGGGTCAGCACCTGCTCCTCGCGCTGGAACCGCTCGCTGGCCTGCAGCGCCAGGGAGAAGAAGTCGGTTTCCTGCCAGCCGCAGGCGTTGAGGTCCGCCAGCACGGCAATACGGCTGGCATTGAGGTTGCGGATGCCACCCAACAGGTTCAGACCGTCGCGCTTGGGCAAATGCTCCAGGCAATCGAGCGCCAGCGCCAGGTCGAAGCGTTGCGTGGCGATATCCGGCGGCAACGGGCCCGGGCTGGCCTGGACCACTTCGGTGTCGGGATGGGCCTGCCGGAATGCTTCCAGCGCGGGAAAGCCGCTGGCACCGACCAACAGCAGTTTTCGCGGCGCATAACGGTCAAGCACGGCGGCCAGGGCTTGCTGGGGGGTACGCGAAGAAATGGCAACGGTCATCGAAGTTCCTCAGTCAGAGCCACCACGATAGCCTGCGCAAGGGTCCTGGCCTAGAGCGGTTTGCGCGCAAAACAGGCAAACGGCTGTAAACACGGGGCGAAACCCGCGATGGCCCCGGGCTGGCGCGGATCCGGACTCGGGTCTTTACTCCCCTGAATCGGTGCAAAGCCGATTCCTCAAGGAGAAAAAACCAATGAGCATAGTTCGGACAGCGTTACCCCTGGTTCTGCTTACCAGTGTGTTGACTGGTTGCGCAGGTTTGCAAAAAACCGACTGGCCGATCTGTGCGGCCACGGGCGGTGTCGTCGGCGCCGGGTTGGGCGCCATCGAAAGCAGTTCCTGGATCGGTCCTGGTGCGCTGGTGGCCGGTACGGTGGCTGGGGCCTGGTGCTGGGCCCATGGCGACGGCGACGAGGACGGCGATGGTGTGCCGGATAGTCGCGACAAGTGCCCTGGCACCCCCAAGGGCGTGCAGGTCGATGCCGACGGTTGCCCGCCGCCAGCGCCAGCGCCGATGGCGCAAGAGCCCGTGGTGGTCAAGGAAGAAACCATCGTGATCCGCGATGTGCACTTCGAATTCGACAAGGCCACGCTCACCGCCACCGACAAGCAAGTGCTGAGCGATGTGGCGAGCCGTCTGAAGCAGGAATCGTCCACTGCGCAACTGCGGGTGACCGGTCATACCGACAGTGTCGGCAACACGGCCTATAACCAGCGGTTGTCGGAAAAACGGGCCAATTCGGTGGTGCAATACCTGGTGGAAAGCGGCGTACCTCGTGCCAGCTTCGTCTCGGTGTCCGGTGCCGGCGAGAGCCAGCCGGTGGCCGACAACCAGACGGCCGAAGGACGGGCCATGAACCGTCGCACGGAAATCAAGATAAACCGTTGAAAGCCTGAGGCGAGGGGGCCCGCTCCCTCGCCACGGCTACTTCCTGTGTCACGACGATTAAATTTTCCCCGGCCTCTGGCTTAACCTGCGCGCAAGCCGTTACTGTGGCTGCAAAGAACAATGCTCACCGGGGGGCATATGAAGGTGTTTTGGGGACTGGGGCGCTTGCTGACCCTGCTGTTCTGGCTGGTGGTACTGACCAACCTGGTCCTGCCGTTCATCTATCCGCTGCATCTGCTGGTCAACCTTGCCGGGGCGCTGCTGCTGGCGCTGCATCTGCTGGAATTGCTGCTGTTCAGGGCCTGTTTCCGTGGCCTGCCCGCTCCTGGCCGTGAACGGCTCAGGGTGCTGCTGTTCGGCATCTTCCATCTGCAAACCCTTCCGACCGCCGCAGAGGCTTCCCATGCGTAAATTGTGTCTGCTCGCCGCACTCGTCTGCCCGTGGGCTTCTGCCCAGGATCTCCAGGTAGAAAGCCATTCGTTGATGCGCCTGCCCAACACGACCAGTGTCCTGAGCCTGGAACGCTTGGACGTGGCTGATTACGGCACTTTGCTGGTGCCCTCGAACGTGACTCAACTGACCATCGGCCAATTGCACCTGGGCCGCGAGGCACGGATCGCCATCGTGCCGGCGCAGCAGCCCCTGGAAATGAAGGTGAGCCAGGCTGAACTGGCCGATGGCAGCCAGATCACCTCCCGTGGTGCACCGGGAACGTACACCAAGGCAGCACGGCCGGGGCGCAACCTCAACCTGCGTTTCAACGCCCTGCAGGCGCCGCTGCTCTCGGTGGATGCGCGCGGTGGCACCGGTGCGCCGGGTTATGTGGGCCTCGATGGCGCCAACGGGCAGGCGCCGGGATGCACGTGGGGTTCGGCCGGACGCGGTGCCGATGGCAGCAACGGCGGCGACGGCCAGCCAGGCGCGGCCGGAGCCCAGGTGCGTCTCGAATTGCCCCGCGAGTACCCCGACGGGCAGATCAAGGTAATGGTGGACGGCGGAGCGGGTGGTGCGCCAGGGCCTGGCGGCAAGCCCGGTGCCGGTGGCAAGGCCAAGGGATGCCTGGTCTATACCGCCGATGGCGGCAAGAGTGGCCGCCCTGGCCTCGACGGCCAGCCGGGGCCTGCCGGCGCGGCTGGAACGCTGACCGTGCAGCGGTTCTGAACATAAGATCGCCAGTGGGCCCGCCCTCGCAGGGCTGGCCCTACATCCTCAGAACATTGGCCGCGCCGCGCCGATCGCCACCACCAACAGCCCGATCAGCAGGTTGATGCCGACCAATCGTCGGATCTTGCCCAATGCTGCGGCGCCCGCCGGCCAGTCCTGGGCGGCCACGGCCTTGCGCAACGGGGGCAACTGCAAGGTCTGGATACGAATGAACAGTGCCGTCATCACCACGTACAGGCCCATCATGACCTGCACATAGCGCGGCGCGGTTTCGAACCCGGCGAAGCGCATATGGATCAGGCCCGTACCGCTGATCGGCAAAAGCACCACCGCGATCCAGACCCAGACAAAAAAACGTTGAAACACTTCGACCCACAACCCGAGCCTGGCGGGACCTTCCAGGGCCGTCATCGCGGCGGGGCGCAGGATCATCCAGGCAAAGAACATCCCGCCGACCCAGACCAGGGCCGCCAGTAGATGCAGGGTGTAGATGAAGGCAAAGGGTGTCATTGAGTTACTCCGTTCTGCGCGGGATTCATTAGCGGGGTATGATAGCCGCCGATCCGAACCACTGAAAATTTATCCAGCGTTTTTTAGCGCCCGACCATCCATGATCAGCAACGAACTCAAAACCACGATCCAGGGCGCCTATTCGCGTTTTCTCGAAGCCAAGAGCCTCAAGCCGCGTTATGGCCAGCGCCTGATGATCGCCGAAGTGGCGAAAGTCCTGGGTGACATCGACACCGACGATGAAGGCCGGCGCAGTGGCGAGCCCGCCGTCGTGGCGGTGGAGGCCGGTACCGGTACCGGCAAGACCGTCGCCTACAGCCTGGCTGCGATCCCCACGGCCAAGGCCGCCGGCAAGCGCCTGGTGATCGCCACGGCCACGGTGGCCCTGCAGGAGCAGATCGTCTACAAGGACCTGCCCGACCTGATGCGCAACAGCGGCCTGAACTTCAGTTTCGCGCTGGCCAAGGGGCGTGGGCGCTACATGTGCCTGTCCAAACTGGACATGCTGCTGCAGGAAGGCCAGGCGCAGACCGCCACGGCCCAGTTGTTCGAGGAGGAAGGCTTCAAGATCGAGGTCGATGAAGCCAGCCAGAAGCTGTTCACCAGCATGATCGAGAAACTGGCCGGCAATAAGTGGGACGGTGACCGCGACAGCTGGCCCACGACCCTGGAAGATGCCGACTGGGCCCGGCTGACCACCGACCACAGCCAATGCACCAATCGCCACTGCCCCAACTTCGGCCAGTGCGCCTTCTACAAGGCCCGTGAAGGCATGGGCAAGGTCGATGTGATCGTCACCAACCACGACATGGTCCTGGCCGACCTGGCCCTGGGGGGCGGCGCCGTGTTGCCGGATCCGCGCGACACCGTTTACGTGTTCGACGAAGGGCATCACCTGCCGGACAAGGCCATCGGCCACTTCGCCCATTACACCCGGCTGCGTTCCACCGCCGACTGGCTGGAAAGCACCGCCAAGAACCTCACCAAGCTGCTGGCCCAGCACCCCTTGCCGGGGGACCTGGGCAAGTTCATCGAGCAGGTGCCGGAACTGGCGCGGGAGATCAAGACGAACCAGCAGTTCATGTTCACCGCCTGCGAGCAGGTGGCCGACTTCAAGCCCGGCGAGGATGTCGAGGGCCGGGAGCGGCCACGGCATCGTTTCGTCGGTGGGGTCATTCCCGAGCACATGCGTGAAATGGGCATCGAGCTCAAGAAAGGCTTCGCCCGCCTGACCGACCTGTTCACGCGCCTGACCGACCTGCTCAAGGAAGGCATGGATGGCGAGGTGAACATCGGTATCGCCAGCAATCAGGCCGAGGAGTGGTACCCACTGTTCGGCAGCCTGTTGTCCCGGTCCCAGGGCAACTGGGAACTGTGGACCGCGTTCACCACCGAGGACCCGGAGGACAATCCGCCCATGGCGCGCTGGCTGACCCTGGCCGAAAGCGGTTCGCTGTTCGATATCGAAGTCAACGCCAGCCCGATCCTGGCGGCGGACATGCTGCGTCGCAACCTGTGGAATGTGGCCTATGGCGCGCTGGTGACCTCCGCCACGCTGACCGCCCTGGGCACCTTCGACCGCTTCCGCATGCGTGCCGGCTTGCCCAGGACCGCCGTCACCGCCGTGGTCCCGAGCCCGTTCCATCACGCCGATGCCGGGGTATTGCGGGTGCCGGACCTGCGCGCCGACCCCCGGGACGCCGCAGCCCATACCGCAGCGATCATCCGTGACCTGCCGGAGCTGGTGGAGGGCTCCCGGGGCACGCTGGTGCTGTTTTCCTCGCGCAAGCAGATGCAGGACGTATTCGATGGCCTGGATCGCGACTGGCGCAAGCAGGTGTTCATCCAGGGCAACCTGTCGAAGCAGGAGACCCTGAACAAGCACAAGGCGCGGGTCGATGGCGGGGACTCCAGCGTACTGTTCGGCCTGGCCAGCTTCGCCGAAGGCGTCGACCTGCCCGGTGCCTACTGCGAACACGTGGTGATCGCCAAGATCCCGTTCTCGGTCCCGGACGATCCGGTGGAGGCGGCCCTGGCCGAATGGATCGAAGCCCGCGGCGGCAACCCGTTCATGGAAATCTCCGTGCCCGACGCCTCGCTGAAGCTGGTCCAGGCCTGCGGCCGGTTGCTGCGCACCGAAGAGGACCGCGGCACCATCACGTTGCTCGACCGCCGGCTGGTGACCCAGCGCTATGGCAAGGCGATCCTCAACGCGCTGCCGCCGTTCCGGCGGGAGATTTCCTGACGCCCTCATTTTGTGGCCGGGAAGCTTGTCTGTGGCGAGGGGATAAGTCCCTTCGCCACAAGGAGAGTGTCCAGCCGTCCTGTGGCGGTTCCCAAAAACCTCAATGGCTGAAACAATGCCCGCCACTCTAAAAGTGTTTGTTTCAAAGGAGTTGCGCGTGCAGATTCAAGGCCATTATGAGCTTCAGTTCGAGGCTGTACGTGAAGCGTTCGCGGCACTGTTCGACGATCCCCAGGAGCGCGGCGCGGCCTTGTGCATCCAGGTCGGTGGCCGGACGGTGATCGATCTCTGGGCTGGCACCGCCGACAAGGACGGCGACGAAGCCTGGCACAGCGATACCATCGCCAATCTGTTCTCCTGCACCAAGACCTTTACCGCCGTCGCCGCCTTGCAACTGGTGGCCGAGGGCAAGCTGCAACTGGATGCGCCGGTTGCCCGGTACTGGCCCGAATTCGCTGCCGCCGGCAAGCAGTCCATCACCCTGCGTCAATTGCTCTGTCACCAGGCCGGGCTGCCAGCGTTGCGTGAATTGCTGGCGCCCGAGGCACTGTACGACTGGCAGACGATGGTCGATGCCCTGGCGGCCGAAACGCCCTGGTGGACCCCGGGCGACGGTCACGGTTACGCGGCGATCACCTATGGCTGGCTGGTGGGCGAACTGCTGCGCCGGGCGGACGGCTGCGGACCCGGCGAGTCCATCGTGGCGCGGGTGGCAAGGCCCTTGGGCCTGGATTTCCATGTGGGCCTGGCCGATACGGAGTTCCACCGCGTGGCCCATATTGCCCGTGGCAAGGGCAACGTCGGCGATGCGGCGGCACAGCGCCTGTTGCAGGTCACGATGCGTGAACCTGCAGCCATGACCACACGTGCCTTCACCAATCCACCATCGATCATGACCAGCACCAACAAGCCGCAGTGGCGACGCATGCAGCAGCCGGCCGCCAACGGCCATGGCAATGCCCGCAGCCTCGCCGGGTTCTATGCCGGTTTGCTGGATGGCAGTCTGTTGGAAGGCGAAATGCTCGATGAGCTGACCCGCCAGCACAGCCTTGGCGACGACAGGACATTGCTGACCCGGACCCGTTTCGGCCTGGGGTGCATGCTCGACCAGCCTGATGTGCCGAATGCGACCTATGGCCTGGGGCCGCGGGCATTCGGTCATCCGGGTGCCGGAGGCTCCATCGGCTTTGCCGATCCGGAACATGACGTGGCATTCGGCTTCGTGACGAACACCCTCGGGCCCTACGTGTTGATGGACCCGCGCGCGCAGAATCTTGCGAGGGTACTTGCCACTTGTCTATAAAGCGTCACTGGACGGGGGGGACCTGGAACCCAGGGTCTCTTTCGGTTTCAAAGCGACTGTTTATGTGCCCCGGCCTGGGGTCTGTATTTTTCATTTACATCATTTTGTGGATATCCAATGTCATCGAATAAAACCCTCGCTCTGGCGCTGTGCTTCGCTATCACCGGTTGCGCGCAAAACCCACAAAATGATGCCGAGGGCGGTGGTGGCTGGTGGCCGTTTGGCTCTACCGACAAGGTAGCGAGCAAAGACCCGGCGCCAGCTCCAGCTCCGGCGGCTGCGCTGAAGCCGGCAGCCGTGGCGCCCCAGGCCAAGGCCGAGAGTGCCACGCATTGGTGGTGGCCGTTCTCCTCTGACGAGGCAGGTGACGAGCCTGCCAGCAAAGACGCGGTCAAGCCTGAAACCAAGCCTGAGGCCAAGACCCCGGTCAGCATTGCCAAGACCGAATCCGAAAGCGCTGGCAAATGGTGGTGGCCGTTCGGCGGCAAGGAACCGCAAGCCCCGAAGGCGGCGCCAATGCCTGACCCGAAAATCACCCAGGCCTGGCTCGACGACTATGAGCCCAAGCTGCGCACCGCGATCAAGGACAGCAAGCTGGAACTTGAACGCCGTGACAACGTGCTGGTGGTCACCGCGCCTGTGGACAGTTCGTTCAACCCGGATCGTCCGGCCATGCTGCTGCCGGTGACTCTCGGCCCGTTCACCCGTGTGGCGAAGATCCTGGAAGCCGATCCGAAATCCGCCGTGCTGGTCCTGGGCCATGCCGACACGTCGGGCGCGGCGCCCGCCAACCTCAAGCTCAGCCAGGAGCGGGCCCAGTCCGTGGCGGCGATCTTCCGTCTCAGCGGGTTGCAGCGCGATCGCCTGCTGTTGCGTGGCATGGGCTCAGAGGCCCCTCGTGCGGCCAACGACAGCGTCGAAGGGCGCGCCTTGAACCGTCGCGTAGAGCTGCTGATCACGCCACAGAACACGCTGGTGGCGCTGCTGGGCAAATACAACATGCCGGCTCCCGCACCGGTCACCCTGGTGGCCGCCCAGGACGTCAAGCCTGCGGCCCCGGCGCCAGCACCGAAGAAGGCTGCGGTGCCGGCCGCCAAGAAGGCCCCGGCCAAGAAAGCCGCGGCCAAGGCTCCAGCGAAAAAAGCCCCGGCGAAGAAGGCCACCCCGGCGAAAAAACCCGAACCGGCCAAAGCCGCCACCGACAGCAAGAAAGTCGCGGCCGCCGATACTTCCAAGCAGTGACGGGCCAACCACAAGGAGTGCGCCATGACCCAAACGCTGGCTGATATGCGCCGCGACTACACCCGCGATGGCCTGACCGAGGCGCAAGCCCCGGCCGAGCCGTTTGCGCTGTTCCACCAATGGTTCGCCGAGGCGGTGAAAACCGAGCAGCCCCCGGTGGAAGCCAATGCCATGACCCTGGCGACGGTGGACACGGATGGACGCCCCCATTGCCGGATCCTGCTGCTCAAGGGACTGGATGCCCAGGGCTTCACCTTCTTTACCAACTACGACAGCGCCAAGGGCCAGCAACTGGCCGCCAATCCGTTCGCGGCCATGACATTCTTCTGGCCGACCCTCGAGCGTCAGGTGCGCATCGAGGGCAGGGTGGTGAAAGTCACGGCCCAGGAGTCGGATGCCTATTACCAGGTGCGGCCGCTGGGCAGTCGTCTCGGCGCCTGGGCCTCACCTCAGAGCCGGGTGATCGCCGGCCGCGGCGAACTCGAGGACTTGCTCAAGGCCACTGAGCAACGCTTCAGCGACAGCCAGCCACACTGCCCCGAGCATTGGGGCGGTTATCGCCTGCTGCCGGAGCGCATCGAGTTCTGGCAAGGTCGCCCGAGTCGCCTGCACGATCGACTCAATTACCGCCTGGAAGGGACGCAGTGGACTCGCGAGCGTCTGGCCCCGTAGGGGCCGGATAATCTGCCGCAGCGGCCTGGAGCCATTGCGGCAGGTCCCGGCGCTTGATCCGTAGCGCCCGGGCGCGATCCAATTGTTGCAGCATGTAATCCTTCTTCCCCTCGTCCCGCCCTGCCAATGACAGCGCCAGGTCGCGATCTACCCAGCGTTTGATCCGTACGTACAGCCACCAGTGGAAGTACAGACCGGCGAGCGTGGTGACCGCGATGATGAAATAGTCCATGGAAATCCTTGGGCCAACGACGCAGGTTTCGTAAATTGGCGCTACTGTTTTGTGGAATTTCTCGGGTATGCCTGTATCCCACCTGAATGAAAACAATTTTATCCCGGCGAAGCCGTGACAGGCGTCAAGCTGCGGAGTTTAATGATTACCTGTCTTTTGGAGTCTGATGCTATGCGTAAGTCTGTTTTGCTGGTTGCTTCCTTTTCCACGATGGCGATGTTGCTCACTGGTTGTCAGTCGAGCCTGACCGGTGACTCCTATTCCCGTGACGAAGCGCGTCGCGTGCAGACGATTCGCATGGGGACCATCGAAGCCTTGCGTCCGGTCAAGATCGAAGGCACCAAGACCCCGATCGGCGGTGCCGCCGGTGCGGTGGTCGGTGGTGTGGGCGGCAGCGCCATCGGTGGCGGCCGCGGCAGTATCGTCGCCGCCGTGATTGGCGCCGTGGCCGGTGGCCTGATCGGCTCCGCCACTGAAGAAGGCCTGACCCGCACCCAGGGTGTGGAAATCACTGTTCGCGAAGACGACGGTAGCATGCGCGCCTACGTGCAAGAGGTTCAGGAAAACGAAGTATTCCGTGTGGGCGAGCGGGTTCGTATCGCCACCGTGAACGGTGTGAGCCGCGTTACGCACTAAGCGCAACGGGAAGGAAAAAACCCCGATCAGGTGACTGATCGGGGTTTTTTTATGCCCTTCGTTGAATTGGCCGAAGGTCACGGTCTTTCCGTGCGGGACGGACGCTGACCCGGTGGCCAGGGGCGTTCGGTGGTCGCTTGCCGAGTATTGTCGGACTGCTTTGCTTGAACGTCTGATCTTGAGGGGGCGAATCGACCGGGTGACGGATCGCTACGCCGCGAAAAGGCGTAGCGATCGGTCTTCAAGGATGCGTCAGGACAGGGTTGTGTGCTTGCGGCTGGCCGCTGCGGTCACCCCATAACCCAGTACTGCCGCGAGGATCGAGCCGGTGAGGATGCCCATTCGATCCATGCCGGCGTACTGGCTGGCGCCGGGCTCGAAGGCCAGGGAGCCAACGAACAGGCTCATGGTGAATCCGATGCCGCACAGGATCGCCACTCCCAGGACCTGGCCCCAGTTGGCGCCGGCGGGCAGGCCGGCGATACCGGCTTTCACCGCCAGCCAGGTGAGGCCGAACACACCGACGGTCTTGCCCAGCAACAGGCCGATGGCGATGCCCATCGGCACGGGATGGGTGAAACTCTCGACGGTGACACCGCTCAGGGACAGGCCGGCATTGGCAAAGGCGAACAGCGGCAGGATGCCGTACGCGACCCAGGGATGCAGGGCATGCTCCAGGGACAACAGCGGCGAGGTTTCGGCGTTTTTCGTGCGCAGCGGGATACAGAAGGCCAGGGTGACGCCAGCCAGGGTGGCGTGCACCCCGCTCTTGAGCACGCAGACCCAAAGCACCAGGCCCACGACCATGTAGGGCGCGAGCTTGATCACGCCCATGCGGTTCATGGCCACCAGCACCGCGATGCAAACCGCCGCCAGCACCAGCGACAAGGTCGACAGGGCGCCCGAGTAGAAGATCGCGATGATGATAATGGCGCCGAGGTCGTCGATGATTGCCAGGGTCATCAGGAACAGTTTGAGCGACACCGGTACGCGTTTGCCCAGAAGGGCCAGGACCCCCAGGGCGAAGGCGATGTCGGTGGCCGTTGGAATCGCCCAGCCGGAAAGGGCCGCCGGGTTGTCGCGGTTGAGGAACCAGTAGATCAGTGCCGGCACCACCATGCCACCAATCGCCGCTGCGCCTGGCAGGACGATCTGCGAGGGTTTCGACAGTTGCCCGTCGAGGACCTCGCGCTTGACCTCCAGGCCGATGAGCAGGAAGAACAATGCCATCAGCCCGTCGTTGATCCACAGCAGCAGCGGCTTGGCGATCTTCAATGCACCAACCTGAGCCACCACCGGCGTATCCAGCAAGCCGCCATACAGCCAGGACAGGGGTGAGTTATTGATGACCAGGGCCAGTACGGCGGCCGCGATCAACAGCAGGCCGCTGGCGGCTTCCAGCTGGAAAAAGCGCATCAGGGAGTTACGTAGAGGCAAGATCGCTCTCCATTCATCGAATCAAAGTGGCCACACCCTAACCCGTAGTGTTAGTTGTTAAAACAAAAGTTATATTCTTTTTTGTTATATGGCGTTACAACGCCTGGTTGCGCTCGGGCAGTGACAAGGCATATTGGACCTTAGCTGTACCTGTGCGCGATGTAGCTTTTTTCCTAAGCTTGCGACTGGTTTTTCCGATACCCGCCGTGCCTGCATGAGCGTCAGGCTTCCTCCGCGTCGAACCGATCCAGTGAGAACACACATGAACGACCACCGTCAGTGGGCACGCGAAGCGATTCGCATCATCGAGGCCGACTTCCAGCGCAGCGCCGACACTCATCTGATCCCGTTGCCGCTGCCGGGCCTTCCGGGTATCGAGTTGTATTTCAAGGACGAGTCCAGCCATCCCACCGGCAGCCTCAAGCATCGGCTGGCCCGGTCGCTGTTCCTCTATGCGTTGTGTAACGGCTGGCTGAAACCCGACGCGCCGGTGATCGAGGCGTCCAGTGGGTCGACGGCCATTTCCGAAGCCTATTTCGCTCGATTGCTGGGTCTGCCCTTCATCGCGGTGATGCCGGCGACCACCTCACGGGAAAAAATCGCGCAGATTGCCTTCTACGGGGGCCAAAGCCACCTGGTGGAGGATCCTACGCAGATCTATGCCGAGTCCGAGCGCCTGGCTCGTGAGCATGACGGGCACTTCATCGACCAGTTCACCTACGCCGAACGGGCCACGGACTGGCGGGCCAATAACAACATTGCCGAGTCGATCTTCCAGCAGATGCGCTTCGAGCGGCATCCGGAGCCGAGCTGGCTGATTTCCAGCCCCGGCACTGGCGGCACCACCGCGACATTGGGGCGCTACGTACGTTATCGCCAGCATCGCACCCGGGTGCTGTGTGCCGATGCCGAGCGTTCGGTGTTCTTCGATTTCTACCGCAGCGGCGACGCCAGCCTGCGCCTGGACTGCGGCTCGCGGATCGAAGGCATCGGCCGGCCACGGGTGGAGGCCTCGTTCCTGCCCAAGGTCATCGACGCGATGGTCAAGGTGCCGGATGCCTTGTCCCTGGCTGCCATGCATTACCTGGCGCAACGTCTGGGCCGGCGAGTAGGTGGCTCCAGCGGCACCAACCTGATCGGCGCTCTGATTGCTGCGAAACAGATGGTGGACGCGGGTGAATCGGGGTCGATCGTGGCGATTTTGTGTGACGCAGGGGAGCGCTACGCCACCACTTATTACGATCCGGCATGGCTCGAGGCACAGGGGTATGAGTTGAGTGGGCTGATGGACGCCGTGGCAGCGAGTGTGGAGCGGGGCGCGGCACTGCCGGAGAGTGTGTTGCGGGCCAATATCTGAATCTTGAAACCCTCAGGCCCCTTGTGGGAGCGAGCTTGCTCGCGACCGCGGTGGATCAGTCAACATCTGTGTTGAATGCCAGGCCGTCATCGCGAGCTCGCTTCTACAGGGTAATGCTGTTTACCGGGGCCTGTGGCTGCCTCGAGTGAACAGCAGTGTCCCCTCAGGCTTCGAGGCCGAGGATATCCCGTGCCACCGCCTCGGCAATCCTGATCCCATCGACGCCTGCCGACAGGATCCCGCCTGCATAACCGGCACCTTCGCCGGCCGGGAACAGGCCCTTCACGTTCAGACTCTGCAACGATTCGTTGCGGGTGATGCGCAGCGGTGACGACGTACGGGTTTCGATGCCGGTCAGTACGGCGTCATGCAGCGAATAACCGCGGATCTGTTTTTCGAAGGCCGGCAGCGCTTCGCGAATGGCTTCGATGGCGAAGTCCGGCAACGCCAGGGCCAGGTCACCCAGGGCGACCCCTGGTTTGTAGGAAGGCTCGACGCTGCCCAACGCCGTGGACGGCTTGCCGGCAATGAAGTCGCCCACCAGCTGCGCCGGGGCCTCGTAGTTGCTGCCGCCGAGCACAAAGGCATGGGACTCCAGGCGCTCCTGCAATTCGATCCCGGCCAGGGGGCCGCCGGGGTAGTCCACCTCCGGCGTGATGCCCACCACGATGCCGGAGTTGGCATTGCGTTCATTGCGCGAGTACTGGCTCATGCCGTTGGTCACGACCCGATTCGGCTCGGAAGTGGCGGCCACCACGGTACCGCCAGGGCACATGCAGAAGCTGTATACCGAACGACCGTTCCTGGCGTGGTGCACCAGCTTGTAGTCGGCGGCGCCCAGTTTCGGGTGGCCGGCATACTTGCCCAGGCGTGCGCTGTCGATCAGCGATTGCGGGTGTTCGATACGGAAACCCACCGAGAACGGCTTGGCTTCCATGTATACGCCACGGCTGTGGAGCATGCGGAAGGTGTCCCGGGCGCTATGTCCCAGGGCCAGGATCACGTGGCGGGAGTGAATACGTTCTCCGCTGGCCAGCTCGACGCCGACCAGTTGACCATCCTCGATCAGCACGTCCGTCACCCTTTGCTGGAATCGCACTTCACCGCCCAGGGCACGGATCTGCTCGCGCATGTTTTCCACGACGCCTGTCAGGCGGAAGGTGCCGATGTGGGGCTTGCTGACATAAAGGATTTCCTCCGGCGCACCGGCCTTGACGAACTCGTGCAGCACCTTGCGGCCCAGGAATTTCGGGTCCTTGATCTGGCTGTAGAGCTTGCCGTCTGAAAACGTCCCGGCGCCGCCTTCGCCGAACTGCACGTTGGATTCGGGATTGAGTACGCTTTTGCGCCACAAGCCCCAGGTGTCCTTGGTGCGCTGGCGAACTTCCGGACCGCGCTCGAGAATGATCGGCTTGAAGCCCATCTGCGCCAGTAACAGGGCGGCGAAGATCCCGCACGGACCGAAGCCCACCACGATCGGCCGTTCACCCACGTCCGCCGGGGCCTGGCCGACCATCTTGTAGCTGACATCCGGTGCTTCGTTGACGTTACGATCATCGGCGAACTTGCGCAGCAGGCCGGCTTCATCGCGCACCGTCAGGTCGAGGGTGTAGATGAAGCACAGTTCGGAGGATTTCTTGCGTGCGTCGTAGCTGCGCTTGAACAGGGTGAAGTCGAGCAGGTCATCGCTGGCGATGCCCAGGCGCTGCAGGATGGCGGCGCGCAAGTCTTCTTCGCAATGGTCGAGCGGCAGTTTCAGTTCGGTGATTCGTAACATGGTGGGGTCCGGTTCGCGGGGCGCACAACTGCGCCAGGGCGTTCTTCAAACCGGCGATTATAAGCCGCAAAGCCGATTCCGGTGAGCTTAAAACAAGCTGCCCGTCCATTCAGTCGTCGCGTGCCCCACCGAAATAGGCACAGCCGCGCTGGACCTGGCCGTTGACCCGCAATTCGGCGCTCATGTGCTGCACGCTGCCGGTGCTGCTGTCGACACAGCGGGAGGGGGTGACCCAGAGTTCGACTTTCTGGCCATTAGCCTCGGTGCCAAGGTTGAAGCGGCCGTCGCCCACTTGTTCTTCGACGTAAGGCACTGCCAGTGTCGGCTGGCCTTCGCGCTCCAGCACCAGGCCCTTGCCTCCGGCCTGGAGCGACCATTCAGGGCCGTGTCCTGTGGCGCGCAGGGTCATTCGCTTGAAGTCGGCGTCGTCGCAGGATGTGCCCGAGCGTTCCAGGCGATACAGCTGCTGGAGGTCCAGCTGGCTGTCGGTGCCGGCCGCGGCACTGGAGACGATACGCCCACGCACATCGGCGAACAGCTTGCCCTGGTCTCCGGCCAGGACGGCGGCCTGCTGCAGCACACTGGTGCTGCCGCTGTCGTTGACGATGAAGCGGCGCTGGTCCTGGCAGGGCTGGAACAGCAGCTTGCCATCGGCCGCCGTGAGCTCGCCCTGCATGCGAGTCTGGCCCGCATGGGACGCGCTCTGGCGTGGTGCTTCGAGCAATTGACAGGCGGCGAAGAGGGGGAGGAGGGCGACAAGCAACAGGGAACGGGCGGCACGCATCATTGGGTCTCCAGACAAGTGTCGCCACGTTACTCAGACTGGTCCTTCACCACAACCCGTAGGTGCTTTCCCTGGCTCAACCTACGTGAAAGGTCTGGCCGCTCTGCAGGCCTTCGACGCTCTTGGCGTAGGCCAGGGCGACGTCGGCGGCCGGCACCGGCTTGTAGCCCCGGAAGTAGGGTGCGTACTTGTCCATGGCTTCCACCAGCACGTTCGGGCTGACCGAGTTGACCCGCAGCCCCCGAGGCAACTCGATCGCCGCGGCACGCACGAAGCTGTCCAGGGCGCCGTTGACCAGGGCCGCCGATGCGCCGCTCTTGATCGGGTCATGGCTGAGCACGCCGGTGGTGAAGGTGAACGAGGCTCCGTCGTTGGCATATTCACGGCCGATCAGCAACAGGTTGACCTGGCCCATCAGCTTGTCTTTCAGGCCGAGGGCAAAGCTTTCCTCCGTCATGTCGCCCAAGGGGGCGAAGGTGACATTGCCCGCCGCGCAGACCAGTGCATCGAAGCGTCCGGTCTTTTCGAACAGGGCACGGATGGAGGCGCTGTCGCTGATGTCCACTTGCAGGTCACCGCTGTGGCGGCCGATGCGGACGATTTCGTGGCGCGGCGACAGTTCGTTATCGATGGCCGAGCCAATGGTGCCGTTGGCGCCGATCAACAGGATTTTCATGGAGATTCCTCATTGGGTTGAACGAGTTTTCAGTCTAGAGGGGTTCTTTACGCTGATAATCATGCTAATAGGCAACTTTTGGTTTTCATTTGGAAACAATCCAATGAGCGAAATGGATGACCTGGCGGCGTTCGCCGTGTTGATCGAGGCGGGCAGCTTTACCCTGGCCGCCCAGCAGTTGGGGTGCAGCAAGGGCCAGTTGTCCAAGCGCATCAGTCTGTTGGAAAGCCGTTTTTCAGTGGTGCTGTTGCAGCGCACCACGCGACGCCTGAGCCTTACAGCGGCGGGGACGGCGTTGCTGCCCCAGGCCCAGGCATTGCTGGTGCAAGTGGAGCGTGCGCGTCAGGCATTGGCCCGGTTGAAGGATGACATTTGCGGTCCGGTGCGCATGACGGTTCCGGTTTCCCTGGGTGAAACCTTCTTTGATGGGCTGTTGACGGAATTTGCCCGCACCTATCCGGACGTGCAGATCGAACTGGAGCTCAACAACGGCTACCGCGACCTGTCCCGGGATGGTTTCGACCTGGCGATCCGTTCCGATGCCGCCATTGATGAGCGCCTGGTGGCGCGGCCGCTATTGGCCTGGCACGAAATGACCTGTGCCAGCCCGGCCTACCTGGAGCGTCATGGGGAGCCCGACACGCCTCAGGCCCTGGCCGAACACCGTTGCCTGCTCAACAGCCATTACAGCGGCCGCGAGGAATGGCTGTACCACCAACGGCATGAGCTGCTGCGGGTGCGAGTCTCCGGGCCGTTCGCCAGCAATCACTACAGCCTGTTGAAAAAAGCGGCCTTGGCCGGTGCCGGAATTGCCCGGCTGCCGTCCTACCTGCTGCATGAAGAATTGGCCGACGGGCGCCTGCGCAATTTGCTGCACGATTACCAGACCCGGCGCATGCCGATGTACCTGGTCCATCCGTACCAGGGCGGCCTGCCCAGGCGCACCCAGGTGCTGGCCGACTATCTGATCGATTGGTTCAAGCGCAGTGGCGAGGCGTTGGATCGGCTCCAACGATAGTCCATCCACTGGACAATCCCTGGGGTGGCTTGGATATTTCGACTGTCCAGATCCCTGTGAGGGAATCTGTGTTCAGCCGTGGGCGTAGCGCTTGGCGATCAGGTGATCGATCGACAACACTCCCGGTCCACGGGCCATCAGGTACAGCAACACCGCCGCCCAGGTGCCATGGGTCGGGTAGGCGTCCGGGTAGACGAACACCTGGATGGTCACGGTCATGCCGAGCAGGGCCAGTGCCGAGAAGCGCGTCGCCAGGCCAAGCAGGATCAGCACTGGAAATACATGCTCGGCAAAGGCCGCCAGGTGCGCGGCCAGTTCCGGCGACAGCAGCGGCAGGGCGTATTCACTTTTGAACAGGGGGATGGTCGAGTCCGCCAGGCGCGGCAGGCCGATCTGGAAGGTGCCGTCGACCAGGTCGATGGCCAGTCCTTCGATTTTGGTCTGGCCGGACTTCCAGAACACTGCGGCAATGCAAAAGCGCCCGATGAAGGCGATCAGGCTGTGGGGAATTTTCTCCAGCCATTGAATGAAACCGCAAATCAGGGTGTTCATGGGAGTACCTGTTCGGCTAGGAGATGGGTGATGGCCTGGTGGCGGATGAGCCCCGCCAGGGTGTGTTCCAGGTCAAGGTCGATCGAGGCCTCAATGGCCGCAGTCAGGGAGAACCCTTGTTGCAGGGCTGCGATGAACCCATGGGCCGCGCGACTGATCGCAAACACCTCCACGTCCAGGCCATTGCGCAGCACCAAGGCGTTTTGCGCGGGAAGCGTTTCGAACGGTGCGGGCGCCTGGTGTTGATGGGCGGCCCAGATCGTCACGACGGCATAGGGGGATTGCAATAGCCGAAGTGACGGGTGAAGCCCGATCTTCAAGTCCCCTGCCAGCATGGGGGACGACAGCGCCGCCACGATTCGTTCTTGCGCCATGGGCTCGGCGTCGGCGGCATGCCAGGCTTGCACATGCAGTCGCTCCAGCCGAGCGACGTCCGCCAGGTAAGGCACGCTGGCGGCGGGTTCGAAGTGTTCGATGAACTCGGCAAAGTCGCCGCCGTAGTCGTTCATCACCAGGCTGCGCGGCGGCGTGGATTGGACATAGACCCCGGCCATGGCTCGGAAGAATTCCTCGCCCACCAGTTGCACCACCACCGGGTAGTTGTCGGCCAGGGCATTGATCAATGAGCTGAGCACGTTGTTGCGGTACACCGCGAAACGGCTTTCCGGGGCTGCCCCATTGGCGCTGACCAGGCCGGGCGGACATGCCTTGCGCGGGTCGAGCAGGGCGGCGGCAAATGCGTGCTGATTGCTCATGGCCGGGCTCCAGCGGCGCTCAACAGATGATCGGCCTGGCGTGCTTCGGCCAGCAGCACCTCCCATGCCGGGACGTGGTTGTCGCGCTCGATCAAGGTGGCGACCGGCCCGGTCCGCTCCAGCGCCTTGAGGTACAGCTGCCAGACTGCATGATCGATCGGCGCGCCGTGATCATCTATCAGCAGGCGCTCGCCGAGGCTGTCGGTATCCTCGGCGAAGCCGGCCAGGTGGATTTCGCCGGTCATCTGCAGGGGCAGGGCGTCGAGGTAGGCCAGTGGATCGCGGCCATGGTTGATGCACGAAACGTAGACGTTGTTCACGTCCAGCAGCAGGCCGCAGCCGGTGCGGCGGATCACTTCGCTCATGAACTGTGGCTCGTCGAAGGTCGAGGTTTCAAAGCCCAGGTAGGTGGCCGGGTTTTCCAGTAACAGCGTGCGCTTGAGGCTGGTCTGCACCTGGTCGATGTGTTCGCAGACCCGTTCGAGGGTTGCTTCGTCATAGGCCAGGGGGAGCAAGTCATTGAGGAATACCGGGCCGTGGCTGGACCAGGCCAGGTGTTCGGAAAAGGACTGGGGCTGATAGCGTTCGATCAAGGCGGCCAGGCGCTGCACATGCGTGACATCCAGCGGACCCTCCCCACCGATCGACAGGCCGACGCCATGCAACGACAGCGGATACCGTTCGCGTATCAGCCCCAGGAAGTGATGAAGCGGCCCGCCGGCCACCATGTAGTTTTCCGCGTGCACTTCGAAAAAACCCAGATCCGGTCGGGTCTGCAGCACTTCATGAAAATGCTCGCTCTTGAGCCCCAGCCCCGCCCTTGGCGGCAGTCGACGATCAGTGGCGAGGGATGGGGTGTTCAACATGGTGGCGGGCCTCAGGCGATGCGATCAGGACTTGGCTTTGAACGCTTCGAGCTGGCCGAAACCGGTGGGTGAGGTTTTGCTTTCCATGGTGGTGCACGTGCCTTTAGGCACCGATTTCCAGGCGTTGGCCTGATAGTCCATTTTTGCGGTACCGGCGCAGGTGGTGCCGGCGCCGGCGGCGCAGTCATTCTTGCCCTTGAGGGCAACGCCGAAGCATTTTTCCATGGTGTCGTCGGCTGCGTGAACGGTCGAGACGGCTGTCATGCTCAGGGCGGAACCCAGGGCCAGGACCAGGGCAGTGGCGGACAGGGTGCGGGTCGAAGCAGTCATGATGATTCTCCAGTCTTCAGGGAAATGAACCGGCGTTAGCGCCGGTCTGCTGAACTAGAGAAGGACGATGGCAAAGCGTTACAGCGGGCCCCCATTATTTTTTGCCCACCTGGGAAATCCGATGTGGAGGATCCCCGTTGGGCTGCCAAGCAGCCCCGAAAAACAGCTCTGCGGTGTGTCAGGCTGATTGATGCGGCATCGCGAGGGCTGCTCGCAGCCCAACGGGGATAAATCCCCTCGCCACAGATGTATTGCTGCCTGCCATTGCATTCACTGGAAAAGCCGGGCAAAAAAAACGGCCCGAAGGCCGTTTCTTTTTGTGCGACAGACTCAACCCCCCAGATACGCCTCGCGCACTTTCGGGTCGGTCAGCAGTGCTTCACCGGTGCCTTGCATCACCACCCGGCCGTTTTCCAGCACATAGGCACGGTCGGCGATCTTCAGCGCCTGGTTGGCGTTCTGCTCCACCAGGAACACCGTCACGCCATCCTTGCGCAGCTGCTCGATGATGTCGAAGATCTGCTGGATGATGATCGGTGCCAGGCCCAGGGAGGGCTCGTCGAGCAGCAGCAGCTTGGGCTTGCTCATCAGCGCACGGCCAATGGCGAGCATCTGCTGTTCACCACCGGACATGGTGCCGCCGCGCTGGGTAAAGCGCTCTTTCAGGCGTGGGAAAAGGTGCAGCACCTTGTCCATCTGTTCCTGATAGTCGCCCTTGTCGGTGAAGAATCCACCCATGGCGAGGTTTTCTTCCACGGTCAGCCGGGCAAACACCCGACGGCCTTCCGGCACCACCGCAATGCTCTTGCGCATGATGTGCGACGAGTCCATGCCCACCAGCTCCTCACCCATGTAGCGGATGCTGCCGCTGTGGGCCCGGGGCGAACCGCAGAGCGTCATCAGCAGGGTGGATTTGCCGGCACCGTTGGCGCCGATCAGTGTCACGATCTCGCCCTGGCGGACTTCCACGTTGACGCTGTGCAGGGCCTGGATCTTGCCGTAGAAGGTGGAAACGTTTTCGAACTGCAGCATTTACGCTTCCCCCAGGTAGGCTTTGATCACTTCAGGATTGTCGCGGATCTGTTCCGGGGTGCCATCGGCCAGGGGCGTACCCTGGTTGATCACCACGATGTGGTCGGAGATGCTCATGACCAGTTTCATGTCGTGCTCGATCAGCAGCACGGTGACGTTGTGCTCTTCGCGCAGCACTCCGATGAGGGCCTTGAGATCTTCGGTTTCCTTCGGGTTCAGGCCGGCGGCCGGCTCGTCGAGCATGAGGATCCGCGGACGGGTCATCATGCACCGGGCGATCTCCAGGCGCCGCTGCTGACCATAGGCCAGGGTCCCGGCGGTCCGGTTGGCGAACTCCTTGAGGTTGACTTTCTCCAGCCAGTATTCGGCGTACTCCATCGCCTCGCGTTCGCTCCTGCGGAAGGACGGGGTCTTGAACAGGCCGGCAAAGAAGTTGGTGTTCAGGTGACGGTGCTGGGCGATCAGCAGGTTCTCGATCGCAGTCATGTCCTTGAACAGCCGTACGTTCTGGAAGGTGCGTACCACGCCCTTGAGGGCGATCTTGTGCCCCGGCAGGCCCTGGATCGGCTGGCCGTCCAGCAGGATGGTGCCGCCGGTGGGCTGGTAGAAACCGGTCAGGCAGTTGAACACGGTGGTCTTGCCCGCGCCGTTCGGCCCGATCAGCGCCACGACCTGTTTTTCCTTGACGGTCAGGGCCACGCCATTGACCGCCAGCAAGCCGCCGAAGCGCATGCTCAGATTTTCGACCTTGAGGATCTCGCGGCTCATTTGTGCGGCTCCGCTCTTAGTTTGAGTTCGGGGCGTTGCATAGGCAGCAGACCTTGAGGACGCCAGATCATCATCAGCACCATCAAGGCGCCGAACATCAACATGCGGTATTCACTGAATTCACGCATCATTTCAGGCAGCAGGATCATCACGATCGCGGCCAGGATCACACCCAGTTGCGAGCCCATCCCGCCCAGCACGACGATGGCGAGGATGATCGCCGACTCGATGAAGGTGAAGGATTCCGGCGTCACCAGGCCCTGGCGGGCAGCGAAGAAGCTGCCGGCGAAACCGGCGAACGCGGCACCGAGGGTAAAGGCCGAGAGCTTGATCACGGTTGGATTGAGGCCCAGGGCCCGACAGGCGATTTCATCTTCGCGCAATGCTTCCCACGCACGGCCGATGGGCATGCGCAGCAGGCGGTTGATGACGAACAGCGCGGCCAGGGCCAGCAGCAGTGCGACCAGGTAGAGGAACACCACCTTGCTCACCGGGTTGTAGGTCAGCCCGAAGAACTGGTGGAAGGTCTGCATGCCCTCGGCCGCGGTGCGGTCGAAGCTCAGGCCGAAGAACGTCGGCTTGGGAATGTTGCTGATGCCGTTGGGGCCGCCGGTGAGGTCGGTGAGGTTACGCAGGAACAAGCGGATGATCTCGCCGAAGCCCAGGGTCACGATGGCCAGGTAGTCGCCCCGCAGCCGCAGCACCGGGAAGCCCAGCAGGAAGCCGAAGGTGGCCGCCATCAAGCCGGCGATCGGCAGGCAGATCCAGAAGCTCAGGCCCAAATAATGGGACAGCAGCGCGTAGCTGTAGGCACCGACCGCGTAGAAACCCACGTAGCCCAGGTCCAGCAGCCCGGCCAGACCGACCACGATGTTCAGGCCCAGTCCCAGCAGGACATAGATCAGGATCAGCGTGGCGATATCCACCGCGCCCCGGGAGCCGAAGAACGGCCAGACCAGGGCAACCACGATCAGGCCGATGATGATCTGGCGCTGGGTGCGTGGCAGTGTCAGGAACTGGCTGACCTTGGGTGAAACCAGCGGTCCGCGGTTGGAACGCAGCAGCGTGCCGACCTGTTGGCTGAACAGCACCCGCAGGAACATCAGTACCGAGCACAGGGCAATCACGCTCAGTGTCAGGGGACCGGTGCCGTGCACTTCGAGGTTGACCCCGACGATGCTCAGCTTGAGGCCCAGCACGGGGAAGGCCACGGCCCAGACCAGCGCGGCGCTGAACAGCGCCTGTTTAAGATATTTGTTCATACTTTCTCAACCTCCGGACGGCCCAGGATGCCGGTCGGCCGGAACAACAGGACCAGGACCAGGAGACCGAACGCCACGACGTCCTTGTACTGGTCACCAAAGATATCGGCGCCGAACGCTTCGGCCACCCCGAGCACCAGCCCGCCGAGCATCGCGCCCGGGATGCTGCCGATGCCACCCAGTACCGCCGCGGTGAAGGCCTTGAG
This sequence comes from Pseudomonas sp. NFACC43, assembly GCF_900119645.1. Lineage (NCBI taxonomy): Bacteria > Pseudomonadati > Pseudomonadota > Gammaproteobacteria > Pseudomonadales > Pseudomonadaceae > Pseudomonas > Pseudomonas sp. NFACC43. Next base: position 98,739 of record NZ_FPKK01000015.1, read on the forward strand.
GCCCACCAGGAAACCGGCGTTCGGGTTGATCACCCCGTACTGCATGCTCAGCAGTACCGCGGCGACAGCCGCCAGTGCGGCCCCGATGACGAAGGTGAGGGCGATGATGTTGTTGGTGTTGATGCCCAGCAGGTTGGCCATCTTGATGTCCTCGGCGCAGGCGCGACAGGCGCGGCCAAGGCGGGAACGGGAGATGAACAGGGTCAGCCCGAGCATGGCGACCAGGGTCACGACGAACACCAGGATCTGCATGTAGGACACCAGCACTTCTTCGGCGCCGCCCGGGCCGAAGGAGAAGCTCCCCGGGATCAGGTTGGGAATCGACTTGTCCTTGGAGTCCTGGGACAGCAATACGGTGTTCTGCAGGAATATCGACATGCCGATGGCGGAAATCAGCGGGATCAACCGGTTGCTGCTTCGCAAGGGACGATAGGCAACGCGTTCGATACTGTAGCCATAGGCACTGGTTACGATGATCGACGCCACGAACGCGGCGGTCATCAACAGCGGCAGTGAGTCGATGCCCATCATGGCCAGCCCGGCAAGGGCGATGAAGGCCACGTAGGAACCGATCATGTAGACCTCGCCATGGGCGAAGTTAATCATTCCAATGATGCCGTAAACCATTGTGTAGCCAATGGCTATCAAGGCATAGGTGCTGCCAATGGTCAGGCCATTAACCAGCTGTTGGAAAAAATGATAGATCTCAGGCATTACAGCGCTCCTAAAAACCCGATACGCATTTCACTGGTGGAGTCATGTTCCGGCCCGGTGCTGTGTTCTCTGATCACATTTGCTCCGAGCGTTTGCCAGCGAACCGCTGGTGACGGTTTTAAGATTTTCAGGTGAACCAGCGCCCGGATCGCGGGTGCCTGGCCCATAAACCTCGTAAAACAAAGCCCACTGCTTGCACAGTGGGCTTGTTGACCATGAGTGTCCTGTATCACGAGTACGGTTCCTTATGGCGGCGTCTGTAGTCGTCATGCTGCGTTGCCTGACGACTACCGCCACTCGTCAAAAAAGAACGTATTTGTGAGCCAGGACACCAGGCCTGGCTTACTGAGGGGAGACTTCAGTCTTCGGCTTGTTGAAGTGCCATTCGTAGACCACGAACTTGAAGTCCTTCAGGTCGCCCTTCTCGTCGAACGACAGGTCGCCGGTCGGCGTCTTGAAGGTGCCCTTGTGGATGGTTTCGGCAACCTTGGCGGTGTCGTCGCTCTTGGCGGCCTTGATGCCTTCGGCGATCAGTTGGACCGCGGAGTAGGCCGGGAACACGAACGGACCGCTTGGATCCTTGCCGTCGGCCTTGATGGCATCGACGACGGCCTTGTTCGCCGGATCGGCATCGAAGGACTTCGGAAGGGTCACCAGCAGGCCTTCGGAAGCGTCCTGGGCGATCTGGGAGATGGAGTCGTTGCCGACGCCTTCAGGCCCCATGAACTTGGCTTTCAGGCCCTTTTCCTTGGACTGACGCAGGATCAGGCCCAGTTCAGGGTGGTAGCCACCGTAGTAGACGAAGTCGACATTGTTCTGCTTGAGGCGCTGGATGATCGAGGAGAAGTCCTTGTCACCGGCGTTCAGGCCTTCGAACACAGCCACTTTCACGCCTTTGGCTTCGAGGGTTTTCTTCACGGCGCTGGCGATACCTTCACCGTACTGCTGCTTGTCGTGCAGGACAGCCACGACTTTCGGCTTGACGTGGTCGGCGATGTAGTTGCCGGCGGCAGGGCCCTGGGCGCTGTCCAGGCCGATGGTGCGGAAGATCATCTTGTAGCCACGGGCGGTGATGTCCGGGCTGGTGGCGGCCGGGGTGATCATGATCACGCCTTCGTCTTCGTAGATGTCCGAAGCTGGCTGGGTGGAGCTGGAGCACAGGTGGCCGACGACGAACTTGACGCCATCGTTGACCACTTTGTTCGCCACGGCGACGGCCTGTTTAGGGTCGCAGGCGTCGTCGTATTCCTTGACTTCGAGCATCTTGCCATCGACGCCGCCCTTGGCGTTGATGTCCTTGACGGCTTGTTTCGCGCCAACGAATTGCATGTCGCCGTACTGGGTGACCGGACCGGTCTTCGGACCGGCGATGCCGATCGTGATGGTGTCGGCGGCGAACGAATGGCTGGCAACCCCGGCCAGAACCATAGCGGCAAACAGTTTGGAAATCTGCTTAGTAGCCTTAGTCATAGTGCTCCACTCATGCTGTTGTAGTTTTTATAGTCCTGGCGCCGCAGCGGCAGAACCGGGTCAGATATGCTGGATATCCCCACGGAAAATGCCCCCGGCAACTGTACCGGTACAGTGTAGAGCGCCCCTTGTTGGCAAGGGAAGCTGGCACTCGGGGACAAAATCAGGGGTTGTCGCTTTATTGAAAGAAAAAGACAGAATAGCGGCGGGTGTTGTCCGGTCTGATCGGCAATCCCTGGCCATGCTGCGTTTTTCAATCGTCACTCCAATTGCAACCGGGTTTTTCTGCCAGACCACCGACGTTATCATTCGCGCCGATTTCTTTTCCGGACAGTGCCCATGAATCAAGAACCTAGCACCCTCTATGCCAAGCTGCTCGGGGAAACTGCATCCATCACCTGGAAGGAGCTGGAACCGTTCTTCGCCAAGGGTGCCCTATTGTGGGTCGACCCGGCACTGGATTTGATCGCCGCCGCCGAGGCCGTGGCCCAGGACGAAGGGGACAAAGTCGCCGCCTGGCTGGCCGCCGGGCACGTCGCCAAGCTCTCTGAAACGCGGGCGCTGGATTTCGTGGAGCGCGATCCGCTGCTCTGGGCGGTGGTGGTTTCTCCCTGGATCATGATCCAGGAAAGGGCGTCGAATTGATCGGTGCACCAAACCAGGTCAATGCCATGACCTGGAAAAAGTGTGTAGCTGAGTAGCGTGACAGCAGCCTGCCGTGGCGAAACGCCACAGGACAGGCTGACGTATACGTAACGGGAACAGTTCATCGAGCAGCCTTTGGGCTGCTCAATTGTTTCTGGATGTTGTGCCGGTGATGGAGTCAAAGCCGCTATCGCGAGCAAGCTCGCTCCCACAGTGGGCCTTGTTCACAGGGCCTTGTGAAGCGAGCCAGCTCGCGGTCGAGGCGACGCGGTCTGCGTACCTGGCCTCAGTAAGTCCTGCCGGTGTGGTTGTTCAAGGAAATGACCTTGGTCTTGCCGATGCGGTGACGGTAGATCTCGCGCAGGTACTTGATGGCCTTCTTCACGCAATCACGGGACAGGCGGATATCGTTGATCGACACGAACTTCTCCTTGTCGCTGATCAGCTCGCGGTATTTCTTTTCGTACATCGGCTTGATCGCATACCAGTTGGTGTCGAGGATCTTCGCCGGGTTCTCGAATTCGTTGAGCAGGTCGTCGATCCGTTCCTCGTCGAAGTCTTCGTTGATGATGAAGTCCAGGATCGAGTTGTCCAGGGTGTCGTCGAAGCGATACGGGTTGCGGGCGAAGCAGCGCTTGATGAAGGCCACGATCAGCGTCAGGAAATCGTCCGACAGGCATGGGCTCTTGGCGATCAGGGTGGTCAGCGACAGGTTGGCCGACGCGCCGATCACCAGGGCGTAGCGCTTGAGGGTGGTGTTGGGGAACAGGCTGTTGAGGTGGGTCTTGAGCCGGTTCAGGTCCATATAGGACAGCTTGTAGTCCTTGGGCAGCGAGACGATGGACACCACCGACGAGCAGTTCTTGAAGAAATGCAGGTCGTGCAGGGCCGCGGCATCGTAGCCGGAGTTCTTGTACTGCTCCAGCGAGGCCCGGTAGCGCTTGGATTCGATCGGCAACAGGCTGATGCCCTCGATGGCCTGGGTCACCTTGTTGAAGTGCGGCAGGTCGATGGAGCGGAAGAACAGGTCATCGATGTTCAGGCGTGGCGGTTCCTTGTCGAACACCTTGAACTTGTCGTTGCTGGGCGCCGGGGTTTCCGGGACGACGGACTCGGCGTAGGCGATCGCCACCGGGCCGGCCAGGCTCATGAACAGGTCGTTGGCATCCAGGCGAATGGTTTCGCCGATGTCGATGCCGGCGCGCCGGAAATAGTTCTGGTCGTAGTCGGTGGTCACGGCCTGGGCCGTCAGGATGTTGAAGATCTGCTGGGAGATGTACTGGTTGGCGTGCTTCTCCATGGCATTGACATCGATGTTCTGGATGTTGCCGTCATCGCTCTCTTCGGCGTAGCGCATGATGTCGTTGGAGATCAGCATCATGGCGTTCCAGGGGCGGATGCGGCCCATGACACTGGCTTCGCTGCTGTCTTCATTGGCGAAGTTGTACGAGAAATCCCATTCTTCCGAGAGGTATTTGCACAGCAGGCGTCCGGCGTTGATGTGCAACGCTTCGGACATTTCGCTGCGGTGATCGGAAATATTCGGCAGTACGCAAATGCCGCTGGTGAAGATCGGCTCGAAGACGAAGGAATGACCGCTCTTGCTGTCGTGCTCGTCCATGGGCTTGGTGTCGAACGTCTTGTTCATGTACGAATACTGCTGGGCCAGGCCGAACTCCGAGGCCATGCCCGAACCTGTACCGCCGCCGGCACTGAAGATCGAGAAATACAGGCGCGACTGGTTGGCCTTGATGCCGCAGCTGTCGATCAGGTACGAGTGGATCATTTTCCAGTCGGGGCTGGAGAAACGCTGGGTGTCCTTGTTCAGGATGATCTTGGCCAGGTACTGGCCCAGGATCGGCGCGTTACCGGCGCCACCGGCATGGACTTCCGACAGGTCCATGATCTTCATCTTGCTGTAGTCGCGCAGGAAGCCGCTTTTTTCACCCTTGCGCGAAAAGCGGATGCGCCCGGCGATGTCCTTGTCCAGGTCGCCGAGCATCACCAGGGGCTCCACCAGGAATACCGGTTTGGTCGCCTTGCCGGTGCCCAGGCGCAGGTTGTTGCGGATCCACTGCGCGGGACGATAGCCCTTGTCGCTGTAGGCCTTGTCTTCGGCGTTGAATTCGTTGAGGTAGAACTTGCGGGCGTTGTACACCAGCTCCGCCACGTCCAGGGCAATGTTGGAACCGCAGCGCCCGAGACCGATCAGGCACACCGACGGGAATTCCTGCTGGCCGCGTTCGCTTTCCTCGTCCACCAGGTGCGGGGGGCGCGGGAAGACCGTGTCACGCAGGCCGTCGAGGTTGTCGAGGATACGGTCGGTGTTGGTTTCGGTGAAATACAGATACTGCTGGGTCGACAGGGAACGCAGGCCCCCCGGCGACTTTGAGGTTTCAGGGCCGTTGGCGGCCGGGCTCAGGGTCAGATCGGATAACGCAGTGGAGGTTTTTTTTGAGGTCATGGTGCGCGTATGCCTGAGCTGTTCGGCTCGACAATCGTTGTCATCGAACCATCGCTGATGGGAGCTCGCGCCCTGGTTGGCGCGAAGGTCGGCCCAAGCGTTCAGGACAGCAGCCTGACAGCGCTCGGGTAAATCTATTCATGTTGGATCGGCCAGCGAGTGATGATCTTTAATCAGGATTGGGCAAAATGATGGCAATTGTCACAGTCACTTGATTGCCGTCAATAAACCCGCCGCACCCATGGCCCGGTATCAGCGGGGCGAATGATTGGAGACAGCCCGCGCTGCGCTATCTAGATTGCAGATTCAGGGCCCGGATGCCTCGCCGTCGCCCCATAACAATAAAGAGACGGACCCATGCAGAACTCGACCCAAGCGGCGAATGCCTGGCGCATTCTGTTCCTGTTGTTCCTGGCCAACCTGTTCAATTTCTTCGACCGCACCATCCCCGCCATCATCATCGAGCCGATCCGCATGGAATGGAGCCTCAGCGACTTCCAGATCGGCATCATCGGCACGGCGTTCACCATCGTCTATGCCCTGGCCGGCCTGCCTTTGGGACGCATGGCCGATACCGGCTCGCGCAGCCGGCTGATGGGCTGGGGACTGGCGGCCTGGAGCGGGTTGACGGCGGTCAATGGCCTGGTGGGCAGTTTCTGGGCGTTCCTGGTGGTGCGCATGGGGGTGGGCATTGGCGAAGCCAGTTATGCACCGGCGGCCAATTCGCTGATTGGCGACCTGTTCCCGGCTCATCGCCGGGCGCGGGCCATGGGGATCTTCATGCTGGGCCTGCCGATCGGGCTGCTGCTGGCGTTCTTCACCATCGGTGCGATGGTCAAGGCCTTCGACAGCTGGCGCGCCCCGTTCTTTATCGCCGCGGTACCGGGATTGGTGCTGGCGGTGTTCATGTTCTTCATCAAGGAGCCCAAGCGCGGTGCGGCGGAGACCGTGCAGGTGTCCCAGGAAAAAGTCGACCGGCCGGTGCGTCGGGTATTGGCCATTCCGACTTTCCTGTGGCTGGTGCTGGCGGGGTTGTGCTTCAACTTCGCGACCTATGCCTGCAATTCCTTCCTGGTGCCCATGTTGCAACGGTATTTCCTGATGCCGCTGCACGAAGCGGCGGTCGCCACGGGGATCATGGTGGGCGTGACCGGCTTGTTCGGGCTGACCCTGGGCGGCTGGGTCGCCGACAAGATTCACCAGCGCGTGCCCAACGGTCGCCTGCTGTTCGGGGCATTCAGCCTGGCTATTTCCACGATCACCACGGCGTGGGCGTTGCACGCCGGACGTATCGAAATCGGCGTGTTCGTGGCGGTGTTCAGCGTGGGCTGGTTGTTTGCCTATAACTTTTATACCTGTGTCTACACCGCGATCCAGGACGTGGTGGAGCCACGCTTGAGGGCCACGGCGATGGCACTGTATTTCGCCGGCTTGTATCTGTTGGGCGGTGGCCTGGGCCCGGTGGTGGTCGGCGGCCTTTCCGATTATTTCGCGCGCACGGCCATGGCGGCCGCGGGCGTCGATCAGATGGCCGAAGCGTTCAAGGCCATCGGCCTGCATGACGCGATGTACCTGATACCGGTGGCCCTGTTGCTGACCATGCTGTTCCTGTTCCTGGCGTCACGTTGCTTCGTGCGCGATGCCAAGCGGATGAAGGACGGCATGAGCGCTGAGGCGGCGCCGGAAGTCGTGCCGGCGACGGCTTGATGGCACCGGACTCAGCTCCGATGATGAGCCGGATTCTGTGGCGAGGTGATAAATCTCCTCGCCACAGGTTTGTGCTTGGCGACGAGATGGTGCCTAGCGAACCTTCTCGTCCCGGCCGCGCAGCAATCGGTTGGGCATCGCCACTGCCGCTGCCAGCCCGAGCAACGACACCGCCGCGCTGATCAGCAGCAGATTCCTGAACGTCCCCTGCAAACCCTGGCGCAGGGCCTGCTGCGCCTGGCCCGGGGCGGCGTTCAGGCCGTCCAGCAAGACATTGCCGGAATGTCCTTCGCCCATCGGTGATGCGCTGGCGAGCTGGGCCAGGCTGGAATCCTTCAGCAAGGCCAGCAACAGCGCCGACATCAACGCCACGCCCACCGCTGCGCCGAGGGAGCGGAACAGGTTGGTGGTGCTGGTGGCCACGCCGATGTCCGCCTGTTGCACGGAGTTCTGCGAACCCACCAATGAGGTCGGGAACTGCATGCCGGAGGCGATGCCGCTGAGCAGCATGAACAGGCTGCTGAGCCAGAACGCATCGGGCGGGGTGAGCGCCATGCCGAGGATGGCGAACGGAAAGAGCAGGGCACCGCTGAGGATCATCGGTTTGTAGCGCCCCGTGACCGAAGTCCGGCGCCCGGCGAAATAGGCGCCTATGGGCAGTCCCATCGCCAAGGGCAACAGGTGCAACGCCGCACTGTCGGCACCCGCGCCGGTGACGCTCTGAAAGCGCAACGGTACCAGCACGGTCAGGGAAATCGCCTGGAAGCTGGTGAAAAAGACCGTGCACCAGCACAGCACCGCGCTGCGGTTGAGGAACAGGTGCATGGGCAGCAAGGGTTCCCGCGCCCGGTTTTCGTGCCAGACGAACATCGCCAGGGCCACCACCGCGCATCCCAGCAGCCCCAGCACATCGCGGCTGTGCCAGGCGTGGCCCTGGCCGATCTGAGTAATGCCCAGCAGCAATGCGGTCAGGCCGATGACCAGCAGCACGGTGCCCAGGTAATCGATGATGGGAATGCGTTTCGGCACCGGCAGCCCGACCAGCGTCCGCCGGGCCACCCACCAGGCCGCCAGGCCCAGGGGCAGGTTGATCCAGAACACCCAGCGCCATGACAGGTATTCGGTCATGTAGCCGCCCAGCACCGGCCCGGCCACGCTGGCCACCGCATACATGCTGCTGAAATAGCCCTGGTAGCGACCCCGCTCCCGGGGCGGCACGATGTCGCCGATGATCGCCTGGCTCACGGAAATCATCCCACCGGCACCGATGCCCTGGACAATCCGCGCCAGCACCAGCTGTTCCATGCTTTGGGCCAGGCCGCAGAACAGCGAGGCCAGGGTGAACAGGCCCATGCCGAACAGCATCAGTGGCCGCCGCCCATAAAGGTCGCCGAGCTTGCCGTAGATCGGCACCGCCACGGTCATGGCCACCATGTAGCCGGAGATCACCCAGGCCAGCAGGCTGAGGTCCTTGAACTGTGCGGAAATAGCCGGCATCGAGACGGCGACGATGGTCTGGTCCAGGGCGCCCAGGAAAATCGCCAGCATCAGCGCCACCAGTACGCTGCGAATGGCGGGCTTGGGAGCTTGAGGCATGTTGAGCTGAGTCACGGTAGAACCTGCGGGCTTCACACGAATGCCCTGGCGAATGGAACGAAGCCCGCAGTTTAAGTCGGTAGCCGGCTATTCGATAGCCTCATAAGGAAGTCCGACATAATTTTCCGCGATGGTTTTGCGCCCGGCCTCGGAGTCGACGAAGTATTCCAGCTCCGCTTGGCTGATGCGCTGGTCGAAGGCATCGTCGTCAAAGCGGTGCAGCATCGACGTCATCCACCAGGAGAAGCGCTCGGCTTTCCAGACCCGCCGCAGGCAGATGGCCGAATACTGCTGCAGCAGATCCACGCGTCCTTCGCGATAGACCTTGAGCAGGATGTTGAACAGCGTGCTGACGTCGCTGGCCGCCAGGTTCAGCCCCTTGGCGCCGGTGGGCGGGACAATGTGGGCAGCGTCCCCCACCAGGAACATGCGCCCGTATTGCATGGGCTCGACCACGAAGCTGCGCAGTGGCGCGATGCTTTTTTCGATGGAGGGGCCGGTCACCAGCGCCTCGGCCAGGTCGGCGGGCAGGCGACGCTTGAGTTCGGCCCAGAAACGTTCATCCGGCCAATCGGCCACCTGCTCCTGCGCGGGCACCTGCAGGTAATAGCGGGTGCGGGTTCGCGAGCGCATGCTGCACAGGGCAAAACCGCGTTCGTGGCGGGCGTAGACCAGCTCTTCATGGACCGGTGGCGTGTCGGCCAGGATGCCGAGCCAGCCGAACGGGTAGACCCGCTCGAAGACCTTGAGGTTTTCCGCCGGGATCGACTGGCGCGCCACGCCGTGGAAGCCGTCGCAGCCGGCGATGTAGTCGCAGTCCAGGCGCCAGGCCTGCCCCTGATGCTCGAAGGTGACGAAGGGGTGCTCGGTCTGCATGTCATGGGGCTGGGCCTTTTCGACCTCGTACAGCGTGCGGCCGCCGCTGGATTGCCGCGCAGCCATGAGGTCGCGGGTCACCTCGGTCTGGCCATAGACCATCACGTTCTTGCCGCCGGTCAGGCCCTTGAGGTCGATGTGCACTCGACGGCCATTGAGGGCCAGTTCAAAGCCGTCGTGGGGCAGGCCTTCGGCATCCATGCGCTGGCCGACGCCGGCCTGGCGCAGGAGCTCGGCCATGCCTTGTTCCAGCACCCCTGCGCGAATGCGGCCCAGGACATAGTCCGGGGTCTGGCGTTCGAGGATCAACGTGTCGATTCCGGCATTGTGCAACAACTGGCCAAGCAGCAGTCCAGAGGGGCCGGCGCCGATGATGGCGACTTGAGTCTTGAGGGTTTTCATTGTTGTTATGGCTCTCACGAAGCACGCGACCGGGGTCGGTGATGATGGGTACGTGCATTTTTCGCTTGCGAACCTGTCGATTGAAGGGGAAAACTGAGCCGATTCCTGTACTTTCTGCCAATCGGTGCGATTATCGCCCGCAACCCGAGGCCGATCCTCGTTATGAAAACAACCGACCTGCCTTCGATCCCGGTGTTCAAGCTCTACGGCGAAAGCCAGGATTGGCCGACGCCGGATCTTCTGCACTGCGAAACCATTTCCAAGCGCAGCCGCGAGCATCAATGGGAGATCAAGCCCCACCGGCATGCCGATCTCTGTCAGTTGCTGTTCGTCTACAAGGGCCAGGCGGAGCTGGAAATCGAGGGTCAGCGCACGCAGCTCGAACCGCCGGCGGTGCAGATCCTGCCGCCGCTGTCGGTCCACGGCTTTCGTTTTTCCGAGGATGTGCAGGGTTATGTGGTGACCCTGGCGGCACCGCTGGTGACGCACCTCCAGGCGCAACTGGGCCATTCGGTGAATATCCTGGCCCAGGCCGACAGCTACCCGGCCGGGGACAACGCCGAATACCTCAACAGCCTGTTCAGTGCCTTGCAGGACGAGTACATGGGCCATCAGCCGGCCCGGGAAATGCTCATGCATGCGCTGGTCAGCGTGATCATGGTCTGGGTCAGTCGCCAGGTGATGCAGCGGCGCACCAAGGCCCAGCGTCCGCAGCGGGCCCGGGAATACCTCAACGGGTTCATCCAGCTGGTGGAAGAAACCTATCGCCAGCACGTCAAGGTCGAGGACCTGGCCCATCGCCTGGGCATCTCGGTCTCGCACCTCAACGGCACCTGCCGCGAGCTGGCCGGGCAACCGGCCCTGCAGATCATGCACGAGCGTCAGCTGCTGGAGGCCAAGCGGCTTTTGACCTACACCGGCATGACCATCTACGAGATCTCCGAGTTGCTCGGGTTTTCCGACCCGACCAACTTCACTCGCCTGTTCCGCCGGCGGGTAGGCATTTCACCCAAGGCCTTCCGAGACCGCCTCAAGACCGATCAGCAGGAAGACTGAGTCCGCTTCAGCGCAGGGCGTTCAGAGTCGCGTTGTGGGGAATGCAGCGCTCCAGGTTGCAGCTGGCGTATTCGCGGGGCTGCTGCCTGGCCTGTTCGACCCGATAAGCCGCCGTTCCATACAGCGCAAGCGTGGCGGCGCAGGTCACGAAAACGGCGAGGCGCCTTTTGGTTCTGATGTTCATGGCGGTGACCTCTGAACGAATACCCCGGGGGTACTGTTTTCAGCATAGGTCAGCCGTGGCGGGTTGCCAGTCAGGCAGTGGGTGTGTTTAACCCGATATTCAGGGCACTGATAGCTCCTGTGGAAGCGAGCTTGCTCGCGATCAAGGTGGGTCAGTCACTCTGTGTCTCGACCGATCAACCGCTATCGCGAGCAAGCTCGCTCCCACAGGGGATTGGGGGGGCTTTTGACCGGGTTATGCCAGGTGTTCTGGCTTCATTGGCTCGCCCGGCTTGATGTCCAACTGCTTGCGCACATCGTCGAACATTTCGTCGTAGTACTTGTGCATCGAGCCAATGCTCGCCTGCTTGGGCAGGCCATATTTCTGCGCGATGCGCGTGGCATGGCGGGCGAAGTCGAAGGCCTGGTCCCTGGCCAGGAAAAACGTCTCGTCCACGCTCTTGTCTTCCACCGTGCCGTGCAATCGAAACGACATGCCCCGGCCCTCCTTGGGGTCCTGGGCAATTTCGTAATCGATGCAGAGGTTGTAGCTGAAGTCGTCCTTGTTCAGCGCATGGCGCTCCATATGCAGGTGACCGGGCTGGAACATGGCCATAAGCGTCTCTCCTTCGAAGGCGTGGGAGTAGGGCAGACCTCGGATCTGCCCCGCAAGTTTCCCGTTATCGATAAGTAATGCCGGCAGTGGCCGTGCTGATACGCGTTCCCGCAGTGCCCTGGACGATGGCATCGATGTCCGCCAGTGCGCCGATCACCGCGACCTTGCCGGTGTTGCGGGCAAATTCGCAGGCTGCCTGGACCTTGGGCCCCATGGAGCCGGCGGCGAAGCCGAGCCTGTCCATTTCGTCCGGGTGGGCCTGGGCGATGGCTTTCTGGGTTGGCTTGCCGTAGTCGATGAACGCGGCGTTGACGTCGGTGGCGATCACCAGCAGGTCGCTCTCCAGCTGTTGGGCCAGCAGCGCCGAACACAGGTCCTTGTCGATCACCGCTTCGACGCCCTGCAGCTTGCCGTGGGCGTCGTACATCGTCGGGATGCCGCCGCCACCGG